>JAVMKI010000001.1:0-55909 GCA_031732755.1 Candidatus Contendibacter sp.
AAGAAGCCGCTTGAACCGGCCATTTCATCGATGCATCACTTTGAATCACACCCGTCACCATGCTAGTCACGCCGGGGCGGAGAAACTGGCGCGGCGACATGTTCACCGCCATCCGCAGCGCGGGTAGTCCCTGCCGCTGCCATTTCTTCGCCTGCTGGCAGGCGGTTTGGAGCACCCATTCGCCGATTGTCTCGATCAGACCGATTTCTTCGGCCAGAGGGATGAAATGCACCGGTGAAACCATGCCGCGCTGGGGATGCCGCCAGCGCAACAACGCCTCGACGCCGATGATGCGGTCTCGGCGCAAATCCATTTGTGGCTGGTAATACACCTCTAGCTCCTGACGTTCCAGGGCGCGGCGCAAGTCCTGTTCCAGCGCCAGTCGCTCCAGGGTGCGGACATGGAGGTCATGGGCATAGAACTGGATATTGTCGCGGCCATTCTCCTTGGCTCGATACATGGCGATATCGGCATTTTTCAACAGGGTTTCCACATCCTCGCCGTCCCTGGGAAACAAACAAACGCCAACGCTGGCGGTCACGAAGCACTCATGGCCCTCTATCTGAAATGGAGATTTAATGGTCTTCGATATCTTATGCGTGAAACTCGCAATCCGGTCCTCCTCATGCAGCGCTTCCAGCACACAGATGAATTCATCGCCACCCACGCGCGCGATGGTGTCCTCCTTACGCGCGCAGTCCAGCAGGCGGGTTGCCACCGCCCGCAGCAACGCATCGCCGGCGGTATGACCCAGGCTTTCGTTGACCTTCTTGAAGTGATCTAGATCCACGAACAGCAGCGCCAGGTTGTAGCCCGCGCGCCGGGCGCGGGCGATCGCTTGCCGGAGCCGGTCTCGCAGCAGATCGAGATTGGGTAGCTGTGTGAGCGCGTCGTGGGTCGACTGATACATCATCTGCTCGGTCAGACGCCACATTTCGGTAATATCGCTAAACGTGAGGACGGCGCCGGCAATCTGCCCGTGCAGATCGCGCAGGGGGGCCGCCGAGGCGCGCACGGCGTATTTTTGGCCAGCGCGATTGGCCAGAACACCCGGTTCGGGTAGCTTGACCGACCGGCCTCGCTCCAGACACAAAGCGATTAAATCAACACCGGTATAGTGGTCCTGTTCATCAACGACCTGGAAAACCACGTTTAACGGTTGTCCACGCGGTGCGGCCGCCGCCCCTCCAAGTAGGAATTCAGCGGCTGGATTCAGGTAATGCACGATGCCTTGAGCATCCGTCGCGACCACAGCGTCGCCGATGGAATCCAGAGTAACCTGAGCGCGTTCCTCCTGCTCGAACAGCGAATAGACCATCTGCCGCAGGCGCTGCCAACTCCATAGTGGATAGCTCAAGCCCTGGATCAGGAGCGCGGCCGCTGGTGGAAACCAGTAGTACGCGCCGTGGAGCAACGCGAAGCTGCTGGCGAGGGTGAACAGCAGCGCCAATCCGGCCAGCGGTAGCGTCCAGTGGGGCGGCAAGAATACGTACAGAACCAGCGGTAGCAGGACAAGCAATCCAGTCAACGCCAGAGACCAGCCGATTGGCAACGGCTGGATCACCAGGTGCTGTCGCAGGGCGTCGAGCACGTTGGCGTTGAATTCCACCCCGGACATCGGCCGCGCCGATCCAGAAACGGGTGTGGGTAATGCGTCGCCCAGGCCGGTCGCGGTCGTGCCAATCAGGACGAATCGGTCATGGAAAATCGTTGGGGAAATCGACCCGCGCAGCACGTCGCGGTAGGAAACGTGGCGAAATTGCCCGGGCGGGCCAGCGAAGGGAATGAGAACCCGGTAATCACGCCGCCAAACGTAGGGAGAGGGCGAATCGGATACAGCGGCGCGCTGACCAGGTAACGCTCCTTGGGGGGCGGAACCGGCGCGTTGCAACAGGGCCAGCGCCAGAGTAGGCCAACGTGGTTCGCCCAAACCGGCTTTCAGATAGACGCCACGAGCGATATTGTCCGGGTCCAACTCCACGTCAACCTGCCCCAAGCCAGCGACCGCCGCCAGCGCGGGAATGGGCAAGGTTTCCAACAGTTGACCGCCCAGATAATTTTGTTCATTCAACACCGGCAACACGACATGGCCGTTGCTGGCTAGCGCGGCCGCCAACTCCGTGTCCGCCGTGGGGTCGGTCGCGTCGGGTTCGACGAACGCGATGTCCAGCGCGATGGCCTTTGCGCCGGCCGTGTTGAGGATGCGGATCAGTTCGGCGTGGGTGCGGCGTGACCACGGCCAGCGGCCGATCTCGCGCAGGCTTTGTTCGTCGATGGCGATGATGACGATGTCATCGGCCGGCGTGCGGGACCAGGCCGCCAGATTCCAGTCGTAGAACACCCCGTCCCAGCGATACAGTCCGTTCGTATACACCAAGATGAGCGCGACCGTTGTCAGCGCCAGCGCCAAACCGATCTTTTCGAGCCAGCCGGCACGCGATTGGGCCAGCGGGATCATCAGGCCGTGATCGCCGTCGGAATCGCCGTCAGGCCCATGGCCTCATGCTTGTTGGATATTGAAAATAACTTATTGATAAATTTATCTATTTTCATCATCTTTCTCGGCATCCGGCGTGGGCGCGGCCCGAAGGCGGAATCGATACTGGGCGTCGTATCCCTCCAGTCCCTTGTCGTCAATGCCGCGAATTCGGGCCACGTAATCGCCATCCGACAAATCCGGCCCAATTGGACTGATGAGCAGCGTCAGTGTTTCGGTGACTGCGGTGCGATCGCTCACTGGCGCCCCCGATCCGTTGGTTGGCGGCGCGGGCAGGACCGTGTCGAGCAATAAGGTCCGGCGTGGATCGGCCGGCGCGATTTGCGCGCGATAGGCCACGGCTCCCGGCAAGGGGGAGAAGCGGAGCTGAACCGGCAGGCGTGTTAAGGTGGGTGGCAGTTCAGCGATCTTCGGCGGCGGCAGCAGAGGCACGGGTGGCAATGGCGCTTGACCGGTTTCAGCCAAGGTGCCAAACCCCTGATTGACCGTCCGGGTGGTTTGGCCGCCCCGGAATGCGACGATCCCTTCCACCACCTCCGTGCGCGCGGTGGCGGTGGCGGAGTCCATTCCGATACGGTAGCGGGTGCCGCGCACCGTTGAAGCGGCGGCAGGCGTCGAGATTTCGTAGCGCGGGCCAGAATTGGCGCGCGGCGCGACCTGGCTTTCCAGCCGGCCTTGTTGCAAGCGGATCCGCGTATTGACGAAACGGGTTGGGCCGTAGGCATCCAAGGCTTCCATGCGCAATTCGCTGTTGGCTTGCAGCAAGACCCGAGAGCCATCGCCGAATTCCAGGCTGACGGCGCCATCGGGACCGGTCAGCAACGTATCGCCGGTTTGCAATAACCGTTTGGCATTGATGGGGGCGGTTTGGCCCGTAGCCGCGATCACGACGCGCGCCTCGCCTTGCACGCTCAAAACCCACGCCTTGGCCGGCAGGCGCTTGAGCCAGGCGATGGGAATACGTAACTTCATCCCCGGCGGCAGGCGCAATGGATCAGCGATCCCGTTGAGCGCCTGTAACCTGGCCCAGTAATCGGTATGAATCAAGTAATCGGTGGAAACGCTCCATAAGTTGTCGCCGGGGCGCACGGTGTAAAGCCATTCCTGGGAATGCGCGGCGGTCGCGGCCAGTAGCATCAAGGATAAAAGGCCACTCCGAGATAACGTGGCTACATGGGAGGTTGTCCACTGAGTAATTTGCATATGATGGGTATCCTGGTCTTGCACACTACTAATCTAGAGATGAAACAGCCATCGGAAACGAAGCATATCCGGCGCGATTCCCTCCTCTGGGCAACTGTTTTTGGTTTCTGGCGTCCCGAAACCAATCACCGATCGACTAGGGAGTCGCAACCGGACATTCACGATAGCGATGGATTGCGCCGAGGGACCAGCGCTGACGAGCATATCCGACAACCGCCCGACAATCCACCGGTCATGCAAACCTCTCCCTACTTTCAAGTGGCTAACATCCGATGCTGACAAGGATTTTCGAGATTGAGCCAGAACAGGGCGGGTCTGCGGATGGACGAGCTTTCTCACGCCTGAGCGAGCAGACGCTGTCGGAAACCTGGCGTTACCGGTTCATTCCCAGTCCGGTATCAAGCTAAAATTCGCCCCTGTTTCCGTTGCCTTGTCATTATTCTTCTGTCGATTTGGGGGTATCTTGACCACGAAACCCGGCATCACGCGCCGTACTTTTCTCGGGGGTGCATTGTTCGCTCCCTTGTTCCCCTTTCTAACTTCGGTGGCTTGGACTGAGGAGTCGAATACGGGGTTCGATCTGGGTCCTGCCCAATCGTTCAGCTTCGATTGGTTGCGGGAGCAGGCCCGGCAATTGGCGGCGCAGCCTTATCGGGCGCCGCTGATTCGTCATCCGGAAATACTGGAGAGGATCGATTTCGATGCCTATCAGCAAATCCGCTATCGGCCAGAGGACGCACTCTGGGCGGAGGGAGGCGGCCCCTATCCAGTACAATTTTTCCATATGGGCAAGCTGTTCCAGGCACCGGTCAGGATACATCTGGTGCGAGAGGGGACAGCGCGGGAAATCCGGTATTCGCCCCGCTTGTTCACGTTCGGCAAAACCAGCTTTGCGGCGGATCTGCCGGATGACATGGGTTTCGCCGGCTTCCGGGTGATGCATTCGAGCGCGCAGCAGCGTGATTGGCTGGCTTTCCTAGGAGCAGCCTATTTTCGCAGCGCTGGTGAATTGGATCAGTACGGGCTATCCGCGCGCGGTGTCGCCATCGGGACTGGCTTGCCGACCCCCGAAGAATTTCCCTATTTTATCAGCTTCTGGTTGGAAGCCGCCGCCGACCCCAAGACCCTGGTGATCTACGCCTTGATGGATGGTCCCAGTATCAGCGGCGCTTATCGCTTCCTGACATCGCGTCAGGAGCAAGTCGTGATGGATGTCGAAGCCGTGTTGTTTGCCCGGCTGGCCATTCAAAGGCTGGGAATAGCGCCGATGACCAGCATGTTCTGGTATTCGGAAACCAATCATCTGCAATCGCGCGATTGGCGCCCGGAAATCCACGACAATGATGGCTTGGCCCTGTGGACCGGGACTGGCGAACGCATTTGGCGACCACTCAACAATCCTCTCGGCGTACAGACCAGTTCCTTCTTCGATAACAATCCCAAGGGATTCG
The DNA here is from genome assembly GCA_031732755.1 of Candidatus Contendibacter sp. GTDB lineage: Bacteria > Pseudomonadota > Gammaproteobacteria > Competibacterales > Competibacteraceae > Contendibacter. The sequence continues at coordinate 5,152 of JAVMKI010000001.1, forward strand.
GTCTTTTCCAGCGCGACCGCAACTTTGAAAATTATCAGGATGATGGCGTTTTTTATGAAAAACGGCCCAGCCTGTGGGTCGAACCCCTCGAACCTTGGGGTGAAGGAGCCGTGCAACTTGTCGAAATTCCGACCGATTATGAGGTTGACGATAATATCGTCGCCTATTGGGTGCCGCAAACGCCAGTGCAAGCCGGATCAACCTGGAATTTTAAATACCGCCTGTTCTGGACAGCCGATGATCCCTATCCAGCCAATCTCGGTCGGGTGATCGCCACACGTCTCGGCAGAGGCGGCATACCAGGAATAAAACCAGCCCCGCCCAATAAAACCAAGATAGTCATCGATTTCGCCGGTGGGCCACTGGAAAATCTCGATAAAACCGCGCCCGTCCGACTAATGCTTAACGCCAGCAGCGGCAAGATTGAAAATGATTATGTCCTACAGGTGGTGGGAACCAAACAATGGCGGGCGTTTTTCGATATCGAGGCAGTAGACATGAATCCAGTGGATATCCGTGTTTACTTGCGTTTGGGCGATCAGGCCCTGACCGAAACTTGGATTTATCAGTATATTCCTTCCTATCGTAGCTTGCTGGGATAAGGGGCGTGATGCCAGGGCAATGGCGCTATTTCAGCATAACAAGTTGACTGCATTGAATATCGATCTACTGATGCGCCATATCCACATTTTTCAATCGATTGATGAACCTTGAGAAAAGACGTAGCGCGATTGCCCTGTCTTTCCTCCACCTGCTCAACGAAATGCCTGGAGTGAGAAAAATGCCATTGACCACCACGTTGGCGCGGCTTGTGCCCGCCGCCTGTCTTGCGGTCGCCCTTACCTTGGGCGGCGCCCGCGCCGCCTCGCTCGACGGGCTCGCCGTCGAGGTGAAGAACGAGAGTGAGCCGGTGCTGTGCGCCGAGAAGGACAATGTCGCCATCTCCCTCGCCAGCAAGGACGTGCGCTCGTTTCGCATCGAGGCGGCGCACCCGGTTTATCTGTCACCGTTCGGCCGCAACGTTTGGGAGGCTGACTGGACGGCGTGCGACATGGCCGCCGACCCGTCCTACCAGGCGCCCGTGCCGCCGCGCCGCGTCACGATCCACGATGGCATCGATCTGTGGGTCATCGGCTACACGTTTCCGAGCTTCTGGCGGCCGGCGACGGCCACGGTGCGTATCGGCGACCGCGTCGAGAAGGGACTGCATCTCATCCAGGTGTGGACGCTGCGCACCGACGGCAGCGAGGAGGTGCTGGTGCTCTATCCGCAGGACGGTTATTGGCGGGTGCGACCGCACGCGCCGCGACCGATGCGCAATACAGCCTACGGCAGCTCGTTTCTCGTTGGCCCGGTCGAATTCGAGGGGCGGATGATCGTCAAGATCAAGGAGGTGGTGTTCGACCCGCCGACGCGCACCTTCACGCTGCATTTCGAGCGCGGTGGCAGCGCCACGCTCGCCATGGTCGGCATCGACGAGAACCGCCTGGCCTTGAATGTCGCCTTCGACCGCGCCATTCAGGATCGCCCATTCGCCGTGCTACGCTCGATGTACGTCACCGAGTTCAACAACGATGTGGCGCGCATCGCCGTGCGCGAGAAGGGGGCGAGGAGTTGGCGCGAGGACAATATCATGAAGTTCGACCGCGCCATGGCGACCGACATCTGGACAGGGCGGCTGTCGCCCTCGCAGCACAACACCACCTCGCCCGATATGGTGTTCAACTCGTTCTCGGACACAGACACGCCGAAGCGCCCCAAAAATGAACCGCCACCGACGCTCAAGAGCGTCGAGGGCAAATAGGGCAATCACCTACGGGACAGGACTCGGCTCTTGCCGTGGTCATACTGGCGTGGATTGCCGATATCCTCTTGGGCTTTTCCAGTCAAGTCATCCTGCCAATATTTCAAAATGAGAATTGCTGGGTGCTGGCTCTCAATACTCCAGCACCACATCGGCGGGGAATTCGGTGATCGTGGCATGGTCGGCATCGAACAGGGTGCTGACTTTGCCATTGACCGTAAGCCCGCGCAGCGCCACCGGCGGTCTGAGCACGATGTTACCCGGCGGCAGGGCGATATCGCCCGTGAGTTTCAGGCGTAATTTTCCCGGCACCTCGCGCCACAAGCTGTAGTTCAGCGTGCCATGATAGGTTGGTAAACGTTTTACGCTGATTCCACCGGGGCTCTCCAACCACTCATTGGGGACACCAGCAGCGATGACCAGGGATTGATCGCTTTCCTCCTCGAAAGCAAACAGGCTGCGCAATGAGTGAATATAATCGGAGCCAACCCAGGTATGCGGCATATCGCCGATGGAATTGGCGACTCTGGGATCGCGCCATACGACTTCAGCCCATTGGTTCCAGGCCGCCGGGCGTTGATCGGCCAGAAAGAAATCCAGCGCTTCCAACGCCCGCTGGCGTTGCCCCAAGCGCACCAGGGAGCCGATGATTCGGGTTTCGTAAGGGGTGTATTTATCCCAATCGGTCTCACCCTTGGCGCGTTGTCGAAAATAGGTGAAATAATTCTCGAACGTCTGTTGTAACGCCTGTTGTGGCAGGGATTTCTGTTCCCCGCCAGGATCCAGGGCAATCGTGGTCGAGGTAGGATCGAAGTCGCCGAGTTCGGCGGAACCGGGAAGGTAGTCGATCCGGTGCTTTTCCATGGTGCAGCGGATGGATGCGAGCAGGTCTTGTTGGAAAGAATCCCGTAGAGCGGCAAAACGCGCCGCCTTTTCCGCATCGCCCAGCACGATCGCCATGGCGGCCGCGTCCTTGAGTCCTCGCAGCGCGAAAAAATCGTCCCAGTAGGAATGCACGGGATAGGCTAAATAGCCTTCGTGACTGACCGATTCCGGCAGGAGGCCATGGTAGCACTGTAATTCCGGTGTCCGATAAACGGCGGTCAGGCGTTGCTGGCGCAAGGAATCGATATATTCCACCGTCTTGACCACCGAGGGCCACAATTCGCTCAGGAAACCCACATCGCGGGTATAGCGGTAATACTCCATGACCGTGTCAATGAACTCGCCGTGACTATCATGCTCCGGTAAGGGATCAGCGCCGCGCTTGGCGACGCAGCAGGGTATCTTGCCGTCAGGAGACTGATAGCCAGCGTACCAGCGAATGAACTCACGCACCTCTTCGGTATGACCCATGGACAACAGCGCCGCCGAGGTCAGGGCGCCATCCCGAATCCAGGAACGCGCATAGTTGCGGGGGCCGGGCTGAATGGCGGGACCGGCGCGGTTGATCAGGATATAAGCCAAGGTGCTCTTCAAGGCGCGAATCAGGCGATCGGCGGGCGGTGGTAACTGGATATCCACCTGACCGAGTTGAGCTTGCCAATAGCGGGTTGCTGTTTCAAGTTCCGCGTTCCCCCGCGCCGCGGCTTCCTGCGGGGAGATCGAACCAGGCGGGATCGTTTGCCGCGGTTCGTGAAAAGGGATGGCCAGGTAAATTTCGCGGGAACCTTGCGGCGGCAAATCGATTTGGTATTCCAGCGCGCCCGACGCATAGCCGAAGGGGTCAGTCACCTGATCCTGAACGGGCAGTTTGCCAGTCGCCAGGAACTTGGTGATTGGACCGTGCTCGAAGCGCGCGGCGCCGAAATGATCGGGAGCCAACAAGGGTACCACCGCCTTTTCGCCGTTGACCCACACCCGACCATTCTGGTAGGCCAATTCACGAATCGGAGTGGCGCCACCAACGACAGTGAGGGACTGCCAGGGTGGATTGACCTGAAAAGGCCGCACCGCCAGGAACAGGTTGACAGCTTGGCGCTCGTGACTGGTGTTGCTGAGCAGATATCTGGCGTACAGCGTCGAGGCGCCCGGCGCGCCCGTGGCAAAGGCGGTGATGCGAAGAACCAGCGGATCGTGACGCCAAATCACGGAGGGAATCGGTAAATACCCTTGCTCCAATTCCTGCGCGGTCAGTGCTTCCGCCCAAGTCACCAGTCGGCCGTTGGTATACAGAAACGGCTCTATCGAAAAACTGCTCTTATCGACTTCGAGCAGGCCTTCCTCATTGAACAGGCCCTCCCGATCATCGCCGTTCACTCCCACCAGAGTCCAGTAGGTTTGTTGCCAATGCAGATATTTGGGATACCAACCCTTGGCCGTATCCTGCGCGATTGACTCGAAAAAATGATTGATCGACGAGGAAAATTCGTCGGGTTTCAGCGTAACCGCCAGAATTCCGTAACCCTGTTCCCGACTGCTTTTTTGCAAATCCAGTCGGAGATAGCGGGATTCGGCGTCCGGTAGATAAATGTAGTCGCGCCCGCCATTGCCATCGCTGACGCTGTAAACGGTTTGCCAGTTGACGCCATCGTCGGAAAGCTGCACTCGATAGGCGGTTGCGTAATCCTTACGATCCCAATCGATCACCATGCCGCCGTATTCGCGAGGCTTGATAAAATCCAGCATCACCCACTGGCTTTCCGCCAGGGAACCGCTATGCCAGCCAGCCAGGGGTTCGAGGTCGAGTATCCGTTCGGGCTCGTGGCCAGGAACCGAGGTAGTCGCTTCCACCTTGGGCCGCGAACTGGATAGGCTCACCGACTCGCGTTCCTCAAGTCGCAGTCCATCGATCCAGATGGAACCCTTGCCGCCCGCGCCGGCGGAGACGGCCAGTTCCAACGCTCCCATGGTGGTGGGCAGACCGCCACCAGCCGGACCCCAGGCGAATTCCAAGTGCTTCTTCTTGATAACGATGCGCTGCCAGTCCTGGGGAAAGGTAAAATCACGCTGTGTTCGCCACCAGACGTTTTTACTGGAGGGATCGATCAGTTTGAATTCCAAATTATTGGCCGGCGCCGTGCCCCGCAACATAAAGCTGAAGGCATAATTGTCGGGTAGTTTAAGAGGAAAGGGCTTGCGGAGTATCAGATAGCCACCGTGGCCCTGAAAATCGAAATCGACGCGCAGACCCATGCCGCTGAAACCGGTGTCATGGGCGAATTCCACCCGCACGCCGGGTGAGCCGGTTACCGTCCAGCCCTGCAATTCCTCGAACTCGTCTAATACCAAATCTTCAGCCATCACCCCGCCGCTCTGCAAAATCGCTGGTAAAATCATCAGGATAAGCAGATTCTTCAATGTCATTTTCACCGTTGGAGACCCTTGAAGCGGGAGTTGCTGGGAGTTGGGCTTGGCACCGCGCGCCGGGATAGTCGGAAGAACCGGACAGCAATACAATACCCCGTTTGAAGATGTTCTCCCAAATTTGAGCGGATCATCCCAACGATGGAGCCGTAATGCCGTGAAATGCCGAATGCTGTTGAGTCTTGCGCTGCTGGTGGGAGTCTGGATGGGATCGGTGGCGAGTTTTGGCGCGCCCAACGCGCCCGAAGCCACGCCGGCCACCACTCCTCCGCCCAAGCGCTTCAACTTCGCTGATGTGCACCGCCGCGCCGAGATGCTGGCGTCCCAACCCTTCCAGGCAACCAGCAATAACTTGCCGGATGTTCTCAAGAATCTGGATTATGACCAGTACCGCGACATCCGTTTTCGGGCGGAAAAGGGTCTGTGGCGAGCGGAAGGTCTGCCGTTCGAAATTCAGTTCGCGCCGCTTGGTTTCCTGTTCTTCGAGCCGGTGGTCATTCATGTCGTGGACGAGGGTGAAAGCAAGCCGGTCGAGTACGCCAGCGACCTGTTCGACTACGGCAAGAACCCCATCCCGGAAAACCTTCCCAAGGATCTCGGCTTCGCCGGCTTCAAGGTGCTGTATCCGCTGCACACCGACAGCCATTACGACGAGGTTGCGGTGTTCCTGGGCGCGAGTTATTTCCGCGCGGTCGGCCAGAAACAGAATTACGGCCTCTCCGCTCGCGGCCTGGCCGTGGACACCGGCTTGCCCAAGCCCGAGGAATTCCCCCGGTTTCGCGAGTTCTGGCTGGAAAAACCCACCAAGGACGCCACCGAGCTGACCGTCTACGCCTTGATGGATAGCAAGAGCCTGACCGGCGCCTACCGCTTCGCCATCAAGCCAGGCGTCGCTACCCAGATCGAGGTCAAGGCCAGTCTGTTCATCCGCGAGCCGGTGCAGAAACTCGGCGTGGCGCCATTGACCAGCATGTTCTTTCACGGCACGCTCAACGAACGGTTCTTCGACGATTTCCGCCCGCAGGTTCACGATTCCGATGGCCTGTTGATGCTGACCGGCAACGGTGAATGGATTTGGCGGCCTTTGAGCAATCCGGCTCGGTTACGCATCAGCGCCTACCAGGACAATAACCCGCGCGGCTTCGGCCTGCTCCAACGTGATCGCGATTTCGACGACTACCAGGATCTGGAAGCGCATTATCACAGCCGGCCCAGCGTCTGGGTCGAGCCACAAGGCGACTGGGGCAAGGGTTCGGTGCAGTTGATCGAAATTCCCAGCACGGCCGAGCGTTACGATAACGTCGCCGCTTTCTGGACCCCGGAAAAACCGGTCGAGGCCGGCCAGCGCCTGGAATACAACTACCGGTTGTCATTCTTTCTCGACCTGCCGAATCTGCCGTTGGGCGGGCGCACGCTGGCCAGCCGGGTTGGCGCCGGCGACCCGGGCGATCCGCGACCCGAACGCCGACGGTTCGTCATCGATTTTGGGGGCGACAACCTGGCCCGGTTGACGGATGACGCGCCGGTAAAAGGGGTGGTCAGCAGTTCGACCGGTCAGATTCAAAACGTGGTGGTACACAAGAATCCCCAAACGCAAGGCTGGCGACTGTCGTTCGAGTTGCTGCCGCAGGGTGATACCGCTGCGGAGTTGCGCGGTTTTCTCAAGCTGGGTAACGATGTGTTGACCGAAACCTGGAGTTACCAGTGGACCGCGGCAAAGTAGGCGCGGCGGAGTTGTACCTGCCGCCAACGCCGCTGTCGCCTTCCAGCGAATTCCTGCTCGCCCGGCTGGGCGCCTACTGGCAAGTGCTGGGGGTGACCGATCCGGATCAAATCGCGGCCCTGAGCGAGCAGGCGTTGCGCCGCGCCGCCGAGTCGCCGGAACCATCGGGGCCGGACCCTGTGGCGCGCGCGCTGGTCGCCGCTGGCGAACTACTGGACGATTGGCTGGCCCGAGCGCTCGATTTACCCCGGCCATCGCAAGAGCTAGCCGCGGCGCGCGCCGCTTTGCTGAGTGGCGCCACCCCGGACTGGCCCGCGGCGCTGTTCGCCCCGCCTGGTGAAGCCAGCACTGTGTTGGATACCTTGCAAACGATCCGCGCCGAGCCCGTGCCGCCGCCCATCCCCGGCGCCATGCCGACGCAACGCATCGAGCCGTTCGGGCTACTGGATTCGCTGCGCCGGCTATGGCATCGGAAGCCCCACGCCTGAATCGCGCCTTTCCTTGAGATTCCTGGACTTGTCATGACCCTAACCGTTCGACCGCCGATCACGGGGCATACCCTGCGGCGGGGAGTGTTCTTCCTGCTGGTGCTGCTAACGACGCTGGGCGCGATGTGCCTGATGGTCAGCGTGTTTCAGACCGATGGCCTCCGGCCGATGGAATTGATCCTATTGTTGCTGTACGCGATCCTGTTTTCCTGGATTTGCGTTTCTTTCTGGACCGCGCTCATGGGCTTTTTCGTGATTCTGACGGGCCGCGACCGCTGGGCGATCTCGCGCCAGACGGGACCGGTGCCCGAAGCCACGACCCCACTGCCGCGCACGGCGATTCTGATGCCAATCTACAACGAGGACTCGGAGCGGGTGTTCGCCGGTCTGCGCGCGATCCACCAGTCGCTGGCCGACACCGGCCAACGCGCCGACTTCGATTTCTTTATCCTCAGCGACACCCGCGATCCGGATGTCTGGGTCGAGGAAGAATTGCGTTGGCAGGACATGGTGCGGGCGCTGGACGGCAAGGGGCGGATTTTCTATCGCAACCGACCGGAAAATATCAGCCGCAAGAGCGGTAACCTGGAAGACTTCTGCACCCGTTGGGGTGGCCATTACCGCTACATGATCGTGCTGGACGCCGACAGCATCATGAAGGGCGAAACCCTGGTCGAGATGGTGCGGATCATGGAGCGTCACCCACGGGTGGCGTTGCTGCAAACCCCGCCGGTGCCGATCAACCGTGAGTCGCTGTTCGCCCGCATCCTGCAATTCGCCGGTAGCCTGTACGGGCGGATGTTCACCGCCGGGCTGAACTACTGGCAGTTGGGCGAGAGCAACTACTGGGGTCACAACGCCATTATCCGCATTCAGCCATTTCTCGATCACTGCGGCCTGCCCAAGCTGCCGGGGCGCGAACCGTTTGGCGGTGACATCCTCAGTCACGACTTCGTCGAGGCGGCGCTGTTGCGGCGGGCGGGCTGGGAGGTGTGGCTGGCCTACGATCTCGAAGGCAGTTACGAGGAAATTCCGCCGACCCTGATCGACTACGCCAAACGCGACCGCCGCTGGTGCCAGGGCAACCTTCAGCATCTGCGGCTGGCGCTGTCGCGTGGCTTCAACGCCCTGAGCCGGCTGCATTTTTCGATGGGCGTGATGTCCTATGCCGCTTCGCCGTTGTGGCTGCTGTTCCTGATCGCCACCGGGGTTGACGCCTATTTCCAGACCCGGCACGAACCGGTGTATTTCTTCGGCGAGAACTGGGTACCGGTGTGGCCGGTGTCGTTCGCGGTGGAGATGACCACCGTCCTGTTGGTCACACTCACCATGCTGTTTCTGCCCAAGGGGCTGGCGCTGTTGCTGCTGCTCAAGGATGGCCGGCTGTGCCGCGCCTACGGCGGGATGCTCAAGGCGACCCTGAGCGTGGCGTTGGAAACGCTGTTTTCCGTACTGACCGCGCCAGTACTGATGCTGTTCCAGACGAAATTCGTGCTGGCGATTCTGATGCGCCGCGCCGTTGGCTGGCCACCGCAGCAGCGCGGCGACCACATGACCAGCTTTCGGGAAGCGGCGCTGACCCACGGCGTGCAGACCTTGATCGGCATCGTCACCGGTGTGCTGAGTTACCAGTATGTGCCGGAGTTTTTCTGGTGGTTCACGCCGGTCCTGGCAGGACTCCTGTTGTCGATTCCGGTTTCCATGCTGTCCAGCAGCATTGCTTTGGGCCGCCAGGCGCGGGAACTGGGCCTGTTCCTGACCCCGGAAGAAACCGATCCGCCGGTGGTGCTGGATTATCTGGCGGAAAATATGGAAGAAGACGAACCGGTTTTACCGGTGTTGCGCGAGAAACCCGTCAGCCGCTTCGTCCAGGCGTTGACCGATCCCTACGTCAACGCCTTGCATCTGTCGCTGCTGCCGTCGCGCGAGCCGCCGGGCAAGCGGCGCCGACATTATCTGGAAGGGTTGGTTCATCAGTTGGAGGAGGAAGGGCCGGATAGTCTGAGCGCGGCCCAGAAACGCGATCTCATCTCGGACCCGGAGATGCTGCTGCGATTGCACATCCTTTTCTGGAGCCGGCCACCAACGAACGCGGGAGTACTGCCATAGGCGCTCCTTAAGCGAGTACAGTCCGCGCCTGGTCGATGAAGCCCATTGTTTCGTCAGGGTTCTTGCCATCATGAAAGGTGGACCGTGCCGCGCCGCGCCGCGCCGGTCCACCTGCCCGTTGGATGTTGGGTCGATGTGGATCGCTACTCCGCCTTCGTCGTTGGCATTCCTAACCCGAACTGACGGATCCGTTGGATCTCATCCCGCAATTTCGCCGCTGCCTCGAATTCCAGATCGCGAGCATGGCGGTACATGGTCTGTTCCAGTTGTTTGATTTTCTTGGCCAGCGCCGCTGGGGATTCGCGAGCGTAGGCGGCGGTTTCCTCGGCGACCTGGGCATATTCCACCACCGTTGGCGGCGCGCCGGGATGGGAATAGGTGCCTTCCAGAATGTCGGCCACCGCTTTCTGGATGCCGCGCGGAGTGATGCCGTGCGCTTCATTGTAGCGCCGCTGCTTGGCGCGGCGCCGTTCGGTCTCGTCCAGCGCCCGTTGCATCGAGCCGGTGATCCGGTCAGCGTACAGGATCGCTTTGCCGCGCAGATGGCGGGCGGTACGGCCAATGGTTTGAATCAGGGAACGGTCGGAGCGCAGGAAGCCTTCCTTGTCGGCGTCGAGAATCGCCACCAGCGAAACCTCCGGTAAGTCCAAGCCTTCCCGCAGCAGGTTGATGCCGACCAGCACGTCGAATTTTCCCAACCGCAAATCACGGATGATCTCGACCCGTTCCACCGTATCCACATCGGCGTGCAGGTAGCGCACCTTCACCCCGTTCTCGGCCAGATACCCGGTCAAATCCTCGGCCATGCGTTTGGTCAGGGTGGTGACCAGCACCCGTTCCCGCAAATTCACCCGCTCGCGGATTTCACCCAGCAGGTCGTCCACCTGATGCAGGGCCGGGCGCACCTCGGTTTCGGGGTCCACCAGACCAGTCGGTCGCACCACCTGCTCGACCACGGCGGTGCCGGAGTGTTCCAACTCGAACGGGCCGGGGGTAGCGGAAATGAACACGGTTTGGCCGCTCAACCGCTCGAACTCGTCGAAGCGTAATGGCCGGTTGTCCAGCGCCGACGGCAGCCGAAAGCCGTATTCGACCAACGTTTCCTTGCGCGACCGGTCACCCTTGTACATCGCACCCAATTGCGGCACGGTCACATGGCTTTCGTCGATGAAAATCAACGCGTTCGGCGGCAGATAGTCGAACAGGGTCGGCGGCGCTTCGCCGGCTTCACGGCCCGACAGATGACGGGAATAATTCTCGATGCCGCTGCAATAGCCCAATTCCAGCATCATCTCGATGTCGAAGCGGGTCCGCTGTTCCAGTCGCTGTGCTTCCAGCAGTTTATTGGCGGCGTGCAGTTTGGCCAGCCGCTCGCGCAATTCCTCCTTGACCGCTTCCACTGCTTGTAAAAGCTGCTCGCGTGGGGTGACGTAGTGGGTCTTGGGATAAACCGTATAGCGCGGCGTCTTGCGCAACACCTTGCCGGTCAGCGGATCGAACAGGCTGAGCGATTCGATTTCATCGTCGAACAATTCCACCCGCAACGCCTCCTGATCCGACTCCGCAGGATGGATGTCGATGATTTCGCCGCGCACCCGGAACGTGCCGCGCGCCAGTTCCAGGTCATTGCGGGTGTATTGCAAGTCCGCCAGCCGGCGCAGGATGGCGCGTTGATCCACCTTTTCGCCGCGCACCAGGTGCAGGATCATCTTCATGTACCAGTCGGGATCGCCCAGACCGTAAATCGCCGACACGGTGGCGACGATGATCGTATCGGGCCGCTCCAGAATCGCCTTGGTCGCCGACAACCGCATCTGCTCGATGTGTTCGTTGATCGAGGCGTCTTTCTCGATGTAGGTATCCGATGCAGGGACGTAGGCTTCCGGCTGGTAATAGTCGTAATAGGAGACGAAATATTCCACCGCGTTGTCGGGGAAAAATTCCTTCATCTCGCCGTAAAGCTGGGCCGCCAGCGTCTTGTTGGGCGCCAGGATCAGCGCCGGGCGTTGCACGGCGGCGATCACGTGGGCGACGGCAAAGGTTTTACCACTGCCGGTGACGCCAAGCAGAGTCTGATGCGCCAGACCGGCATCGAGACCATCCACCAGGCGGTGGATCGCCTCGGGTTGATCGCCGGCTGGCTGGAAAGGGGCATGGAGGACAAAAAGCTTGTTCGTTCGCATGAGAGCTTGGGTTCCTGGTGATGGCCCACATGCCGATGGCCAGTTTCGTTGTCTGATTGCCTTGGTCGCGGGATGCATTACACCATCGACCACGAAAGCTTCCCTTCATTGGATGGAAGTGGCGACTTCCTGGAGCGGGCTGGAGATACTGGCTGGACCACCATGGTGACGACGGCGATTTCCATGAGAGCGGTTCGGTGACGAACCATCATGATTGCTCCTGAACAGGTGGTCAATCGGTCCAATCCACCCTACAGTAGGAAATCCCGACCAAGCGCTGATAGCGGGATGGAGCTGAAGTTATTTCATGGCCGACGTTGCATTTGAAACCGTTGATAAAATCTATCCCGGTGGAACCCAGGCGATTTTCGATTTCAGCCTCGCCATCGCCGATAGCGAGGTGCTGGCGCTGGTGGGTCCGTCCGGCTGCGGCAAGTCCACCCTGCTGCGTCTGTTGGCGGGGCTGGACGACGCTACCCGTGGCGCGCTGTATATCGGCGGCGAGAGGGTCAACGACCTGCCGCCGCAACGGCGCAACGTGGCAATGGTCTTCCAGGATTATGCGCTTTATCCACACATGACGGTGCGCGCCAATCTGGAATTCCCGCTGAAGATGCGTGGCCAGCCTCGCGCCGAAGTCGCGCATCGAGTGGCCTGGGCGGCGGGACTGCTCGGCCTGGGCGGGTTGCTCGACCGCTTGCCCCGGCAACTGTCCGGCGGCCAACGGCAGCGGGTAGCGATGGGCCGGGCGCTGGTGCGGCAGCCCGCTGTGTTTTTGATGGACGAACCGTTGTCCAATCTGGACGCCCGGTTGCGGGTGCAAATTCGCGCCGAGCTGAGTGGACTGCTGGATCGGCTGGGCGCTACCACGCTCTACGTTACGCACGATCAGGCCGAGGCGATGACCTTGGGCGACCGGGTGGCGGTGCTGGATCACGGTCGTTTGCAACAAGTCGCGCCGCCGCGGGAATTGTACGAGCAGCCGGCCAACACGTTCGTCGCCGGCTTTATCGGTAACCCTCCAATGAACCTGTTTCCTGCCCGCCCAATCGCCGTCGACGGCGGATTCGGGCTGCGGTTGGGCGAGCAGACGGTGACGCTGGCGTTATCCGCCAACGTCGCCGAGCGCCGGCGGGCCTGGTTGAATACGCCACTGACCGCCGGCATTCGCCCGGAACATCTGCATCTTGTCACTGATGGCGAGGGCGGTTTGCGGGCGACGGTCAGCGACGCCGAGTACCTGGGTCACGAGACGTTGCTGCATGTCCGGGTGGATGGCCAAGACCCACCCGGCGCGCCGCTCGTGGCGCGGTTGCCGGGCATCCGCCTGTTCCACCAGGGCGAAATGGTGCGCCTGAACCTGGATCCGGCCCGGTTGCACGGTTTTGGATCGGATGGCGAGGCGTTGGACGGATTTCAATGAAGGCCAACCATTCGTTTCGAGCGACCTCTCACGCCATGCTAGCTAGCGGATGACCTTGTTCGTCCAGCGGGATGTCCATCCACTCTTCCTTGGCGATGCGCCGCAGATCGAGGATGGACCAGGGAATCAGGATCAGCGCCGCCGCGATCCAGGCGACCAGGTGCCAAATCCAGCCGCCGCTAGGGATGAACGTGGCGATCACGATGAAAAAACCGGTGATGCCGTAGAACCGGTAGGCTGCCTGCTGGGTGTAATGGCCCACCTTGGGATTGGGATGATGGCGGTTCATGGCGTACACCAGCATCGACGCGCCGAACCAGAAGATCAGCAGGGGAAACGGGACCAGAATCGCGATCAGATTGCCGTAATTCATAATGGACGCCGCCCGCTTGGCGGAGGAACCCCGCGCCATTTTGCCGATGACCGTTTCTTCGCTTTGCTCCAGTATGGACACATGCATGATCGAAAACCTTGAAGGTGGTGGACGAATTCCAGTCATGTTCGGAAACGCTTCCGACCTTGTCAACCGGGGCGTCGAGTCATGAGCGCGGCTTGGCTGGGCGCGCTCGAACGCCTGATCTTGCCACCCACCTGCTTGCTCTGCGGAGCGGCGGGCGCGGCGGGACTGGATTTATGCGTCGGCTGCCTGGGCGACTTGCCACGCAATTTTGCAGCCTGTCCACGCTGCGCCACACCGCTGCCCGAGGGCTGGAACGGTCCTTGCGTTGGCTGTCGGTCGCAACCACCAGCTTTTGACCGCGCGTTCGTCCCCTTTCGTTATCGGCCACCTCTGGACTTTCTGATCGTGCGGCTGAAGTTCGGTGGTCACTTGGCCAGTGCGCGCCTGCTTGGCGAGTTGTTTGCCGCTGCGCTGATCGAGCGCGGCGATCCGCCGCCGGAGGGTATCGTGCCGGTGCCGCTGCATCCGCGCCGCCTGCGCGAACGTGGTTTCAATCAATCCTTGGAACTGGCGCGCGCCGCCGCCCACCGTTTGAAGATTCCGCTGTGGATCGATGGTTTGCGGCGCGTGCGCCACACCGTGCCGCAAACCCGGTTGGATGCTCGTCAGCGCCAGACCAATCTTTCGGGCGCGTTTGCACTGGATGCGCCGCTGCCCGGAACACGGATCGCGCTGATGGATGATGTGGTCACCACCGGCGGCACGGTTGCCGAATGCGCTCGGGTACTGCGAGACGGTGGAGCGACGGAGATCGAAATTTGGGCCATTGGCCGCGCCGGCTTCGATCCCTGAAACCGGGTTTCGCGGGCAGAGACATGCCTTGGAATTTCATCTTCTAAAGTCATTGATGAAGTTGGGCATAATGACAGAATAATTTCAGTTTCAACGACATTGACGACGCTACAGATATGCCAACGGAAGCCTTTTCTCGCGCCCTCATCGATGAGGCGCTGAGAAGTCAAAATTGGAATATTACCGACGGTCGCAGCGTGCGCTTCGAATATACCTTGTCTGACGGCACACGCGCCGATTATCTTCTCTGCGACCGGCAAGGGCGCGGGCTGGCGGTGATCGAAGCCAAGAACAGCAGCATCAACCCCGCCGACGCCGCCGACCAAGCGTTGCGTTACGCCAAGTTGGCCGAAGCGCCTTTCGTGTTTCTCGCCAATGGTCGGGAAATCCGCTTCTGGGACTGGCAACGCGAAGCGCATCCGCATCCGATCAAGACCTTTTTCGCCCAAGACGATTTGGAACGCCGCGCCGCCAGTCGCCAATTGCGGGTCGATCCGCTGACTCAACCGATTGACCGCCGCATCGCCGGGCGCGATTACCAAGTGGCGTGCATCGATGCGCTGTGTCGGGAAATTGGTCTCGGGCGGCGCAAGCTGCTGGTGGAAATGGCGACCGGCACCGGCAAAACCCGCACCGCCGCCGCCCTGATCAAACGCCTGTTCGACGCCAACGCGGTGACGCGGGTGCTGTTTCTGGTGGATCGCATTCCCTTGGCCTTGCAGACCGAGGACGCTTTTTGCGAGCACCTGCGGGATTATCCTTGCTATGTGCTGCGCGCCGGCCGCCGGTTTCAGGATGAGAAGCGCATCACCATCACTACCCTGCAATCCATGATCACTCTGTACCACGACTATTCCGCCGGGTACTTCGATTTGATCATCACCGATGAATGCCACCGCAGCATTTACGGCAAGTGGCGCAAGGTGCTGGAGCATTTCGACGGCATCCAAATTGGGCTGACCGCAACCCCCTGCGTTGCTCCGCAGAATAATGGCGATGATGATGACGACGAAGATCGGCTCTTCGTGCGGGACACCTTGCGCTTTTTCGAAGTCGATCGGCCGACCTTTGTGTATACGCTCAAGCAGGCCGTCGAAGAGGGTTATCTGGTCGGTTATCAGATTTATCGGGCCAAGACCGTGAAGACCGCCGCCGCAGACGGTTTTGAGGTCAAGCGGGATGAAATCCTCTGGGACGAGTTGGACGCCGTGACCCGCCGGGAGTTGGAAGCCGCCTTTGGCGACCGGGAGACGATCCTCGTCGATCCGAGCGCGTTGGAACGCAAGTTCACCCTCCCCGAACGCAACCGCGCCATCGTCCGCGAATTTCGGGACGTGATGGAACACGGCTATCACGACGCCAAGGGCATCCAGCGCAAGCCGCTGATCGGTAAAACCATCGTGTTCGCCGTAACTAAGCGGCACGCGGAAACGCTGGCGCGTTTGCTCGATAACGAATTCGCGCATCTCAAACCTGCGCCCGAAGTGCGCTACGCCGATTATGTGGTGTCCGGGTTGGGGTCAGAGGACACCGTGGACGGCGTGACCCGAATTCGCCGCTTCAAGAAGGACCCATTTCCGCAGGTGTTGGTATCGGTCAATATGCTGGATACCGGCTTCGACTGCCCGGAAGTGGTCAATCTGGTGTTTGCCCGCTTTACCCGGTCGGTGATTCTGTACCGGCAGATGCGCGGACGCGGCACCCGCAAAGCACCGGGCAAACCCAACTTCACGATGTTCGATTTCGTCGGCGTGACCGACTTTCATCAGGATGAGGAAACCGCCGCTGAGGGCGGAACGATCAAGGAAACCCGGCTGCGCCCACGCTATGCGCCGCGCCAGTTGGTGACGGTCGAGGCTGACGATTGGATCGACCCCGCCAGCCGGGCTTGGATTACCTACGACGAACAGGGTAACGTGATTTTTCCCGATGCCGATGACGTCAAGGCCGCCGAATTGGGCGCGCGCTTCGAGGGTTGGCTGTTGGGGCGGGAATTCACGCCGGAACAAGAACGCTGGCTGCACTGGGTTGAATCCCAGATTCGCCAGAACGCCGCTTTGTTTGATGACTTCACGCTTGATCACTTGGAATTTCCGCCGTTCAGCTTGCGCGGCGGCCAGCGCAAGGCCGCTGAACTGTTTGGCGGCGATCAACCGCTGGCGCAAGTCGTGGCCGACCTCAATCGGGCGGTCTATTCCCCACCTCACTAACGACACACCATGCCTCTTACGCCTGAACTCCGGCAGAAAATCGACCAGATCCGCGATTATCTCTATGGCGGCGGTTATCCCGATCCCGTTTCCAACGCCGAACAACTGGCGTTTCTGTTCTTTTTCTATCTGGCCGAAGGCTTGGATCAACAAACCCAAGCGCGCGCCCGGTTGCAGAAACAGCCGGTCGCGAGCATTTACGCCGGCGAGTGGACGCTCCGCAATCCGCTGAATGCGCCCACGTTTGGCCTCGGCGACGCGATTCCTCGCGACCGCTTCCGCTGGTCGCAGTGGGCGCGGGTGCTGTCCGGTGAAAATCTGGTGCGTTTTGTGCGCGATGAGGTGTTCCCTTTTTACGCGGAGGTTGCGGAGTGCGGGGCGGTCAACTTCATGGATGGCGCGCGCTTGGTCATTGACGAACCGGCGGTGCTGACTCAGATCGCGGGGAAAGTGGATCAACTGCGGCTGGACGCCGCCGACGCCGACAGTAAGGGCGATTTGTTCGAGTATGTTCTCAAACAGATTCGCCAAGCCGGTGAGCTGGGTCAATTCCGCACGCCGCGCCACATCATTCGCGCCATTGTGCGGATGATTGACCCGCAGATCGGCGAAACCGTCTATGACCCCGCCGCCGGCACCGCTGGGTTTCTGGTGGCCGCTTTCGATCATCTCAAGCTGGCGAATTCCAGCGCGCACGGAATTGAAACGGTGGAATTGGACGGGAAGCACATCCAACGCGGGCACGGCGATCATCTTTCCGCTGGCAAGTGGAATCTGCTTCAGACCGGGACGTTCTTTGGCAATGACGTGGACGCCAAGATGGTGCGGCTGGCGACCATGAACCTGACCTTGCGCGGTCTGCCGGAGGTGCGAATTCTCCATCGCAACGCGCTGACCACGACACTGGACAAAGCGCAGAAAACCGAGTTGGGGCTGCCGGTCGAAGGCTTCCATGTGATTCTCGCCAATCCGCCGTTTTCTGGGCGGGTGGACAAGGATCGCATCGTCGAGGATGTGAAGGTGGGCACGACGACCGCCACCGAAATCTTGTTCCTCAAGTACATGATGGACAATTTGCGGCCCGGCGGACGCTGCGGCGTGATTGTGCCCGAAGGCGTGTTGTTCGGTTCCACGGGTGCGCATAAGGAACTGCGTCGGCAATTGATCGAGAATCATCGGGTCGAGGCGGTGCTGTCCTTGCCGGGTGGGGTGTTTCAACCCTATTCCGGGGTGAAGACTTCGGCGCTGTTGTTCAGCACGGCGGGCCGCACCGAGCGAGTGCTGTTTCTGCACGCGGATCAGGACGGCTATAAGTTGGACGCCAACCACGATACGCCGATTGAAGCGGATGATTTGCTGAGGTTGATCGCTGTTTATCAGACCCGCGCGGAACGCTGGACGGAGTGGCAAGCCCGCGACCCGGATGCGAATTGGACGGCCAAATGGTGGTTTGCTGACGTGGCGACGGTGCGCGCCAACGATTTTAACTTGTCCGCCGGGCGTTATCGGCCATTGGCGAAAAGTCAGGTTGAACACCGCGACCCACGGGAGTTATTGGATGAGTTGGCGGCGATTGAGGCGGAGATTCAGGAGGAGATAGAGGTGTTGCGAGAAATATTAGCAAATTTCGAGATAGAGAGTATCCATGCGTAGTGTCAAGTTAGGCGACATCCTTGACGTGCAGTCGGGATTCGCGTTCAAAACTGAGTTCTTCTCAGAAATCGATGGGATTCCGTTAATACGCATTCGCGACCTTCTAAATACTTCGACTGAAACTAATTACCGGGGTGAGTTTCGAAAAGATTTTATCGTAGAATCTGGTGATTACCTTATTGGAATGGATGGAAATTTCCGGTGCTATCGGTGGCAAGGGCCAATAGCACTACTCAATCAGCGAGTATGTCGTCTTCGAAACTTTAAACCCGATGTAGACCCTGAATATATATATCACGGCATCCAGAAAAAACTTCAAGATATCGAAGCCGCGACCCCATTTGCAACGGTCAAGCATATCTCTGCCCGCCAAATTCAAAATATCGAATTACCATTTCCTTCTCTCGATCAGCAACATCGCATAGCAGACATCCTTTCCCGCGCCGAGGGTATCGTCCGCCTACGCCGTGAGGCTCAGAAAAAAGCTCAAGAACTCATCCCTGCCCTGTTTCTCGACATGTTCGGCGATCCAGCGACGAACCCGAAGGGGTGGCCGGTAGCAACTATTGGTGAAGTTATTGAAAGTACGGACTACGGTAGCAGTAAAAAAGCATCAGGAGATAATATAGGTTTGCCGCTCATTCGAATGGGTAATGTTGATTATACTGGCTATCTCGATCTTTCTGATTTGAAGTATGTTGACCTATTACCTGAAGAGGTTGAGCAATACCGCTTATACAAAGGTGATGTGCTGTTTAATCGGACTAATAGTAAAGAACTTGTAGGAAAGACAGGGCTATGGAATGGATCATGTGAAGCCGTGGCCGCTTCTTATTTCATTCGTATGCGCGTTATAATAAATAGGCTCAATCCCTTTTATCTCTGGGCATTCATGAATACAGCTCACATGAAAAGAGTGCTCTTCGAGACAGCGCGTGGTGCCATCGGTCAAGCTAATATCAATGCGCGGGAATTGCGATCTTTTCGAATTGGTATTCCATTATTAGCATTACAGAATACTTTTGAGCAGCATTGTCGGGATGTTTTCTCCATCCAATCCCAACAATCCATCGCACTCGAAAAAGCCGAAGCCACGTTTCAATCTCTACTGCACCGGGCTTTTGCCGGACAACTGTAAGAGAGGCTCGCTATGCAAATCGAAAGCATCGAAATCCGCAATTACCGGGTTTTTCGCAATGCTGTCTTCAAGAATCTTCCCAAGCTGACCGTGCTAATCGGCGCTAACGGCACCGGCAAATCCACCCTGTTCGATGCATTTTCCTTCCTTAAGGATGCCCTAACCCACAATGTCGGCAAGGCGGTCGGCAAACGTGGCGGGTTTCGGGAACTGATCAGTCGTGGTGCATCAGGTCCCATTACCCTGATCTTCAAGTTCCGGGAAACCGGCGGGCGACTGGCGACTTATGAACTAGCCATCGCCAACGACAGCGGCAGGCCAGTGGTCGAGCGCGAAGTCCTGAAATTCCGGCGGGGTCAACGCGGCAAGCCCTGGCATTTCGTGGATTTTTCCCGTGGCAAAGGCACCGCCATCACTAACGAAACCGCCTATGGCGAACCCGGCGCCCAAGAAGCGCGCAAGGAATACGCGCTCGATGAACCGGACATCCTAGCCATCAAGGGTCTGGGGCAATTCAAGGAATTTCGGGTAGTGTCCGAATTCCGCAACCTAATCGAAAATTGGCATATCTCGGACTTCCACATCGCCGACGCCCGCCCTAGCGGGGATGACGGTTATGCCGAACATCTCTCCACCCGTGGCGACAACATCGCCCAGGTCGCCCAATTTCTCTACGAATACCACCACGACTGCTTCAACCGGATTCTGGATGCCATGCAGCGCCGCGTGCCGGGCGTCAGCAAGGTCGAGGCCAAACCGACCGAGGACGGACGGTTAGTACTGCGGTTCCAGGACGGCGCGTTCAAAGACCCTTTCATCGCCCGCTACGTCTCCGACGGCACCATCAAAATGTTTGCCTATCTGGTTCTGCTCTACGACCCCAGACCATTCCCGTTACTGGCCGTGGAAGAACCGGAAAACCAGCTTTACCCCGAACTATTGCCGGAACTGGCCGAGGAGTTTCGCGCCTACGCCCAACGCGGCGGCCAGGTCTTCATTTCTACTCATTCACCGGACTTCCTGAATGGCTTGAAATTGAATGAAATCTACTGGCTGCGTAAACAGAATGGATTTGCAACCGTACAACGGGCTTCTGACGCCGCCTTATTGAACCGGCTGATCGAATTCGGCGATTTGCCCGGCGCGCTCTGGAAACAGGGATTATTCGAGGGAGTTCACGCCGAATGAGGCGTTTGGTGTTCCTGCTGGAGGAGCCATCCATGAAGCATTTACTTGACGCGCTGCTACCGCGCCTGGTGCCTGGATTGAATTTCCTGTGTGTGCCTCACGAAGGCAAGAACGATTTGGAGCGCAGCATTCCGCGCAAGCTCAGGGCCTGGAATGAACCGGGCACGCGGTTTGTGATTGTGCGCGACAACGACAACGGCGATTGCATCCGTCTCAAGGAACGCTTGCGGCAGTTGTGCGCACAAAACGGACATCCGGATTCACTGATCCGCATTCCCTGTCAGGAACTCGAAACCTGGTATCTCGGCGAACTGGAAGCCCTGGCGACTGCCTACCAACGCCCCAAATTGTCCCGGCTCGCGGGCAAAGCGAAATATCAAAACCCTGACGCTCTGCCCAAGCCTTCGGCGGAAATCGAAAAACTGATTCCAGAATTTCAAAAGCAAGCAGCGGCCCGACGCATGGGCACGCTGTTATCCGTATTATCCGGGGAACCCAACCGCTCCAAGAGCTTTCGGGTTTTCCTAGCAGGCATCAGGCGGCTCGCTACCGAAATGGGGTATGGGCAATAATCGGGGCCTGTTGCAACCTATGCCGGTTCAGACTTGTAGCAGGCGACCCGCTACCACTTTCAGAGCTTCATATCTTCAAAAAACTTCTTGACCCCATCCAGCCAACTGCCTTGCTGCGGTGTATGGCGCTTGCCGCCGGCCTCCATGGTGTCGGCGAACTGCTGTAGCAATTCCTTTTGTTCCCGAGTCAGGTTGACCGGGGTTTCCACCACCACCCGGCATAACAGATCGCCGGTCGGCCCGCCACGCACCGGTTTGACCCCCTTGCCACGGATTCGGAACACCTTGCTGGTTTGCGTCTCGGGCGGAATCTTGAGGTTCAATCGGCCGTCCAGGGTTGGCACCTCCAAATCGCCACCCAGCGCCGCCGTGGTAAAACCAATTGGCACGTCGCAATATAGGTCGCTATCCTCGCGGGTGAAGATCGGATGCGGTTTGACTTGAATCTGCACGTACAAATCGCCCGCCGGTCCACCATGCTCGCCGGCCTCGCCCTCGCTGGCCAACCGGATGCGGTCGCCGTTGTCCACCCCCGCCGGCACCTTGACCGACAGCGTTTTCTGTTCTTCCACCCGGCCAACACCCCGGCAAGTCTCGCAGGGTTCGGGAATGATCGTGCCCCGTCCCTGACAACGCGGACAGGTCTGTTGGATCGAGAAGAAACCCTGCTGCATCCGCACCTGGCCGACGCCGCGACAGGTGGGACAGGTCGTTGGCTTGGTGCCCGGTTTGGCGCCGTTGCCAGCGCAAACCGCGCAGGTTACCAGCGTCGGCACCCGAATCTTGGCGGTGGTGCCGAATACCGCCTCCTCCAGCGTCAGCTCCAGGGTGTAGCGCAGGTCAGCACCTCGATAACCCTGCGCGCCGCCGCGCCCGCCGCCGAAAATATCGCGGAACACCCCACCGAAAATGTCGCCGAGATCCGCCGGACCACCAAAACCGCCGCCCGCCGAGCCGTCCACGCCCGCATGGCCGAATTGGTCGTAAGCGGCCCGCTTGCGCGCGTCGCTCAGCGCTTCATAGGCCTCCTTGGCTTCCTTGAATTTTTCCTCGGCTACCTGATCGCCCGGATTGCGGTCGGGGTGGTGTTTCATCGCCAGCCGCCGATAGGCCTGCTTGATCTCGGCTTCGCTGGCGTTGCGAGCCACATTGAGGATTTCGTAATAATCGCGTTTGGCCATGTTTCGATCTTGCGTTGCGGGGATCGCGGGTGGAGACACTCAAAACCAAAAATCCGGGAAGGTTTCCAACCCTCCCGGATTCACAGTTTAGCGCGGTTGAAGCGCTTACTTTTTCACTTCCTCGAATTCGGCGTCCACCACACCGTCGTCTGGCTTGTGACCACCGCCGGGGCCACCGTGCGGACCGCCCGCGCCACTTTCCGGCCCACCGCCCGACTGGCCGTAGATGCGTTCGGCCAGCTTGCCGGATACCTCGGCCAGGGTCCGGGTCTTGGCCTCGATCGCGCTCTTGTTGTCGGTCTTGGCCGTGGTGCGCAAGTCGCTGATGGCTGCCTCGATGGCCGACCGTTCGCCGCCCTCCACCTTGTCGCCCAAATCGTGCAGGGTCTTCTCGGTGGCGTGAATCAGGTTCTCGGCCTGATTACGGGCATTGACTAGCTCGTGGAACTTCTTGTCTTCCTCGGCATGGGCCTCGGCGTCGCCGACCATCCGCTTGATCTCATCTTCGGACAAGCCGGAGCTGGCCTTGATCACGATGCGGTTTTCCTTGCCGGTCGCCTTGTCCTTGGCCGAGACGTGCAGGATGCCGTTGGCGTCGATGTCGAAGGTCACCTCGATCTGCGGCACGCCGCGCGGCGCGGGCGGAATATCCTGCAAGTCGAACTTGCCCAGCGATTTGTTGGCCGAAGCGACTTCGCGCTCACCCTGCAACACATGCACCGTCACCGCCGTCTGGTTGTCGTCGGCGGTCGAGAACACCTGGGTCGCCTTGGTCGGGATGGTGGTGTTCTTCTCGATCAGCTTGGTCATCACCCCGCCCAGCGTCTCGATGCCGAGCGACAGCGGCGTCACATCGAGCAGCAACACATCCTTGACCGTGCCGCCCAGCACGCCGCCTTGAATCGCCGCGCCGACCGCCACCGCTTCATCGGGGTTAACGTCCTTGCGCGGCTCCTTGCCGAAGAATTCGCGCACCTTGTCCTGGACCTTGGGCATCCGGGTCTGGCCGCCGACCAGTAGCACATCGTCGATCTGCCCAACGCCCAGCCCCGCGTCCTTGAGCGCGATCCGGCAGGGCCCGATGGTCTTGTCCACCAGATCCTCGACCAGCGCTTCCAACTTGGCGCGGGTCAGCTTCAGATTCAGGTGCTTCGGGCCGCTGGCGTCCGCCGTGATATACGGCAGGTTGATTTCGCTCTGCTGGCTGGAAGACAACTCGATCTTGGCCTTTTCCGCCGCTTCCTTCAGCCGTTGCAGCGCCAGCGGATCGTTGGTCAGGTTGATGCCGCTCTCCTTCTGGAACTGGTCGATCAGATGGTCGATGATCCGCTTGTCGAAGTCCTCGCCGCCCAGGAAGGTGTCGCCGTTGGTCGAGAGCACCTCGAACTGTTTCTCGCCGTCCACCTCGGCGATTTCGATGATCGAAATGTCAAAGGTGCCGCCGCCCAGGTCGTAGACCGCGATCTTGCGATCCTTGGAACTGGATTTGTCCATGCCGAAGGCCAGCGCCGCCGCCGTCGGTTCGTTGATGATGCGCTTGACTTCCAGGCCGGCGATGCGGCCGGCGTCCTTGGTGGCCTGACGCTGGCTGTCGTTGAAGTAGGCCGGCACCGTGATCACCGCCTCGGTGACCGGGTGGCCGAGATAATCCTCGGCGGTTTTCTTCATCTTCATCAGCACCCGCGCCGAGATTTCCGGTGGGGCCATTTTCTTGCCGTGCGCCTCGACCCAGGCATCGCCATTGTCGTTCTTGACGATCTTGTAGGGCACGAGGTCGATGTCTTTCTGCACCTCCGGTTCGCTGAAACGGCGGCCGATCAGGCGCTTGACCGCGAACAGCGTGTTGCGCGGGTTGGTCACCGCCTGGCGCTTGGCCGGCTGGCCGACGGTGATTTCACCGTCTTCCAGAAAGGCGACGACCGAGGGGGTGGTCCGGTCGCCTTCGCTGTTTTCAATCACCCGGGGTTTGCCACCTTCCATGATCGCCACGCAGGAGTTGGTGGTGCCCAGGTCGATGCCGATAATCTTGCTGCTGCTCATTGGCCACGCTCTCTATGCAGTAAATTTGGTTGTAACTCTTTATCTGTCGCTGGATGTGGGGGTGGAGCGACGGGTTTTCAATAGGTTTCGCGGGATTTAACCAGCCGGCTTGGGGAGGGCCTGGGCCACCAGCACCTTGGCCGGGCGGATCAATCGGTCATTGAGCAGATAGCCTTTTTGCAGCACCTGAATCACGGTATTCGGTTCGGCCTGGTCGGTCGGCGCCATCGCCATGGCTTCGTGCTCGTTCGGATTGAACTTGGCGCCAAGCGGATGGATTTCACGAGCGCCGAATTTCTCCATCGCCGCCGCCAGTTGTCGGAGCGTCAACTCGACGCCTTCCCGCAGCTTGGTCATGTCCACGGCGTTATTGCTGGTCGCCGCCAGCCCCAGTTCCAGGCTGTCGCGTGCTGGTAGCAGTTCGCTGAAAAATCGCTCCAGAGCGAATTTGTGGGCGTTTTGTATGTCGCGTTCGGCGCGCTTGCGCAGATTCTCCATCTCGGCGTGCGCGCCCAGATACAGTTTCCAATGTTCGTCGGCCTTGGCCAGCGCCTGGTCCAGGTCGCGTTGCAGCGCGTCGAAGTCTTCGCGGCTGACCGAAAGGGTGTCGTCTCCCTCCTCAGCCGCTGGCGCCGCCGCGGGTTCCGCGAAAGGATGCGTTGCCGCGACGGCCTCCGGCTGGGCACGAGACTCCGGCGTGGGGTCTGCTTGGGTCATGATCGTTCTCCGTCACCGATAAAATTCGCGCGGGCGGATGAACTCCGCCCTGTCGAAACAGACTTGGGGCTTGATCGCGGAAATTCAAGATCACGTATTCGGTTTCGGCGGGCGACCTGAACCTTGGCGAACCCGTGAAAGATGGCATCAATCCGATCACTCCACCATCCATCATCGAAAAAACCGTTCCGATCCCAACAGAGGCAACACGCGCCGCGTGATGGGATCGGCGGCGAAGTAGCGTTGGATAACGCCGTCCCGTAGATGATTGGCCAGCGCGATCAGGATCATGCTCTGATTCAACGCCAGGTAGTTGTAGGCCACCTGACCGGATTTCGGGTCCACCGCGTCGTAGAAGCCGAAATCGCCGTAAATCGGATAGCGTTGCGCCAGTTGGCGCAGATTGGCCGTGGCCGCCACCGGTTCGGTGAGCAGCGCCAGCGCCGCCGCGTGCGGCGTGACCGCCCCAGCGGGATAGCCGCGCGCGCCAAGAATCCGAGCGCCGTATTCGTGGTAGCCGTCGCCGTTTGGCGTCGAACTCGGCGACAGGCCCCAGACTGGGTAGCCCAGATGTTCCCGCGCGAACCGGCGGTTCAACTCGGTATGCGCCAGCGCGTTTTTTCCGAGACTGGCCGGCGCGTAACGCAATTCGTCCAGCACCAGCAGCGGCATCAGCGCCTCGAACAGGCTGCCGCCCCAGGACGGTAGATAGTTCCGCCCTTTCCACGAATAGTAACCACCGGGGAAGGTATAACCATTGACGGTCTGGTCAACGCGATCCTTGGGCGACTGGGATTGCCAGTCGAAGGCGCGCGGAAAGGTGCGCGCCATGCGGAACCAGTGTTCTTCTGGAACATCGCCCTTGCCAATGGCAATCAGGCTGCCCAGCCGCGCCTCGGTGTACAGGAGGCCATAGCTGTATTCGGACCGGTGGGACAGATTGACGTAGTAGCCGTGCATCATCCACTGCTCGACCGGGTCGTAAAAGAAACGGTAATCCTCTTGCGCGATCAACCGGCTACAGCGGGCGGCCAGACCGGGAACGCTGGTGCGCACCACCATCAGCGCGGCGGTCAGCCAGGCCGAATCCACGAACGAGATGAAATGGCTGGTGCGCTCCAAGGTGGTGGTGTCGTAATAGTTGAAGAAAAAGCCATGGTTGGTTTCGAGCCGCTCCAGCGTGGTCAGCGTTCGATCAAGCCGCGTTTGCATTTCCTCCAAACTGATCAGGTCCAGTTCCCTGGCCGCGATGATGTCGAGCAAATACAGGCCGATATTGGTGACGTTGGTGTAATCGCCCAACCAGGCGCGTTCGGGCGCAATGGAACCGTGAAGGCGCACGGTGTCGAGCGGCAGACCATGGTCGCGGTCGCTCAGCGCCGCGAGCCCGCGCCAGGTATCCCGCGCCAACCGCCGCAGGAATGCCGAATCGTCGGTCGCCCCTTCCGCTGGGTTTGCCAGCAGTCGTTCCGGCCAGCCGGCCAGCCGCGCGTGAATATAGGGTTGCGCCGCTGCCTTGCCGCCCCGTTGGTTTTCCCAGGCGGTCTTTTGCGGTGGAATCACCGGATCGTGGATGCTGGGGCCAGGATCGCCGGTTTTGATCAGGGCGATGTGGTCCAGCCAGTAAGCGCCGGCGCGAACTGGCGAACGGCGTGGTTGCAGCACGATCCGGAACTGACGCAGCCGTCGCCAGTCGGCGATGCCGTTCAGCCGGTTCAGCGGGATTTGGATGCGTTGCCAGTCGCCGGTAATTCCCACCACCACGGTGCTGCCTTGGCGTAACAGACCGGGAGGCGCGTCCGGCAACGGCTGTCTGAACTCGACCTTCAACGCTTCGGCGTAACCCGCCGCTTCATCGCCGCGAATCCAGAATTCCAGATGATCGTAGGCCGAGGCGTCGAGGTCGGGCAGGGTGATTTGCCAGCCGAGGTCGCCCGTCGCCTCGGGGGCAAAGCGGTAGTGGAGATGCAGCGCCCGGCTGCGATCCGGCCCTGACGCGGGTTCCAGTCGATACCCGATTTGACCGGTTCGATAGCCCGGTTCGGTCGCCCAGCCGCTCAGCGTTCCGCCCCGGTTGGGCGCTCCGCCCGGCTGCTCGAAATCGTGCAGCAATAACAAGGCGGCGACCGGCTCGGCGGACAAGGCAAGCCAAGGGGAGCACCAAAGCAGAGTACCAAACAGGACCAGCGGAAGGCGGAGCAAGGTGGGCATGAATGACGGGTCGGGAGTTTGTCAATGAATGGAGGCAGAGTCGATCAGAGAGTAACCCCCGGAAGTCCACGGGCAACCCTTGTAAGAACCGCTTAAATGTCGTATCAACAATACCAGACGGCGGGCTGGTCGCCAGCGGTTCGCTGGTCGCGATCAGGGAAGAGAAACTCAGGGGTTGTATAAAGCTGACTTCCCCTTATGCTGTAAGTCGGCGCCCATGCCATTGTACCTTGCTCCCTTGCCCCCAGACACCGCTCTCATGTCCGGTTTCTCCCTCCCCGAATTCATCCAGCAAATCATCAACGGCCTCACCCTGGGCAGCATCTATGCCCTGATCGCCATCGGCTACACCATGGTGTACGGCATCATCGGCATGATCAATTTCGCGCACGGCGAGATTTACATGATCGGCGCCTATGTTGGCCTGCTGGTCATCACCGCGCTGGGGTTGTTCGGCGTGGACAGCATCTCGGCGATTCTGTTGGCGACGTTGGCGATCAGTATCCTGGTCACCGGTTCCTACGGCTGGACGATGGAACGATTGGCCTATCGACCGTTGCGCGGCAGCCCCCGGTTGGTGCCGCTGATCTCGGCCATTGGCGTCTCGATTTTCCTGCAAAACTATGTGCAGTTGGGCCAAGGCGCCCGCGATGTGTCCATGCAGCCCGTACTGACCGGCGGCTGGCGTTTTGGGCCGGAGGACGGCTTTCAGGTTTATTTATCCTACATGCAGGTGTTGATCGCCGTGGTGACGGTCGCGTTTATGACAGGCCTGACCTTGTTCATCGCCCGCTCGCGAATGGGCCGCGCCTGCCGCGCCTGCTCCGAGGATCGGGCCATGGCCAATCTGCTCGGCATCGATACCGACCGGGTGATCGCCGTGACCTTCGTGCTGGGCGCGGCGCTGGCGGCGGTCGCGGGGGTGCTGGTTTCGATGTACTACGGGCTGGTGAATCCCTTCATCGGATTTATCGCCGGCTTGAAAGCGTTCACGGCGGCGGTGCTGGGCGGGATCGGCAGCATCCCCGGCGCGATGCTGGGTGGGGTGGTGTTGGGCCTGGCCGAAAGCTTTGCCTCGGCCTATCTGCAAACCGAGTACAAGGATGTGGTGGCGTTTGCCCTGCTGATTGGCGTGCTGCTGGCGCGGCCTACCGGCCTGTTGGGCCGCCCCGACGTGGAGAAGGTGTAGACCATGCGCCGCACCCTGTCCGATGCGTTCCTGGCAGCGTTGCTGACCACTGTGTTGGCGACCCCGATCTTCGGCCTGCGCATCCACGTGGATGGCGTCAACGTCTCGTTGAATCGCACGCCCATGCCGGTGATCGTCGCGGTTGTGACCGTCTTCCTGCTGCGACTGTTCAGACAGCCGTTAAGGCAAACTTTGGCGAAATGGCATGTCCCGGCTTCCTGGCGCGAAAACACCCTTATCGCTAGCCTTGCCACCGCCCTGAACCGGGCAAAACAACAACCGCGTTATCAATGGGTGCTGTGGCTGTTACTACTGGTCGTGGCGGTGATCTGGCCATTCACCGCCTCGCGCGGCGCGGTGGACGTGATGACGTTGGCGCTGATCTATGTGATGCTGGGTCTGGGGCTGAACATCGTGGTCGGCTTCGCCGGTCTCCTCGTGCTCGGCTACGCCGCGTTTTACGCCGTCGGCGCCTATACCTACGCGCTGCTGGCGCAACATTTTGGGTGGTCGTTCTGGTTCAGCCTGCCCATGGCCGGCGCGCTGGCGGCCTTGACCGGCTTCTTGCTCGGCCTGCCGGTGTTGCGGCTGCGCGGCGATTATCTGGCCATCGTCACCCTGGGCTTCGGCGAGATTACCCGGTTGCTGCTGAATAACTTGAACGTGCTGACCGGCGGTCCCGATGGCATCGGCAACATCCCACGTCCGACCCTGTTCGGGTTGGAATTCGGCCGCCGCGCCCGCGAGGGCGGAACGACATTCCATGAATTCTTCGGTCTGGATTACAGCGGCGACCATGGCGTGATCTTCATGTATCTGCTCGGCCTGGTGTTGGTGTTGCTGACCCTGTTCGTCATCAACCGCCTGCTGCGAATGCCGCTGGGCCGCGCCTGGGAAGCGTTGCGCGAGGACGAGATCGCCTGCCGTTCGCTGGGCTTGAGTCCAACCGTGATCAAGTTGTCCGCGCTGACGCTGAGCGCCGCCTTCGCCGGCTTTGCCGGAGCCTTCTTCGCCGCTCGCCAGGGCTATATCAACCCCGAATCGTTCACTTTCATCGAGTCCGCCATGGTGCTGGCCATCGTGGTGCTGGGTGGCATGGGTTCGCAGTTGGGCGTGATGCTGGCCGCTATCGCCATCACCGCGTTGCCGGAACTGGCGCGCGAGTTCAACGAGTACCGGATGCTGGCGTTTGGTCTGGTGATGGTGCTGATGATGATCTGGCGACCGCAAGGCTTGATTCCCGCCTCCCGGCCGCGTCTGGAATTACCGGAACACGCGGAGGGCGCGCGGTGAGTCTGGACCTGGCAAAAACGCCCATTGCCGAACCCGCCGCGCGTCCGTTGCTGGAGGTGCGCAACCTGAGCATGCGTTTCGGCGGCCTGCTGGCGGTGGACAACGTCCATTTCGATGTTTGTCGCGGCCAGATCTTCGCCATCATCGGGCCCAATGGCGCGGGTAAGACCACCGTGTTCAACTGCGTCGGCGGTTTCTACCGGCCCACGACCGGCACCGTGGCGCTGGACGGTCAACCGGTTCACCACCTGTCCAGCCACCGCATCGCTCGGCTGGGACTGGTGCGTACTTTCCAAAATGTGCGGTTGTTCAAGACCATGACCGTGGTCGAGAACCTGCTGATTTCGCAGCATGTCCAGTTGGAAACCCAATTGCTGCCCGGTTTGTTCAAAACCCCAAGGTATCGTCGCGCCGAAGCCGAAGCGTTGGAACGCGCCGCGTTCTGGCTCGACAAGGTCGGCTTGTTGTCCATGGCCAATCGCGAAGCCGGCAATCTCGCCTATGGCCAGCAACGGCGGCTGGAAATCGCCCGCTGCATGATCACTCACCCCAAGCTGTTGATGCTGGACGAACCGGCGGCGGGTCTCAACCCGCAGGAAACCCGCGATCTGGATCGGCTGATCAACGAACTGCGCGCCGAGCACGGCGTCGCGGTATTGCTGATCGAGCATGACATGAGCCTGGTGATGGGCATTTCCGACGAAATTCTGGTCATGGAATACGGTCGGCCCATCGCCATCGGTGATCCCACCGCCATCCGCGGCGATCCGCGCGTCATCAAGGCCTATCTGGGAGAAGAGTGATGATGCTGAGACTGGAGAATGTCCACACTTTCTACGGTCAGATCGAAGCGCTCAAGGGCGTATCGCTGGACGTGCATCCCGGCGAAATCGTCGCCTTGATCGGGGCCAATGGCGCGGGCAAGAGTACATTGCTGTTGACCATCTGCGGTTCGCCCCACGCCACCAGGGGCAGCGTAACCTTCGAGGGCCAGGACATCACGCGCAAGCCGACCCATGTCATCATGCAATGCGGCCTGGCGCTGGTGCCGGAAGGACGGCGCATCTTCCCCGGCCTGACCGTGCGGGAAAACTTGCAAATGGGTGGTTTTTTCGCCGACAAGGCGCGGCTGGATACTGACCTGGAACGGGTGTTCACCCTGTTTCCGCGCCTTAAGGAGCGCTGCAACCAGCGCGGCGGCACGCTGTCCGGCGGCGAGCAGCAGATGTTGGCCATCGGCCGCGGGCTGATGAGCCGGCCCAACCTGCTGTTACTGGATGAACCCTCGCTGGGGCTGGCGCCGATCATCATTGCCCAGATCTTTCAAATCCTGAAGGAAATTCGCGAGGAAGGCGTCACCATCTTCCTGGTCGAACAGAACGCCCACCGCGCCCTGCAACTGGCCGACCGGGGCTATGTGCTGGAAAATGGCCGCATCGTGCTGGCCGATACCGGCGCCAATCTGTTGGCCAACGATCAGGTGCGCAAAGCGTATCTGGGCGGCTGAAGGCGCTCGCCCACCCCGGTTCCCGCCGAATCCCCGCCGAACATCGTCAATACGCCGTCAGCCGCATTCCCACGACGGGCGTGACGCCGCGCCCATCGGGACCGGCAAACTCGAACGGCACTGAAACCAGTTCCATTCCAGCGTTGCGCTGGATCGCAAAATGCAAATGGGGACCCGTGGAAAACCCGGTATTGCCGGAGTTGGCCAGCCAAGCGCCACGTTCTACCCGCTGCCCAAGTCGAACCCGCACCGAATCCGGTTGTAGGTGTGCGTACACCGCCATGGTGCCGTCGGCGTGGAGAACGCGCACGGCGTTGGCCCGTTCCAGATACTTCTGATTGGGTCCACCGTCCAGGAAATCAGCGGCGAATTCCATCACGACACCTTCGCGGGCGGCGCGCACCGGCGTACCCAACGGCAACCCGATGTCCACCGCGTAACGGCTTTGGGGATGCTGGTGGCTGAAGGCCCCGTCGAAAGCCTGACTGATCGGGAATTGCTGTCCTGGGGCAAACGGCGGCGTATAGGGCCGGTCGGGTTGATGGGTGGCGGCGGGATCGCCCAGCACGGCTTGCGCCTGATAGCCATAGCGCCAGCGTGGGGCGGTCGGTTTGAACGTGACCATCGGCGTTTCCGTGCGGGCGGGTGCCACTACCCGTACCGGCAGCGGTGGCCGGGTTTCCATGTTCTCGATCCTTTCGCCGCTGATTTCCACCTCGACCGGACCGTAATAATCGTTGATGACGGTCAACGTCGGAGCATCCGTGGTCCCACGATTACGAATGCTGACCTTGGCCGGCAATTCGCGGACCGGCAACGGTTTCACCTCGACCGGCATGCTGGCGTTTTCAGGTGGCCGGTCGGTGAATACCCAGGCGCCGGAAGCGTCTTGATATTTGTAAAGATTCTTGGCCAGCGCCGGTCGCGCGCCCAGCGACAGGATGAGCGCCAGCGCCGCCAGGCCGGCGATTCCTCTGCCCCGCCGCGCTGGCAACGGGCGCCATCCGTCGCCGCGCGCCATTAGTCGTTGAAATGGTGGATCCGCACGCCTTCCTGGTCGCTCTTGGCCAGCGCCACCATGCGGGCAGCGACGGTTTCCGCGGCGATTGGCCGATAACGGCGGAAGGGTCCCCACAGCAATGACGACCAGAGCGGTGCCAATGACCGGCTCCAATCTTCGACGGCTCTGGGTTCGCGGCGCTCGCCCAGCAACAGTGAGGGCCGCAGGATATGCACGGCCTTGAAGGGCAGTTCGCTCACTGCGGTTTCGGCGCGGCCCTTGATCCGATTGTAAAATACCGGGGAACTGGGATCGGCGCCAACCGCCGACACGAGCACGAACCGGGGGACCCCGCGCGCGATGGCCAGCCGGGCCAGTTCGGCGACGTAGATATGATCCACCTTGGCGAAGGCTTCCGGCGAGCCCGCCGCCCGCTGGGTGGTGCCCAGACAGCACAGCGCCGCGTCCGCGTTGATCGCCTCGGCATAGTTGCCCAGTCGGTCGAAATTCACGACATGGAGCGTCAATTTGGGATGGGCCTGTTCCAATGCCCGGCGGGCGAAAACCGTCACTTGGTCGATGCCCTCATCCGCCAGCAATTGCGTCAGACAATGCCCGCCGACCAGACCGGTCGCGCCCGCCAGCAAGACGCGAAGTCCTGTTTGTCGCTGCGCCGTCATCGTTGTGTGCTCCTCCAGGTAGAAAGCGCGATTTGATGGCCTGTCGGCGCAGCGCGGGGCGAATGGCGCGATCACATGCCGGGTGAGATATTGCCGTTGATCGCCTGGGACAGCCCGACCTGATTAAGGATAGTCGCTGTCGGCGGCTTTTCGGGAGAGAACGTCGGTTCCAACGCGGGGAACGCTGCTACACTGACCGCGCCTGCCACCCCATGGAGAACCACGCCATGTACAAATTTTACAAATTTCTGCTCGCCGCTGGTCTGCTACTGTTGAGCGACGCCGTCCTGGCCGCCGACCAGACCTTGGTAGTCTACAACTGGGCCGAGTACCTGCCCAAAAAGGTGCTCCAGCAATTCACCCAGGAAACCGGTATCAAAGTGCGATACTCGACCTATGACAGCAACGAGGCGATGTACGCCAAGGTCAAGACCGTCAAGGGCGTGGGATACGATGTGCTGGTGCCATCCACCTATTACGTGGACCGGATGCGCCGAGAGTGCCTGGTGCAAAAGCTCGACAAGTCCCGCCTGGGCAATCTGGGCCATCTCAATCCACGCCTGCTGAACCAACCCTACGATCCCGGCAATGACTACAGCATTCCGTATCTGTGGGGCACGACCGGCATCGCCTACAACGCCGCTAAACTTCCGCCGGGCCAGTTGACTCGCTGGGCCGATCTCTGGGAGCCGGCGTATAAGAACAAGTTGTTGTTATTGAACGATATGCGAGAAGTGTTTTCGATGGGGTTGAAGTTGCTGGGCTACTCGATCAACACCACCGACGAAAACCAGATTCGCGCCGCCTACGAGAAGTTGGCCGAACTGATGCCGAATGTACGGGTTTTCGACGCCGAATCGCCCAAGACCAAATTCCTGGCGCAGGAAGTGGTGGCGGGGATGTTGTGGAACGGCGAGGCTTACATGGCGAGCCGACAAAACGCCAAGATCAAATACGTCTATCCACAAGAAGGCGCGATGATGTGGATGGACAGCCTGGTGATTTCCGTCGGCGCCAAAAACGTGGATGGCGCCCATCAATTCATTAACTTCGTGCTGCGGCCGGAAATCGCCAGGCAGATCAGCGAGGAAGTCGGCTATTCCTCGCCCAATCTGGCCGCCATTCAGCTACTGCCCGAACCGGTGCGGAATAATCCGACAGTCTATCCCTCCGACGCGGATCTGAAGAACGCCGAATTTCAAGCTGATGTCGGCGCCGCGCTGCCGATCTACGATCAATATTGGCAGCGGTTGAAGACCCTGCGGTGAGGCCCCTGCGGTGAGGCCCCCTTGGTCAAGGGGGCCATGCGATGGGGTGTGGAAGCTAGGCGGCGCTGGCCAGCCGTTCGTACTTGGCTTGCAACTGCTCGGTGGTTTCCGAGTGTTTCGGGTCCGGGATGATGCAGTCGACCGGGCAAACCTCGATGCACTGCGGGGTGTCAAAATGCCCCACGCACTGCGTGCAGAGGTCTGGGTTGATCTCGTAGATCTCCTCGCCTTGGAAAATGGCTTCGTTTGGGCACTCGGGCTCGCATACGTCGCAATTGATGCATTCGTCGGTGATCATTAGCGCCATGGCTGGCTCCTCGTTCTGTTTCAATCCACAGCCGGTTTCGATCCACCGGCTGACACACACTCAAACCCGACGTGGTTACAACGGGCCGCGCCGAATTTCTGAGCATTTTACTCGACTATTGCC
The DNA here is from genome assembly GCA_031732755.1 of Candidatus Contendibacter sp. Lineage (GTDB taxonomy): Bacteria > Pseudomonadota > Gammaproteobacteria > Competibacterales > Competibacteraceae > Contendibacter. Next base: position 39,717 of record JAVMKI010000001.1, read on the forward strand.
GGGATGCGAATTTGACCGCTAGCGCCGCTTCCACCTTGGGATGGACGAACGGCGCGATATTGCCGCCCAATTTGGCGACCTCGCGCACCAGGCTGGAGGAAATGAAGGCGTATTGCTCGGCGGGAGTCAAGAAAATGGACTCGATCCGGGGGTCTAACCGGCGATTCATACTGGCCAATTGAAACTCGAATTCAAAATCGGAGACGGCGCGCAAGCCGCGCATGAGGACATTGGCGCCGATGCTCTTGGCGTAATTCACCAGCAAGATATCAAATCCGCGCACCTCGACATGAGGTAAGTGCGCCACCACTTCATTGGCCAGCGCCACCCGTTCTTCTAGCGAGAACAGTGGTTGTTTGTTGGGGTTGGCGGCGACACTGACGACCAGCCGATCAAACATGCGAGCACCCCGCTCGATTAGATCGGCGTGACCGTTGGTGATGGGGTCGAACGTGCCGGGATAGATGGCGGCGACGGACATGGAAGTTCCTGGCGGTGCGGGGATTAGCATGGATTATCGGGAAAGCCGACCGGCAAGGCAACCGCGAACTGACTACTCCCATGCGCTGAATCAAGGAAAGAGCCGGGGGCGAGGTTTGAACAGGGTTTGACTCCCACGCTAGCGTGGGAACGGGAACCTCCTCAAAATCCTACTACCACTGTTGGGTATTCATCCAGTACCCCACTGATCCCCACGGGGGCTACCAGACACCCACAATAGACCCATAGCCCTTACCTTAAATCTCATGTCTGTTTCTCCTATTCTTTTTTGTTGACAGTCAGACCCCATTTTGTTGCAAAATAGCCTGCCAACTTGAAGCGTATGCTGGTTAGCCCCAGATGGGTGCGATAGCCGGCGCGGGCTGTTCACAGTGCCAGCCGGTGTGAATGCGACGAGAAGATGGCGGGAAACCTACGACAAGGGGGTGTGTAATTCCATAACAAACAGTTGTTATGGCGTTACAGGTGGGGAGTTGGCTGGATAGGCGATGATAATATCAATCTGCTAACTAAAAGGTAATAAAGATGACTGCTTCTGAAACAAGAATGGAGCAAATAAAAAAAGTTTGGGAAGGCATCTCAAAGAATAAAGTTGCCAACCAAAAGTGGCCATATCCCGAATCAAATTTCAGCTTATTAGAAGCTCTCGATTCTTGGGGCTACAAGAGTTTATCTAGTGAAATCAATGATCAATACAATTTGCTCGAATCGGCGATTATTTATAGCAATACGCCAATAGTAATGGTCTCCGGAATGCTGAATGCCGGGAAATCAAGCGTTACGGCAAGCTTTCTAAACCAATCGAGCAAAGATCGGATTCCTCGAGGGCTAGGAAGAAGGGATGGTACTCATCGCTTTGTACTTTGGATGCCAGAGTCTTGGGAGGGAAAGATAGAACATATGCGTAAATTCGTTACCAGTAGTTTCTCTGGCACTGAAGACTTACCTATAGATCCGGATGAGGCCAAAAAAGCATACAATGCTACTAATGCGAACACAGATCTTCTTAGTATCCCGCTATTAGCATTTGACTCCGAATTACAAGATATTGCCATCCTGGATTGTCCAGATGCACAACGAAAGCATGAAGGTCCTGCCGGGACATATGACCCCAAGACGATTCGAGAAGAATTTCTTAAAAAAGCCAATAAATTATGCGCGGTCTTGCTGTTTGTTACAGATTTGACTCGAATCGAAGATCAATCTACTTTTGATTTATTAAATAAATTGCATGACTCCTCTTTGCCTTTATTAATCCTTATTAACAGTATAAATCCAGAAAAAAAATTCTCTCCTGAGAATTTTATTACCGATTATCAAAATATAATGGCTAAAATAAAAGCAGAGTATTATCTCGCTTACAATTTCAACGATAAAGAATTCGATTCTTGGTTTGAAAGTAATCAGACGATATACTCGAGTCGGAAATTAGATAAGAACAATCTACCCGTCTTCTTTAGAATTCCTGTCGATAATCCTCCGCAGATACTCAACGACCGTGTGAGGGAATTTCAAGGAAATAGCCTCTCTGAACTATTCGTATTATAATCTATAAAATTCTTTAAACAAAAAATTGAAGATGCCCTTAAGCAGGTTCGGAAGAAAAATGAAGAATCTAATGTGGATAAAATTTGGAATGCAGTTGCTGATGGTATAAGTCAATGTGTATTGGATGATAAGGGCAATCCAAGATTGCCAATAAAGCCTAGTCTGACACAATATGTAGAACAGGCCTTTATTAATACAGCGCCAGTTTGGCTTAAGCCAACGCTCGTTTTTAAATCACTCCTTCGGAAGTTTGCAGAAAAGCTCAAACGGTCTGACAAGCAAAAAACTACCTTAGCACTCCAAGAAATGGTCCTTACACCCAAAAAGTTGTCGGACAGCTTCCGAGTAGTCCGTACTTGGCCAGAAGGAAATCGCCCCACCGATTCTGAATTTGATGCTGCTTCCAAGAAAATTATAAATGATATTAATAATAAAATCATTTTCCTATCGGACTTCGCTGATAATCCTAATTTAAATAAGGAAGAAAATAAGGAAGAACATGAAGAGAAAAAACAACAGATAGAAAATTTTAAAAATGAACTTCAAAAAGCATGTGATGCCGTCTGGAAATCTATTTCAAAGTCGGACAAAATTAAACTTTTTCTTTCCTCCGTAATCTTGTTAATAGCTTTGCTTGGTGCTGTCATAGCGATTCCCATGGACGGTGGTATTACCAGTATTGAAGTACTTTTTCATGCATCCATCCAAGAGTTAATCGCCGCAACCGCAATTGGAGGAACTGGAGGCTTTTTAATCCAATCACATTTATTAATGAATCTTTTAAATATAAATATTTTTCTTCCTTACGCATCAGATTTTTATGCAATTTCTTGTGATACTCTGAACATTCCCAGACCTCCGAAAGACAAACTACCAAAACTACAGAAACAAACTTCTGATGATAAGAAAAATTACCCAACCTACCCTTTACAAGATTCTAAAATCTCGACAGAAAAATCTGATATTAGTGATTGGGTTTACTGGTTGGAATTAAATGACAACTTAAATCAGATCAAATCAAGCCTTAATGCACTAGACGCTAGGCAATAAAATACCATTGGCGCTAGTTTTTTAAACTGGATTAAAACGCCCAGGGTTGTTCTCATGTCAGTTTGTGAGCACAACCCTTTTAAAATCAAAACAATCAATAACTTGGGTTTAATTTTTTGACCTGTCTCATGTCAAAACCGATTTTTTGCCGATGCAACCTGCAGAGAATTATGTGGCACGTCAACCGCCAACCAAACATCCTAATTAAGGGCTATTGATTACTACTAAGGGCTATAAATCGTGAACGATCTAACTGCGATATATTTTCAAGAATTAGATAATCTTGGAAAGCATGTTCAAATTCTTTTTGGTACTCAAGATGCTGAAGAGTTCAGGAAGCTAATTTATGAGGCCAAAAAAGACATCAAACGACTTTCAAAGCGTGCTGAAACTCTTCCTATAGTGGGGTTCGCTGGCCCTAAGAATGTCGGTAAGACAACTCTGATAACAGACTATTTGTTTAAAAATCAGTTGGATGCTGAAGGTATACCTAGAGGCTACGGACTTGGCGGAAGAACCAGGGCGATTACTTGGTATGGCTCGACTCCACCAGATGGTCTTGATCGACAATTTGAACATTACCGTCGATTCGATACTACTAATCAAACTTGGATTGGAAGTGACGTAATTATCGGTGATATCCCCGGTTACTCAGATGAAGACCCTTTTGCTAGAGAGGCTGCACAACACGCACTTCAAAGCTGCCAGCTAGTGGTATTGATTGTAAATCATGAACAGTACGAACGAAGTGATATCTGGCCATATTGTAACACATCCTACGGGGCGACCCTTTTACCCGTTATCAATATATGCGATCCTAATATCAATCAAAATGAAATCAATGATTACTTCAAAGAACATGTTGAAAAGTTAGGGAATGAACAGGTGTTTTTACCGCCGGTGTTTATCTCGAATAATAAACACAAAGCTTTTGCGACCAACTGCGACAAAGACAAAGAAGAGCAAGCCCAATGTGAAGAGCAAGCCCAACGTATTGCCCAACTAAAAGAAAAGGAAGCCCGACATCTTGCCCAACGAATTCGCAACGCCTTGGCAACAATAGAGCCAGGAGAAATAGCGTTTCGAATTGAGAACAGAATGAATAAATTCCGAGACAGCTTCCGAAGAAGAATGAATAATATACTCAACGATAATATCAAAGCAGCTGCAAGATTGTATCATGATAAGCTTGACGGTTTACCGAAACTACTGGCCGAAAAAATAGCCGGTGATCAGGAGACAATCTTAACGACGATCCAACTAACCGTTATTCGGCAGGCTCTCTATAAAACCTCCTCGATCTGGTTTCCATATCGACATTTCCTAATGCTGCTTGGCCTGGTTCGCGGCGCCACCCTCTCTTTTGTTTTGGGAATCGCCGGTCGGGCGACGTCTTTAGCTGTGTCTACATTCCAAGCATTTCGGAATTTTAAAAAGATTTCCATCGCTGACGCAGAGATCAGCCGGCGGCTTGAACAACGTTGCGAAAACATAGTCCTTGATGAGTTGTTTGAATCCATTAATACGCTCCATAATCGGCTTCAGGAGATTCAAAAAGATACTAATGCGAAGACAACTGATCGACCTTCAGTTAAGGTTATTGGCATTGACTCCCTCGTTGACTATAGCAAGGAGCAGTATCCGAAGCTAACGGATAAGTACACACCCTCTCTACTTTGGCTTCAAGTGACTGCCCTACTAGGGACAGCTCTTTTTTGGGCATTAATCGCTGGTCCCCTCAACACGATTTATGGTGAGTATTTAATCACCAGTTTGAAATCATTTCGAGCTGATGAGGTTTTGACATTCAACGTCTTTCAAACTGTTGATCTATTAAAACTTGTCACTGCTATTGTCCTCAGCAGTGGGCCAGTCCTTCTATTTGGAATGGTCATGCTTTGGAGTTTCACTCGGGTTAAGCGTTTGAGCTTCTGTGTGTCTGATATTGTTAAAGACTTGGAAGAAGAGTTGAAGCGGCGACTCAATGTTGGATCTCTTCGTATCCATTCAAACGACACCAAGTTAAACTCATTACAAGAAATGATAAGATTAGGATTTGCTAAGATTGAGGAAGAGGGCAAAGATAAAGCTAAAAATAACATAGTACAAGCGGTAAGTACGGGGACTGGGATTTAACGGCACTATTATATACCCCCGCGACCTGGGTTTTGAACCAGCGAAAATGTAAATTTAGAATGTCGTCGAATAGGAACTGTCAACTTGTCAAGCTTGCTTGGTGTCCTGCCAGAGGCAAACCAGGCTTGTAATGGGAATCATCCATGAAAATATTGGGTGATAGGGGTCCGCCAATCACTAAGGAAGGTTTGGTAATGCATAAGAGTCATGCGGGAACCCCCATTCTTCTTACCATCATGCCGTGTTTGGCCCATGGATTGCTCTTATTCCCATTGCTCGCGGTTGGCATCGATTCGGCTCAGGAAGTTGATCCAGATCAAGCCGAGAAAATTGTAGAAACTTATTATCAAAAAAAGGGACTTTCCCCAGAGAGCATCGCTCATCACAAGCTTGCGGCCAGAACCGCAGTGAGCCTCATGGAAAAAATGGGGACAGCGGCTTTGTCCAGTGTCGAGCGAGCACGGATCAATAACCAGCAACCCTCCTCTGCTGCGGAAGCCGCGCTCATACAATACCAGAAAAGAAAAGCGGAAATAGCGATTGACTATGCGATTGTTGATACTGTCAATGCATTAGGTAAAGGCGCTGCCCTCTTGCTGACAGTGGACATGCCCATCGCCGGGCCAATTTTAGCCTTAACCTGGCAGAGTACGAATGACCGGTTTATTCAACTTGTACGGGATACGAAGGACGAAAATAATCGTGTAGCATTCGTCTTGGCTTTTAATCAATTAGGCGATGATTTTATTAAGGGACTCAAGCGACTCCCTCCCCAACAGATTCCAACAGCTATCGAAAATAAAATAGCGGAGGTCCGACTACTCGACTCTGCTCCGACAGAAGTACGGGAAACCATGGCGGCAAGCTTTCATACCTTGGCGCTTTCGGTCGGTGCGAACAATGCCGAAACCCTCGCAAAGCAGGGCGCGGAACTGCAAAAACAGGGCAAGACACTTCAGCAGCAAGGCGAGTCCATTCATAAGATCAACCAAGCTTTAAATCAGCATGTGCAAACTACCGCCCGACGGTTCGAAAAAATTGGACACCAAGTACAGGATTTAAAGGACTCAGTCGAAATTTTAGGAAAGCAAACGGGACAAAACACGCAAGATATCGCGTACATGCAAGGATTGCTGTGGAATCGCCTCTCAGTTGATGAACAGCTTTCCGCCTTGCAGGGCGGTGGGTTTTTTCGGGAAATGACTCCAGCGGAACGCCAAGTGCAGGTAGCTGAGCTAAAAGCACTAAAGGCCCGCGAGCAACTCATCGATTCCATCTCTGACACGCTGAATACAGCAGGCACTTTTATCAATGCGGCAAGAACGCTCGGTGTTCCGGCGGAAACGCTCGAACCCCTAACCAAGGGTTTGGAGACTGGGAATGCCCTCTTCTCAGTAGCAGTAGCTGCTGGCTCTGGTAACCCCGTGGCGCTCTTGAATGCCGTCACCTCCCTGACGGGCTTGTTCGGTGGCAATCAACCCGATCCTAATGCAATAAGGCATCAGGAGATCATGGAAAGGCTTCGGAAGATTGAAGGGCTGCAAGAGGAGACCTTGGATGAAATCAGAATCGTCCAAGCACAACTTCGAGGTGTCCTTGCACTCCAGATCGAGACGCTGCGCCAAATTGTGGTGTTGAGCCAAGACCTCAATTCTATTCATCAAAGCCTGATCACCAAAATTGAAGAGGTCAATGCCAATGTACTTGAAAACATCAAGATCACCACGGATGTAGCCACCCAAGGCGTCGATCAGTGCCGAATTTCAATGAGCACTGATCGTGACAATTTCCATATTCGCGACCTAAGCATCGCCAGCTACGATGAATTATTGCCATGGCTGAACTATACGGCGCCGGCGGCGCCCGCACCGGGAGTCGCGTTGTGTACAACGTGGTTACTTTGGACGCTTGAGCGGAAAGTGGGAGATTGGTATTTCCGGGTTCGGAATCCGGTGAACCCAGAGACGCCTCTTACAGGAACCGGTGACGGTCTACGAAGAGTCTACCAGCCGTTGTGGAGTCGTTTCCAAGGTCTCACCGACGCTGCGAATAAGCCTATCAGACCAGAACCCGCCTTGGCGGGCTTGATGTCGCCCTCGACAACCGTTTCGCTCCTGGATGCCAAATGGCAAGCGGCGAGCGATGCCAAGTTATCGGTGCCCTGTCACGTCACCCTCAGCGTCAACGAGAAAGCGTCGGGCGCTCGTTGCGGGGATGAGTCGCCTCAGCACCCCACGGTCGCCGAATACTTGATGTACCCCTATTATCTGCGGCCCATTGATGAAGCTGTTCAATATGCGTTGGAAATGCACGTATTTCCAGCCTATTACAAAAATAGAATGCCACTCCCCCTAAACAAGATGATGATGCCAAATCCGGATGGGTTGAAGGATGGCATGAAAATTCTTAAAAATATGTTGCGGCGTCTGGATATTGCAATTGCGCAGCGTAACCTGTTACACGGAGATTTGCTCATTCCCGACCTCTATCGTCAGTTCAACGAAGCCCGCAATCAACTCCAAGCTCTAGGATTGACGGATCAGCAACGTACCGAGACTCAGATCAAGCTGCTCGATATTAGCTTGCTGCTGGATCGGGAAGCCTTGGCCTCAGTAAATCCGGATTTTCAAATTCTGGCGACCAATTTTCTTCTTTACACCCTGGTCAAGGATTTTGCTAAGAACGGTGGTAACGATCTCCAGTATCAGGCTGTGACGCAATTCAATAACCTTGAAGCATGGAAGCAGTATGTTAGTTCTCCCCTTGAGCTAGTCCATGCGGCTACGGATGGCGAAGAACGCGAATTTGAGGTCGTCAGGCTCGATCCCAGGACACAACAACCCATTTTGAATCTGAAAACTGGTTATGAACTGGAAAAAGTGAAACTGAACGCGCCTAAAGGCTGGTCCGCACGCTTCAATCGAACCTTTGTGCGTATGCCTTCATTGGTTGTTTTCAAACAAAAGGCGCTCATCGTACCGAGGGATGTCCGGTATTTGATGCGACTACGAGAAGCTGTTTTTGAGGAACTGGCGTCCTACGGAATCCTAACCAACCAGTCCTTCACACCCAACCAACTCACATTGATTCAAGATGCCTTGTTCAGCGAAGCCGTGGTGGTCAGGGCGGAGAAAAAGGGCATAGCAAAGTCAGAATTTTCTTATTAAGTGATTAGTTTTTTGCAAAGCAGTCGCGGCATATTTGGAAGCGCAATGGAGACACCATTAGATGAACAGAAAGTTGATTTTAGCAGTAATTCTCGTTGCTCTGTCAGGCAGCAAGAATACAGTCCTTTTTGCACAAGAGTATGCTACAGTGACTGCGCTGATCAAAGGACCACCACGCTCATGTCACTATAAAGGAGCGCCGCCTGGCGCGTCTACGCAACCTGCCGAACAGGAATGCACAGGAGGAGACAGCACTCAGGAGGTATTGGTACCCAAGAAAGGAGCAGTGGAAGTAATCGTTTCCACGATGCTTGATCCGCTAAAAAATCAATTAAATCAATTAAAAAATGATCAACTTCCTAATCAGAAAAAGGAGCTTGAGATTTATGTTACCGAACAACTGAAGGATATTAAGGCCGGGTCAATCGAGGCGACGCTGATAGAAATTCTTTCAGATCCAAAACGTAGAGAAAAGTTATTACCTCTTCTAGCTCCTGATATCGCCAAGCTCAATGAAAAAATTGAGGCATTAAAAAAGGAACTGGACGCTATAAAATCGCCTAAAAATTAGGAGCCTTGCATGTCTTGGATTCTCGCCTATGGAATTTTGGTGCATTTTCCTAGACTGATTAGCGGCTGGCTGCTAATCACCTACCAAATCGACCGGCTCTGGACGCGATTCAGCGAAATGATCGAGGATATTCTACTGGTAGCCATCGACTTGGATATCCGTGATTTCCTTGAGCGAACAGGGTCGTACGGCTCCGCACAAGACTTTGTCCAACTCTATAACCGGTTAGTGGTTTACCTGAAGTAGATGATTGAGAGAATGCCATGATTAACTGGCACCGCCTGTTTGGCCTGACGCTGGCCGATTATTTTACCGGGACCGGCTACAGTTGAGATGGAAAAGGACGTAGCCCGTAAACGGCAATTGCTGGATATCGTGATTATCCGGGTAGTAGCCGATCCTTCACCGCTCCCGAAACCATGCGACGGTCTGGAACACTTGCGGGCGCACAATCTGCTGACCTACAAATCCGGCCAAGAGGCGTTGGACGCTTGGGCGCTGGAAAAATTGATCGGCCATTACGTCAACTACCGTAAGAGCTTGCGCCCCGGGAGCCGGTGACGACGTTTGGGCTGTACGCCGTCGCCACTCGTCATCTGAGCGCGCTGCTACGGGAAGTCGAAAGTTAACGGGTCAAAGCCGGAGTCTATACCGTTCGGGCGTTGCGGCAGTCGATCGCAGTGATCGTCCTCAGGGACGTAACGCGGGCAACCCGCAATGCCTTATGGGCGCTGTTCAGCTTTGAAGCGGAATGAGTGGCGCAGGGCGCGCAAGATTATGTCTGGCGACAGGCTGATCATCTGCCGATCTTGCAAGAACTGTATCACCGCTACCAACAACTGGGGATGGCCATGGCCTACACGTTTGAGAACTTTCGTCAGGATTTAGCCCGGGAACTGGTTATCGAACTGCCCCCGGAAGAGCGGCTGCGCGGGCTTTCGGAAGCGGAATTGCAACAGCTTCAACAATGGTTGCAAGGAAAGCTAAAGCATTGAGAGGCTCATGGGGCGGTCTCCCGCCGCGCCAACCGATAGCTGACCGCGCCAGCGATTTTTTCCCGCTGGATCGTCCACTGGACAGGCAATGACGGCACGGGTTGATCCATTGCCGCTTCCAGATAAATCCACGCGGCATCCGCCAGCCAGCCGTACTGTTCCAACAGCGCGCAGACGGGTTCCAGCAATCCCTGCCCAAACGGCGGGTCGAGGAATACGATCTCGAACGGTGTGCCCGGCTGGCGCAGCCAAGCCAGTGCGTCAGCCATTTCAACTCGCGCGTTTCCGGCTTTCAGTCGGGCCAGATTGTCGCGCAAGGCGCGGACTGCCAGCGGCTGGCATTCGACGAAGACCACTTCCACCGCGCCACGTGACAGCGCCTCAATGCCGAGCGCGCCGCTGCCGGCGAACAGGTCCAGACAACGGGCGCCGGGTAGGACGGGGGCCAGCCAGTTGAACAGGGTTTCCCGCACCCGATCCGGCGTGGGGCGCAGCCCCGGCAGGTCCGGGAATTCCAACCGCCGGCCGCGCCACTGACCGGCGATGATGCGTACCTGATTGACGCCGCTGCCGTGCCGGTTCATGAACCGGCGGCGGGCTTGGGCGCGGTCGGATCGCCGCCGACGATCACGGTGATCAGCCGGTCGGGCTGGACATGGCGCTGCCAGGCGGATTTAACCTGCTCCAGGCTGATGCCATTTATCATGCCGATATAGTTTTGCAGGTAATCCAGCGGTAACCCATAGAACGCAATCCCGCCCAGGGCGCTAGCCAGTTGGCCGTTGCCGGCGAGACCGAGCGCAAAGCCGCCGGTGATATTCTGACGAGCTTCCTCCAACGCTTGCACGGAGGGACCATCGGTGGTGAATGCGCGCAGGGTGGTTTGGGCGATTTGCAAAGCGGTGTCCGCCTGGTCGTTGCGGGTTTGCAGATTGATCAGGAAGGGGCCAGCCTGGCGCATGGGGGAAAACGTGCTGTAAGCGCTATAGGCCAGGCCGCGCTTCTCGCGGATTTCCTGGGACAGTTGCGAGACCAGCCCATTGCCGCCCAGCACATGGTTGCCCAGATAGAGCGCGTAATAGTCAGGATCGGCGCGGCTAACTCCCACCTGACCGATCAGAATATGGCTCTGGGTGGACGGATGGGGAATGCGGATCGTCTGGCTGGCGGTGATCGGCGGAACGGGCGGCGTGGGCGGGATTAGTTCGCCCTGGGGCAGACCGCCGACCAGCGCATTCGCCAGTTGCTCGGCGGCGGGCCGGTCCAGATCGCCGACAATGGCGACGACCGCGTTCGCGGCGGTGTAATGCCGACGATGAAATTCCTGAATTTCCGCGCGAGTGATGGCGTTCAGGCTGGCTGGCGTTCCCTCGGGCGGCGAGCCGTAGGGATGATTGCCGTACAACGCCTTGTAAAAGGCATCCTGAGCGATGGCGCCAGGCGACTGGGCGCGATCTCGCAGCGCCGTCAGCATTTGTTGACGCACGCGCTCCACGGCATCCGGGGCGAAGGTCGGTTCCTTCAGTAACCGGGCGACGGTTTCGACCGTGGGTTGCAGATAGCGTGGATCCACGAGGCTGCGTAGCGCCACCGAAGCGGAATCGCGCCGCGAACTGGCGCTGAACCGGGCGCCGACCCGATCCAGCCGATCCGCGATGGCGTCCGCCGACCAATCGCCGGCGCCTTCTTCCAGTAGAGCGTTGGTCAGTCTCGCCAGTCCTGGACGCGCGCCATCGCGCACCGAACCGGCATTGAACAAAATCTGCGCGTCCACCATCGGCAGTTCGCGCGCCGGGATAAAGTAAACCGGCACGCCGTTGGTGGTGCGCCAGTTCTGGATTTCGGGCACGGCGGCGGCCAGGCCAGAGGTCAGCAGCAGGACGGTGGCGAGAATGCCGGAGAGCAAAGCTTTCAAAGAGGGCATGACGGAGAAATCCTTGAACTCCCCTCTCCCTTGGCGGGAGAAGGACTGGGGGTGAGGGAGGATTTAGCGAATCGCATGGTCCATTCCGGCATTGGGCGGGTTTGACCGGCGACCATCCAGGGGTAGCGGCTCCAACGTCGCCACGGTCAACCGGTCGTCGGTCAGATACTTACGGGCGACCGCGCGCACCTGTTCCGGTGTCACCGCCTGAATCCGCTGGACGTAGTCATCGAGCCGGTTCCAGCCCAGGCCGACGGTTTCCAGCGTTCCCAGCCGCATCGCCTGATAGAACAGCGAATCCTGCTGGTATATATCAGTGGCGGCGACTTGCGCGACCACCCGCGCCAGTTCCTCGGGACCGATCAATTCCTCGCGCAGTTTGGCGACTTCAGCGCGCAACGCCTGTTCCAACTCGGCGTTGGTATGGCCTGGCGCTGGATTGCCTTCCAACACGAACAGCTCTTCCAGTCGCGCGGTCGGGGTGTAATCGGTGCCGGCGGTGGCGGCGACTTGTGAGCCACGAATCAGATTGCGGCTGATGCGTCCACTGCTGCCTCCATCGAGAACGCCATCCAGCACATCCAGGGCGTAAGGTTCCCAGTCTTCGGCGGCGGTCTTGAAGGTTGGGGCTTTGTAGCCCAGCGTGACGTAAGGCACTTCCGCCGGGGTCTTGACCACGACGCGTCGCTCACCGAGTTGCGGGATGTCCTGATCCAGGCGCGGCGGGGTCAGGTCGCTGGGCGACAGCGGACCGAAGTGTTTTTCCGCCAGTTCGCGAACCTGGGTCGGGTTCACATCGCCGACCACCACCAGGGTTGCGTTGTTCGGTGCATACCACTGTTGATACCAGTGTTTCAGATCGTCTGGGCGGATGGCTTGAATATCCTGCATCCAGCCGATAATCGGATTCCGGTAAGGATTGGTGATGTAGGCGGCGGCTTGAAAACGCTCCTGGGTCAACGCTTCCGGCTGATCCTCGGTGCGCAGCCGGCGTTCCTCGGCCACGACCTGCGCTTCCTTGGCTACATCCTCCGGTTTCAGCAGCAAATGACGCATGCGGTCGGCTTCCAACCGAAAGCTGAGTTCCAGCCGATCTTTTTCCAGAGTCTGGAAATAAGCGGTGAAATCGTAGCTGGTGAAGGCGTTTTCCTGCCCGCCGTTGGCGGCGATCAGGCGCGAAAATTCGCCACCGGGCACGGTTGGCGTGCCCTTGAACATCATGTGCTCCAGCAGGTGGGATATGCCGGTCAGGCCGCTGGGTTCATAGCTGGACCCGACCTTGTACCAGATTTGCGAAACCGCCACCGGGGCACGGTGATCTTCGCGCACCAGCACCTTGAGGCCATTGGCGAGGGTAAATTCGTGAACGGGGGCCGCCGCGAATGCCGTGGAGGCCAGCGCCAGCCCGAAGGCGGCAACGAGAATACGAGGACCAGGCATGAAGTCTCCAGATTCGGTGGATTCCGAGGGACGATTTCGGTCGTTTGGCAATCGATGGATGGAAGGGTTCAGTACGGCGTGTCTCTCGGAGCGGCCACATTCACGGCGCTTTGCCGCGTCGCAGCGCTTGCTCCAGCCCTTGTGCCGGATCGAATGGCGGCTTTGGTGGTTCTGGCCGCGCGGCGGGTTCCTGGCGCGGTTTCCGCTCCTCGGTGCGCGGGGCTGACTCCAGATTGAATTGCGAAGTCAGTTCTTCCTCCAGGCTGCGTTGCGCGCGCGGCGGAGCCGGTGGCGACGGCACGGGAGCGGAGACGACCTCGACGGGAGGCAGCGTTGGTGGAACCGCCGACGGCGCGACCGCCGGAATCGATGCCGAGTTGGAAATTGGTTCGGCGGGGAACGGCGTCGGTGGAACCGCCGACGGCGCGACCGCCGGAACCGATGCCGAGGAGGGCGGTGCCGGGGATGGTGGCGATTCCAGCGCTGGTTTCGGCTCGGGTGCTGATGTTGGTTGATCCGGTTGGGCCAAATCCGCGGATCGGGTCCAGGATTGCAGCCATTTCACCAGCACGAGGTGTTCCGGTAGCCAAAGCCGCGTTGCCAGGAGACTGAACCCGATCAGAGCCGCGCCCGAGAGCCACAGCGACAGTGGTGATCGGGGCCAAGGCGTCACACTTTCGCTAACTTTATCCAGGGCTTCGAGCAATGCCGCCGCTGTGGCGAAACGCCGGTTTCGATCCTTGGCTACTGCTTTGGCAACCAGTTGCCGAAACGCCATCGGTACTGGTTGGTCGAACGCCAACGCGTATTCATGCGTTTCGTAGAGTTGCTTCCCGACGATCTCTTGTTGGCTCAGCCCAGCAAACAACTTGCGGCCAGCGGCCATTTCGTACATCACCAGACCGAGCGAGAAAATGTCGGTGCGTCCGTCCACGGTCAGGTCGCCGCGCATCTGCTCTGGAGCGCTATATGCTGGTGTGCCTATGAAGACACCCACGCCCGTTTCCTGGGTGGGCCGCTCGTCCAGCAGTTTGGCGATGCCGAAATCCATGACCACCACCCGCTCGGTATCCTCCTCGATCAGGATGTTATGCGGCTTGATGTCGCGGTGGACCACGCTCGGTTGTCGGGCGTGCGCGTAAGACAGCGCCCGCGCGACTTGTCGGCTGATGGCCAGCACCCGCGCTAGCGGCAACGGCCCCTCTTGGGCGAGGATTTCATTCAGCGCCCGCCCTTGAACGTATTCCATGACGAAGTAATGGCGGTCGCCATCCTGGCCGATGTCGAATACCTTGACGATATGAGGATGGCGAAGTTGGGCGATCACTCGCGCTTCACGATAGAACCGCCTCACCGAATCGGCCTCGCCCAACCAGTGGGGATGCAGGGTTTTCAGCGCGAAGATCGCGCCCAGTTCTTGGTGGCGAACGCGATAAACCGTGCCCATCCCGCCCCGGCCCAATGCGTCCAGCACCTCGTATTTGCCACCTATGATCATTGGTCTTGTCGGATTCGAGCTTGCCAAACTCGCCGCCAAATGGTTACGGCGGTGGTAACCCCTGCCCGGCGAGCAGGTTCTTGTGAACCTGCCCATGGCGGTTAGTTTGGACCAAATCCGGTGGAAATGCGCGGAGAGGAAATACGCGGAGATTGAGTTGCCCCGCGCAGGCAATGAGATGAAGAAGGCGGGAGCGAATAATCAGGATCGGCCGCGAGTGAAACCCAGACCTTCCAGTTTCAGCGGGATGCGCTGAGCCGCTTCGCCAACGGCGCGGTCGCGAGCGTCAATCACCGGATCAGGATGTTCCGGGCTTCGTGAGGATCGCTGATCCCAGTGAGTTCCCTGAGGATCCCAGCCCGCGCCTTGGTGTACGGACCCCCGCGGTTGCGCGCTGAGTCGCATCACTGGAAAGAATCGTCATGGGTCGGTAGCTCGATCCCATGCAACCGGCCACCGACAGCAATTGGTCCAGTCTGATGTCGCAGGTGGATCGTCCGTACCGAACACCTGCTGTGTTTCATGCGCTTTGTCGGGTCGTCAGGCATCACCGACTTCCAACACCGCGATCAACACGCCCCCAACATCGCGCAAGGCCACGCGATTGCCGCGCTCGATCTGGTCGGCGGGCGTTTCGGACACAAGATCAGTGATATGAATAACCACCGCCGTAGGGTGGCGGCGCGTAATAGCGGGGCGGTGGCGGCGCGTAATAACGGGGTGGCGGCGGGACATAGCCCTCATCGTAGCGATAATACGGCCCATCGTTGTCGTAATACCCCTGCGACTGCCAATCCATGTCGTTGCCAATTGCCCCACCAACCAGCGCGCCCGCCAGTGCGCCGACCGCCGCGCCGCCGGTAGGATCGATGTTATGGCCGATGGCCGCACCAGTCGCCGCGCCGAGCAACGCGCCACTGGTGGCGTAATAGTTGGGGGGAGCGCCGGGTGGCGGCGGGACGCAGGCCGTCCCCAGGCCCAACATCGCCGCTACGAAGATGGTTTTACCTAGCGCGCGCATTGCGAATCCTCCGAGTTCATTGAGCGGGGCGGCGGAGCGTGGGAAAAAATGGCGGCGGCCGACCAACAAGCGCGTGCGGCGCCGCCCCAAGTCCACATGCACCCACACTGGTTAAAACGCAGTATCCACTTCAACAGGTGAATGTTGCCTGAATGCCACGGGGTCCGCGATGCGGACGCACCGTGCGCGAAGTTCACCGATCATCCTGCGGTGGATGGTTGGTTTGTCGTCTCTCCCGCGCGGGTCACGTGGGCTCAACTTTTTTGCGCTGCTTGCTGGTCGGTGGGTTAGAGCCTGTTCATAATCTATTAACGACGAGGATGTGATTCTCAGGTGGTAACG
>JAVMKI010000002.1:0-54806 GCA_031732755.1 Candidatus Contendibacter sp.
TCAAGCAGCGCGGCGAGGTGTCCATGGTGATTCGCTACATCAAGGGCGACATCCCGCAAGTGGAGGAGTTGGGCCTGCCGCCGCTGTTGCGGCAGATCGTGATGGAAAAGCGCGGCCTGGTCATGCTGGTGGGTGCCACCGGGTCTGGCAAATCCACCACCCTGGCGGCGATGATCGACCATCGTAATTCCAGCGCGCCGGGTCACATCATCACCATCGAGGACCCGATCGAATTCACCCACCAGCACAAGAAATCGGTGATCGCCCAGCGCGAGATCGGCATCGACACCCACGATTACGAAAACGCCCTGCGCAGCGCGATGCGCGAGGCGCCGGACGTGATCCTGGTCGGCGAGGTGCGCGCCCGCGAAGTGATGAAATACGTGCTGACCTTCTCCGAGACCGGCCATCTGGTGCTGTCCACCCTGCACGCCAACAACGCCAACGGCGCGTTGGACCGCATCGTCAACTTTTTCCCCGAGGATATCCGGCCACAGTTGTTGCTGGATTTGTCGCTGAACCTGCGCGCCATCATCTCGCAGCGGCTGATCCGTTCGCTGTCCGGCGGCCTGGTGCCAGCGGTCGAGGTGCTGTTGAACACGCCTTACATCGCCGACCTGATCCAGAAGGGTAAGATCGACTACATCAAGGACGCGATGGAGCAATCCACCGAGTCGGGCACCCAGACGTTCGATCAGTCGCTGTTCAAGCTGTACCGGGAGGGCAAGATTTCCAAGGAGGAAGCCATCAAGAACGCGGATTCCAAGAACAACGTCGGTCTGAAGATCCGGCTGGCCGAAAGCGGCGATGCCACCGCCGGTCGGCAATCCGCCAATCTGGCTGATCTGGCGATCCACGATGAGGACGAGGACGACCGGGGGCGGGCGTTTGGTCACTGATTCGCCCGTCGCCGCCCAGCGCATGGCGGACATCGCGCCGTTTCAGGTCATGGCGTTGTTGGCGCGCGCCAAGACGTTGGAAGCCGCTGGCCGCTCCATCATTCACATGGAAGTCGGCGAACCGGATTTTCCGACCGCCGCGCCGATTGTCGCCGCTGGCCAGCGGGCGCTGGCGGAAGGGCCGCACCCGCTACACCGCCGCCGCCGGTTTGCCCGAACTGCGCCAGGCGATTAGCGGCCACTATCGGGAGCAATACGGAGTCGAGGTCCCGGCCCGGCGCGTTCTGGTCACCCCTGGTGCCTCCGGCGCGCTGCAACTGGCGACGGCGGTGCTGGTCGACCCTGGCGACCGGGTGTTGCTAGCCGATCCGGGCTATCCCTGCAACCGCCATTTCGTGCGGCTAGTGGAGGGCGAGGCGGTGGGAATTCCGGTCGGGCCGGAGACCGGCTACCAACTCAACGCCGCGCTGGTGGAGCAACACTGGGATGAACGAACCGTCGCCGTGTTGTTGGCCTCGCCGGCCAATCCCACCGGCACCGTGATCGCGCCGGGGGAACTGGCGGCCATCGTGGCTGCGGTGGAGGCGCGTGGTGGTTGGGTGATCATGGACGAGATCTACCACGGGCTGACTTACGGCGCGCCAGTGCAAACCGCGCTGGCGTATTCGGCGCGGGTGCTTGTCGTCAATAGCTTCAGCAAGTATTACGGGATGACCGGCTGGCGGCTGGGTTGGCTGGTCGCGCCGGATGGTCTGGTCGGCGCCGCCGAGAAGTTGGCGCAGAATCTTTTCCTGGCGGCGTCCACCCCAGCGCAATACGCGGCGCTGGCGGCGTTTGAGCCGGAGGCGCGGGCGATCTTCGAGGAGCGGCGGCGGGAATTCCAGGCCCGGCGGGATTTTCTGTTGCCAGCGCTGCGCGAACTGGGCTTTGAAATTCCCGTCACCCCGGACGGCGCGTTTTACCTGTATGCCGCCTGTGACCGCTTTACCGACGACAGTTACGAATTTGCCCAGCGCCTGCTGGAGGAAACCGGTGTCGCCATCACGCCAGGCGTTGATTTTGGCCATCACCTGCCACGGCGGCATGTCCGTTTTGCCTATACCAACGCCATTCCACAACTGGCCGAGGGCGTGGAACGGTTACGGCAGGCATCCCGCCTTGATGCCGCTCCTTCGCCTCGCCATCCAACTGATCCCGCCAGTGGCGGGCGCCGAACGCCCTCACCGGGAAACGTGGCGCGCGCCTGCCAAAATCTGTCGAAAACGGTGTGAACCCTCCCTGGTTTCGCGCGGCTATTTCAGTTTTTGCGCCAGCAACTCGTTGACCTGTTGCGGATTGGCCTTGCCCTTGGACAGCTTCATGACTTGGCCGACGAAGAAGCCGAACAGCTTGTCCTTGCCGGCGCGGTACTGCGCCAGTTGATCGGGATTGGCCGCGATCACATCGTCGATCACTTTCTCAATGGCGGAGGTGTCGGTGATCTGCTTCAGGCCGCGTTGCGCGATGATGGCATCGGCGTCACCTTCGCCGATCCACAACGCCTCGAAGACCTCCTTGGCGATCTTGCCGGAGATAGTCTGATCCTGAATTCGCCGCAGCAGGCCAGCCAGTTGCGCCGCGCTGACCGGACTGTGTCCGATGTCCCGATTCTCCTTGTTCAGGAACGCCGCCAGATCGCCCATGACCCAGTTGGCGCACAATTTCGGCTCGCCACCCAGCGCCGCGACGGTCGCTTCGTAATAATCACCCAGTTCGCGGTTGGTGGTGAGCACCTCGGCGTCGTAGCCCGATAGTCCGTACTGGGTCATGAAGCGTTGTTTCTTGGCGTCCGGCAATTCCGGCAGACTAGCGCGGGCGGCGGCGATGAATTCGTCGTCCAGCACCAGCGGCAACAGGTCGGGATCGGGAAAATAGCGGTAATCGTTGGCTTCTTCCTTGCCGCGCATCGAGCGGGTTTCACCCTGGTCCGGGTCGTACAGCCGGGTTTCCTGCACCACCTTGCCGCCCGATTCGATCAGATCGATTTGTCGCTCGATCTCGAACTCGATGGCCCGTTCGACGAAGCGGAAGGAATTGAGATTCTTGATTTCGGCGCGGGTGCCGAATTTCGGGTCGCCCTTGCGCCGTACCGACACGTTGGCGTCGCAGCGGAACGAGCCTTCCTGCATGTTGCCGTCGCAGATGCCCAGATAAACTACCATCTGATGCAGTTTTTTCATGTAGGCCACCGCCTCCTTGGCCGAGCGCAGGTCTGGCTCGGAGACGATTTCCAGCAGCGGCGTGCCAGCGCGATTGAGGTCGATGCCCGACAAACCGTGAAAATCCTCGTGCAGCGACTTGCCGGCGTCTTCCTCCAGATGGGCGCGGGTAATACCGATCAGCTTGCTGGTTCCATCGTCCAGATCGATGGTCAACTGGCCTTTCTGGACGACGGGAAGTTCGTACTGACTGATCTGGTAGCCCTTGGGCAAATCAGGATAGAAATAATTTTTGCGCGCGAACACCGAACGCCGCGCTACTTCGGCGCCGATGGCCAGCCCGAGCATCACGGCCATGCGCACCGCTTCCCGGTTCAGCACGGGTAGCACGCCCGGCATCCCCAAATCGATGGCGCAGGCCTGCGTATTGGGTTCGGCGCCGTAAGCCGTCGAGGCTCCCGAAAAAATTTTGCTCTTGGTGGCAAGTTGGGCATGGATTTCCAGCCCGATCACAGTTTCCCATTCCATCAGTCGAAAACCTTGGCAGCGATGAGTGAGCGTCAGGCGAACGCGGCGGGCGCGCGGGCGTGCCAGTCGGTGACCTGCTGGTAGCGATGCGCCGCGTTCAGCAGCCGGTCCTCGGCGAAGTAATTGCCGATCAACTGCAAGCCCACCGGCCTTTGGCCAACGAAACCCACCGGCAGCGACAGCCCCGGCAGCCCGGCCAGATTCACCGCGATGGTGTAGATGTCCGACAGATACATGGTGATCGGGTCATCCACCTTCTCGCCGATGTTAAAGGCCACGGTCGGCGAGGTCGGCCCCGCGATGATGTCCACTTGCTCGAACGCGCGGCGGAAATCGTCGCTGATCAACCGGCGAATCTGCTGCGCTTTCAGGTAGTAGGCGTCGTAATAGCCGGCGGACAGCACGAAGGTGCCGACCAGAATGCGGCGGGTGACCTCCGGTCCGAATCCCTCAGCGCGCGAACGGGTGTACAGGTCCAGCAAATCCTTCGGATTTTCGCAGCGGTGGCCGTAGCGCACGCCGTCGAACCGGGCCAGATTGGAAGAGCACTCCGCTGGCGCGATCACGTAATAGGCCGGAATCGCCAACTGGCTGTTAGGCAAGCTGATTTCCACGATTTCCGCGCCCAGCGCGCGGTAGGCGGCAATGGCGTCCTCCACCACGCGAGCGACCTGGTTGTCCAGTCCCGCGCCGAAATACTCCCTCGGCAGGCCGATTTTCAATCCAGTCAACGGTGGGTCGAGCAGGGCGACGTAATTGGGTACCGGACGATCCACGCAGGTGGAGTCGCGCGGGTCGAACCCCGCCATCGCGCACAGCAGCAGCGCGCAGTCCTCGGCGGTGCGCGCTATCGGTCCGCCCTGATCGAGGCTGGAGGCGTAGGCGATCATGCCCCAGCGCGACACCCGACCGTAGGTGGGTTTGATGCCGGTGATCCCACATAACGCCGCCGGCTGGCGGATCGAGCCGCCGGTATCGGTTCCGGTCGCGCCGGGCGCCAGCCGCGCGGCCACGGCCGCCGCCGAGCCGCCCGAGGAGCCGCCAGGTACGGCGTCCAAATCCCAGGGATTGCGCGCCGGGCCGTGGAAACTGGTTTCGTTGGACGAGCCCATGGCGAATTCGTCCATGTTGGTCTTGCCCAGCATCACCGCGCCAGCCGCGTTCAACTTTTCGACCACCGTGGCGTCGTAGGGCGCGATGAACCGGTCCAGCATCCGCGAGCCACAGGAGGTGCGCACGCCGTTGGTGCAGAAAATGTCCTTGTGGGCGATGGGCACGCCGGTCAACGGTCCCGCTTCACCGCGCTGACGGCGGGCGTCGGCGGCCCGGGCTTGCGCCAGCGCGGATTCGGCGGTGACCGTGATAAAGGCGTTCAGCCCCGGATTGAATTGTTCGATACGCGCCAGAAAAAGGCGGGTCAGTTCTTCGCTGCTGAATGCGCCGGCGGCGAGACCGGCGCTGAGTTGAGCAATGGTTTTCTCGTGCATGGCGGCGGGGGAACGCAGGTTCATTCGATGACCTTGGGTACCAGATACAACCCGGCCTCGATCTGGGGAGCGATGGCTTGGAAATGCTCGCGCTGGTTGGGCTCGGCGACTTCGTCGGCGCGCAGGCGCTGCGCCATGTCGAGCGGATGGGCCATCGGCGTGACGCCGGTGGTGTCCACGGCGTTCATCTGCGCCACCAGATCCAGAATGGCCGACAGATTGCGGGCATAGGCTGGCGCATCCTGCTCGCGGATGGCCAGCCGCGCCAGATGGGCGATTTTGGCGACTTCGGCGGGTCCCAGGGACATTGGGTCAACTCTCCTGACTGCGTGACAAGATACATAACCTAACACATTTCGCTGGCTTGCTCCTAACGGCCCTGCTTGCTAGCATTGATCGCTTTTGATAACCCGGTACTTTCGACAACATGTTCAAATGGTTGCGCGGCAAGTTTTCCAACGATCTCTCCATCGATCTGGGGACCGCTAACACGCTGATTTACGTCCGGGGCGGCGGCATCGTCCTCAATGAACCCTCGGTGGTCGCCATCAATCAGGATCCGGTGCGTGGCATTCGCACGATCGCGGCGGTGGGCACCGACGCCAAGCGGATGTTGGGCCGCACGCCCAATAACCTGTCCACCATTCGGCCGATGAAGGACGGCGTGATCGCCGACTTCACCGTCACCGAGAAGATGCTCCAGCATTTCATCCGCAAGGTCCACGCCCGCAAATTCTTCAATCCCAGTCCGCGGGTGTTGATCAGCGTGCCCTGCGGTTCGACCCAGGTGGAACGGCGGGCGATTCGCGAATCGGCGATGGGCGCCGGCGCCCGCGTGGTGTACCTGATCCCCGAACCGATGGCGGCGGCCATCGGCGCCGGCATCCCGGTCGAGGAAGCGCGTGGGGCGATGGTGCTGGATATTGGCGGCGGCACCTCGGAAGTCGCGGTGATCTCGCTCAACGGCATCGTCTACGCCGGCGCGGTGCGCATCGGCGGTGACCGTTTCGACGAGGCGATCATCAACTACGTGCGCCGCAACTTCGGGGTGTTGATCGGCGAGCCCACCGCCGAACGGATCAAGCACGAAATCGGTAGCGCCTATCCGACGAACGAGGTGCGCGAGATCGAGATCAAGGGCCGCAATCTGGCCGAGGGCGTGCCGCGCAGTTTCACCCTCAACAGCAACGAAATCCTGGAAGCCTTGCAGGAGCCGCTGTCGGGGATCGTCAGCGCCGTGAAAATGGCGTTGGAGGCGACTCCGCCAGAACTGGCCGCCGATGTGGCCGAACGCGGCATCGTCCTCACCGGCGGCGGCGCTTTAATGCGCGACATCGACAAGTTGATCATGGAAGAGACGGGGTTGAACGTGGTTCTTGCCGAGGATCCGCTGACTTGCGTGGCGCGTGGCGGCGGTCGGGTTCTGGAGCTGATCGCCAAGGACGAGCGCGCGATTGACGCCTTCGCCATCGAATAAGCGGTGGCCGTCCTTAAACCGAGTCGGCGCATCCAAGATTTGTTCAAGGTCAGCCCCCAGGCCACCCTTCAGCTTGGACTATGGGTCGCGTTGTCCATTGTGCTGATGACGGTGGATCACCGCTACCATGCGCTGGATGGCGCGCGCGATGTCTTGGCGACCGCCATCTATCCCGTGCATTACCTGGCGCGGTTGCCCACCGACTTCCAAAGCTGGCTGAGCGAGAATCTTGCTGGCCGCGCCGCGCTGCTGGAAGAAAACGCCCGCCTGCGCGAGAAGCAACTGTTTCTCAACGTTCAGTTGCAGAAACTGACGACGTTGGAAGCGGAAAACCGCCGGTTGCGTTCCCTGCTGGAATCGGCGGTCAACACCCCGGAGCGCGTGTTGGTCGCCGAACTGCTGGCGGTGGACTTCGATCCGTACCGACACCACATCCTGCTCAATCGAGGACGCCAGCACGGTGTCTACGTTGGTCAACCAGCGCTCGATCAACAAGGCGTCATCGGCCAGATCATTCGGGTGGATCCCTTCACCGCCACCGCAATCCTGATCACCGATCCCAACCATGCCCTGCCGATCCAGATCAACCGCACGGGGGCGCGCACCCTGGCGCTGGGCACTGGCAACTTCCAGGAACTGGAACTGCCGCATATTCCCAACAATGAGGATGTGAAAGTCGGCGATCTGCTGGTCACCTCCGGCATGGGTGGGCGGTTTCCGCGTGGTTATCCGGTCGGAACCGTCACCAAGGTGGAATTCGACCCCGGCAGTCCCTTCGCCCACATTGTGGCCAAGCCGGTTGCGCAACTGGACCGCATTCGGGAAGTGTTGCTGTTGGAGAATGCGCCAGATGCCCCGGAACCTGGTGTTCCAGGGCCAGCCCGCGCCGCGCCCGCGCCGATCTCGCCATGATCGCGGTGCGCCCCACCGGGGGCTGGGTCATCGCCTTCAGTTTCCTGTTGGCCTTCGTGGCGGCCAGCGTCCCATTGCCGGGCGGACTGGATCGCTTTCGTCCGGACTGGGTGGCGATGGTGTTGATCTACTGGTGTCTGGCGTTGCCGTACCGATTCGGGATCGGCACGAGTTGGCTGGTGGGGCTGCTGGTGGACGTGGGGCGCGGCGCGCTGCTGGGCCAGCACGCCCTGGCGTTCGCGGCCCTGGCCTATCTGACCGTGCAGACCCACCGGCGTATTCGGGTGTTCCCGCCCTGGCGGCAGGCGCTCAGCGTGCTGGTATTTTTGCTGGTCGAGCAATTCCTGGTGTTCTGGATCAGCGGTGTAATCGGTTATCCGCCGCGCGATTGGTGGTACCTGGCGCCGGCGGTGGGCGGTATGATGGCCTGGCCGCTGTTGTTCGTGATCCTGCGCGACGCGCGCCGGTATTTCCAAGTGACCTGATCCTTCCTTTCGACTCTCGACCATGAACCTCTGGCGTCCGTTCGCCAAGCCCCCCACCGACGAATTGCGGACCCGGCAAAAGGACAATACCGCGGAAAGCGAACTGTTCTTCCGGCGCGCGCTGTTCGCGCTGCTCGCGGTTTTGCTGGGCTTTCTGGCGGTCACCAGCCGGTTGGTGTATTTGCAGGTGCTCAACCACGAGCGGTTTACCCTGCTGGCCGATGGCAACCGCATTCGCCTGCAGCCACTTCCGCCAACCCGTGGTTTCATCTTCGACCGTAACGGCGTGCTGCTGGCCGATAATCTCGCGTCCTATCACCTGGAGATCACTCGCGAGCAGGTCCAGGATTTGGACGCTACCCTGGCGGCATTACGCCAGCGCATCGAACTCAGTGACGCCGACATCGAGCGTTATCGCAAGCTGGCGCGCCGCGCGCCACCCTACACCGCCGTACCGCTACGGTTCCGGCTGACCGATGAGGAGATCGCCCGACTGGCGATTGATCTGTACCGGCTGCCGGGCGTGGACATCAAGGCCGACTTGACTCGCCGCTACCCGCTGGGATCGCTGGGTGTTCACGCCATCGGCTATGTGGGCCGCATCGATGAAACCGAGATGACCAAGCTTGATCCGGGTCAGTACAGCGGTAGCACCCACATCGGCAAAACCGGCGTGGAACGCTCCTACGAGGACGTGCTGCGCGGGCGCACCGGCTGGCGGGAGGTCGAGACCAACGCCGATGGTCGACCCTTGCGGGTGCTCAGTCGCACCCCGCCGACACCCGGTCAGAATGTCTATCTCTCCATCGACATCCGTTTGCAGGCGGTCGCGGAAAAAGCGCTGGAAGGCCATAACGGCGCCATCGTCGCCATCGATCCCCGCAACGGCGAAATTCTGGCCTTGGCCAGCCAACCGGTCTACGATCCCAACCCCTTCGTCAACGGCATCGATTTCGCCTCCTATCGCGCGCTGAACACGTCCAAGGACAAGCCGTTGCTCAACCGCGCCCTGCGGGGGGTTTACCCGCCCGGCTCCACCATCAAGCCACTGATGGCGTTGGCCGGGCTGGAGTACGGGGTCGTCAACCGCAACAGCGGGGTATTCTGTCCGGGATTCTATCGGCTGCCGGGTTCGAGCCACCGTTTTCGCGACTGGAAACGAGGGGGGCACGGCAGCGTGAGCATGGATCGCGCCATCGCCCAATCCTGCGACGTGTACTTTTACAACCTGGCGCTGAATCTGGGCATCGACCACATGCATGAGTTTCTGGACCGGTTCAGCATGGGACGGCCAACCGGCGTGGATTTGCCCGGCGAAAAAGGGGCGCTGTTGCCGTCCGACGAGTGGAAACGCAAGGTGCACAAACAACCGTGGTTCGGCGGCGATAGTCTCAGCGCTGGCATCGGCCAGGGTTATTTTCTGGCCACGCCGCTGCAACTGGCTCACGCCGCCGCCGTCATTTCCCAGCAGGGCAAAAATTTCAAACCGCGGGTGCTATATGCCACCGAAGATCCCAGCACCCGAACCAAGACGCTGGAACCGCCGCGACCGTTGCCACCGGTCACGGTCAAGAATCCCCGGTTCTGGGACGCGGTGATTACGGGCATGATTCACGTGGTCGAGGGCGGCACCGCGCACAAGATTGGCGCGGGCGCCAAGTATCGGATCGCGGGCAAGACCGGCACCGCCCAGGTGTTCACCTTGGGCCAGAGCGAAAAATACAACGCCAAGCGCCTGGCCAAGCATCTGCTGGATCATGCGTTGTTCATTGCCTTCGCCCCGGTCGAGGACCCGCGTATCGCCGTGGCGGTGATCGCCGAGCACGGCGGCGGCGGCAGCGCCACCGCCGCGCCACTGGCCCGCAAGGTCATGGACGCCTGGTTGCTGAACAAATACGACGATTCGATTACCACTGATGTTCAACCAGCGCAGGATGGTCAGTCGCGTGGGGATTAATCGGGAATCCACGCCGGCCCGGCTCGGCGTACTGCTGCTGACGGACGACCGTGTGGAGGAGGCCAATGGCAAGTTTCTCAATCTGCTCTATCTCGATCCGTTATTGCTGGTGGGGTTGCTGGCGGTATCGGGTCTGGGGCTGATGATGCTCTACAGCGCCGGCCAGCGCGATCTCAGCCTGGTGATTGGCCAGGCCATCCGGCTGGGTCTGGGGTTCGCCATCATGCTGACGTTGGCGCAACTGCCGCCGCGCCACTTTCGGTTCTGGTCGCCGTGGATTTATCTGGTTGGCGTGCTGTTGCTGCTGGCGGTCATGGTTGCCGGCGACATCTCCAAGGGCGCGCGGCGTTGGTTGGATCTAGGGGTGGTGCGGTTTCAGCCCTCGGAGATCATGAAACTCGCCGTACCGATGATGATGGCCTGGTTCTTCGCGGACAAACCCTTGCCGCCACGCTGGCACCATCTACTCGGCGGGGCGCTGGTGACCGCGATCCCGTTCATTCTGATCGCCGAGCAACCGGATCTGGGCACGGCCCTGGTGGTGGGCTGCGCCGGCGCGTTTTCCCTGTTCCTGGCCGGTCTGAGCTGGTGGCTGCTGCTGGGCCTGGCCGGCGTACTGGCCGCGGTGATTCCGCTGTTCTGGATCTATGTCATGCACGACTACCAGCGCCAGCGGGTATTGACCTTCCTGAATCCGGAAAGCGATCCGCTGGGGACGGGGTACCACATCATCCAATCCAAGATCGCCATCGGCTCCGGCGGTATCTACGGCAAGGGTTGGCTGAACGGCACGCAGTCGCATCTGGATTTCTTGCCGGAAGGCTCGACCGATTTCATTTTCGCCGCGTTTTCGGAGGAGTTCGGCCTGGTTGGCGCCTGTTTGCTGCTGATTCTGTACTTTTTCGTCATCGCTCGTGGCCTGTACATGGCCAGTCGCGCGCCCGATACTTACACTCGCTTGCTGGCCGGTAGTCTCATTTTAATTTTTTTCCTCTATGCTTTTGTGAATTCCGGCATGGTATCTGGCCTGCTGCCGGTGGTGGGTCTGCCGCTGCCGCTGTTCAGCTATGGTGGAACCTCCCTGGTGACGCTCATGGCGGGCTTCGGTATCCTGATGAGCATCTATACCCACCGCCGAACCCTGACGCCATGATCGACCTCCTGGCCCACGACGAGACGAACGAGTGAACAGACTCTATCTGCTACTCAGTGTCGCCCTGCTATTGAGCGCCTGCGCGCCACCGACTCCGGTTCGCCCGACGCCGGACCTTGACAATCTCCCCACCACGCCCACCGGCCCCGCGACCGAGACGCCGCCATCCGGCGCCAACGCTGGTCAGCCCCTGGCCCGGCGGGCCGATGTCCAAGCCTTCATTCGCGAGATGGCCGCCCGGCACGGTTTCAAAGCCGCCAGCTTGCAGGCGGTGTTCAGCCGCGCCTACGCCAAGCCGGAAATCATTGCCGCCATGTCCCGACCGGCCGAGGCTAAACCCTGGTACGCCTACCGGACGATTTTCGTCAATCCCAAGCGGATCCAGGGCGGGGTGGAATTTTGGCGGACCAACGAGGCAGCGCTGGCCCGGGCCGAACAGGTCCATGGCGTGCCACCGGAAATCGTGGTCGCCATCATTGGCGTGGAAACCCAGTACGGCGGCAACATGGGCAAATACCGGGTGTTGGAAGCTTTGTCCACCCTAGCTTTCGACTATCCCCGGCGGGCGGATTATTTTCGCAAGGAGTTGGAGAATTTTCTGTTGCTGACTCGCGCGGAAGGCATCGATCCACTCTCCGTGCGCGGTTCCTACGCGGGGGCGATGGGCTATGGCCAGTTCATGCCGGGCAGCTTCCGCTCCTACGCGATCGACTTCGACGGCGATGGTCACCGCGACCTATGGCGCAATCCCCGCGACGCCATCGGTAGCGTGGCGAACTACTTTCAACAGCATGGTTGGCGCACCGGCGAACCGGTCGCCGTCCCGGTTCAGGTCAATGGCGCGGCCTGGCCGGCGCTGGTCAGCCGCAAACTGGATCGGCCCCAGTACAGCGTTGCCAGCCTGCAAGCTCAAGGCGTTGTGCCTCGGGAACCGGTCGGCGGCGGCCAGACGGCGATGTTGCTGGAACTGCAAGGACGGGAAGGACCGGAGTATTGGTTGGGGTTCGACAATTTCTACGTCATCACCCGCTATAACCATAGCCCGTTGTACGCCATGGCGGTGTACCAACTGGGCCAGGAAATCCGCGAGCGTCATGAGCGGCCTTATGCCGGCGCCCCCGTGCCGGAACGCATGACTCGCACCGATTGAGTCATTCTGAAAATCCACAAGAACCGCACTGTTCGGACGTGTTCCCCGCGCGTCCCCGGTGGCAGGGAGAAATTTCATGGCCAAATCTTCTTGGAGCCATACCTTGGTTTGGGTGTCATTGGCGGGCGCGCTGGCCGGCTGTAGCACCGTTCCCGACAGCCAACGGCCAGCGAGTCCGCTCGCGGACGCCGCGGCGACTGGCGATGAGCTCGTGCCTCGGGTCGAACCGCCCAGTCGCACCGGCAATGCCGACACCTATATGGTGTTCGGCCGACGCTACCGGGTCAAGGAGACCAGCGCTGGCTATCGGGAACGGGGCGTCGCCTCCTGGTATGGTTGGGAATTTCATGGGCGCAAGACTTCCAGCGGTCCACTCTTCAACATGTTCGAACTGACCGCCGCCCACAAGAGCTTGCCGTTGCCCACCTATGTGCGCGTGACCAATTTGGACAATGGCCGCAGCACCGTGGTGAAAGTCACCGACCGTGGGCCCTTCGTCGGTACGCGGCTCATCGATTTGTCCTACGCCGCCGCTGATCGGCTGGGAATGCTGGAGCATGGTACCGCTTCGGTGGAGGTCGCCGCTTTGGAGCCGTATCAGTTTTTGCCGAAGCTGGCGGCGTACCGCGCCGAGCAACGGGAACAACTGGCCAGTCGCGCGGCGCGGGCGAAACCGATGGAGACCGCCGAGATTGAATTTGCCCAGGCCGCGCCCATTCGGCCTTCGGTGCGGGCGCCAGGCCTGCCGCCGGCGCGGTTGGCGCGGGCGGAGGTGGAACAGAACCCTGCCCCGGTTAGGACGCCGGCGCCACTGGCGCGGGCAACCGCGCGGAGCATCTCGTCCGCGCCAGCGAAAGCGCCGGTTCGGTTGGCGCTGGCCGACGTGGAGCGCGACGCGCCGAGAACGGCGGCAAGGGCCGCGAGCGTCAAGCCAGTGCTGGCGGAGGAGCGCAACGCGCCGAAAGCGGGGATGAAGCCGCCGGTGCGGCTGGCGCTGGCCGATGTAGAGCGCGGCATGCCGAAGGCAGCCGCGAAAACGGTGGGTGTGAAACCGGCCAAGGTCGAGGAGGATCGCGGTTCGGGACGCGCCAGCGCGCATTCGCCGGCGGCCGCGCCAGGTCGGGGATCATTGGCTAAACCAGCGGTTCCAGCCGCCAACGCCAATCGGGCGAGCAAACCAATGCCACCGCGCCAGGCCAGTGAGTCCAAACCGGCGACGGTCCGATTGGCCAGCCTGAAGCTCAATCGGTCGCGCGGCATCGTGGATTGATCCAGCGATGGTTTAAAAATCGCTCTCGCGCAATCGAGGTCCCACGGGTGGATCGGATCAAGGTGCGCCCCGCCCTGCAGGCTGGCATCACATTCCCTCTGTCCAAAATCGTCAGCCAGCCGAGTCTAGTCGTACCCCGACTATCCCGGCCGTATCCCCGGTTTTTGCGACGCGGCGTCTCTATCGTGTAGAGCATTTGTAAAGATTATCCATTTATGATGGTTTTTGTCGGGTCCTCGTTCCACCACCGTCGTGGGGGATAACGTCATTCCCCCATCGAGGAACGGAGGGTTTGGCCGTTTGTTATTGGAGCGGATTTCTCGTTAGAATCCCCCGTTAATGAGTTTGCTACCCCGGAAGATCGTCGCGACATGCCGTATTCAACTGTAGTCCGCACTTCGTTGGTGCCGTTTCTCGTCTTCACGCTGTTGGCGCTGAGCTGGACCGCCGCCCAAGCTGAACCCATCCCACCGCTGTCGCCGTTGCCGGTGCGCGGCTATATCCTGATGGATCACCAGAGCGGCAATGTTTTGGCGGAAATGAAGAGCGACGAACGGATGGAACCGGCGAGCATCACCAAGCTGATGACCGGATACGTTATCTATAAGGCGCTGAAATCGGGAAAGATTCATCTAAACGATCAGGTCACCATCAGCGAAAAGGCCTGGCGCACATCCGGTTCCAAGATGTTCGTCAAGCTCGGAACGCAGGTGTCGGTCGACGATCTGCTGAAGGGCATGGTGGTGCAATCCGGCAATGACGCCACCGTGGCGCTGGCCGAACATGTGGCGGGTTCCGAGGAAACCTTCGTCAAGCTGATGAACCAGGAGGCGGAGCGGTTGGGAATGAAGAACAGTCATTTCACCAACGCGCCGGGCATGCCCGATCCCAACCACTACATGTCCGCCCACGATATCGCCATTCTGACGCGCGCATTGATCCGTGACTTTCCCGATCAGTATCCCCGCTACGCGGAGCGTAGCTTCAAGTACAACAACATCGAGCAACACAACCGCAACCGCTTGCTGCTGACCGATCCCTCGGTGGACGGGGTCAAGACCGGTCATACCGAATCGGCGGGTTACTGTCTGGTGTCTTCGGCCAAACGCAACGATACCCGGCTGATTAGCGTGGTGCTGGGCGCCCAAAAGGAGAAAGAACGGGTTCAAGCCAGCCAGACATTGCTCAACTACGGTTTCAGTTTCTTCGAAAGCCGCAAGCTGCACGACGCCGACACACCGGTCGTGACGACCCGCATTTGGAAAGGGCGGGAAAACGAATTACCGCTGGGCGTGGTTCACCCTCTGTACGTCACCGTGCCCAAGGGTCAGGCCGCGCAGGTCAGCACCACGACCACGGTACAACCGACCATCATCGCGCCGGTGCAGAAGGATCAGCCGTTGGGCGAGATCGTGGTCAAGCTGGGCGATCAGGAAGTGAGCAAAACTCCGCTGGTGGCGCTGAAGGACGTGCCGGAGAGCGGCTGGTTCGGGCGGATGATCGATACCATCCTGCTGTTTTTCCATTCCCTGTTCCATTGAAAGCGGAATCACCAAGGCCATCGCCGTGAACGATGAATCGCTGTTGCGATTTCCCTGCGATTTTCCCATCAAGGTCATGGGGGTTGGTGACCCCGGATTCCAAACGCTGGTGATGGAACTGGTGCGCCGCCGCGCGCCCGATCTGGACGAGAAGCGGGTACGGGTGCGAGACAGCCGCGCCGGGCGTTACCAATCGGTGACGGTGACGGTGAATGCTCGCGACCGCGCGCAACTGGACGCCATTTACCAGGACCTCAGCGGCCATCCGCGCATCAAGCTGGTGTTGTAGTTCGGAGCATGACCGCTCCCGTCCCGCATCCCGAACCGCTGTTGTTCCGTCGTCTGGGCCGCCGTGAATATGACCCGGTGTTTGCCGCCATGCGGGCGTTCACCGAGGCCCGCACCGCCGACATGCTGGACGAACTATGGTCGGTGGAACATCCGCCAGTGTTTACCCAAGGTCTGGCTGGCAAGGCGGAGCATCTGCTGGCGCCCGGCAACATTCCCGTCATCCAGGTGGATCGCGGCGGTCAAGTTACCTATCACGGGCCGGGCCAGGCCGTGGTGTATTGCCTGTTGGATGTGCGGCGGCTAGGTCTCAGCGTGCGCGGATTGGTGACGGTGTTGGAGCGGTCGGTGATCACCCTGCTTGCCGCCCATGGCGTCGCGGCCCACGCCCGACCCAATGCGCCCGGTGTGTACGTCGGGGACGCCAAGGTCGCTTCGTTGGGGCTGCGTCTGCGCCAGGGCCGCTCCTACCACGGTCTAAGTCTCAACGTGGATATGGATTTGGAACCTTTCGCCCGCATCAATCCTTGCGGCTATCCCGGTTTGCGGGTGACTCAGTTGCGCGATCTCGGCATTCCTCTTGACCTGGACACTGCCGCCGGAGAACTGTTGCGCAATCTAGGCCGCCAACTTGGCTACAGTCGCTTCAACGAAGCCGAGGGCTTACCTGTTCCACCCTGATCTCCGCGCCCCAACACTGGGATGAATTTCACGGCATCATCCATTGTCTCATTGGGTGCTTCGCCACTGCCCCAACCAGGAACCGCCGATGTCCGATTCCCCTGTTGCCGACCCCCCGGCCACGCCGCCAGAAACCGCTTCCCAACCAGGCCAGAAGCTGCGTGGCGCGGACAAGGTCGCCCGCATTCCGGTGAAGGTCACGCCCACCGATCCCCAACAACGCTTGCGCAAACCGGCCTGGATTCGCGCCCCGTTTCCCGGTACGCCGGAGGTGCTGCGGTTGAAGCAGATTCTGCGCGACAACCGTCTGCATACGGTCTGCGAGGAGGCCAGTTGCCCCAACTTGGGTGAATGCTTCGGCCACGGCACCGCCACTTTCATGATCATGGGCGCCATCTGCACCCGGCGTTGCCCATTCTGCGACGTGGGCCACGGTCGACCCAATCCGCTGGATACTGAAGAACCGGCAAATCTGGCCCGCACCGTGGCGGCGATGGGTTTGAAGTATGTCGTTGTCACCTCGGTGGACCGCGACGATTTGCGCGACGGCGGCGCGGCTCATTTCGCCGCTTGTATCCGGGCGGTGCGCGCCGCGCGGCCTGGCATTGTCATCGAAATCCTGGTACCCGACTTTCGTGGTCGGATGGACCTGGCGCTGGAGATTCTGGAACGGGAGCCGCCGGATGTGTTCAACCATAACCTGGAAACCGTGCCGCGCCTGTATCGCCAATCCCGGCCCGGCGCGGATTACCAATATTCGCTGACCTTGCTGAAGCGTTTCAAGGAACGGCGGCCGCGCGTTCCGACCAAATCGGGATTGATGTTGGGGCTGGGAGAGACCACAGCGGAAATTGCGGCGGTCATGCGCGATCTGCGCGCCCACGACGTGGAGATGCTGACGCTCGGCCAGTATTTGCAGCCCAGCGTTCATCACCTGCCGGTGGACCGCTACGCGCCGCCGGAGGAATTCGCGCACCTGCGCGAATTGGGGGAAGCCATGGGGTTTACTCATGTCGCCTCCGCCCCGCTGGTGCGTTCGTCCTATCACGCCGATGCGCAGGCTCGGGATGCGGGGGTTGCGTAGAGGGATATGGAACCAACGGCGCGGCCGCTCTCGGTGAGTTTTTTTCCATTCCGTCCGCCCTTGAGGAAACTTGCGGGGCGCGTATTATCTAAGTGAAACGATACCGACCGAGCGCGTCGTTTCTGGGCGCTCAATCCCTGTCAACACCCTTTGCGCGGACGCCCAAGCAACGCCATGAGCACGGAACACTCATCGTCGTCATCCGATCAAGATCGTGGTCTCCTCGTCGAACCGGCCAAGCCGGAACTCAAGCAGCCTCCACTATTCAAGGTGATCCTGCTGAACGACGATTACACCCCGATGGACTTCGTGGTGGGTATTCTGGAACACTTTTTCGGGATGGGCCGGGAGCAGGCGACCCAGATCATGCTACATGTCCACACCCGTGGTCGGGGCGTGTGCGGGGTCTATACTCACGATATCGCGGAAACCAAAGTGGCGCAGGTGACCGAGTTTTCCCGTCGCCACCAGCATCCGTTGCTGTGCATCATGGAAGAGGATTGACTTTCAAAACCACCGAGCGCGATTCGAGGTGCGCGTATGTTGAGCAAGGATCTGGAATTTTCCATCAATCTCGCGTTCCGCGAGGCGCGGGACCGGCGCCACGAATTCATGACCATCGAGCATCTGCTGCTGGCCTTGCTGGATAATCCAGCGGCGGCGGAGGTGCTGCGGGCCTGTGGCGCTCATCTGGACCGGCTGAAGCGCGATTTGCAGACGTTTATCCGCGACAACACGCCGATCCTACGACCGGATGACCCGCGCGAAACGCAGCCGACCCTGGGGTTTCAGCGCGTGTTGCAGCGAGCGGTGCTGCATGTGCAATCCTCCGGCAACCGAGAAGTGACCGGTGCCAACGTCTTGGTCGCCCTGTTCGGCGAACAGGAATCGCAGGCGGTGTATCTGCTCAAACAGCAGGAGATCAGCCGGCTGGATGTCGTGAACTACATTTCGCACGGTATCTCCAAGATCGCCGAGGAACAGCAGGATGCCTCGGCTCCCCCCACCGAGGAACCCGCCGAGCAACAGAGCGCCAAGCCGCTGGAAAATTTCGCCAGCAACCTCAACGAACTGGCGCGGCAGGGACGCATCGATCCGCTGATCGGCCGGCGCGAGGAGATCGAGCGCACCATTCAGATTCTCTGTCGGCGGCGCAAGAATAACCCGCTATTCGTGGGCGAGGCCGGTGTTGGCAAGACTGCCATCGCCGAGGGATTGGCCAAGATGATCGTGGATGGCGAGGTGCCGGAGGTATTGCGCAACGCCACCATGTACGCGCTGGATTTGGGCGCGTTGGTGGCCGGCACCAAGTATCGCGGCGATTTCGAGAAGCGGTTGAAATCGGTGCTGGCGCAATTGCGCAAGGAGCGCAACGCCATTTTGTTCATCGACGAGATTCACACCATTATCGGCGCCGGCGCGGCCTCCGGTGGGGTAATGGACGCCTCGAATCTGATCAAGCCGATGCTGGCTTCGGGCGAAATGAAATGCATCGGTTCGACGACCTATCAGGAATATCGCGGCATCTTCGAAAAGGATCGGGCGCTGGCGCGGCGTTTTCAGAAGATCGACGTGGTCGAACCATCGATCGAGGAGAGCTACCAGATTCTCAAGGGGTTGAAGACCCGATTCGAGGAACATCACGACGTCAAGTACGCCGATAAGGCATTGCGCGTGGCGGTGGAACTGTCGGCGCGCTACATCAACGACCGTCACCTGCCGGACAAGGCGATTGATGTCATCGATGAGGCTGGCGCCAGTCAGCGCTTGCTGCCGGTGGCCAAGCGCAAGAAGGTGATCAACGTCGCCGACATCGAAACCATCATTGCCAAGATGGCTCGCATTCCGCCCAAAACGGTGTCGTCGTCGGACAAGGATGTGTTGCGCAACCTGGACCGCGATCTGAAACTGGTGGTCTTCGGCCAGGACGAAGCAATCGAGAATCTGGCCACCGCCATCAAGATGGCGCGCGCCGGCCTGGGTAATGAACAGAAACCCATCGGCAATTTCCTGTTCGCCGGCCCGACCGGCGTGGGCAAGACCGAGGTGACCCGGCAACTGGCCCGGATCATGGGCATCGAGTTGATTCGCTTCGACATGTCCGAATACATGGAGCGGCACACGGTATCGCGATTGATCGGGGCGCCGCCGGGCTATGTCGGCTTCGATCAGGGTGGGTTGATGACCGACGCTGTCTTGAAGCATCCACACGCGGTGTTGCTGCTGGACGAGATCGAGAAGGCGCATCCAGACGTGTTCAACCTGCTGCTCCAGGTGATGGACCACGGCACGTTGACCGACAACAACGGCCGCAAGGCGGACTTCCGCAACGTTATTCTGGTGATGACCACCAACGCCGGCGCCGAGCAGATGGACCGGGCGTCCATCGGCTTCACCACGCAGGATCACAGCAGCGACAGCCTGGAGGTGATCAAGCGGATGTTCACGCCGGAATTCCGCAACCGGCTCGACGCCATCGTGCAGTTCAAGGCGCTGACGCCAACGACCATCGCCCAGGTGGTGGACAAGTTCCTGATCGAACTGGAAGCGCAACTGGAGCCGAAAAAGGTCACGCTGGAGGTGGACGAGGAAGGGCGGCAATGGCTGGCCCAGCGCGGCTACGATCCTCGGATGGGCGCGCGACCGATGGCGCGGCTGATTCAGGAAAACATCAAGCGTCGTCTGGCCGAGGAACTGTTATTCGGTCGGCTGATGAATGGCGGGCATGTGAGCGTCACCGCGCGCAACGGCGATCTGCAAGTGGAAATCGCCGAGGAGGAGGCGGTGCCCTGAAACGGGCTGAGGGGTGGGGTCGGCGGCGGCATACAGCCGCTGGCTGCCACGCCGAAGGGGAAATCATGGCCGGAGTGGATGCTGGATTCAGCGCCCACGATAGGTGATGCGGCCCTTGCTAAGATCGTAGGGAGTTAATTCCACTTTCACCTTGTCGCCGGTCAGGATGCGGATGTAATTCTTGCGCATCCGACCGGAGATATGCGCCGTGATCACGTGACCATTTTCCAGCTTTACCCTGAACATGGTGTTGGGCAGGGTATCCACCACGGTGCCCTCCATCTCGATGTGGTCTTCTTTCGACATAAATCCTCGCTGATCTGGTAAAAAGACCGGTCACCATAGCGAAAATCCCGAGGCGCGGCAAGTAAGGGCGAAACCGCAAAACCACAAAATCGAACGTCCCGGACTCAAGACCAAAGGGATTGAAAGGCTGGTCAGCGTCGCCTTTCGCCTTTCGCCTTCCTCATGAATTCCACCCGGCATCTGCTGATCGTCTATCACTCCCAAACCGGCCATACTCGAACCATGGCGCGGGCGGTGTTGCGCGGCGCGCGCCGCGCGCCCGAGGTCGAAACGCGGCTGAAGCTGGCGCTGCGTGCCGGCTTGGATGATCTGTTGTGGGCGCACGGCTTGTTGTTGGGCACCCCGGAGAATTTCGGCTATATGTCGGGAGCGTTGAAGAACTTTCTGGATCGTACCTATTATCCGGCGCAAGGTAAGGTGGACGGCTTGCCCTACGCGGTGTTCATCAGCGCCGGTAATGATGGGCGTGGGGCGCTGGCCAGCATTGAGCGCATCGCCCGTGGCTATCCACTCAAACCGGTATGCGAGCCGGTCATCGCGCGGGGCGAACTGACCGCCGAGATTCTGCGACACTGCGAGGAACTGGGCGAAACCATGGCGGCGGGAGTAGCATGGAGTATTTTCTGAGGCCGTGGCTGCGGTTGCGTGGCTGGGTCGGGCGACTGCGAACCGTTGCCAACCGCTTGCCACCGACGAAACGACGGTGGCTGTCCCGGATTGGCCGTGGAGTGTGGATTGCGACGCGGGCGTTCGTGGTGGGAACCGTGGCGCTGGTGTTACTCCTGCGCTGGGTGCCGCCGCCGGCTTCCAGTTTCATCGTTCAGGGCTGGTTGAGCGCGCTATGGGCCGGTGAGCGCGCGCGGTTTCGTTATGACTGGACGCCGATGACGGCGATTTCGCCTCACGCGGCGCTGGCGGTGATCGCCGCCGAGGATCAGCGCTTTCCCGATCATTTTGGTTTCGATTTTGTGGAAATGCGGGAGGCCTTGGAGGATCAGGACGAGGGTAAACCCTTGCGTGGGGCCAGTACCTTGAGCCAGCAGGTGGCCAAGAACCTGTTTCTGTGGCCGGGACGCAGTTTCATCCGCAAGGGACTGGAAGTCTGGTTTACCCTGCTGCTGGAGTTGCTATGGTCCAAGCAGCGGATTCTGGAGGTCTATCTGAACATCGCCGAGTTTGGTGAATATACCTTTGGGGTGGAAGCGGCCAGCCAGCGATTTTTTCACAAGCCAGCCGCCCATCTGACCACCGACGAGGCGGCGCGGTTAGCGGCGGTGTTGCCCAATCCGCTGCGCTATCGGGTGGATCGGCCCTCGGCCTACGTGCTCAAGCGCCAGCGCTGGATCGAGCGGCAGATGCGGCAGTTGGGCGATGCCTATCCAAAAAAACTTTAATCTCACTTAATTTCAGGGTATCGACGACCATGCAGGATTCCTGGAGGAATACCGTTGCCAGTCTCACGCAAATTGGACAGAACTGGCGTCGGTTGCTGAATGGTGGGTGTTTTCTGGGGTGCGTGGGAGGATTGGGGTTTGCCTACTACGCGCAGTTTTACCTGGGGTTGGAACCATGCCCGCTGTGCATTTTCCAGCGGCTGGTCTTGTTGGGCCTGGGATTGGTGTTTTTACTGGCGACCGTGCATCACCCGAACGGCTGGGGCGCGCGGGCGTATGGAACCCTGCTGGGGTTGGTCGCCGCTGTCGGCGTGGGCATTGCCACCCGGCATGTCTGGTTGCAGCATCTGCCACCGGAGGAGACGCCGCGCTGCGGCCCTGGGCTGGATTACTTACTGGAAACGTTGCCGTTGAGCGAAACCGTGCGTGAGGTACTGACCGGTTCCGGCGAGTGCGCCAAGGTGGACTGGACCTTGCTGGGATTGAGCATGCCGGAGTTGACGCTATTGTTATTCCTTGGCTTGGGCGTGCTGGGCGTGGTTGGCAACTGGCGGTGGCGGGACTGAGCGCCCGTCGAAAAAACCAACGAGTTCCTCATGCGTCTTTCCACGAGATTTTCCGTCGAGCCGACTCTGCGGTCCTAAAGATCAAGGACGTGCGGGCCGGTGAGTCGCGAATGCAATCGCCGACACTGTTCGCCGGCTGCGTCCCCGTCGGCGCGGCGCCCTCGAAAGCCCTTTCAATTCACCCTGTTTTCTCCGACTGACGTATACTATCCGCCGCCCTGGCCAACTGGCGGCGCGCATAGCGTTTCCGTGCAAGCCGGCCGCTGTCGGTTCCGCCAAAATCCAAACGGCCCAGTCTCCCTGTCCGAAAGGAGGATCCCCATGAGTTACGAGAACATCCGGGTCGAAACCCGTGGCCCGGTGGCCCTGATCACCCTCAACCGGCCCAAAGCCTTCAACGCGCTGTCCAACGACTTGATGAATGAGTTGGGCCAGGCGCTGGATGCGGCTGAGGCAGACGAAACCATCCGCGCCATCGTCCTGACCGGCGGTGAAAAAGTATTCGCCGCCGGTGCCGACATCAAGGGGATGAAGGACTACTCGTACATGGATGCCTACAAGAGCAATTTCATTACCAGAAACTGGGAGCGGGCCAGTCAGTGCCGCAAGCCGGTGATCGCGGCGGTGGCCGGCTACGCGCTGGGCGGTGGCTGTGAGCTGGCGATGATGTGCGATTTTATCCTGGCCGCCGACACCGCCAAGTTCGGCCAGCCGGAAATCAAACTGGGCATTCTGCCGGGCGCGGGTGGTACTCAACGCCTGACCCGGCTGATCGGAAAATCCAAAGCCATGGAACTGTGCCTGACCGGTCGGATGATGGATGTCGAGGAAGCCGAGCGGGCGGGCTTGGTCAGTCGGATCGTGCCGGTCGCCAACCTGATTGAAGAGGCGGTCAAAACCGCCGAGATCATTGCTGGCTATGCCCTGCCGGCGGTGATGATGACCAAGG
The DNA here is from genome assembly GCA_031732755.1 of Candidatus Contendibacter sp. GTDB lineage: Bacteria > Pseudomonadota > Gammaproteobacteria > Competibacterales > Competibacteraceae > Contendibacter. Next base: position 23,119 of record JAVMKI010000002.1, read on the forward strand.
AATGCATCAATCGCGCTTACGAATCCTCGCTGGCCGAGGGCTTGTTGTTCGAGCGGCGGACTTTCCATGCGGTGTTTGCCACCGAGGACCAGAAGGAAGGAATGGAGGCGTTCGCCACGAAGCGCGCGCCGGAATTCAAACACCGTTGAGGCGCGTTCGTGGGGCTGGTTCGGTCGGCGCCACACGAGCGGGCGCATTACAAGCCGGACTCTCCTAGGAATCCATACTGAATCCTGTTTATGCCGGCGCGCGTTGGGGCGCCGGAAACCGTAGTAGTCAACAGCAGCAACGAAAAAAAGGATACGCGATGGAAATCAAGAAAGTTGGTGTCATGGGTTGTGGCGCGATGGGCTTGGGTGTGGCGCAGGTGTGCGCGCAGGCGGGCATCCCGACAGTGGCGGTCAAGGCCACGCCGGGTTCGACTGACAAGATCCGCGCGGGGCTGGACAAGTCACTGGGCAAGATGGTCGAGCGCGGCAAGATGACCGCCGAGAAAAAGGACGCCACGCTGGGCCTGTTGCGTTTCACCACCAGCGAGGAAGAAGTCGCCGATTGCGATCTGATCATCGAGTCGATCATCGAGGATCTGGAGACCAAGAAAGCGTTGTTCCAGCGGTTGGAAAAGATCGTGTCGCCGCAGGCGCTGCTGACCACCAACACCTCCACGCTGTCGGTGACGGCGATGATGGCGGTTTGCAAGCAGCGCGACCGGGTGGCCGGCCTGCATTTCTTCAATCCGGCTCCAGTGATGAAGCTGGTCGAGATCATCCACGCCTTTGAAACCTCGGATGAAGCCATCAAGACGCTGGATGAATTTTGTAAGAAACTCGGCAAGGATCCGGTCATCGTTCAGGATACCACCGGATTTATCGTCAACCGCCTGTTGACGCCCTACATGCTCAGCGCTGTCCGCTTGCTGGAAATGGGCACCGGCACCATCGCCGACATCGACCATGCCATGAAATCTGGCGCTGGACACCCGATGGGACCGTTTGAACTGGCCGACTACATCGGGCTGGACGTGGTGGAAGCGATGACGCTGAACATCTATCAGGATATGCACCAGCCGCATGTGGCTCCGCCGCATACCCTGACTCGCCTGGTCCAGCTCGGCTATCTGGGCCGCAAGACCGGCAAGGGCTTCTACGATTACTCGGCCAAGCCGCCGATTCCGAATCCGCAACTGCGGCATCCGGTGGCCTGATACCTTAAATCCCCGCCATACGACGACCGGAGGCGCGATGCTGACTCATCTGCCTCCGGTCGCCCGATTTGACCCCCGCGCGCCAATCAACCCATTGGTGGTGGGCGTCGGCTCGCCGGCCATAGTCAGCCAAAATTGACCACTAGCAAACGCCTAAATCAATAATGCCTTGATTTTGCTGCGGTCTCCATTGGAGAAACAACAACCGCGCCTACGCGCGGGGCTGTCGATTGGTGCCGTCACCCGTATCGCTGATTTCGCTAGGGTGGAGAAACCACGCAGTAAACCTCCGCCGCTCCCTGGTAGCAGCGTTGATAGTAGATGCCGTTATCCGAGTAGTAGGTCTGACCGGCCACGACCGTGCTGGTGGCCGCGGCCGATAACGAAGCTACCGCAGTGCCCACCGCAAAATCCGTCACTGCTCCCGGTGTTGCCCCGGCGTAATAATATTCACCGCCCCCACCGTAATAGTAATTCCCATAAGCTTCCAAAGAAGCTTGGGCGGCCACGCCGCCGTTTGGACCCACCGCCACCGCGCCGCCGTCCGGGCCACGAGCGGCCACGCCGCCGTCTGGACCCACCGCCACCGCGCCGCCGTCCGGGCCACGGGCAGCCACGCCGCCGTCTGGACCCACCGCCACCGCGCCGCCGTCCGGGCCACGAGCAGCCACGCCGCCGTCTCCGCGAAGACTGCCCCCACTAAACCCGCCATCATCGTGAAAGCTACCGGAGCCGCCACCCCCATAAAAACCGCCGCCGAAACCGCCACCACCGCGAGCTTCCGCTAACTGGATGAATCCGGGAACGCTGAGTACGGCTGCGATCAGCGCGGCCTCGCTCATGGTTTTCAGAGTCGATACGTTCATGGTTCACCTCCGGTCTTGGCGGGCGGAATGGCTGGCGCGGGTGTGGCGGGGGGAGGGACGGGTGCGAACTTGATCTTCTGCACCCCGGTGGGCGCTTCGAAGGTGAACAGCCCAGGTTTTAATTGGGGAGAGACGTTCCAGTCCTGGAGATAGGCCGTCCATTGGGGAGAGGCCGGCAGGTTCTTCTGGGTGATGACGACCTTACGGGGTAACGGCTTGGTGCCGGTTTCCACCCAGATTTGGAACTGAATGTCGTCCCGGTCGAAGGCCAGATGATCGGTGGGTACGCCTCGGACCCGGCTCGGGCCGACATACAGGGCGTGGCGCTGGCCCTTGGCCAGATGCTCGCACAGCTTCGGGCTGGCCAGATCAGCGAGGGCGATCCGAAGCTTCAAGTCGCTATTGGCTTTCTCCAAGGCGCCCTCGATTTCCGAAGGCGCTTCCACGGTGGCATACACCTTGGCCGCCGGGCTGTACAAGGTCAGGGTCTTGCCATCGTAGAAAAATTGCTTGTCGATCCGGTCTCCCTCGGCGTTGACCCGGAGTTTATCCGGCCGCTCCACAAAGGTTTCCAGTTCGAAGGCGTACTGGAGTTTCTTGCCTCCGGTGTACACCCGATCATCGGTTACCTCGGCGCGATAGGAAAACCGCTGCTGTGACTTCAGGTAGTCACACATCCGTCGGACGATTTGATCCGACTCGGGCGGCGTCTGCTTTTGCGGCGTCTCGGCGGCCAGCGCCTGGCCACTCAGCGCAACCAAGCCTCCCAAGACCAATTTTGCGATACGACTAGATCGCATGGCAGTCCTCCTCGGTGAAGGGGTGAGTGTATTTTGCTGGATAGAAAAACCTACTCGGCAGCAGGACGATTATTCCATACATGGTCGTGATGCCGCGCGTGTTTTCGAGAATGATTTGACCGGTGGTCAAAGCCGTTATCGTGATCCTTGGCGCCCGCGCATCGTGCGAATGCGGTTACGCCGGTGATCGGCAATGCCAGCAACCGGCTATGGTTTGTGGAGGACAGGCGTGGCGCCCCGCGCTTAGGGTTCAAGCGCGGCATACCGTTCGCTCAGCCACCCAAACACTGCCCGCAACGCCATTGCCTCGCCGCCTTCCGGTCGTCCCGGTTGGGTCTTCAGGTTCCAGGCCATCAGGTCGAAATGCGCCCATGGAATCTCGGCGGGCACGAATTCCTTCAGGAACAGCGCCGCCGTGATCGCCCCAGCATAGGATGATTCCGAGGCATTGGCGATGTCGGCGATCTTGCTGTCCAGCATCTCGCGGTAAGGCTGGTGCAGCGGCAGTCGCCAGAACGGGTCTTGTTCCCGCGCCGCCGCCGCCAGCAGGCCCGCCGCCAGCGTTTCGTCGTTGCAGAACAACGCGGGCACCTCGGCCCCCAGCGCTACCCGCGCCGCGCCGGTCAGCGTGGCGAAATCCAGCATCATCGCCGGCTGTTCGCTCCCGGCTTCCGCCAGCGCGTCGCAAAGAATCAGCCGACCCTCGGCGTCGGTGTTGTGAATCTCGATGGTAAGTCCCTGACGCGACCGCAACACATCACCAGGTCGGAAGGCATTGCCGGCCACCGCGTTATCCACCGCCGCGACGAGCACCCGCAACCGCACCGGCAAGCCGCTGCTCATGATCAGCCGCGCCAGCCCCAGCGCCGTCGCCGCTCCACCCATGTCCTTCTTCATCAGCCGCATGGCGCTGGATGGTTTCAGGTCTAGCCCCCCACTGTCGAAACAGACCCCTTTGCCGATCAACGTGATTCTAGGGTGGGTTGGATCGCCCCAGCGTAAATCCAGCAGGCGTGGTGGATGCGTGCTGGCCCGCCCGACGGCGTGGATGACCGGGAAATTGCGGACCAGCAATTCATCGCCGACGATTTGTTCGACCGACGCGCCGAATGCCCGTCCAAGCGCCTGCGTGATTTCAGCCAAGTGTTCCGGCATCAAATCCTCGGCGGGAGTGTTGATCAGATCGCGCGTCAATGCGACCGCCTCAACCTGACGCCGGATGCGGTCGGCATCGCCAGCGAAATCGAGCCCCAGCCGCGCGACGGCTCGTTTCGGTGCCTTGTAGCGGGTGAATCGGTAGGCGCCCAGCGCCCAACCCAGCGTCAGCCGTTCCCGTTGCCGGGGGTCGAACGCCGCGTCGAGGATATAGTCGCCCTCCGGCAAGCTCGTCGGCAGCGCGCCCAACGCCCAGAGATCGTCGGCGTTGGCGATGCCCGCGATCACCCGCTGTAATTGGCCATTTGGGCCAGGAATCGGATGAAAGCTGCCCGGTTTCGCTTTGAAACCGGTCGCCGTCAGCCAGTGGCGGGTGGACTCGTCTTGCTGTTTCAGCCAGTTGCCGAACTCGCTTTCAGCGACGGGGACCAAGGGAATACAGCCGGGCGTTTGGCTGGGCAATAAACCATCGTTCATCAAGACCTCTCTAAGCCAAAGAGCGGCGCCATGGCCGCCGTGAAGTGATTTTTACCGGCAATCGGCGCAAAATCCCGGCGCTCCACCGTTAACCGAGGAGATCACTCCTTTGCACCGACTTCTCGACCAGCGTATGACCTGGTTGTTCGCCGCCGATTCCCGCGCCTTGCTCGAAGGTCGCCGACTCGGTCTGGAAAAGGAGACATTGCGGATGGCCCCGGATGGCTACATTGCCCGAACCCCACATCCGCTCGCCTTGGGTTCAGCGCTGACCCATCCCTATATCACCACCGACTATTCCGAGGCGCTGCTGGAGTTCATCACTCCGCCATTGCCTGGTCCTGAAGCAGTATTGCAATTTCTGCGCGAAATTCATCAATTTGTCTACCGCCGCGTCGGCGACGAATTGCCCTGGGCGGCGAGTATGCCCTGCATTCTAGCGGGCGAATCCAGCATCCCGATTGCGGAATATGGCCGCTCCAACCTGGGGATGATGAAGCATGTTTACCGGCGTGGCCTGGCCTGGCGCTACGGGCGGATCATGCAGGTGATCGCCGGCATTCATTTCAACTTTTCCCTGCCGGAAGAATTTTGGGCGGCGTTCCAGACGCGGGAAGGCGACCGTCGTTCGCTGCGGGATTTTCGTTCCGAATCCTATTTTGGCCTGATTCGCAACCTGCAACGCCACGGCTGGCTGATTCTGTACCTGTTCGGAGCGTCGCCGGCGGTATGTAAATCGTTCCTCGACGGCAAGGCGACGACTCTGCCTGAATTCGATGAGCATACCCGCTACGGGCCTTACGCCACCTCGTTGCGGATGAGTAATGTCGGCTACACCAACCGCACCGAGAAGAAGAGCGGCGTCAACGTCTGCTACAACTCGTTGGCCGAATACCTCGCCAGCCTGGGCCAGGCCATCCATACGCCGTGGCCGCCCTACGAGCGAATCGGGGTGAAGGTGGATGGCGAATACCGCCAGCTTAACGCCAATGTGCTGCAAATCGAAAACGAGTATTACGCCTCGATGCGGCCCAAGCAACCGCCACGGGGCAATGAGAAGCCAATCGTGGCGCTCAGGCAGCGGGGCGTGCTTTATGTCGAATTGCGCTCGGTGGACATCAATCCGCTGGAACCGCTGGGGGTTGCCGCGCCCCAACTGCGGTTCTTGGAAGCGTTTCTGCTGTTTTGTCTGCTGGCCGAGTCGCCACCGTTAGACGCGGAGGAGCGACGGATGATCGACGACAACCAAATGGCGGTGGCGTTGACCGGCCGTGATCCAGCCCTGGTGCTGCAACGCCGGCGCGATTCGGCGCTGCCGGCGCGGCGGTGGGCCGAGGAGATCGCAACGGCGTTGGAGCCGATTTGCGCATTGTTGGACCTGGGGGAAAGCGGTCAGCCTTATACAGTGGCGCTGGCCGAACAGCGGGAGGTGCTGGCCGATCCCGACCGCGCGCCGTCCGCCCGGATTCTGGCCGAAATGCGCGCCAATGGGGAAAATTTCTTTCGCTGCGCTCGGCGGTTGTCCGAACGGCACCGCGCTATGCTCCAGTCCGAGCCGTTGGCCGAGGAACGGGAGCGGTTTTTCACCGAGGCGGCGGCACGGTCGTTGCGCGAGCAAGCGGAGATCGAGGCGGCGGACGACCTGACGTTCGACGAGTTTCTACAGCGGTATTTCCTTGCCTGATTGCGTTGCCGGGAACGGTGGAGTAGGCAAGCAATCAGCGGGTTGTTCGGTCAACGATCCGGCGCATGAGGATTTCGTCATGACCGGGGCGAACGAAATCCTTGAGCACGCCAATCTCTGTGAATTGGCAATTTGCATAAAATCGGCGCGCGGATGAGTTAAAGGAGGAAACGAGCGTCCACAGGTTATCGGCATGGCCGCTGATTTCTTGTTCAAGCCATTCGCACACAGCCCGGCCTATCCCCTGACCTCGCGCCTGGGGAAATAGGCCAATCAGCTCCAGGTAAGCGCCGCGCAACCAGGGAAAGCGCACGCACACTACCCCGGCGATGGTTTCTTCCCTCAGGACGGCGAATCGCATGGAGTCCTGCCCACCAGCCGAGAGATAACGACCCAGGGCATCCGGCGTATAGGCGAGCGTGCGCCAAGGTTCCATTTGGGCCAGTTGATCGGCGATTAGGTTTGCCCACTCAACTTCCATGGCGCGAAGTTCGCACGATCTGAGTGTGTAATGACTTCCACGGAAAGGCCGCACGTCGGTTTTAGAGTCCCGTTCCATTGCCAAAAAGCCGGTCGTAGCGCTTATTGTCGCCTGGCTTGAGTTCATAACAGGTATCCTCGGCTATCGGTGTGCCTCGCGCAAGCAATTCGCTGACGGTGGCAAATTCGTACCCGCGCTTTTGCAATTCGGGGATCGCAATGGCAAGGGCGGCTGCGGTGTGCCAACCGCGCCCATTGGCATGAGCGATGACGATGGAACCGGGCGTGACGTGGTTGAGAATAGTGTCGGCGATAGCCCGCGCTGTTTGTCCACGAACGGAATCGGCGGTCACGATGTTCCATTGAATGGCGTCCAGACCTAGTTGAGCGGTCGCTTGCAAGGATTCGGTGCTGCATGCGCCATACGGAAAACGAAAGACCCTGGGGAGTCGGGGTATGCGGTTCATTTCCTGCGTTCCAGCATTGATCGCGCAGCGGCTTTTTTGCAAGCCCTCCCAAAGAATCTCGTATTGAGCTTGGGTCCAGACGATTTGGTTCCGCATTTCATCGCCGCGCATCACGCGAAGGTTACCGTGCGTCCAGGCATGATTGCCAACCTCGAATAAAGGATCCGCCATGAGCTGCATCGTGCGCTTGGAGTGGGAGCGCATCCATTTGCCACCGGCAAAGAACGTGGCCTTGATCTGGTGGGCGCGCAGGTAGTCCACAATCGCCCCGTCGTAACCGGTCTTCTCGACAGCTTGCTCACAGAGATCAAACGTCAACGCGACGATTTTCTGTCCGTTCGGGAGAGCAACCCGGCGAATCGAACGCCCTGGTGCGCTTGTGGTTTTGGAGGTTCCGCTTTCGGGGATCAACCGAATTGGTGGATTGGTGTCGGGAGTCAGCGGTTTGATGATGGCCCGTTCCGCGCGAGTTTCTTTCAGATCTTTTGGTGTCCAGCAAGCTCGCAGGATTGCTGCGGAACCAACGGGCGGGGTAGGGTCTAATGCTCCCGAAAATGCCGAACCCATATGCCCGATGAGATAACCTAGCATATAGATAGTGTGCCAAGCTGGCTTTGGTCTTTTGGCGACAGAATGATTCGTTGATACAGGTTCAGGTACCACGGTGTTACAAGAGTACGATAACGCTACATAACTGGCGACAAAAAGCTGCATAGTGAGGAACGAGCGGCGCAGTTTTTTGGCGTCCGAGTTTATGACATTGTTAGGCTTGTTTTTCAATTGCTTGGGCCACTCTATTTTTTACAAGCTCTTCCGAAATTTCTTCAGTGCACTTAATTTCTATTAATTGGTAGCCAAGTTTATTGCAAAGCCTTTTTTTCTTTTTGTCGTTTGCAATTCTCTTCTCTAGACTTTCTTTTCCGCCCCAGTGTTCAATTACGTTATAGTGTTGTTCACCTTGATACTCAATACCCAATTGGTATTCAGGCAACCATACGTCTAGCTCAAGCCCCTCTAATTCAATGCCACGATAGTGATGGACAACCTCGTTATCTGGATATAACATGCAAACCATTTTATATAGAGTAGTCTCTGTAACCCACTGCTGACCTACTTGGGGATAGCCAAATTTCTCTCTTAGCTCATTTTCAACCTGACGATACTCTTCTCCTTTGTATGTTGCTTTCCCATATTTCATGCGCGATAAAAGCCCATGATAGGGCAAGTATCTTTGCAGAAAAGAAGAATAATACATGCTGTGCCCATATTCGAACTTTGGGATACCTCCTCCACAAAAGTGACAAATATTTTCTATGGTTTTTATGTTTCTTACCCTGTTTCTAAGACCTTCTTCACTATTCCCATACGGCAAAAAACGTTCAATATCACTAGCAACATCAAAATAGCCACTGAAACAAGAGCAGGTATAAAGGCTCCCAGTAACTCGGTCGATGTATATCATTGGATAAAAAACTGTTCCCAATTTTATCTCATCTAGTTCTTGTTTACTTTCCTTGTGCGAGGACAGTTTTGACTGAATTAGTGGGTTAATTAAATCAGGCTGGAACGATATACCAAACAAGCAAAAATACGATTTCTTTTTCCTCTTTGAAATATGGTACGCATAGCCTGTAGAGTAGAGGCCATCACCCATCGTTATTTCTAACTCACAATCTCTGTTTTCTACCAGAAGCAGAATATTGCCAATTGAAAATGCACTAGATAGCGACGAAAGAGACGGCAAAGACGCTGACGTTCTTTCAATGTAATTTATAGCCGAAAGACTGTAATCATCATGACCGTACCTTGAACAAAACTCCAAATCCAATTCTTGCTGAATGTCGTTGTTCCATCCAGTGTGCTTAATTATTGGGTTCCATCTAACAAGTGAGCCATGTTTTAAATAATTTGTATAACTGAGAGTTCCCTTTGGATTTACTGACAACCCATTTGACTCGAAGATTTCCTCCATGTTCTTTTTGAATGCGGAGCGCATTTCATGGAAAAAGTCACCTCTCGAACCGATTGGCCTTGACAGGGCTAAGTCTATAGAGGACTCAACAATGCGATTTGGTATCTCAATCTTGTACATCACTTCCCTGAAAGTCTAACAAGTTATTATCTCAATCCGCATATCCTGATATCCTGTCGCATGACAAGATACGCGGCAATGAAAACCACTTCGTGAGGCGTGAACCCAATAGCATCCCGCATGGAGTTGGCAACTTATCTTTAATCCTCTGAGTCTTTCTACGTCGAGAACCCAAGACAGATTGATAGAAGTTTACCACATTGGTTTCCCGATCCGGGGCGCGGGAGGAGAGGGCAGGCGCGGGAACGGGCGCGGGTTCCATCGACTGCTCGATTGCCGCGATCATGCCAAGGTAGCCCGTCCGAAGAAGCGTGGCGACGCCGCGCATAACGGTTAAACTAGCCGCCGACATTCCAACCGGACGGGCGATATGCAAGGTTTCGGGCCGCGGGCGTTGATCCCGCGCGATGGCTGGGATTGGTTGATGCAGTCCTGGCAACTGATGTGGCGACGACCCGGACTGTTCGTGACCGTGGCGCTGTTCGCGCCGGGGGGCACCGCGCTGTTGCTGGCATTGCCGGTTTGGGGATGGTGGTTGCCGCTAGCCAGCGGATGGGTCGCGTTGCTCGTCACCGTATTCTGCTATGGCCTGCCGCTAAGCCTGACGGTGACGCTGGCTTGCGGGTTGGCCCGCGCCGCCAATCGCAAAACGTTGCCCGCAGCCCGGCAGTTTTTCAACGGGACCGCCATCAAAGCGCTTGCCCGCACCACGCTATTTCTATTTTTATTGTTGTTGCAGGGCTATCTACTGGCCTATTGGGTGCAGGATCAATTGTTGCCCGTCGATCTTGCCGCCGTCGCCGCGGATGTCCCGCCGCCGCCGATCACCTTCGGCGTCGCCAGCACCGTGTTGGGAACACAGCTCAGCGTGTTGGGCGGCGTGCTGCTGGTGCTCCAGGTGCTTCTGGCCTGGTTCGCGATTCCCCTGCATCTATTCCGCGAATTGCCACTATCGGTGTGTTGGCGACGCAGCGCCTTGGCGATGCAACTGAATCCTTGGCTGTTTCCGACCCTGGGACTGGCCGGGGTAGCCTTGCTGGCGTTGCCGTTCTTCGAACTGTTTTCCATCCCCGCCCAAGTCTTGGCGTTGCCGTTGCCGGTCTATCTGGGGACCTTGTTGTATGTGGCTTGGAACGACGTGTTCCAGGGTGGCGCCGAGGAAGATGCGGTCGTGGAAATTCAGGATCAGTGGCGAGCCAGTATCAGCGGCGAGCCAGTGTCGCGCCAATCTCTTGCAGCGCTGCGTTCAGGTCATCGCCCAGCGGAATCGCGCCGGCGGCGCTGAGAGTCTCAGCATGGTGGCGGGTGATTTGACCACCCACGAATACCGGCAGCGCGACCGTCCGGCAGAAAGCGGACAAGTCCTGCTCGATCATCGTCGTGGGGATCTCGGTTGATCCCGACAGGACGATGGCATGGATCACGGTCCGCTCGGCCACCGGCGGCAGTTCCGACAGCGGGGTGTTGGGTCCCAGCAACACGACCCGGTAATCCCGGTCCAGCGCCGCCAAGGTGAACAGCAACAGGCCGATTTCATGGAGTTCGCCAGGCAGACAAGCCGCTAACAGTCGCGGTCCCCGCTGGTCGCGGTGCAAATGGTGAAAGCGGGCGCCCAACTCGTTGCGCAGGAACATGCTGAAAAAGTGTTCTTCGGCGACGCTACCCAGACCCTGAGCCCAACGCTTGCCCAACTCCCACAGCAGCGGCACGATCAGCCGATTGGTGACGATGTCCACCGGATGGAATGAAAGAACTTCGTGGTAAACCTCACTTAGTTCCTTGCCCTCGAAGGTAACGATGGCTTGTAACAGCCGCTCCCGATAATTCCGCCAGGGACTGCACTCGGAGGAAGATTCCAGCGCGAGTCCGGATCGCGCTTGGTCGGCATCCAGCACCTGGCGCACCTGACCGATGGACATGCCGCTGCCCAGCAATGTCACCACTCGGTGGATCAGATTCACGTCGGCCATGGTGTACAGGCGATGACCCTTGGGAGTCCGCACCGGCTTGATCAGATCGTAGCGGCGTTCCCAGGCGCGCAGCGTCACCGAGTTCACGCCGGTCAGGCTGGACACCGTGCGGATGGGAACCAGTCCTTCGCCTGGCAGATCATGGTGGTTGCGCGTCGCCTTCATCGTGTCGAGAGCCTTCCGTTCTGCGGGATACCGTCAATGCGTTGGACAAAATGGTCGAAAACAGGGCCAATCAAATTTGGTAACTGTGCCTATTACGTGATTTATACACAAAGAGCAAGCTTTGCATGAATGATCCAGGATGTCCCTGGCAAAGCCAGACCATGCGCCGGTTGCCATTGCCGCAGGCGCTAATTTCCATTAGCTTTATCCAAACCAGGGCCTCCTTGGCGAGGCGAGCCGGAAGACCGGTGCTACTCTGCTATGCTTGATTTAATGACCCGATCCGTCAACGCCACGCCGAACGCGTGGCGACGCGGATTGCCCTTCCCAAGTCCGAGGAAGCTTTTTGATGAAAGTGAATGTCAGCGTCGAGGCCACTGCCCAGGAAATGCGCGAGTTTCTGGGCCTGCCGAATGTGCAGCCTTTGCATGACGATGTGATGCAAGCTCTCCGCGACAACATCCAGCGCGGCGTGGTCAACTTTGATGCTCTGGCACTGATGAAGCCACTGCTGCCCGCGCAGTTCCACTCGATGGAGATGGTGCAAAAATTCTGGGAGGCGGTCGCCAAGGCCAGCGGTGGTTCGACCAAGGACGCCACCGACAAGAAACCGGAAAGTCCGTCGCCAGAGTCGCGCGATGGTGGTGCAACGCGCAATAACGTGGAAAAATCATCATAATACCCACCTGAACGAGAGCGCCTGGCGACCGAGGAGCAGTGAAGATGGCCAACAAGATTCTGGTGGTGGACGATGAACCCAACATCGTTCTGTCCTTGGAGTTTCTGATGAAGCAGGCGGGTTTCCAGGTGCGTACCGCTTCCGATGGCGAGGTGGCGCTCGCCGCCATCGCGGCGGAACAACCCGATCTGATGCTGCTCGACGTGATGATGCCGCGCAAGAATGGCTACGAGGTCTGCCAGGCGGTGCGCGCCAATCCGGACTGGAAAGGCATCCGAATCATCATGTTGACCGCCAAGGGGCGCGAGGTCGAACGGGAAAAAGGGCTCGCGCTGGGCGCGGACGACTACATCACCAAACCGTTTTCGACCCAGGAAGTGGTGGAACGCGTCCGCGAGTTGCTGGCCGAGGCAGGCTGAGCCGCCATGCGTTACCGGACCAAGCTCTGGTTATTGTGGCTGGTTCCGGGCGTGCTGGCGCTGGCTTCGCTGATCTGGATCGGCTGGCGGGTGTTCCAGGTCGTTCCCGATCCTGACCAACGCGACCAGATGCTGCTGTGGCTGATGCTGGCGGCGTTCGCCATCGTCGGTGGCACCACGGTCGTTTGGGCGATGCTCGACTGGCACTGCTTCATTCCGCTCGGCGCCCTGGCCCGCGGCGCGCGGATCATTACCCGCAGCAATCCCGGTTACGTGCTGGAACTACCCAAACAACACTGGTTGGGCGAGTTTCCGGCCATGCTGTTGGAACTGGGCGAGGCCCTGCACAAGGCTCGCCGTGACGTGGCCGCCGCCACCGCCATCGGCACCCAGGAAATCGAGGAACAGAAAGCCCGGCTGGAAGCCGTCCTGCGCGAGCTATCCGAAGGCGTGCTGGTTTGTGATCGGGACGCCCGCATCCTGCTCTACAACCCGGCAACGCTCAAGCTGTTGCCCAACCGCGCGGCGTTGGGGCTGGGCCGCTCCCTCTACGAGCTGTGGACCCGAGCGCCCATCGAGAGCACGCTGCAATTGCTGAATTATCGCCAACAGAATCCCGGAGTCGGCAAGCCGGACGACGATGCCGAATTCGTCTGCGCCACGGTGGACGACGAGACTCTGTTCCACTGTCGGATGAGCTTGTTGCCGAGCGCCGGCGAGCGGGGCGCGGCGTTCGTCATCACCTTCCGTGACGTGACTCAGCAGGTGGATCGCTCCCTGATCAAGACCCGCACCGAGGATCTGCGCCGACCGCTGGCCAATTTGCGGGCGGCGGCGGAAACCGTGATGCATTTTAGCGAGATGGATGTGGCGCAACGCGAGGCGTTCCAGCGGGTCATCGTTGAGGAAAGCGAACGATTGAGCCAGCGCTTGCAGGATCTGGCGTTGGATTTGCGCACCCTGTACGCCACTCGCTGGCCGATGAACGATGTTTACTCCGCCGATTTGCTCGGCAGCATCATTCATCATTTGAAAGGCCGCCCCGGCTTGCAGGTCAGGATGGTGGGAATGCCGCTGTGGCTGAACGTGGACAACCACTCGATCATGTTGCTGCTCGAGTATCTGATCCTGCAATTGCACGTCCACGGGGTTAGCAATGCCTTCGAGATCGAGTGTTTGTTGGGCAACCGCCGGGTCTACGTGGACATCATCTGGCCCGGTCAGCCAATGCCCGCCGACCGGTTGGAGAGTTGGTTGAGCGAACATGTGCAGGATCTGGTGGGCGCGACCACGGTGGGCGAGGTGCTGCGCCGGCACAACAGCGATCTGTGGAGTCAGTCCCATCGTCGGCGCGGTTACTCCCTGCTGCGTCTGCCGTTGCCAGCGTCCGCGCGCCAGTGGAAAGAGCTAGACGAGGCGCTGCCGGAACGGCCGGAGTTCTATGATTTCTCCCTTGGCGAACGGAATCGCGCGGAGTGGGGCGATCTGGTCAACTATCCGCTGAGCGCCCTGACCTACGTGGTGTTCGATACCGAAACCACCGGCCTGGCACCGTCCAAGGGTGACGAGATCATTCAGATTGCCGGGGTGCGCATCGTCAACCGTCGAGTGTTGGCGGGCGAGAATTTTGATCAGATGGTCAATCCGGGCCGGCCGATTCCCAAGGCGTCCATCCGCTTTCACGGTATCACCGACGACATCGTCAAGGATAAGCCGGGACTCGAGGTCGTATTGCCGCGTTTCCGAAACTTCGTCGGCGACGACCATACCGTGCTGGTCGCGCACAACGCCGCCTTCGACATGAAGTTCCTGAAGCTGAAAGAACAAAAGCTCAACATACGCTTTGGCAATCCGGTGCTGGATACGCTGTTACTATCTGGTTATCTGCACGATTACACCGACGATCATAACCTGGACGCCATCGCCGACCGGCTGGGGGTGGACGTGCATGGGCGTCATACCGCGCTGGGCGATTCACTGGTCACCGCGCAGGTATTCCTGAAATTGTTGGATCTGCTGGAAGCGCAGGGCATCAGAACGCTCGGCCAAGCGCTGGAAGCTTCCGACAAGATGGTGGAAATTCGCAAGACCATGTCGAAGTTTTGACAGTTCCATGCGGCAACAATCCAGAGAATATATCGTCATCCTGTTCGTCGTTGGTGTGTTGGCGCTCAACTATCCAATGTTGGAACTGTTCAACCGACCGTGGATGCCGTTTGGCGTGCCGGTGCTGTATCTCTACCTTTATCTGGTGTGGCTGATTCTCATCCTCCTGCTGATCGTGGTGGTGGAGCATTCGCAAATCCCCGAGTCGCACCAGTCCGCCGCGCCGCCGGAGAGCGCTTCCCCGCCGGAGTCGGAGGAAACCGCGCCCGCCAAAAGGCGTGAAACCAACAGCGTCAATCCACCGGAGTCGCCCTGAATGTTGAGCGATGGCGTCATTCTCGCCAGCGCGCTGGTCTACATGGGCATTCTGTTTGGCATCGCCTATTACGGTGACCAGCGCGCCGACGCTGGCCGTTCGATCATCGCCAATCCTTACCTCTACACGCTGTCCCTAGCGATTTACTGCACGGCTTGGACCTTCTATGGCAGCGTGGGGTTGGCGGCCAGCAGTGGGGTGGATTTCCTGCCGGTCTATCTGGGGCCGACCCTGATGGCGGTGTTGTTCTGGTTCGTGCTGCGGCGCATCGTGCGCATCACCAAGGTTCACCGCATCACCACCATCGCCGATTTCGTCGCCTCCCGTTACGGCAAGAGCGGCCTGCTGGCCGGCATGGTGACCGGGATCGTGGTGTTGGGCATCCTGCCGTACATCTCCATCCAGTTGAAAGCCATCGCCACCAGCTTCAGTCTGTTGCGTCAGTATCCCACGGTCGCGATGACGGATTTCGCCGTGCACCAACCGTTCTGGCTGGACACCACGTTTTACGTCACGCTGGTGCTGATCGTGTTCGCCATTCTGTTCGGCACGCGCCATATCGATATCACCGAGCGCCACGAGGGGATGGTGGCGGCGGTGGCGTTCGAGTCGCTGTTCAAACTGGTGGCCTTCGTGCTGGTGGGCGTGCTGGTGACCTTCGTGATGTTCGACGGTCCCAGCGATCTGTTCCAGCAAGCCGCGGCGCATCCGTATCAGGCCGCCCTGATGCGGTTCGACGTGGTGCCGGGCGGTTACGGCGGCTGGCTGTCGCTGACCTTCCTGTCGATGATGGCGTTCCTGTTCCTGCCCCGGCAATTTCAGGTGCTGGTGGTGGAGAACGTCAACGAGGTGCATATCCGCAAGGCGATCTGGTTGTTTCCGCTGTATCTGTTCGCCATCAACCTGTTCGTATTGCCCATCGCTCTGGGTGGTCGGCTGACCTTCGCCAGCGGCGAGGTGGACGCTGACATGTTCGTGCTGGCGCTCCCCATGGCCAGACATCTGCCGGACCTGGCGTTGCTGGTCTTTCTGGGTGGGTTGTCAGCGGCCACCAGCATGATCTTGTTCGAGACCGTCACGCTCGCCACCATGGTCTGCAACGACGTGGTGATGCCGATCCTGCTGCGCGTCAATCCGCGCTGGCTGGCCGGCCGCTCCGATCTTTCCGGCCTGCTGCTCGGTATCCGCCGCGCGGGCATCGCCGTGTTGATCTTGCTGGGCTATCTGTACTTCCGTTTCATCGGTGAATCCTACGCCTTGGTGGCTAGCGGGCTGATTTCCTTCGCCGCCGCCGCTCAGTTCGCGCCACCGATCCTGATCGGGCTGTACTGGCAGCGCGCAAATCGGCGCGGCGCGCTGATCGGTCTGAGCGGTGGTTTCCTGGTCTGGGCCTATACACTGCTGCTGCCGGCCATGGCTCGTTCCGGTTGGATCAATGGGAGCTTCGTCGAGCAGGGGCTGTTCGGGTTGGAACTGCTCCGGCCCTATGCGCTATTTGGCTTGCAAGGTCTCGATCCCTACATGCACTCCGTGTTTTGGAGCATGCTGGTCAACATCGGCGGTCTGGTGTTTGGGTCTATCCTCAGCAAACCGGGCGCCATCGAACAGGTGCAGGGTAGTCAGTTCGTCAACGTGTTCGAGCGTGAGCGTCATGACGGTGATGCGCTGTTGTGGCGGGGCGTGGTGGATACCATCCAACTCTATGAGCTTCTGGCGCGGTTCATCGGCCCCCAGCGCGCCAGCGAAGCCTTCGACCGTTACGTGGATGAAAACAACGACTATCCGCTGCAAGCCGATCCCCGGTTGATTCACTACACCGAACGATTGCTGGCGGGGGCGATTGGCGCGGCCTCGGCCCGGGTGATGGTCTCTTCCATCGTGATGGGCGAGGTGCTCAGCATCGAGGAGGTCATGACCATTCTCGATGAAAGCACCCAGGTGATCGAGTACAGCCGTCGGTTGGAGCAGCAATCCCGCGAACTGGAAGCCGCCTCGGTCGAACTGCGCGAAGCCAACAACCGGCTGCGGGAACTCGACCGGCTCAAGGACGAGTTCATCTCGACCGTGACCCACGAATTGCGTACGCCATTGACCTCGATCCGGGCTTTTTCGGAGATTCTGCTGGCCAATCCCGATATGGATATGGGACAACGCAGTAAATTTCTGGGCATCATCGTCAAGGAAAGCGAGCGGCTTACCCGGTTGATCAATCAGGTGCTGGACATGGCCAAGATTGATTCGGGCCGGATCGAGTGGCACATCGAGAATCTCGACCTGCGCGCGTTGATTCTGGACGCCATCAATTCCACCAGCCAGTTGTTCCGCGACAAAGCAGCGGCCTTGCGCGAGGAATTGGGCGATCAGCCGGTGATGATCGCCGGCGATCACGACCGATTGACGCAAGTGATCATCAATCTGTTGTCAAACGCCGTGAAGTTTTGCCCGGACCAGACCGGCGATGTCGTCATTCGTCTGGTGCCCGCGACAAGCGGTTGGCGGATCGAAGTCCGGGACAATGGTCCTGGCATCGCCCATGACCAGCACAAACTGATCTTTGAAAAATTTCATCAGGTCAGCGATAGCCATGCCGGAAAACCCAAGGGTACGGGATTGGGACTGCCCATCAGTCAGAAGATCGTCGAACACCACAACGGCCGTATCTGGGTGGAAAGCGAGATTGGACAGGGTGCTACCTTCATCGTGGAGTTGCCTGGCAAAGCATGATGCCGGGGTGCCTGGCAAAGCATGATGCCGAGAGGTCACCAATCGCTTTTGCTGGCGTGCGAGGCTGCCGTTTCGCTAGTTTGATCGCGCGGATATTCCAGGACCGCGCACGCTTCGTAGCGTGATTCGGGCCAGTGGTGAGCGTGGCAGCCCAGGCGCCACAGCCTTGCGCCCAGTCGGTAATAGCCGTTGGCGCTGCGCTCGACCAGGCCGTATTCGATCAGCGACGCGAGGATGCGGAAGGCTGTGGAGGGATGCAGGCTCGTGGTGCTGGCCAGGATTTTGAGACTGACGGGTTCGTCGTGCGCGGCAAGGGTATCCAGCAGCCGGGATAGTCGGGCGATCACTTGAATCGAGGAAGTCGCTTTGGCAGTCATTCGGTGTCCTAACACCCGTAACTCATTCATGTCTTTTGGAATTGGGGAAACTATATTGCATTGCAGCATAAAATGCCACCCTTTTGATGGGACGCGAAACGCCAAGGCCGCGCCGCGATGAAGATATATCTGGATCTGTTGCGACAGGTGCTCACCGGTGGGGTTCGCAAGCTGGATCGGACCGGTGTGGGGACCTTGAGCGTATTTGGCGCGCAGTTGCGTTTCGACCTGCGGCGCGGCTTTCCGCTGGTGACGACCAAGAAATTGCACCTGCGCTCAATTATTTACGAACTATTGTGGTTTTTGCGGGGTGACACCCGTCTGGACTATCTGCATGCGCATGGAGTCACCATCTGGGATGAGTGGGCCGATGAAACCGGCGACCTGGGACCGATCTATGGCCAGCAATGGCGCGGCTGGGAAGCGGCGGATGGACGCCAGATCGACCAACTGGCTCGCGCCGTGGATTTGCTGCGCCATGATCCCGCTTCGCGGCGGATCGTGGTCTCGGCGTGGAATGTCGGCGACCTGGAGCGGATGCGGTTGTTGCCCTGCCATGTGCTGTTCCAGTTCTACGTCGCCGATGGCGAACTCTCCTGCCAGGTCTATCAGCGCAGCGCCGACCTGTTCCTCGGCGTGCCGTTCAATATCGCCAGCTATGCGTTATTGACTCACCTGGTCGCGCAACAGACCGATCTACGGGTGGGCGAGTTGATCTGGACCGGCGGCGATTGCCATCTCTATCTGAACCATCTGGCGCAGGCGCGTTTGCAACTGAGCCGCGAACCGTATCCCGCGCCGCGCCTGACGATTCACCGACGGCCAGCGACGCTGGCTGACTATCGCTACGAGGACTTGGAAGTCGTTGGCTATCAGGCGCACCCGGCCATCAAGGCCCCCGTGGCGGTGTGATTGCGACCGGCGCCATGGGCGCATCGGATTGTTCTTGACCATCTTGCCATCCGGCCATCCAGGGCGGCCGCCGCGTTGTGAAAAGTCGAATAGGATCAAATCGGCTTGACGATCAGCGTAAAGTATGCTGCGATGCAACAAATCAACGAGAGTGGGGGAATTATCGTCATGATGACTTTCAACAGGATGATGGAGCGTAACCAGGCGGCGAATTGGCTGGCGTTGCAGTGCGTGTCACGGTTGAGTGGGCTGGTCGGCGTCGGTATGCTCGGCGCGGTGCGCAAGATGCTGGATACCTATCTGGTATGCCTGCAACATGGGTCGGAGTATCTAGCGCAGCCGCAATCCGCCGACCCGCTGGAACGGTTGGTGACCGGCTATGCGGATGTGATGACCGAGTGCGTCGAGAAATCCTGGCAAGATTACCGTAACAATCTCCAGATTTTGCTGCTGACCCAGGACGAGGCGCTGATCTGGGTAGCCCGGATTGACAAGGCGTTGCTAGCCACGGATTGAACCGCATGAGTGAATCCAAGTCCGATCCCGTCCCCGCGTCGGTGGCTCCTGAAGTCGTGGAGCGTAAGAAGCCTGGCCTATTCGAGATTCTGAATCGGCCGATACCGTTGCCGTTCGGCAAGCATCGCGCGCCGGAGATCGCCGCCAAGTCCACCGAGTCCACCGAGCCCAAACCCGAGCGACTGGTTCGCTTGCGCGACCGGCTGCGGCGCACCCGCCAAAACCTGGTTAGCGGACTGTCTCGCCTGTTCGCTGACAAAAAACTGGACGACGAAGCGCTGGAGGAACTGGAAAGCCGCTTGCTGCTGGCCGATGTTGGCGTGGAACTGACCCAGCATCTGATAAAGCGGTTGACCGAGCGAATGTCGCGCCAGCGGTTGAATGACGTGCCGGCGCTGCTTCAGGCGCTGAACGAGGAATTGCTTGCCATTCTCGCGCCCTGCCAACAGCCTTGGCATCCCAGCGAATCCCGGCCCTACGTCATGCTGATGGTCGGTGTCAACGGTGTTGGCAAAACCACCACGATTGGCAAACTGGCCCAGCGGCTACAAGGCGAGGGCCATTCGGTGCTGCTGGCGGCTGGTGACACGTTCCGGGCGGCCGCCGTCGAGCAGTTGCAGGTTTGGGGTGAGCGCAACCGGATTCCCGTCATCGCGCAGCGGAGCGGTGCCGACGCCGCTTCGGTGATCTACGATGCGATTCAGGCGGCCCAGGCCCGCAGGGTGGACGTGGTGATCGCCGATACCGCCGGCCGGTTGCACACGCAGGCGAATTTGATGGAGGAACTCAAGAAGATCAAGCGGGTGATGGGCAAGGTAGATCCCACCGCTCCGCACGAAGTATTGCTGGTGGTGGACGCCAGCACCGGCCAGAACGCGCTGGCTCAGGCGGTGCAGTTTCACGAAGCGGTTGGCGTGACCGGTCTGATTCTGACCAAGCTCGATGGCACCGCCAAGGGCGGCATTGCGTTCGCCATCGCCCGCCGGCTTGGATTGCCGATCCGCTTCATCGGCGTCGGCGAAAGCATCGAGGATTTACGGACGTTCGACGCCGCCGAGTTCGTCGCCGCCCTGCTGGATGAAGAAGAGGCCGATTGAAGCGACGCCTTTCCGCCCCGACGGCTCTTCTCCAGCCAGGGGAGGGTGGCAAATCGTGGTCGTTGTGGAACTCCCAGCCGGATTTGGCACTCAAATCACGCGAGTGCTAAAATTAGTGCCTGTCAACTGGAGGGAGGAGTGAATGACGATGACGACGACCGCGCTGGTTCCCCGCCTACAGAGTTTGCCGGTGCCGGTGGACAGCCTGGATGGTTATCTCCAGGCGATCAACCAGGCGCCGATGCTGAGCGCCGAGGAAGAGCAGGAACTGGCCCAGCGGTTGCGGCTGCGCAACGATCTGGAGGCAGCCCAGCGGCTGATCGTGGCTCATCTGCGCTTCGTGGCGCATATCGCGCGTGGCTACATCGGTTATGGCTTGCCGCTGGCCGATCTGATCCAGGAGGGCAACGTGGGTCTGATGAAAGCGGTCAAACGCTTCGATCCAGCCCATGGCGTGCGACTGGTGTCGTTTGCGGTGCACTGGATCCGCGCCGAGATCCACGAATTTATTCTCCGCAATTGGCGAATCGTCAAGGTCGCCACCACCAAGGCCCAGCGCAAGTTGTTCTTCAAACTGCGTGGCGCCAAGAAACGCCTGGGCTGGTTGAACGGCGAGGAAGTGAATACGGTCGCCCGCGAGCTGGGCGTCAGCCCCGAGCATGTGTTGGAGATGGAATCGCGGTTGAGCGGTCACGATATTCCCTTCGATCCGCTCCCCGCCACCGATGGCGACGATGAAGCCGAAACCTATACGCCTTCGGCCTATCTGCGCGACGATCAGGCCGATCCAGCGGCAGCGCTGGAGCGGGAAGATTGGGAAGCGCGAACCAATAGCCGGCTGAATGAGGCGCTGGAGCGGTTGGACCCGCGCAGCCGCGCCATTGTCCAACGGCGCTGGTTGAGCGACGACAAACCGACCCTGCACGATTTGGCCGCTGAATATCAGGTTTCCGCCGAGCGCATCCGGCAATTGGAAACCAATGCCATGAAGAAGTTGCGCGCGGCGTTGCCAGCGGAATAGCCTGAGTCCAGCCGAATCGCGAAAGCCCGCCTTCATGGTGGGTTTCTTGGCGTCTGAATTGGTATCCACGCGAGAACGGGGCAAGCTGACGGTATCCCGCCCCCCGATAAATCTGCATGAGCCAGCCCACTCCTCTTTTGATCCGCGACGCGGCGTTACAATCTTTCAATACCTTCGGACTGCCGGCGCACGCCGCCTGGTTCGCCGCCATCGAGACGCCAACGCAGTTGGCTAGCCTGATCGCCGAACCCGAATGGAGACATCGACGGCGCTTCGTGCTGGGGGGCGGCAGCAATCTGGTTCTGGCTGGAGACTTCGACGGGTTGGTGTTGCATGTTCGCCTGTTTGGGCGGGAACTCACCGCGGAAACCGCCGATGCCTGGTTCGTGCGCGCTGGCGCGGGGGGAAATTGGCATGACTTCGTGTCCTGGACGCTGGAGCACGGTTGGCCGGGTCTGGAAAATCTGGCGCTGATTCCCGGTACGGTCGGCGCGGCTCCTGTCCAGAATATCGGCGCCTATGGGTTGGAAATGGCTGAGCGGTTTCAGTGCCTGGAAGCGGTGGAACTGGAAACGGGGAAAACGGTGGTTCTGGATCGTGCCGCCTGCCGGTTCGGTTATCGGGATAGTGTATTTAAACGCGAAGCGGCGGGGCGTTATCTGATTACCGCTGTTACTTTCCGGCTGCCCAAATGCTGGCGGCCGGTCACCGGTTACGCCGATGTGGCGCGAGAACTGGAAACGCGGGGAATTACCGAGCCGACCGCGCGGGAAGTGGCCGACGCCGTCATCGCCATTCGCTCGCGCAAGCTGCCCGATCCGGCGTGTATCGGCAATGCGGGCAGTTTCTTCAAGAATCCGCAAGTGGATATGACGACGTTCCAAAGCCTGATCGCCAAGCATCCTGATCTGCCTCGTTACCCCCAACCGGATGGAACCGTGAAACTGGCCGCTGGCTGGTTGATCGAACGCTGCGGTTGGAAGGGTAGGAACCTCGGGCCAGTGGGTGTCTATGAACGTCAGGCGCTGGTGCTGGTCAACCGTGGCGGCGCGCGGGGCGAGGACGTGCTGCGATTGGCGCGAGCAATTCAGGTTTCGGTGCGGGCGGTGTTCGGGGTTGAATTGGAGCCGGAACCGGTCATTCTCGGCCCCTGAGCGCCCGGTTGCGTGGATGGCCGGATTCGCGCGGTGGAGTATCGAAAAATTTAGCGCGTCCGGCGGGATTCGAACCCACGGCCTTTGATGCCGCCAGGCAAAATCAGCGATGCACCCAGAGTCGTAATGACTCTTTAAGTGGTTGAAACTTCGAAGTTCGTGGAAGAGCGCGCGATCTGCTGGGGCACGCCAGCATCGAGATGATGGAACGCGATGCGCCTCTGGCGCTGGAGCGGTTGTGGGGAGTGGTGGCGCGGTTGGAGGGGACAGATGAACCGACCTTGTCTGTTCAAGGGGTTGCGAGTGTTCCTGTGGGTGTTGCCGTGGGTTGTTCTAGCGGTGATGCTGTTCCAACAACCCACGCCGGCGCGCCTGGAAGGCCGGGCGGTGGCGATCACGGACGGCGATACTTTCACCCTCGACACGGGCGCGCAACGCCTGAAAATCCGTCTTAGCGCCATTGATACGCCGGAGATGAGTCAACCTTATGGCGACCAAGCCACGCAGGCGTTGACCAATTGGATTGCCGGGCGGGTCGTGCGGGTGGACGTCGCGGGCCTGGACAAGTATGGGCGAACCCTGGGACGCGTGTACGTTCATGATCGGTGGTGGATCACGTCCACGGACATCAACGCCAGGTTGGTTGCTCAGGGCTTCGCTTGGGTCTATCGCCAGTACAACCACGATCCGCGCCTGATTGAATTGGAAACCGAAGCGCGGGCGGCGCAACGCGGATTATGGAGCCTGCCCATGGATCAGCAGATTCCACCCTGGGACTTCCGCCACGGTAAAACGGTATTGTCCGATGCGCAACGTCAGGCGGGTTGTCAGCCGGACAAGCGCACCTGCAAGGATATGACCAGTTGCGAGGAGGCCAAGTTCTACCTGACGACGTGTGGCCTGAATCGATTGGATCGAGACAGGGATGGCGTGCCGTGTGAGAAGCTGTGCCGCTAACATTCAGGTGATTTGCCGGACGCATGTTGCGCCCTGTCATGATCTCAGGGCCAACCGCGTGGGGGGAACGGCGATAACTGGATAACTGCTTGAAAAAACTGGCGCGCCCGGCGGGACTTGAACCCACGACCTTTGGCTTCGGAGGCCAACACTCTATCCATCTGAGCTACGGGCGCGTTGGATAAGAATCTTGAATTATGCCCAGCCTGCCGCCATGAGTCCAGACCTTGGCGGCGGTTTTCGCTAAAATTGCTAGCGGTACACACCAATGGACTAGCGTGGGACAGCGGTTTTCAGACCCTCCTAAATAACGCTATAATTCGTATGTGTACGATAATCTTGCCCAAAGCCCAAGATAACAAGTCCAAACCCAGACCTCCCCACCCACGGCGCCATCGTGCAAGCCCTCGACCCGAATCCGGGGGAAGTATTCGAGTCGGGCTGGGTCCACCACGACGCCGCCGGGAATGAGCAGGTTAAGAATGCGTTCAGTGAGGTGAGAGTGTGAGCTCGCAAGTCGCAGATAAGTCTTTCGTCACTACCTTCGTCGCCCTGATCTCGGCGCTGGTGTTGCTGGCCACGGTGCTGTTCATGGTAGGCGCCTTGGTCGACGTTGTCGGTCGCGTTGCTCCCGACGATGGTTCGCGCAAGCAGGTCGCGGTGACCGAACGCATCAAGCCGGTCGCCCAGGTGGTCTTGGCTGTGCCCAAGCCCGTCGGCGCCGAACTGAAACTGTCTGGCCAGGAGGTTTACAACAAGGTTTGCACGGCTTGCCACGCGGCGGGCGTGATGGGTGCTCCCAAGGTCGGCGCCAAGGATCAGTGGGAGCCCCGCTTCGCCCAGGGCTTGGATACCCTGGTCAACCATGCCGTCAGCGGTATTCGCGCCATGCCCCCCAAGGGAGGCAATCCCGCATTGACCGATGCCAACCTCAAGGACGCCATCGTTTACATGCTGGGTGAAACCGGCATCAAGACGGATGCCGCGCCAGCCGCTGCTCCAGCTCCGACGGAGGCGGCTCCGGCCGCGCCGAAGTAACCCTAAAACTCCTCCGGCGTCATCTCAAGACCAGGGCCATCCTCCAGGATGGCCTTTGGTTTTTCAGAAACCATCCATGCGTCCCGACTTTCGCTATACCGAATCTCCTCGTCAGGAACGTCGCGACAGCGCCAATTTGCGCGCTTTGTTGCCTTATCTTTGGGAATATCGCGGACGCGTGATGCTGGCGCTCGGTTGCCTGGTGTTGGCCAAGATCGCCAACATCGGCGTGCCGCTGACGCTCAAGCAGATCGTGGATCGCCTGGACGCTCACCAGCAAGTGGTGGTCGTGTTACCGGTGACGTTGCTACTGGCCTATGGGGCGCTAAAGCTGGGCAACGCCCTGTTCAGCGAGGTGCGCGACGTATTGTTCGCCCGTGTTCGCTACCGCGCCATGCGCCGGTTGACCTTGCGCACCCTGGCGCACCTTCACGATCTGTCGCTGCGGTTTCATCTGGAGCGTAAGACCGGCGCCATCAGCCGTGATCTGGAGCGGGGCGCGCGCAGCCTGAGCACGCTGTTGAACTATCTCGCGTTCAGCATCCTGCCGGTGGTCGTCGAGTTTCTGCTGGCAGCGGCGCTGTTGCTGGGCCGCTACCCCGCGATTTTCACGCTGATCATCTTTGGCAGCGTCGCCGCTTATGTCGCCTTCACCCTAGCGGTCACTAACTGGCGGATGGAACATCGTCACCTCATGAACCGGTTGGAGTCACAGGCCGGCAACGAGGCCATCGAAAGCCTGATCAACTACGAAACGGTCAAATATTTCGGCAACGAGGATTGGGAGTTGCGCCGCTGCGATGCCACCCTCGCGGCGTGGGAGAACAGCGCTGTACTCAGCCAGACCTCGATGTCGGTGCTCAATTTCGGCCAGGGCGCAATCATCGCCATCGGAGTGACGATCATGATGGTCGCCGCCGCCGGTCGAGTCGCCGCCGGCCAAATGACCTTGGGCGATCTGGTGCTGGTCAACGCGCTGTTGCTGCAACTGTTCATCCCGCTGAACTTTCTCGGCATCGTCTATCGGCAGATCAAGTACGCGCTAGCCGACATGGACGATCTGGTGCGATTGTTCGAGCGAACCCCGGAAGTCCGCGACACGCCCACCGCCGCCGAGTTGCGAGTGACACAAGGCGAGTTGCGGTTCGAGAATGTACAGTTCGGTTACCAAACGGAACGGCAAATTCTGTTCGACGTGAGTTTCACTGTGTCGCCGGGGCGCAAGCTGGCGGTGGTTGGGGCCAGCGGAGCCGGCAAGTCGACCTTGGCGCGGTTGTTGTTCCGGTTCTACGACGTAACCGGTGGACGCGTGTTGGTGGATGGGCAGGATATCCGTACCGTGACTCAGCAAAGCCTGCGCGCCGCCATCGGCATCGTCCCACAGGACACCGTACTGTTTAACGACACGCTGTATTACAACCTGGCCTACGCCCGGACCGACGCCAGCCGCGAGGAAATCGTCGCCGCCGTGCGGATGGCGCAGTTGCACGATTTCATCGCCGCGTTGCCGGCCGGTTACGACACGGTGGTCGGCGAACGCGGCCTGAAGCTGTCGGGTGGCGAGAAACAGCGGGTGGCGATTGCTCGAGCCATTCTCAAGCGGCCGCGCATCCTGATCTTCGACGAAGCGACCTCGGCGTTGGACAGCCGCTCCGAGCAGGCGATTTTGCAGGCGCTGCGCGCGGTGGCCGCCGAACACACCACACTGGTAATCGCGCATCGCCTTTCGACCATCGTGGACGCCGATCAAATTCTGGTGCTGGACCACGGCCGGGTGCGGGAGCGAGGCAGCCACCGCGATTTATTGCAACAAGGCGGTTTGTACGCCCAGATGTGGGCTTTGCAGCAGCGGGAACAGGCCACGCTGGACGAGGAACGGGCGTTGTTGGGGATGGTGTGAGATGACACGGTATCGGCTCTTGATCCGTGGCAAAATCATCGCTATTCCCCAGCGTGCTTGACGGAGACCTTGGCCATGACCGCGACCGCTAGCAAATTCGCTACTTACGAAGACTTGTTCGACCTGCCCGAAAATCTGGTGGGCGAGATTATTCACGGCCAACTGGTCACCCATCCGCGTCCCGCGTCCCGCCATGCGGCCGCCAGCACAGGCGTGAGTGGGCAAATCTATAATCCGTTCCACCAAGGGCGCGGTGGCCCCGGTGGTTGGCGGATTCTGTTCGAGCCGGAATTGCATCTCGGCCCGCATATTCTGGTTCCCGATTTGGCCGGCTGGCGACGGGAGCGGATGCCGGAATTGCCTGATGTAGCCTACTTCACCTTACCGCCCGATTGGGTATGTGAGGTATTGTCACCAGGAACGGCGCGAACCGACCGGGCGGATAAGATGCCCATTTACGCTGAATATGGCGTGTCGTTCCTATGGCTAATCGATCCCGCGCCACGGACTCTCGAAGCATTCTTGCTGCGCGACGGACGCTGGTCGCTGGAGCATGTTTACAAGGAAGATGATGAGGTGAGCGCCGTACCCTTTGACGCCATCACTTTTCCACTGGCGGATTTATGGTGCTGAACCGCCATTGCTCGGGATGCGCCTGCTGTGTTGCTTGAAGTCGAAAATCTACGCGTCCGTTACGGCAACGTTGAGGTACTGCACGGCATCAATCTGTGCGTCCGTCAGGGTGAAATCGTGACCTTGCTCGGCGCGAACGGCGCTGGCAAGACCACAACCCTGCACGCCATCAGTGGCCTGCTGCATCCGGCTAGCGGCGAAATCCGCTTCGAATCCCGCCCGATTCACCGATTGCCGGCGCATCGGCTGGTCAGCACGGGCATCGCCCAGGCCCCGGAAGGTCGCCGCATCTTCGGCACCCTCACCGTGCGGGAAAATCTGAATCTGGGCGCGTTCACCCGCGCCGATAAAGCGAAAGTGGCCGAAACCCTGCGCTGGATTTACGAGTTATTCCCGATCTTGGCGCAGCGCCGCGAACAACTGGCGGGCACCCTGAGTGGCGGAGAACAGCAGATGCTGGCGATTGGCCGGGCATTGATGGCCAACCCGCGCATCCTGTTGCTGGACGAGCCGAGTCTTGGTCTGGCGCCGCTGCTGGTCAAGGCGATTTTTCAGACTCTGTGGGAGATCAACGAAGCGGGCGTCACCATCGTGCTGGTGGAGCAGAACGCCCGCGCTGCCCTGAAACTGGCCCATCGCGGCTATGTCATGGAGGTGGGCCGAATCGTGCTGGAGGACCGCGCCGAGGCATTGTTGGCCAATCCGGAGATTCGGAATGCCTATCTGGGCGGCGGCGCATGAGCACTGAGGCCAGCGAAACTCTGGTCGAGCCGACACGGATCGAGGCCGATCCTGTCCACCGTCGCGCGGTGTTGATGCTGCTGACCACGGCGGTCCTGTGGAGTCTGGGCGGTCTGCTGATCAAGTGGGTGAACTGGAATCCGGTGGCCATCGCCGGGATGCGCAGTCTGATCGGCGCGGCGGTCATCGTGCTCATGTTCCGCAAGGAGCTGAAATTGACCGGCTCTTTCGAGCAAATCGGCGCGGCGGTAGCCTATGCCGGCACGGTGGTGCTGTTCGTGATCGCCAATAAGTTGACCACGGCGGCGAACGCCATTCTGTTGCAATACACCGCGCCGGTGTACGTGGCGCTGTTCGGTCCATGGTTTCTGGGTGAGCGGGCGCGTGGCCGAGACTGGTTGAGTCTGGCGGCGATCATGGTTGGAATGCTGCTGTTCTTTGGCGATCAACTCACGCTGGAGGGTTATCTCGGCAATGGAGTGGCGTTAGCCAGCGGGTTCTGCTTCGCCTGGCTGACCCTGTTTCTGCGCCGCCACCGCGAGGAATCGGCAATTTCGGCGCTGGTGCTGGGCAATCTACTGGCCGGCCTGATCGGATTGCCGTTTATGTTTCAGTCCATGCCGGACGCGACCAGTTGGCTTGGGCTGCTGCTGCTAGGCGTGGTGCAACTCGGTCTGCCCTATGTGATGTATGCGTTGGCGTTGCGTCATGTCCGGGCTGTGGAAGGGATTTTACTGCCGATGATCGAGCCGGTGCTCAATCCGCTGTGGGTGTTTCTGCTGCTGGGAGAAGCGCCGGGGCCGCTGGCGCTGCTGGGCGGGGCGATCATCCTGAGCGCGGTGATGTTCCGGGCGTTGCGGTAAAATTCCTTATTTTCCTGAAAATTACACTTCAAAACTTTGGATGGATACCATGGACCTCACCGCTCTGACCGCCATTTCTCCCATCGACGGCCGCTACGCTGACAAGACCGCCGAGTTGCGGCCGATCTTCAGCGAATATGGTTTGATTCGCCACCGGGTGCAAGTCGAGGTCCGCTGGTTACAGGCGTTGGCCCGCCATCCCGGCATTCCCGAAGTGCCGCCCCTGAGTGAATCCGCCCTTCGGTTACTTGACGGACTGGTTGAAAATTTCACCCTCGCCGACGCCCAGCGGGTCAAGAACATCGAGCGCGTCACCAATCACGACGTGAAGGCGGTGGAATATCTACTCAAGGAAAAAATCGCTGGCCACACTGAACTGGAAGCCGTTAGCGAGTTCATCCATTTCGCCTGCACCTCCGAGGACATCAACAATCTGGCCTACGCGCTGATGCTGCGCGAGGCGCGGGTTGGAGTGTTGCTGCCAGAGTGGGACGGGATGATCAACGCCTTGACTCGCTTGGCGCGTCAGCATGCCGACCAGCCGATGTTGGCCCGCACCCACGGTCAGCCCGCTTCACCGACCACGCTCGGCAAGGAAATGGCGAATGTCGCCCACCGGCTGAAGCGGCAACGGACGCAATTGGCCGCCGTGCCGCTATTGGGCAAAATCAACGGCGCGGTCGGCAACTACAACGCGCATCTGGTCGCTTACCCGGAACTGGATTGGGAGGATTTCGCCCACCGCTTCGTCACCGAAGACCTGGGACTGGATTGGAATCCCTACACCATCCAGATCGAGCCGCACGATTACATGGCGGAATTCTTCCATGCGGTGATGCGCGCCAATACCGTACTGCTGGATTTCTGCCGCGACGTGTGGAGCTACATCGCCATCGGCTATTTTCGCCAGAAGACCGTGGCCGGTGAGATCGGCTCCTCGACCATGCCGCACAAGGTCAACCCAATCGATTTCGAGAATGCCGAGGGCAATCTGGGCGTGGCCAATGCGCTACTCGACCATCTGGCCGCCAAGTTGCCCGTGTCGCGCTGGCAACGGGATTTGACCGATTCGACCGTGTTGCGAACCCTTGGGGTCGGGCTGGCGCATGCGCTGGTCGCGTATCAGTCCTGCCTGAAGGGTATCGGCAAGCTGGAGGTGAATGTCCCAGCGCTGGCCGCCGATCTGGACGACACTTGGGAAGTGTTGGCCGAGCCGATCCAGACCGTGATGCGTCGCTACAACCTCGAACAACCTTACGAACAGCTCAAAGTCTTGACCCGCGGCCAGCGGGTGGATCGTGAGACCCTGCGGGCGTTCATCGCCGACCTGGCCATTCCCGAAGAGGCCAGGCAACGGTTACTGGCGCTAACGCCGGCGAACTACACCGGCAACGCCGCCGCTCAGGCCCGCAAGGTGTAAACAACCATGTCGCCGCAGGTGTTGGGTGATCTGAGTCCAGCGCGATTTCTGGCCGATTACTGGCAGAAACAGCCGCTGATGGTGCGCGGCGCCTGGCCGGGGTTCCACGATCCATTGATCCCAGAGGAACTGGCGGGGTTGGCCTGTGAGGAAGGCGTAGAATCGTGGTTGACGCTGGAACAGGAGGATAAAGAACCAGGAGAGACGCGCCATGGCCCCTTTACCGACGCCGATTTTCTCAATTTACCCGACGCGGGTTGGATCTTGGCGGTCGCGGATGTCGAAAAGCACGCGCCAGATTTGACGGTAATGCTGGAACCGTTCCGTTTCATTCCGGACTGGCGAATCCAAGGTCTGACGATCAGCTACGCCACGCCGCCCGGAACGGTCGGGCCACTGGTCAACGATGGTGATCGATTTCTGCTCCAGGGACAGGGACGACAATACTGGCAAATCGCCGCTCGAACGGTGGCGCCGGATGCGGATTTTGTCCCGGAACAGGAATGGGTGCTGGAACCGGGTGATCTGCTCTATCTACCACCGGGCATCATCTATCGGGGTGCAACGTTGGAGCCGGGCCTGATTTACACGGTGGATTGTTGCGCGCCTAGCCATCGGGAGCTACTGGGCGGTTTTCTGGGATTTTTGCGGGAGGGGATGGATCCCAGCGCGCGTTATGCTGATCCCGATCTGGCGGTCCAGGGCAATCCTGGCGAAATCAGCCTTGTTGCCTTGGCAAAGGTACGGGAATTACTGCGGCGAACCATTGCCCTGGACGATGAAACCCTCGCGATCTGGCTTGGGTGCCATCTCAGCACGCCCAAGCCGGGTTTTCAGGCCGAACCGGAGCCGGAGCCTTACGACGAGGACGCGTTGCGGGACCATTTGCGTGGCGGCGGCAATCTGGAGCGCAATCCTGGCTCGCGGTTTTGCTACATCGCCGAACCGGAATGGGAAACGGTTCTGTTCGTGGACGGGCAGGAATTCGCGCTGGGGCGGGAGGTGGCCTTTATGGCGCCGCTGCTGTGTCGGCATCGGGTATTGACCCCGGCGTTGTTGCGCGAGGCGCTGAAACGATCCGATGCCCAACAACTGTTGCTGGATCTGCTCAATGAGGGTTATCTAGCGATCTACGAGGATACGGCTGATGAAGGGGAGTGAACGATTGTTCGCCGAAGCCCGACTCCTTGGGATGTCGGGATCGTATGGCTGGGTACTCGGCAATAGGTTGAGCAAATATCGGATGTTCGGGGGGGGCTGCTCGGCAGCGAACCCCTCAATCTTGGCTGGTCAGCAGTCTGAAACGGTGTCGGACGTCTCCGAGACTGGATTTCTTCCTGATGCGAGAGGCGGTGGAGGGGAGTTTGACTCATACTGGCGGCGGCGGATGGTCAGTCGCCTCCTCCTCGCACTGCACGCGATTGCGTCCGGCGGCCTTGGCGGCATACAAGGCCT
>JAVMKI010000003.1:0-7269 GCA_031732755.1 Candidatus Contendibacter sp.
GTCGCGCCGGCTTCCTGCATGTGGTAGCCGGAGATCGAGATGCTGTTGAACTTCGGCATCTCCTTGGACGTGTAGGAGAAGATGTCGCCGATGATCCGAATCGACGGATCGGGTGGGTAAATGTAGGTGTTGCGCACCATGTATTCTTTCAGAATGTCGTTCTGAATGGTGCCGGTGAGCTTCTCGTGCGAAACGCCCTGTTCCTCCGCCGCGACGATGTAGAACGCCAGCACCGGCAACACCGCGCCGTTCATGGTCATCGACACCGACATCTGATCGAGCGGGATGCCGCTGAACAGGATTTCCATATCGAGCAGCGAATCAATCGCCACGCCCGCCTTGCCGACATCGCCAACCACTCGCGCGTGGTCGGAGTCATAACCGCGATGGGTCGCCAGATCGAAAGCGATGGACAGGCCCTTCTGTCCGGCGGCCAGATTGCGGCGATAGAAAGCGTTGGATTCCTCGGCGGTGGAGAAACCAGCGTACTGGCGCACGGTCCACGGCTGGGTCACGTACATCGCCGGATAGGGGCCGCGCAGGAACGGCGGCACGCCGGCGACGTAGCCCAGATGTTGCAAATCCTGGATGTCGTCCCGTGTGTACAGCGGCTTGACATCGATCTGCTCCATGGTCATCGAAACCAGTTGCTCCAGCGTCTTGCCGGTGGTTTTTTCCACCATCGCCTTCCATTCGGCAAAGCTGGGCTTGGGGAAGTCGACCCCATAAGGCATCGTGGTGAAATCAGGTGAACTCATTGGGCGACCCCCATCTTTTTCTGCAAGGTGGACAATAGCGCTTGGCAATTGGCGGCCAAATGGATGAAATCATCCACGCCAGCGGCTTTGAAGGCCTCAAGGTGCTCGGATGGATGACCGGCCACCATGACGGTGAGATCGGGTTTGGCCTGCTTGAGTTTCTGAACCAGCGGCGGGACCAATTCGGGATAGGTGGCGTCGGTGGAGCAGATCACCACGGCCTTGGCGCCGGAAGCCAGCGCCGCGTCCGTCGCTGCGTCAACGGTATCGAAGCCGGCGGGATAGATCGTTTCGAAGCCGCCCACACCGAGGAAAGCGGTGGCAAAGTCGGCGCGACCCTTGTGTTGGGTCAACGGTCCCATGGTGGCGAGGAACACCTGCGGACGTTGGCCGATGCGGGCGACGTAGGTTTCCGCCGCCTGCCGCAGCGCCTCGAACGCCTGCGCGCCGCGATGGGCGTGGACGGCGGTGGCGGTAGGGCCGGCTTTGGCGCTGGCTCGCGCCGCTTGGGCGATTTCACCCAAGGTTGCGCCGGCCAGCGCCGCTTGAATCGCGGCTTCGACCACGTTGCCGCCCTGGGCCAGCGCGTCCAGCGCCGTCTGTTTCTGACCGGCGTTCGCGCTCGCCCGATGCTGCTTCAGCGCCGTCGCCCGTTCCGACTGCACCGCCCAGGCATCCACCACCGCCGGCTCGATCCGGATTTCCTTCAGATTCGGATACATGTTGGTGCCGACGAAAATATCCTTGCGCTTGGCGATGTTGGCCGCGCGCTTGGTGGCGGTGTCGGCGATTTGCGTCTGTGGCCAGCCGGCCTCCAACGCCTTGGCCATGCCACCCAGCTTTTCGACTTCCTGGAAGATTTCCCAAACCTTGCGGGCGACCGCGTCGGTCAGGTTTTCGACATACCAGGAACCACCGGCCGGATCGACGGTGCGGGTGATGTGGCTTTCCTCGCGTAGCACGGTGTGGGTGTTGCGGGCGACCCGGCGCGAGAATTCGTCCGGTACCCGCAGCAGTTCGTCGAACGGCGAGATGTGCAAGCTGTCGCAACCGCCGACCGCGCTGGAGAAGGCTTCGGTGGTGGCGCGCAGCAGGTTGACGTGCGGGTCGTAGACAGTCTGGTTCCAGGCCGAGGTGCGAGCGTGCAGGCTCATCTTCTGCGCTTCCTCGCCGCCGCCGAACGCCTGGACGATCTTGGCCCACAGCAACCGCGCGGCGCGCAGCCGGGCGATTTCCATGAAGAAGTTGGAACCGATGGACAGCGCGAAGCGGATGCGCGGCGCGGTGTCATCCACGCTCAGGCCACGGGCTTGCAGGGCGCGCAGATAATCCACCGCCGTCGCCAGGGCAAAGGCCAATTCCTGGGTGGCGCTGGCGCCGCCGTTGTGGTAGGGGCTGCCCTGGACGGTGATCGTTTGCACCTGCGGAGCGTTGGCCTTGGCCCAGGTGGCGAGTTGCGCCATCACAGCGTAGACGCCATCCAAATCGCGGGGTAACCGACCGTCGCGGGCCAACTGGCCCAGCGGATCCATGCCAATCGCGCCGCGCACCTTGGCCAGCGACTTGCCCTGTTGCTGGACCAGCGCCGCCAGCAGGGCGGTAACGGTCAGGGCGCTGGTGCTGGCCTGAATGAAGATCGGCGTGCTTTCGAGGTCCACGCCCTCCAGCGCCTGGGCCAGATCCGCGACGCTGGAGACGGACAGGCCGCCCTTGCCGACATCGTCGGCTTCGGCTTGGTCGGCATCGATTCCGGCCAGAGTCGGGCGGTCGAGCACCAGGTTGATGGCATTCTGACCGCGCGTCAAATCGGCGCGCAAGGCTTCGTTGAACGCCGCTGGGGTCGCGTAGGGGAGTTCCTGGGCGATATCCCAACCGTTGGCGACGTAGCCCAGTGGCGTCGCGCCGCGCAGATAGGGCGCGAAGCCGGGCAGAGTATCGATATGAGGCAGATTGGCGATATCCTCCTGCCGGTACATCGGCTGGAGGTCGATCTCTTCGTAGGTCTTGGTGACCAGCCGTTTTTCGAACGACGCGCCCTTGATGGCTTTGTCAACGGCTCGACGCCATTCCTCGTAAGGGGTTGGGGGGAATTCATCGAACGTCGGGGTCGCCGCGTCCGTTTGTTGTGGGTTCGACATGCGCATCCTCCAGTGAATCGAAACGCGAGGGGGGAACAAGACCGCGAGAGTATAACCGAAGATTCGCCCGATTCCTGGCGGGGAAATGCGAGAAAGGTTGAGGCGCGGTTGCAATCGGGAGGTGGAATGACATACTGAAAAGGTTTGCCATCTGACCCCTCATTCCAACCCTCCTCCCGCCATGGGAGGGGCAAATCAACCGCAGGAGGTTTTTTGTGTCTGATCGACCCTTTAAGGTGCTGGGCATCCAGCAGATCGCCATCGGTGGGCTGGATAAGTCCAAGCTGAGCCGGCTGTGGGTGGAGACCCTGGGCCTGACGATGACCGGTAATTTCCGCAGCGAACGCGAGAATGTGGACGAGGATATCGCCGCCATCGGTTCCGGCCCCTTCAAGGTGGAAGTGGATCTGATGCAGCCGATCGATCCCGGCAAGGCGCCCAAGGTGCACGAGCCGCAGCTCAACCACATTGGGCTGTGGATCGACAATCTGGCGGCGGCGGTGGAGTGGCTGACGAGCAAGGGAATGCGCTTCACGCCCGGCGGCATCCGCAAGGGTGCGGCGGGTTACGATGTCTGCTTCCTCCATCCCAAGGGCAACGACGCCACCCCGCTGTCCGGCGAGGGCGTGCTGATCGAGTTGATTCAGGCCCCGCCGGAAGTGATCGAGGCATTCGCCAAGGTCCAAGCCTGAACGGCGATTCCCCGCCTCACCGAAGCCCAGCCGAAAGCTGGGCTTTTTTTATGGGCGCGACCGTTGGCGGCAAGCTTGCCGGGCGGGACTTTTTGTCATTCCGGGTTTACTGTCACAGTATGTAGGCTATGCTGAAAGGGAAATCTCGCCATGTACCCGGAACAATACTCTCGTCGCATTCTGCTCTGTGTGGCCGGCCTGTCGCCACAGATCGTCACCGAGACTCTATACGCCCTGACGGTGACGGGCGAACCCCGCTTCGTGCCGACGGAAATCCACCTGCTGACCACGGCTGAGGGTGCGGAGCGGGCGCGCTTGACCCTGCTCAGCGATGACCCCGGCTGGTTCCATCGGCTGCGTCAGGATTACGGTCTGCCCGCTATCCGGTTCACTCTCGATACGATTCACATTCTGCGCGCCGCCGACGGTCGTCGTCCGCTCAACGACATCCGGGAATTGGCCGACAACGAAGCCATTGCCGACGCGATTACTCATCAGGTGCGGACGCTGACCGCCGACCCCGACAGCGCGGTTCATGCGTCCATCGCTGGCGGACGCAAGACCATGGGGTTTTATCTCGGCTATGCGCTCTCGCTGTTTGGTCGTCCGCAAGACCGACTGTCGCATGTGCTGGTGTCCAGCCCGTTCGAGTCCAACCCAAATTTCTTCTATCCGACTCCGGTGGAACGGGTGATTTTCGCCACCGGCCCCGACCAGCGCCCGCTCGACGCCAGTTCCGCTACGGTGATGCTGGCGGATATTCCCTTCGTGCGTCTGCGCGATGGCTTGCAGGAGTCGTTGCTGCGCGCAGGTGCGAGTTTCAGCGACGTGGTGCGCCAAGCCCAGCGTAACCTGGCCGCGCCCAGCCTGACGTTGGATGCTGCGAACTGCCGGGTGCGCTGCGGGGAGACGGTGCTGCGGCTGACACCGATCAACTTCGCCTGGCTGGCCTGGTTCGCCCGGCGGGCGCTGGCGGGCTTGCCGCCGCTGCACTGGAAGCGGATCGGCCCGGCGGAGGTGGAGGCGTTTTTGGCCGAGCATAAGGCGGCGCTGAACGATCCGCTGGCCGACGACGACCATCCGCTGATCGCGAGCCGACGCCGGGAGGGCATCGACAAGGCGTTTTTCGAAGAGCGCACCAGCAAGCTCAAGCGCGAGTTGAGCCGGGTGCTGGGCGGGTCGACGGTGGCCCGCTACACGCCCCAACGCCAAGGAAAGCAGCGGCTCGCCGGCCACGCCTTGGGGCTGGAACCGCACCGGATTCGGTTCGCCGGTTTGGAGGGGGAATGAGGCGGCAAGCTTGCCGGGGCGGACAGCGACCGGCGACAAGGGTTATACGCACTACGTTTGCAGTACCCAATGGAGATGACACAAATGATGGTTAAACAACAGTACACCGTGAGCTTTGTAACCCCGGCTTTCCTAGGCGATGCCGAACAGAATGGGGCTTGGCGCACCCCGCCGTTCAAGGCGCTGTTGCGGCAATGGTGGCGGGTAGCGGCGGCGAAGGACCACGATTACAGCCATGAACGCTTGCGGGAAACAGAGGGGCGGTTGTTTGGAAATGCGTGGCTAGATAACGAATTTCAGCAAAGCAAGCTGCTGTTACGGTTGGGAGAATGGCGTCAGGGCAAAATGCAGAAGTGGGCTGAGTCGGAGCAAAAGGTGCCTCATCCTGAGGTCAAGTTTCCGGTGGATGCCCACCTGTACCTCGGCTATGGCCCGCTAACTTACAGCAAGGTTACCCACAAAGCTGCATTTGCCGCAAAGGTTAACGCCGCCATCCAAGCCGGCGAATCCAACACTCTACGCATTGCCGGCACAAATGAAACTACCGGTGCTCTGGCTCGAACCCTGCCACTTATCCACAACCTCGGCACAATGGGCGGTCGTGCCCGCAACGGTTGGGGGTCGCTGGAACTCAGCGGCGACAGCATCGCATTCCAGCCGCTGGGGCAAAGCAATCCGTTGCTGCTAGCCATCTCCCGCCCCTTGCCGGAATGCTTGCAATACGACTGGCCGCACGCACTCGGTAGGGATGATCGGGGACTATTGATGTGGACAACCCGGCAGAATTACGACCACTGGCAGGATGCGATGAGGGAATTGGCCAAAGCAAAAATCGCGTTTCGCACCGCGCTGAAATTCATCAACCCTAAAGGCCAAATGGATCGCCGACATGTACTGGCCTATCCGGTCACTAACCACCCAGTCAACGCCTGGGGATCTCAGGCACGGCTTGCCAACCAACTGCGCTTCAAGGTCATCAGCCACGGCAACCGCTTGCTCGGTGTTGCCTATCACCTGCCTTGCGGAACGCCCGGCGAACTGCTTCGCCGACTGGGCACCCAGCAAAATAACTTTCAGCAACAACAGCTTTCGGTATGGCGGAACGTTCACATCTATCTGGATACCGTCATGCATCGCATTGCTTAGGAAACACCGTCAATGACCGACTCTCTCTGGCAAACCAAACTCGCCGCCTGGATTCACGACCCGGCGGAAAAGGCGCTGGTGCTGTTGCGCGACCCCGCCGGCCATGAAGGCGGCACCGTGCGGAAGTTGCGGCAACAGCTCTTTCCCGACGGAATTCCCGCAGCCATCAAACAGCACATTCACCAAGCGGATCGCTGGGCCGCTGCTGCCGACCGTCCGCAATTTCCGCAGGATCAGGACAGCAGGCGCTATCAGAAATGGACTCAGGTCAACTTTGCCGAACAGCCGGTACTCAAGCACCCGCTGACCGGAGAAGAATATGACCTCAAAAAAATGGAGCTGGAACCGGCGCAACTGAAAGCAATCAGCACCGATCACTTTCAGCGATTCATTGTCCCGGATAACGGAGCGGTGGACTGGAAAAAAACGGCGCTGGCGTTTTGGCGCTTCGGACCGGAGTCGCCGGCCAGCGATTTAGGCGCGCTCTGGCAACTGCTCCCCGCCGACACCCGCGTACCCGATCACACCATCTGGAACCATCTCGATCTGACTTACGCCTTTGCCAGCGCCTTTGCGGGTGACCTGGAACAAAATCCGGCGCTGCTGGCGATGAGCTTCGGGCCGGTGCAGGATTTCATCGCCCAGGCGCGCACCACCTCCGATTTGTGGGCGGGTTCGCACCTGCTGTCCCGGCTAGCGTGGGAAGGCTTGAAGGTGATTTGCGAGCAACTGGGGCCGGACGCGGTGATCTTCCCGCAATTGCGCGGCGTACCACAGGTGGATTTGTGGCTGCTCAAGGAAATTGGGCTGCCGGAGCGTTACTTTGATGGCGCGGATTGGCTGAACCGGCAAACCGACGCCAATCCACTGTTCGCCGCTGCGTTGCCCAACAAATTCGTCGCCATCGTCCCGACTGCGCTGGGCGCGGAACTAGCGCGGCAAATTACCGATACCGTGCGGGCGTGGGTGAAAGAGAAAGCGGAAGCCGCCTTGACGGAGTTGTTGAAAGCGGCTGGCGTAGCCGACGCCCCAGACCTGTGCGCCCACTCGCAAATCGCCGCGCAACTAGAAAACTTCCCGGAAGTGCATTGGGCGCTGGTTCCGTTCGCGCCGCTGGCGCGGGATACCGGGCAGGGTGTGGACGTCAAGGAACTAGAAGCGGCGCAAGCGCCATTCCGGCCCGTCGGCGATAAGAGCCTGTTCATAATCTATTAACGACGAGGATGTGATTCTCAGGTGGTAACG
>JAVMKI010000004.1:0-51395 GCA_031732755.1 Candidatus Contendibacter sp.
AAGAAGCCGCTTGAACCGGCCATTTCATCGATGCATCACTTTGAATCACACCCATGAAGCCCGAGACAGCGGACCTTTATTGCGACGCACCGATTCACAACCAAATAGGAGCACGATGATGAGTGACCAAAAGAAGCTGACCACCAACGCCGGCTGTCCCGTCGCGCACAATCAGAACGTGATGACTGCGGGACCTCGCGGCCCACAATTGTTGCAGGATGTCTGGTTCCTGGAAAAACTCGCCCACTTTGACCGCGAGGTCATCCCCGAACGGCGGATGCACGCCAAGGGCTCCGGCGCTTACGGCACGTTCACCGTCACCAACGACATCACCCAGTATACCCGGGCGAAAATCTTCTCCCAGGTGGGCAAACAAACCGAGTTGTTCGCCCGCTTCACCACCGTGGCCGGCGAGCGCGGCGCCGCCGACGCCGAGCGCGACATTCGCGGTTTCGCGATCAAGTTCTACACCGAGGAGGGTAACTGGGACCTGGTTGGCAACAATACGCCGGTGTTTTTCCTGCGCGATCCGCTCAAGTTCCCCGACCTCAATCACGCGGTCAAACGCGATCCGCGCACCAACCTGCGCAGCGCCAAGAACAACTGGGATTTCTGGACCTCGTTGCCGGAAGCGCTGCACCAGATCACCATCGTCATGAGCGACCGGGGCATTCCAGCGACCTACCGCCACATGCACGGTTTTGGTAGCCATACCTTCAGCTTCATCAACGCCAGGAACGAGCGTTACTGGGTCAAATTCCACTTCAAGTCGCAGCAGGGCATCCGAAACCTGACCGACGCCGAAGCCGAAGCACTCATCGGCAAGGATCGCGAAAGCCATCAGCGCGACCTGTACGAGAGCATCGAACAGGGTGATTTTCCGAGGTGGACCCTCAAGGTGCAGATCATGCCCGAAGCCGACGCCGCCAAGGTGCCCTACCACCCCTTCG
Organism: Candidatus Contendibacter sp.; assembly: GCA_031732755.1. Taxonomy (GTDB): domain Bacteria; phylum Pseudomonadota; class Gammaproteobacteria; order Competibacterales; family Competibacteraceae; genus Contendibacter. The sequence continues at coordinate 951 of JAVMKI010000004.1, forward strand.
ACCTGACCAAAATCTGGCCGCATCAGGACTACCCACTGATCGAAGTGGGCGTGATGGAACTGAACCGCAATCCGGAGAATTTTTTCGCGGAAGTGGAACAGTCGGCGTTCAATCCGGCCAGCATCGTGCCCGGCATCGGTTTTTCGCCGGACAAGATGCTGCAAGGACGGCTGTTCTCCTACGGCGACGCCCAGCGTTATCGGCTCGGTGTCAACCATCACCTCATTCCGGTCAACGCGCCGCGCTGTCCGGTCCACAGCTACCACCGTGATGGTCTGATGCGGGTTGATGGCAACCACGGCGGCACGCTGGGCTACGAGCCGAACGACCAAGGCGAATGGGCCGAACAGCCGGATTTCGCCGAACCGCCGTTCCAGTTATCCGGCGCCGCCGACCACTGGAACTACCGGGAAGACGACGCCGACTATTTCTCGCAACCCGGCGCGCTGTTCCGCCTGATGACACCCGCGCAGCAACAAGTTTTGTTCGAGAACACCGCACGTTCCATTGGCGATGCACCACGCGAGATTCAAATCCGCCATATCGGTCACTGTCTGAAAGCCGATCCCGCTTACGGCAAAGGCGTCGCTGATGCCCTGGGTATTGCGTTGAGTGAGGTCCCTGCCTAGAAGGCTATCCAAACCCCTCGCCCGCCAGCGGGCGAGGGGCTAGGAGAAAAGCAGCGGCGACTCAATCGGTTAGCTCAGCGTCGTTCATGGCGAACTCTATTTCGAACGCAATGCGGATTGATGGAACTGGCCGCCCGGTTGGATAACGCTGGGACGGAAATCGATCCGCTGCTGGGCGCAGGACGCTCCCGCGGCGCAACCACCGCAACCACCAGGCGCGGTCTTGATCGAACGCTTACCACCCAGGATGCCGAGCCGAAACCATCCAACCGGCAAGACACCCCGCGCCAACGCTAGCAACGCGATGACCACGATCAACAGCGCCAAACCGTCTTGCCACATTTCAACCACCTCCCAGCGCCAGTGCCACCCGATAGGTGACGAAAGCGGCGACATACGCCAATGTCATTAGATAGGCGAACATGAACGCCGCCCAGCGCCAGGAATTGGTTTCACGCCGGACGGCGGCCAAGGTCGCTAGACACTGTGGGGCGAACACGTACCAGGCCAACAATGCCAGCGCCGTCGCCAGCGTCCAGTTCTGGGCCAGCGTCGTGGTCAACGCCTCCGCGACCGTACCGTCGTCGCCGCTCAGGGCGTACACGGTCCCCAGCGCCGCCACCGCCACCTCGCGCGCCGCTAGACCTGGCACTAGGGCGATGGCGATTTGCCAGTTGAAGCCGATGGGGGCCAGCAACGGTTCCAAAGTCCGCCCGATCAGGCCGGCGAAGCTGTAATAAATCGCTGGCTCCGTCGCGCCGTCCGGCGGGGCGGGAAAGGTCGAAAGAAACCACAGGATGACCATCAAGCTCAGGATAATCGTGCCGATCCGGCGCATGAAGATCCTGGCGCGCTCCCACAAACCCAACAGCACGTTGGCGGGATTCGGCCACTTGTAACTGGGCAGTTCCATCAGCAAAGGCTGCCGACCACCACGCAACAGGGTCAACCGCAACACGCCCGCCACCACCAGCGCACCGACGATGCCGGTCGCGTACAGGCCGAACATGACCAGACCTTGCAAACCGATTCCGCCCCAAACCTCGGTGGCCGGCACAAACGCGGCGATCAGCAACACGTACACCGGCAACCGCGCCGAGCAGGTCATCAACGGCGCAATCAGGATCGTGACCAACCGATCCAGCGGATGGGCGATGGTGCGCGCCGCCATGATGCCGGGAATGGCGCAGGCGAAGCTGGACAGGAGCGGGATAAAGGCGCGACCGTTCAAACCGACCGCGCTCATGAGCCGATCCATCAGGAACGCGGCGCGAGTCATGTAGCCGGAGTCTTCCAGCAACAGAATGAACAGAAACAGAATCAGGATTTGCGGCAGGAAGATCACCACGCCGCCCACGCCGGCGATGATCCCGTCGACTAGCAGGCTCTTGAGCAGGCTGGCTTCCATGTGCGCGGAGAGCCACTGTTGCAAGCCGGCCATGCCGCCGTCGATCCAATCCATCGGCGCTTCCGCCCAACTGAACACGGCCTGGAACATCAGAAACAGAATGGCAAGTAAAATCAACGGCCCCGCCACCGGATGCAGCAAGACCCGGTCGAGTTGTCGCGTGAGGCGTTCCGGCGCGCCCTCGCGGATCACAGCTTCTTGCAGCAGACGCTCCACCTCTCGGTGGTACGCGCGAATCGCGTCCGGCGAGGGTTCCACCCAGTCGTCGATCACGGCGGTTCCGCCGGCGGCCGGCGCCTGAGTCAACAGCGTGTCGATCTGGCCAAGCAGGTCTTGCACGCCACTCTTGCGCATCGCCACCGTGGTGACCACCGGAATGCCCAACTGCCGGGACAAGGCTTCGACGCTGATCTGGCAACCGCGCTTTTGGGCGATATCCATCATGTTGAGCGCCAGAATCAGCGGCCGGCCCAGTTGCCGCAGTTCCAGCAACAACCGCAGATGCTGGCCCAGATTGGTGGCGTCGGTCACGCAGACCACGGCGTCGGGCAAGGCTTCCCGCGCCTGTCGGCCCAGCACGACATCGCGGGTGATGGCTTCGTCGGGACTGCGGGCGCGCAGGCTGTAACTGCCGGGCAGGTCGAGCATCTCGACCGTGTGGCCGACCGGCGTTTTCAACAGACCGCTTTTGCGTTCGACGGTCACGCCGGGGTAGTTGGCGGTCTTCTGCCGGCCACCGGTCAGGGTGTTGAACAGGGTGGTCTTGCCACTGTTGGGCGGACCGACCAAGGCGATGCGAGCGGGTCTGAAACCTTCCGCGGCGAGCGTTCCAGCGGTCATAACGGCCGACTCTCCAGGTTGGTTGGGGAGGTTTGGTCGAGCAACGGCCCGACGAGCACGGCGTTGGCCTCGCTGCGCCGCAGGGCCACGGTCATGTTCTGGTTGATCCGCACCGCCAGCGGGTCACGGCCCAGAAAGCCGTGATGCAACACCTCGACGCAGGCACCCTCGACGAAACCCATTTCCAGCAGGCCACGCTCGACGTCGCCTTCCCCGCCCCGCACGGTCAGGATGCGGCCGATACCACCTGGCCGCATCAGCCCCAAGGGCTGTGTCAAACCCGCTTTCACTAAATCGCCCAACTCAAGCCGTTGGCGTTCCTGTGCGCTGTGCCTGTCCATATCAAGTCTCCCCGGCGACGTAAGCCTGGGTCTGACCCGGCGCCCGCAGCATCTTGTTCACTTCATCCACATGGGTTTGCTCCTGGGCAATCTGGGTGCGGGCGTACTCTTCCAGGCGCACGTCCCGATCCTTGGCGCAGTCAAGCAATGCGTAATACGCCTTCAGCGCCTCTCCCTCATGCGCCAGGGATTCGCGCAGAATGTCGCCGATGTCGTGCTGGTGGGTTTCCAGCAGCGGGCCGATACCAAGCGACGGATGACCGCCGAGACTGGTGATCAGCTCCCCGGCCTGGCGGGCGTGCAGCAAGCTTTCGTCCGCCTGGGCATTGAGCCAACTGACGATGGGAATGCGGCTGTAGCCATACACCATCAGCGCGTAGTGGGTGTAGCGCACCACGCCGGCCAGTTCCAGTTCGAGAATCCGGTTCAGCACGCCGATGGCGGCTTGGTTGTCAAGCGGCTGGGTCATGTTCATGCTCCCCTTGAGTTGTCAGGAAAACGGCGGGTTGCGCGGCGGTCATCACTACCGGGCGCTCGGATTTCGGATGGATTTTAGTATTAATGAGAATTATTCTCAAATAAAACTTAACAACCGGTTATTTATAGGAATTAAAGCGGAATACGAAACTGTTTTTGTCCATGGGGACACGGAAGCCCTAAAAAACCGGGAAAACGGGCCAATTCATGCAGGTGGAACAAGTAGTACCATGGAATGACCTTAACCAACCCTAACCAAGTTGAATACAGCGACGGAGGTTTAAAACGGGATGAAGGCTGCTGATTTAGCGTATGAGGGGATGACCCGCGCCGAGCGTCAGGCGGCGTTCTGGCTGGCGGGGGTATTTTCGTTGCGGATGTTGGGCCTGTTCATGATCTTGCCGGTGTTTGCGCTGTACGCCGAGCAGTTGCGCGGCAACACCCCAGCGCTGGCGGGTTTAGCTATTGGCATTTATGGCTTCAGTCAGGCGTTGTGCCAGATTCCCTTCGGTTTTTTGTCTGACCGCTATGGCCGCAAGCGGATGATCTATCTGGGCCTGCTGATTTTTGCCTTGGGCAGTGGGGTTGCGGCGCTGGCCGATTCGATTGGCGGCGTCATCCTGGGTCGGGCGTTGCAGGGCGGTGGCGCGGTGTCGGCGGCGGTCATGGCGCTGGCCGCAGATCTAACCCGGGAAGACCATCGACTCAAGGTCATGGCCGTGATCGGCGTCACTATCGGCGTCTCGTTCGCCGTCTCAATGGTTTTGGGACCAGTGCTGAATGGCTGGATCGGAGTGCCAGGCATCTTCTGGCTAACCGGGCTGCTGGCCCTGCTCAGCATCGCCGTGGTGCGATTCCAGGTGCCCGACCCAATCAAAAGCCAAATTCACCGTGACGCTGAACCAGTGGCGTCCCAATTCGGACGGGTATTGCTCGATGGACAATTACTACGGTTGAATTTCGGCATCTTCATTCTCCATCTGCTACTGACCGCCACCTTCGTGGCCGTGCCACTGGCGCTGCGCGACGCTGGCCTGCCGAACGACCAGCATTGGGAGATCTACTTGCCAGCGTTGGTAGTCTCGATGGCGGCGATGATTCCGTTCGTCATCCTCGCCGAGAAATATCACCAGTTGAAATCAGTGTTTTTAGGGGCAATTCTGACGCTGGTGCTGAGCGAATTTGGGCTATTGAACCTGCACGATACCGTGCTAGAAATGGCGGTGTTGCTGCTGATCTTCTTCACCGCCTTCAATTTGCTGGAAGCAACCCTGCCCTCGCTGATTGCCAAGATGGCGCCGCCCGACGCCAAGGGCACCGCAATGGGCGTCTATTCCAGTAGTCAGTTTCTGGGCGCATTCGCGGGTGGAGCATTGGGCGGCTGGCTGCGGGGGCTGTTGGGCTTGAAGGGCGTGTTTGCCCTCACCACCCTGGCGGCGCTAGCCTGGCTGCTGATCGCGCGGACCATGCAGCATCCGCGCTATCTGAGTAGCTATTTGCTGAACGTGGGTGCGTTGGACGAGGCGGAAGCCCAATCACTGACACAGCGGTTGAGTACAGTGCCAGGCGTGGCCGAAGCGGTCGTGGTGACCGCCGAGGGCATGGCCTATCTCAAGGTGGACCGACATACACTGGACGAGACGGCGTTGTGGGCTTGCGCAACGGCGGCTCAAGAAGGCCAAAGCCGCGAGAACAGTCCAGTAGGTGAGAGTTAAGAAGCGTTCAGCTCCTTCCTCTTCCAGTAAAAGCGGTTGGGAGGGGAAGGAACCAAGTCTGAAAACTAATCCCTCATATCCACTTCCACCACCTCCCCCATGGGGGAGGGGTAAATGGGGAGAGATTTGGTAAAACCTCTGTCAGTTCGGATCAGCGCAGCTAGCCGCTTTGCCAAACGGACTCGGATTGCCGGGCGGATTAACGGTAAGATTCGTTATGTCGCTGGCCAGAATTGGCAGGATGAAGCTGGTGGATTCCGTCGCCTCCGAACCGGCCACGGTAGCCCGCGCCGACAGCTCGGCCCGCACCCATCGAGCGAATTGCTGGGCATACACCACATTGAAGAATGCGAAGCCGCTGACGTCCGTCGTCAGGGTTTTCGCAGACACCGTCACCACATTGCCCGGATCCAGCCGACCATTGCCGTTGAAATCCTCGCCCGGATCCAGAATACCATTCTGGTTCAGATCCTCATTATAGCACCAGGCGCTGATGTTCTGCGCCCAAACAGCAAGAATTAGGTCCTCCCCCCACTCACCCTTGGCGTAAGCATAGTCCGTGGGCGTAACTGGAGCCACCGGCACGATATTCAAAGTGATGGTGGCGTTTTGCACCGGCAACCCCGCTGTGTCCGTCACCAACACGCTATAGGGATACGCATAGGTGGTGGTGGTCGGCTCCGTGATGGTGTTGCCAGTACCCAGGGTGATGAACAACGACCGTTGGGCGACCGTCAGCGTTACCGATGAGGTGACCGCGAATCCGGTCACCGCCGCGTCCACCTTGACTCCGTTAAGCGCGCTTGTCGTCGTACCGGCGGTATACACTGTACTGGCCTGACCAAACGCATCGGTCAATGCCGAGGCTGGACTGATCGTGCCACCTGTAACGTCCGTCAGGGTAAAGACCACCGTGACCCCCTTGACCAGATTGAATGCCGCATCCCGCACTGTGGCGGTAATGGTGCTCTTCTGATCCGTGCTTGGCGGCACATTCACGTTGATCGTAGCCGGACTGGCCTGCAAAGTCATCTGTGTGGGCGTGGTCGCCACGAAGTTGATTTGCACCTGGGTTTGAATCGGGTTACCGCTGGTATCGGTGGTCTTGGCTGTAATCACCGCTGGCCCCGCATTGGTGGAGGTAATCGTGACAGACGCATCCCCAGTAGCGTTGGTCACAGCGGAGGTTGCCGATAGGGTTCCACGTGTGGTATCGAAGGTCACCGTCTTGCCCGCGACGCCCACCGCTGGATTCCCCGTGGTCAAGCGGACGGTCAACGTTTGCGGTGGCGTTTTCCGGGGCGCCGTGCAATTAGTGGCGTTCAGACAGACATCAATCGTATCCGCAGTTTGATCGGGTTCAGTAAACACAAACCGGTCGTTTGCCACACTGAGCGGATGCGTGCCAGTAGCTCCCAACGCTGTGGCCACAATATTGCCGGAAACATTGGCCGTCACGTTCACTGTCGCCTGCCCAGCAGCGTTCGTCACCGGATTAGATGGGCTAATGGCGTTACCCGTTGGGACCGAAGTCACGGCTAACGTCTGGCCACTGATTCCCACCCCCGCTGAGTCCTTTAGAGTGAACGTAATCGTCACGACATTACCGATGACCGTGTTGTTCGAGCCAGAACTGGTGATGATCGTGCCAATCACCGGCACCACTACTGCATCTTGCTTGCTGCCCGCGCTGGCCGTCACCGTAATCTCACGATTACTCTTATCGCCTGGCGAGGTCAAAATCGCGGTCGCCGTGCCGGTTGCGTCGGTCACCGTCCGGGTAACCTGCAAGGTACCGTCATTGTTTGCGGTAAAGGTCACCGTGACATCCTTCAACAGGACATTGTTGGCATCCCGGACTACGGCGGTGAGATTGACGGGAATCAGCCCGGAAGTCTCTAATTGCGGCGGATTCGCCAGCAGCACGACGCTGCCCACGGTTCCACCACCACCGCTGCCTGCACCGATCACGATGGTGCAGGTGGTGGTGCCGGTTGCACTTTGGCTATCAGTGGCTTGCACCGAGAACGGATAGTTTCCAGCCGTCGTTGGCGTTCCTGTAATTTCGCCAGTCGTCGCCAGCTTCAACCCAGGCGGCAAGCTACCGGCCAGAATCTTGAACGTATACGGCGTTGCGCCGCCACTGGCAGTCAACAACCCGTTATAGACCGTCCCCACCGTCCCCGTCGCTGGGACGGTGCTGCAACTCACGGCCAGCACGGTCGGCGTCGTGCCGCCAGCGGCGGTAACCGTGATGGTGAAGGCGGCAAAACCGGTGTTCCCGATCTTGTCGGTCACCTGAGCCACGAAGTTGAATGTTCCCGCAGTGGTCGGCGTACCGCTGATGGCACCCGTCGTCGCGTTCAAGCCCAACCCTGGCGGCAACGCGCCGGCGATGATTGTCCAGGCATATGGTGGAACACCACCTTCAACTTGCAACATTGCGCCATACGCTTGCCCCACAGTCGCTGCGGTATTCCCTAGCAATGTCACATTCAACTGGCCCGGCGCTGGAACCGTAACTTTCAGGGTGTAAGTGGCCGTACCGCCCGAAGCGGTCTGGAACGGGAAGGTATAATCACCTGGCGCTTGCAGTTCAAGCGTGACTTGCACCTGCCCCTGATCGTCGGTCTTACCAAAATTCGGATTGTCGCCCGCCGGATTGAAGGTCAGCTTGAAGGCACCCGCCGCCGTATAATCGCCCACGCCGATCAGGATGCCTTGCATCGGCGCGCCTTCGTCATCGGTCAGCCGCAGAGTACCCTTGCACAGGCCTGTCCCCTTGGCGGGCGTGAACTCGCACTGGAATAGCCCCTCCAGGTGACCAGCACCAGGCGACGCAATCGTAATGGTGGCGGGCGCGGCCACAAAGTCGGAGGTGAAGCTCAGCGTGATTGGTGAGCTACCTGGAATCTGACCGCTGCTGGCGATAGTCGCCACCGCGCAACCGTCGCTGCCGGTCAGGAACGTCCCCTTATTGGTCGGTGGGTTTTTCACTCCGTTGACCGATACCGTGGCCCCTCCCACTGAGCCGATGGTGTAGCGGATTTCCGTCGCTGGCAGCGGCGTAAAATTCACATCTCGCAGGCACATCCGCACATCAGTGCTGCGGTTCGGCCCCAAGCTGGTAGTGGATACCGTCAGGGTTCGGTCGGAACCGTTGGTGACATCCAGATAGACTGACTGACAACTTGTGCCTGTCGCCGCGCATGTATTGAGAATTCCGCAAACGCTGTAATCCTCGGTGCAGGCCACCAGCACCGCAGTTTGACCGACCCGACTGGCTGGATAGGTCAACAGGGTATCCGCCACACCATTGATGTTGGTATAGGCCGGCGACAGAATCGCGGCGTTTTCGGCGCGACCGATCAGGTAGGGAACGGACGCTCCATTGTCCGCTCCAGTATTGAATGGAGCACCTTTTGGATTGATGGTCAGCGCGGTGGCATTCACGACACTGTTGATGACGCGAACCCCGGTCAAGAAGTTGTTATCTGGCGTAGGCCGTTCCGAGGTCGTTCGCCCATCTAGCACCAACCGATCAGACGCTCGTACGCTCTTGTTCAGGAAGTCGCCACCCACCGCACTGAACTGGTAACCACCCTCGACCGGGTTGCCGTTGTCGCCAGCGATGTAAAACGCACCAGGATTGGCTGGATAGCCAGTAAGCGGCGCATCGATCAGGAAGAAATTGATCCGGGTGTTGGGATTGGTGGGATTGCCGTTGGCGTCGGTCACCACCACGCTGATTGCGCGGCTATAAGCGCCGTTTTGCAGCGCTGGATTGCCAAAGCGCGATTCGCCGGCTAGTACAGCGTTCACATATGGCCCAGTGAACGAGATGCTTTTGGCGGGCCGTTCCTCCTGGACGATCGTGATGTTGACGCTGTCGCTCACTGTCTGTCCAGTGTTGGGATCCTGCGCCGACGCAGTGATGGTCACCGTACCAGCCTTGGTCCCAGCGTGGAAAAATACCTGACCGATACCGTCAGTGTTTTCCAGCACAATGCGCTGGAACCCCTGCGTCGTATTATCCAGGTTGAACAAGGAGCCTAGCCCAGCGTCCGCCGATGAATCACTGATGGTGATCGTTGTTGGAAACAGCTTGCTGTCTTGCTCCACCCGCGCGGTGATGGTGGCGGTGTAGGGCCGGTTGGGATTAGGCCCCTCGCCCGCCAAATTGACTGGCAGGCTGGTCTTGTCCGTCGAAACCTGCACGGTGATGAGACTGCGCCCAGTAAAGCCATCGTCATCACCGCCGCCGCCGCCGCCGCAGCTTGCCAACAACAAGCTGAGCAGCAAGAGCCCAAATAACCGGAATATCCCGCCAATCATTGAAAACACGGAGTGTTCTCCCCTGAATCAGTAGTGAAATTCTCTTAGCCGTTTACAAGGCCGCTTAGCGCTCGGCCACCGCGCCATTTTTCAGGATCTGCGGCGTCACGAAGATCAGCAATTCGCGTTTGGTGGTATTTTTGCTATCTCTCTGAAACAGATAACCTAGCAATGGAATATCGCCCAGCAGCGGTATCTTGTCGTTGTTGGTGAGTTTGTTTTGCTCGAACACGCCGCCCAAGACCACCGTTTCCCCATTGTTAACCAAAACCTGGGTATCCACCTCGCGTCGATCAATGGATGGCACCAAACCACCCGTGGCCTGGGAAACATTCACGCCCTGATCATCCTTGGTGACTTTCAGATCCATGCGCACCCGGTCGTCCGGCGTGATTTGTGGCGTGACCTCCAGTTTCAGGTAAGCATCCTTGAATTGCGTTGACACCTTGCCATTGTCATCCACTTCCGAGTATGGAATTTGCCGGCCTTGTAGAATCACCGCTTTCTTCAAATCGGCGGTCACCACTCGTGGATTGGAGAGAATCTCACCCTTACCCTCGGTTTGTAGCGCTGACAATTCCAGATCGACTAGATAATCGGCGCCCAAAATCGCCAGCGCCAACCGCCCTGGGCTGCCACCACCCGAGGGGGCCGCCGGCAAATTCACGCCGATCCGTTCCGCAAGGTCGGGAATCGTGACGGGATAAGCCTGCCCGGTCTGTTGCAGATTCGTCGCGGCGCTGTTGACGATCGTGTCGGTGCCGCCCAAGCTGCCGCTGATGGCGCCCAGGTTATTCCCCTGGTTACCTACACCCGTCACCCCAAACCGTACCCCAATGTCGCGGGCAAAGCTGTCGTTGGCGATCACCACGCGAGAGTCAATCATGACCTGCCTGGCCGGCTGATCCAGTTTCGCCACTAGCTCGCGCACTTCCGCCACCTTGTCAGGCACGTCCTTGACAATGAGGTTGTTGGTCCGCTCGTCCGCCACAGCGTCACCGCGCGGCGACAGGATGGCCTGCTCGGAACCACCCCCCTTGTCTGAAGTTCTCCGCTTCAGCATCTCCGCCAGATCCTTGGCTTTGGCGTAGCTGATGGGAATGATCTCGGTACGCAGCGGAACCAATTCCTGCACCGTCTTGCGCGACTCCAGTTCCAGTTTCTCGCGCGCCGCCACTTCCTCGGTGGGCGCAATGAAGATCACGTTGCCATTTTGCCGCATGGCCAGACCCTTGGTGCGCAGAATAATGTCCAGTGCCTGATCCCAAGGCACATTCTGCAAGCGCAAGGTCAGATTGCCCTTCACGCTGTCGCTGACCACGATATTCAGGCCCGTGAAATCCGCCAGGATTTGCAGGATCGCCCGTACTTCGATGTCCTGGAAATTCAGCGATAGCAAATCACCAGTATATTTCTTCTTCGATGGATCGAATTGCGCCTCTTTCTCCTCCTCCTCCTTGGATTTCTGCGGTGGGCGTACCTCGATCACATACAGATCGTTGGCTTGATAGGCCATGTACTCAAATGGCGGATTGGGGTTGATGCTCAGATGGGCGTTACCGCCCCGATTCAGCGCTTCCACCCGCAGGACCGGCGTGGCGAAATCGGTCACATCCAGGCGTCGCTCCTGCCCACGCGCCAGCGTCGCCTTCTGAAAATCGGCGATGATTTGATTGCCTTCCTGCCGCACATCCACCGGGATGCTGGGATTGGACAACTTGACCGTGACCACCCCCTGACCCCCAGGCCCACGTTTGAAGCTGACATCCCCCACGGTACGGGGCGTCGTCACCGGGCCCGCAGCCTCGCCGGTTGGCCGCGAACTCACGGCCGCCGCCTTTACCGCCGCCACTGGCGTTGGCGCTGGGGTCCGCGCGGGCAACGCGCCCGCGTTCTCCAGCGTCAGCACCACCACATTGCCCTGCACCTGGACGTTGTAGGGCACCAGCCGCGCCAGATTTAGTGAAGCTCGGGTCCGGTCGGCACCCTCCAACACGCTGATTTTTTCGGCCACTCCCGCATTGATCGGTTGTTGCCGCACGCTCAGGCCGTTGGTGGTATCCAGAAAATCTAACACGATTCGTGCCGGCTCATTGATGGTGAAACTGCTTGGCGGCCCCTTGGGTGGGGCCGACAATCGAAAACGCAGTTGCAGACGATTACCCGCCAGCGGGCTAATATCCACTCCCTGCAAGATCGCTGGCCCAGTCTCAGCGATTGCCATCGCCCCCCATCCTCCGATCAGCACCACTCCCCAGATCAGACCCAACACCGCCACCCACGACGGCAACCACCCCCTTACCGAGCGGCGGTCATGCTGGCCTTTACTCGCGGACCTGTTCGTCATGACACTCCCCCTTCACTTATTGGGTAAGCGACAGGAACGATTCGCGCTCCTGCCAGCGCCCGGGCCCATCCGGAACAATCTCCTTCAACTCGACCCGCTGCTCCGTAATCCCGACAATCTTGCCGTGGTTGGTACCCAGATAATTGTTTTTCTGCACCCGATGCACAACGTTATCGGGGGCTAGAATCAGTGCCCACAACTCGCCCCCCCCGCCCATGCGGAAGGTGCCCATCATCTTGAGTGAACCGAGCGCGTACTTCTCCAGTTCCTCCCGCACCCGATTCGGATCGGGTCGTGGGCCCGTATAGTTGGGACTTTGCGCCACCAGACTCTGTGGTTCCACCAATGTATCTTCTTGGGCGAACGGCGCTAGCACGAACGGATCCTTGATACCTTGGGCCGTGTAGGAAAACGGCGTATAAGGCTTGATGACTGGTGGCGGTTCAAGTTTCGGGGGCGTTTTCTTATTCTGTTTCTTGGTATCCTCCACAAACTGCTTGACTCCAGTCAGATCCGGTTGGGCGCACCCCACCAACGCCACCAGCACCACGCCCAGCCATGCTCCCCTCGTCGATCCCCTGTCAAGACGCTTGCTCATTTTTTACCGGCCCCCGCTTTCTTCTGCCCCGGCTTCTGGCTGGCCGCCGCGCTGGAATCATCCAGATAGCGATAGGTTTGTAAAGTCGCCTGGATGCTGAGTGGTTCGTTGTCCAGTTTGATTTCCGTCTTCGCCGTGCCTCTTTTCACATCCCGGCTGGCGATGCCCGCCAACGTTGCATTCTCCAGGGTCACGATCCGCGACAGCGCGGCCACCCCGCTGACAAACGAACTGAACTGATGATAAGTTCCCTTGGCTTTGATGGTGATCGGCTTGGCGGCGTAAAAATCCTTCGGTTTTTCGGCATCGGGTTTGAACAGTTCGAACTCCAGGCCGCTCGCCTTGCCCATATTGGACACATCTTCCAGCAGTTCCGGCATCTCGGTGCCGGTCGGCAACTGCTTCAGCAAGACCTCCAAATCCGCTTCCATCTGCTTGATCTGTTGCCGAAACGCTTCCAGATTGGCGGTCACCCGCGATTTTTCGGTAAACTCCTGGCGCAGTTTCTGTTCCTCGCCAGTCACCTTATCCAATTCCGCAAGTTGGTCGTTGGTAAAAAAGTAATATCCCGCGCCCAGCACGGCGGCGATCACCAGCACGATCAGCACCGCCTTGCCCGCTAGCGGCCAATCCCCCGCCTCGCGCAGATCAAAGTTGCTGAGGTTGATTTCCGACAGGTTCATGTCTTTTTACCTCCCGCCGTCTTATCTCCCCCGGTTTGCTCGATGTCGCTTCCCAACTTAAGTGGTACGATCAGTTGAAACACCCGGGCTGGCACGTTGTTCACACTGCGCGTCTCAATCACCTGCAAGACTGGCTCGCCAAATAGATTGGTGTCGCTGTTCTTGAGGTCGCGCATGAAGTCGGAGATCACGTTGTCAGAGCGAGCGATGCCATCAAGCGTCACCTGGTTGGTGGCGGTCTTGAACCCAGTGAGATAGATATCCTGGGGCACCTGTCGCACCAGTTCGTCCAGCATCCGCACCATGCCAGGCCGAACCGTTTGCAGTTTCTGCACGACATTGAGCCGATCCACCAGCCGGCTTTTAACCTTTTTCAGCTCTTCCATCTCCTCGGCCGCCTTCTTGAGCTGGGCGATTTCGTCGCGCAGGTATTGGTTACGCTCCTGCTGGTACTTAATGCGATGGTCGATCTCGGTGTAAACCCCAAACATGATGGCGGCTCCGAACAACGCCGCCACGACCAACATTCCGACCAGCTCGCGCTGTCGTTGGAGGTGGCGTGCTTCGCGCCAAGGCAGCAAATTGATGCGGGTCATGTCAATCGAAGCTCCTCAAGGCCAGGCCGCAGGCGATCAGCAACGATGGCGCGTCGCGCAGCAGGGCATTGCTGTTCACCCGCGCGGCACTCCCCATGTTCTTGAAGGGATTAGCCACCACCGTGGTGATGCCCAGCACATCCGCCACGACCCGGTCCAAACCCACGATCGCGGCGCCTCCCCCACTCAAGACAACAGTATCTACATTATAGCGGCCAGCCACGTATTGGTCGGAGGAAAAGAAGAACTGAAGACCATGGCCGATCTGCTCGGCCAACATCTGCTTGAACGGCTCTAAAATCGTGGTGGGGTAGTCCTCGCCCACCGTGCCGGAACGCTTGGCTTGTTCGGCTTGCTCGCGGGGTAGGCCGTATGCCTCGGCGATCCGAATTGTCAGTTGGTCACAACCGAATCGTTGTTCGCGAGTGAAGATCACATGGTCCTGCTGCAAGATATAAAGACTGGTGAGGGTGGCGCCAATGTCCACCAGCGCCGTCAGGCTGTCCCGCGCCTTGGTCAAGCTCAAGGCCCCCGATCCGTCAGCCTTGGGTAGGTTTTCCATGAGCAACCGAAAACTATTTTCGAGCGCATAGGCTTCCACATCGACGATCATCGGTGTTAACCCGGCGTTCTTGAGGGTCGCCTCTCGGGTATCCACATTTTCCCGGCGCGTCGCCACCAGCATGACATCCCGCAGATCACCACCAGCCGAAGACGCGCCCTTCACCTCAAAATCCAGATAGACTTCCTCAATGGGATAAGGAACGTATTGGGCGGCTTCGATCGTGATATTGGCCTCGATGTCGCTTTCCTTGAAATCCGCCGGCATCGGCACGGTACGGGTAATGACGCTGGAGGTTGGTACGGCGACGGCCGCGCGGCGCAACCGGGTGCCCGCCTTGCGACAGACTCGCCTGATCGCTTCCGCCATCTCATCCGTGTCGGTGGGATTGCGGTCTTCCACCATGCCTTCGCTCAGCGGCTCGATAGCAAAGCTTTCGACCCGAAACCGCGGTCCGGAACGGCTCAGTTCGACCAGCTTGACCGCCGAGGGACCGATGTCGATGCCCAGAATGGGTTCTTTACGCGTGAACAGAGCCAAGTTACGCTTCCTCGCTTAATCGGAGCGGACGCTCGCTCCATAAAATATAGCAAATGATCGTACGCTCGGAGTTCGCCCATGTCCCGTCACCCTCGCGACGACCGCCGTCTCAAGACCCTGATCGCCCAAGAATGCGCCCGGCTGATCGCCGAGGAGGGCGTTCAGAATCTCAGCGCCGCGCGGCGCAAGGCCGCTCGGCGCCTGGCCATCCACGATCGAGCCATCCTGCCGGACAATCTCGCCATCGAGCAAGCCCTGCTTGCCCGTCAGCGGTTGTTTCACGCCGACCGTCAGGCTGCTTACTTGCGCGGCTTGCGCGAAACCGCGCTGGACGCCATGCGGTTTCTGGAGCGATTTCGCCCACGACTGGTCGGCTCGGTGCTGAGTGGCGCCGCTGGCCCCCACGCCAGCGTCCAGTTGCATTTGTTCGCGGACTCGCCCGAGGAAATTTCGCTGTTCCTGATGAAACACCACATTTCCTTCGAGCTGGATGAACAGCCATTGAGCATGGCCAGCGGTGAGCGGGTTTATCCGCCGGTCTTTCGCCTCACCGCTGGCGAAACTCGCCTCGATCTCACGGTTTTCGAACGGCTGGCCGAGCGGGAAGCGCCGCTGAGCCCGGTGAATGGCCGCCCCATGCGGCGCGCGGGCCCGGACGAAGTCCAAGCCCTGCTGGCTGAGCTTCCAGTTTCAATTGCCTCGAATCCCGCCTAGCCATGCTCCAAAAGCCCGATTCGATTCACGCCTTGGCTGGATTGTCGGGGTGGGTATCCACGAAGTGCTTGAGTACCAGCTTCAGCTTCAGAACCTTATCGGCATGCCCGCGCCGGCGCTCTTCCTCGATGTCCTCCAAAATGATGCGCTTGATCATGGGGACACCTTCCGTGCTATGTACCAGATAGCTGCCCAGTTCCAGCGCGGCCATTTCCGGTAAATGCTCGTGTTCGGCGATAGCCTCGATCTCTTCCTCGGTCAGGTCGCTCAGCTCTACACAGTCTTGATAGGACAACATACGGGATCTCCCCTGGGGTCGTTTGATGGTTTAAGGCCCGTTGCAGCACGGCGCTGGAACAGGCCAGTCCGCTCCTCTTACATTTTAGTAAAGGTTAAACCTGACCCTGCGTCCATACAAGCACAAACCCTATCGCTTTTACACTTATCGTCCACCCCGCCAACTCCCAAGTATCTTTTATAAGGTTATACCATGGTTGATATAGTTGTTTATCCTGATTCATGCAGGCTCGCTACTTATGGTCTTATTTGAATAAGATTAATCAATCCAACCCCAGCTATCCGGTTGGCCGCGAAGACAACGGGAAAGTCCACGAACCACCACAGGATCGAGGGTTGGGCTACCACCGCCCAACCAAAGCGCCAGCGCGCGTGCTCCAAACCAGCACAACTCGATAAGCCCATCATAAGTCCCTTTCCAAGTCTTCGCGGCCAGCCGCCCTCGTCAGTACGCGAGCAAGCCCCGCCTGCTCGCCAGTGGCTGTTCCACGTCGACCCCAGGCCGCTTACCCGCGCGCTCCACAATACCATGCTCGATTTGGTGGATTCGCTCCGCTGCATTGCAGTATCATGGTGGGCGTGATCTCGCAAATTTCCCCCAATCCACCATGACCGCCGACCCCGCCGACCCTTCCAGCGATCCGCCCTCCCCCTGCATCGGCGTCTGCATCCTCAATCCGCACACCCAGCTCTGCGATGGCTGTCTTCGCACCCTGGACGAAATCGCCGCTTGGTGGGACTACACATCCGATCAGAAGCGCGTGGTGCTGGCTCAAGTGGAAGAGCGATTGACACGCATCCTAGACGGCACGTTCTTCGACTGATCTCCTATTGCAGGTCAATTTCAATCCACCTGGAGGATTCCATGCCGCTTTCCGCTCCTGTTCCACGCCAGATGCTGCACCGGCGCGTCGTGCAATGTATCGGCTACCGCCGCGAAGATGGCTTGTGGGATATCGAGGGTCAACTCGTGGACACCAAAACCTACCCGTTTCCCAACGAAGACCGGGGTGGGCGCATTCAAGCCGGCGAGCCGCTGCACGAAATGTGGATTCGCCTGACGGTGGACGATCATTTCCAGATTCGTGACGTGGAGGCCCGCACCGAAGCCGCGCCATTCCATCTCTGCCCCGCCATCGCCGACCGCTATCGGCAACTGATCGGAGTGCGCGTCGGCCCGGGCTGGTCGCTGAGGCTCAAGGAATTATTTACCGGGGTGCAAGGCTGCACCCATATGACCGAATTGCTCGGTCCGGTCGCCACTACCCTCTTCCAGACTCTTTACGGCCAGCGCTACGACGAGGAAGATGCCAAGCTACCCGCCGAACGGGCGACGCCACCAGTGCTGAACACCTGTCATGCCCTGGCCAGCGACAGCCCGGTGGTGAAAAAGCGCTGGCCCCGGGTATATCGCGCGCCGGATCGGGAAACGGGCGAACATCACCAGCCGTTGCTGGACAACATCACCTGACTCCCCCAGCCCGCTCTCGCCCACTACCCGCAAGTGGGAACGAGATATGATTTCTCAGACCGCCTCCGGTTTTAGATCGCGCGCCAACAGGATTTCCACCGCCTGGCGCGGGTCTTGGCCGTGATCCAGCACCGTGTTGACTTGCTCGGTAATCGGCATTTCCACTCCATGCCGTCGAGCCAGACGTAGCGCTTCCCGCGCCGTGGCCGCGCCCTCCACCACCTGACCGATGGCTGAAAAGGCGGCAGCGGCCGTCTCGCCCCGACCGATGGCCAGACCGAATCGACGGTTGCGCGACTGGTCGTCGGTACAGGTCAGCACCAGATCGCCGACGCCGGCCAGACCCATGAACGTTTCGCGCTGGCCACCCACCGCCAGCCCCAACCGCGCCATCTCCGCCAGGCCGCGGGTGATCAGCGCCGCTCGGGCGTTGGCGCCGAATCCCAGTCCATCGGCGATACCAGCGGCGATGGCCAGCACATTCTTGACCGCCCCCCCCAGTTCGACGCCGATCACGTCGGCGCTGGTGTAAGCGCGCAGATTGGAACCGTGCAGCAAGGTCGCCACCCGCCGGGCGTGCGCCGCATCGGCGGAGGCGACAGTCACCGCCGTCGGCAGGCCGCGTGCGACTTCCCCGGCGAAACTGGGGCCTGAAATCACCGCCGCTGGCCAGGCCGTGCCCAAAACCTCCGCGGTAACCTCGTGCAGAAACCGCCCCCCGCCGTGCTCAAGACCCTTGGTGGCCCAGGCGAAACCAGCGCCCGCTGGCAAATGTGGCCGCAGCCGGGCCAAGGTGACGCCATAGGCATGGCTGGGCACCACCGCCAACGCCACATCGACGCCAGTCAGCGCCTCCGCCAAATCAACACCGACCGTCAGCGCTGGCGGGAAGGGAATGCCGGGAAGATAACGGCGGTTTTCCCGCTCCCAACGCAACGGCGCGACTTCCTCGGAATCGTGACCCCACAACCGGACCGTGTGACCATTGCGCGCCAACAGCAGCGCCAACGCGGTGCCCCAGGAACCTGGACCGAGCACCGCGACCGTGGCCACGCCGGTCATGCCTCAGTGCGTCACCGACGGCGCGGCTCCCGCCGCCTGCGTCTGTTGCTGTTGCAGGCGCTGCAGATACATACCATCAAAGTTGATCGGATTGAGCAGCAACGCTGGGAATCCCCCTTTGCCGATCAGCGAGGCCAATTCCTCGCGGGCGAAGGGGAACAGAATATTCGGACAAAAAGCGTGCAGCATGTGGCCCATTTGCGGTTCATCAAAGCCGCGCAGAGTGAACAACCCGCCCTGCTGGACCTCGGCCAGATAGGCGGTGCGCTCGCCGACCTTGGTGGTGACAGTCAGTGTCAACACCACCTCAAATAGATCCTCGGTCAACGGCGTAGCGCCAGTTTCCAATCGCACTTCGGTTTGCGGTTGCCATTGCTCGGTGAAAATCAGCGGGGAATTGGGCGTCTCCAGCGAGACGTCCTTCAGATAGACTTTCTGGATGTCAAATTGCTGGGAAACCTGCGGTTGCTCGCTCATGCGAATACTCGGGTTTGAGGTTGAGGCTGAAAAAGCCCGCCAACCGGCGGCGGGTTCATGAAATTTTCAGAAGGGGGTCCAACTCGCCACGCCGGTCCAGCGCGATCAAGTCGTCGCAACCACCGATGTGTCGGTCGCCAATGAGAATCTGTGGCACGGTGTCGCGGCCGGTGCGGTCGGCGATCTCGCGCCACAAGCGCGGATCGCGATCCACGTCCAGCACCGTGTAGACCACACCCTTGCTGTCCAGCAGGGCGCGCGCGCGCCGACAGTAAGGGCAGGCGTCAAAGGCGTACATGACGATGTTCGGCACGGGTGGAACTCTGGCGCGGCGGCGGTCAAGATTTCTTGCGGCTGACCGGCAAACGCGCATCGAGCCAGCTCGGCAAGCCGCCTTTCAGACTGTGGACGTTGGTAAAGCCGTTCTTCTTCAACAAGACACAGGCCGACTGCGAGGTGGTGCCGGTGCGACAATAGACGATGACCGGTTGATCCTTGGCCTTGACCAATTCGCCCAAGCGCTCCTGCAAGGCGCCGAATGGGAGATGGCGGGCCTGCGGAATATGGCCTTCCTTGTAGTCGCCGGCGTCGCGGATATCCACAACCACGGCATCCTGGTCGTTGATCAGCCGCAAAGCGCCCGCAGCGTCCAGAGTGCTCACCCCACGCATCTTGCGCAAGATCTCGCCGCCGATCAGCATCCCCAAGATGGCGAACAACGCCAGGAACAGCAGCCAGTTATGCAGGGCGAATTCGACAAAATCGCTCATCACCGTTCCCTAGGTCGAGCAACCGGCTTGGTCGCCAGCCTTCTTGACGCCCAGCTTCCACAAGATCGTTTCCGCTGGGCAGAAGCGGGTAAAGCCGCTTTGGAACAGATTGAAACCGACAAAGACCGTGAACCACAGCCAGTAGCTGCTGTGATAGAGCGGGCTGGCCGACGCTCCCAACAGCAATGATAGCAAGATGAAGGAACCGGCCATGATCCGGATGATCCGTTCACTATTCATGCGTGGACCTCTTAAAAAAATCAATATCTTGGAGCCCATTCTGGATTTCGAGGGGCGAACACTCCGCCACGCCAGGATTCAATCCCGCGTGCAGAACACTTCTCGCATCATGCCGATCAGGCGCAGGGTGCGAGCGTCGCCCACCCGGTAATACACCCGGTTGGCATCCTTGCGACAGGTCAGGATGCCCTTGTCGCGTAGGATGGCCAAGTGCTGGGAAATGTTGCTTTGGGAGGTGCCGACCTGCTCGACGATGTCTTGCACGCTGATTTCCCGGTCGCCTAGCGTGCAGAGAATCTTGAGTCGCAATGGGTGCGACATCGCCTTGAGCGAACGCGAGGCCCGTTCGATATCGTCATCGTGGATGAGCAAAAAATCCGGCGGGAACCCAGAAGGGGCGCCATTTCGCGCCGCACCGGCGCATTCGCTGCGCATCATGCTCCAACCACGCCTCGCCCAGGAATCTTGGTTAATTAGCATAGAGGAATATAGCGATATTGAGAAGTCACCCGTCACCGAACCGGCGCCGCCAGGGCGTGGCTGGCGCAATCGGCGGACCGGGCGTATGATTCCAGGATGAAAATTCCATGTAATCTGGGCGGGTTGGCCCGGATTCGATAACGACAACAATTCCGCCACACGGCAAATTGAGGAGGCTTACCGCTCATGTACAAACTCGTGCTACTCCGCCACGGCGAAAGCCAATGGAACAAGGAAAACCGCTTCACCGGCTGGATCGACGTGGACCTGTCCGAGAAAGGCGTCGAGGAAGCCAAGAAAGCTGGCCAGACCTTGAAAAAGGAAGGCTATGTCTTCGATGTGGCCTACACCTCCGTGCTCAAGCGCGCGATCCACACCTTGTGGAACGCGCTGGACATGATGGACCTGACGTGGATTCCGGTATACCGGAGTTGGCGACTCAACGAGCGCCACTACGGCGCGCTGGCCGGCCTGAACAAGTCCGAAACCGCCGCCAAGCATGGCGAGGAACAGGTCAAGATCTGGCGGCGTAGCTTCGACATCCCACCACCGCCGTTGGACCCGACCGACCCGCGCTTCCCCACCAACGATCCGCGTTATGCCGATCTGGACCCGCGCGTGCTACCCGCCACCGAAAGCCTCAAAACCACCATCGACCGGGTATTGCCTTTCTGGCACGACGTCCTGGTGCCGACCATCCGTTCCGGCAAGCGGGTGGTGATCGCCGCTCACGGCAACAGCCTGCGGGCGCTGGTCAAGTATCTCGACGACATCTCCGATGAAGATATCGTCGCCCTGAATATTCCGACCGCCGTACCGTTGGTCTACGAACTGGACGCGAACCTGCGGCCGATCAAGAAGGGTGGCCAGTATCTGGCCGATCCCGAAGAACTCAAGAAGTTGATGGAAGCCGTCGCCAGCCAGGGCAAGGCCAAGTAAGCGATATCGCCCGTTTCCGCATTCACACTGTCCCCGCGCCCACTGGCGAAACCAGCGCGCGGGGCCTCCCTAAAGTTGCCTGCCCTCGTAGCGATTTCTCCACCTTGCGCCGCGATTTTCAGGCGCGCTCCGTTGTCTTATGCCGGAAATGAGCTAAATATTCCTGGTTCCCTGGCCGCAAGCAAACATGATTTTTGGAGTGAAGATGAGTGCTGCAACCCGACACGGTCTGGCGCTGGCGTTGAGTTTCCTGGCGGGTATTTCGCTGACGACGGTGCACGCGGTCTGGGCCGAGAAGGAAACGCCGCCGGAAAATAAACTCCCGCTGGACGATTTACGCACGTTTACCGGCGTGCTCGACGCCATCAAGCAGGATTACGTCGAGCCGGTCAAGGATAAGGATTTACTGGAAAACGCCATTCGCGGCATGTTGAGCAATCTGGACCCGCATTCCGCTTTTCTCGACGCCGAGGCGTTCCAGGATTTGCAGATCGGCACCTCTGGCGAGTTCGGCGGCCTAGGGATCGAGGTCGGCCAGGAAGACGGATTTCTCAAGGTCATCGCTCCGATTGACGACACCCCCGCCCAGCGGGCCGGTATCCGAGCCGGCGATCTGATCATCCGGTTGGACGATGTCTCGGTCAAGGGCATGCCGCTCGCCGACGCCATCCAGCGGATGCGCGGCAAACCGAACACGGCGATCACCCTGACCATCGTGCGGGAGGGCGTGCGCAAGCCGCTCAAGATCAAACTGATCCGTGAGGTCATCCAGGTCAAAAGCGTCAAGAGCCGTCTGCTGGAGCCGGGATTCGGTTATCTGCGCATTACCCAGTTCCAGGCGAAGACCGCCCAGAACCTGCAGCAAGCGCTGCAAGAAGTCGAGCAGCAAAACAAAGGACCCTTGCGGGGCGTGGTGCTGGATTTGCGCAACAATCCCGGTGGGGTACTTAACGGCGCGGTGGATGTCGCCGACGATTTTCTGGAGGAAGGCGCCATCGTCCAGACCAAGGGGCGCGGCAACGGCTCGGACCAGAGTTTCAAGGCCACGCCGGGCGACCTGCTCAACGGCGCGCCACTCGTGGTCCTGGTCAACGGCGGCTCCGCCTCGGCCTCGGAAATCGTCGCCGGCGCGCTGCAAGACCATCACCGGGCACTCATTCTCGGCGAGCGCACGTTCGGCAAGGGGTCGGTGCAAACCATCCTGCCGCTGGGCAACGGTACGGCGGTCAAACTGACCACCGCCCGCTACTACACGCCGAACGGCCGTTCCATCCAAGCTCAGGGCATCGAACCCGACATCAAGCTCAAGCCGTTCAAGGTCACGAACGGCGTGGAGGGCGCCGAATCGGACGCCATCAAGGAAGCCGATCTGACTGGCCATTTGCGCAACGACAAGGCTCCGGCTGAAAGCGCGCCCGACACTAGAGCCGCTGGCGCCGATAGCGACCTGGCGCAAAGCGACTATCCCCTGTACGAAGCCCTGAACCTGCTCAAGGGCATGACCCTGTTGCAAACCCGCAAGAGCGGCTGAGCGGCGACCCGCCGCTTATCTAGATCGAAGGAGACCCTGCTCCATGGCCAATGTTCTCGTTCCCCTCGCCCAAGGTTGCGAGGAACTGGAAGCCGTTACTCTCATTGACTTGTTCCGCCGGGCGGGCATCGCCGTGACGGTGGCGGGGCTGGAAACTGGTCCCGTGACCGCGTCGCGGGGCGTGGTGCTGTTGCCTGAAACCACTTTGGACGCAGTGCTGGATCAGGATTTCGACCTGGTGGTATTGCCGGGCGGCCTGGGCGGCGCCCAGCGGTTGGAGGCGGATCAGCGGATCGCCACGCTGTTGCGGCGGATGACCGAGCAGGGCCGCTACGTCGCCGCCATCTGCGCCGCGCCGAAAGTGCTGGTCAGCGCTGGCCTGGTCGACGGCCGCGAAGTCACTGCCTACCCCGGTATTCTCGATGGTCAGCCCGACATCCGATTGAGCAGCGCCGCCGTGGTGCGCGATGGGACGTTCATCACCTCGCGCGGACCGGGCACGGCGATGGATTTCGCCCTGAGCCTGATCGAACTGCTGTGCGGGCGAGCCAAGCGCGACGAGGTCGAAAGCGCGTTGCAGCGGTAAGAGACTCGACCCGGAACAACCACCCACCCACCCACACCACCCGCCGATAACGCCGATTTTCACAGATGGATCATAGGCTTGTGCCTGATCGGCAATTTACGCGGGTGCTGCTTGCGGCAACGGGGGTCAATACTCAACCATCCTTGGGCCAGGCGCCGAGGATCAGGCCAATGCCAATCCCCCCCAGCAACCAGCTCGACAACGGGGCATGCCACAAGCTGCCATCGTGCGTGTCGACCCCCAGAATGACCGCCGCGCTGACGATCAACGCCGCGCCCGCCGTGGCATGAAAACTGCGGCGATTGGCCCGATGCAATTCCCGCCGCCACTGTTCCATTTCCTGCTTGCGCAACCGTACCGTGAGTTCGCCGTCGCTGGCGCGCTGGAGCAGGCCATGAATCAGATTGGGTAAATCCGGCGTCTGGTCGGCCCAGTGCGGAAGTTGGCGCCTGACGCGGTTCAGGAACGACAGCGGCCCGACCCGATCGCGCATCCAGTTTTCCAGGAATGGCTTGGCGGTTTTCCACAGATCCAGTTCGGGATCAAGTTGCCGGCCCAGCCCCTCGATGTTGAGCAGAGTCTTTTGCAGCAGCACCAGCTGCGGCTGCACTTCCATGTTGAAACGGCGCGCGGTCTGGAACAGCGTCAACAAAAAGCCGCCGAAGGAAATATCCTTGAGCGGCCGATCGAAGATCGGCTCCGACACGGTACGGATGGCGGACTCGAATTCATCCACCCGGGTTTCCGCCGGCACCCAGCCGGATTCAATATGCAATTCCGCCACCCGCCGATAGTCGCGGTGAAAAAAGGCTAGGAAGTTCTCGGCCAGATAATGCTGGTCGGTGGGGCTCAGGGTGCCGATGATGCCGAAATCCACCGCGATGTAGCGCGGATCGTCCGGGTCGTCCGCGTTGACGAAGATGTTGCCGGGGTGCATGTCGGCATGAAAGAAACTGTCGCGGAACACCTGGGTAAAAAACACTTCCACGCCCCGCTCGGACAGCTTTTTCAAATCCACGCCGCGCCGACGCAGTTCGGCCAGATCGCCCACCGGGATGCCGCGAATCCGCTCCATGACCAGGACGTCGCGGCGGGTTTCCGGCCAGAAGATTTCGGGGACGTACAAGATGGGTGAGTTTTGGAAATTGCGGCGCAGGTGGCTGGCGTTGGCCGCCTCGCGCACCAGGTCCAGCTCGTCGAAGATCGTTTTTTCGTATTCCGTCACGACCTCGATCGGTCGCAGTCGGCGGCCTTCCCTCCAATAGCGCTGGGCCAGACCGGCGATGATGTACAGCAACTCCACATCGCGGCGGATGACTTTCTCGACGGCCGGCCGCAATACCTTCACCACCACCTCGCGGCCATTTCTTAACCGGGCGGCGTGAACCTGGGCGATGGAGGCCGAAGCCAGCGGTTGTAGCTCGAACTCCACAAATATCGCTTCCAGCGGCTGACCATGGGCTTTCTCGATGATGGTCCGCGCCTGTTCACCGGGGAACGGTGGCACCCGATCCTGGAGCTTGGCCAGTTCCAGAGCGATATCGTCCGGTAGCAAATCGCGGCGGGTGGACAACATCTGACCGAACTTGACGAAGATCGGCCCCAGGTCCTCCAGCGCCAGCCGAATGCGCTCACCGCGCGACAGCTCCAATTCTCGGCGTGGCGCCCAGTTCCACGGCAACAGATGGCGCACGAAGCCGATGGGCCGGAACAGATGGGTGGCCAAAACGATGTCGTCGAGGCCATGGCGCACCAGCACCCGGTTGATGTGCAGCAAGCGCAGGACTTGGGCGGGACCAAACATGCCGTTTTCGCGTCTCGGCGGAAGGAAGCAGGATCAGGTCGAATCGTCGGTCGCCAACCAGCGACGCAGACGCTCGACCCGCGCGGCCAGTCGGTCGACGTCCTCGCGCAGGGTATCCACCGCGCCAAGAAAGTGCTCGACCGCCTGGCGTGGCGGCACTACCTGCAATTCCCGTTGCAGATATTCGCCGCCATTGCGCCCCAGGAGATGGCCGGTTCGCCGGCCCCAGGCCTGGAATTCGCGCCAGAACCGGCCTATTTGATGAGCGGCGGCATCGCCGAGCAACCGGGAAAGCGATTCTTCCCAGTCGATGTCCAGCCGTGCCAGCGCGGCCTGAAATTCCCGTCCCACGGCGGCATCGCCCTCGATGACGATATCGTTGCCGCCAGCGCCTCGACCACGCCAGTGCCGGGCCAAGGCCAGCGGCGCGCCCCGAATGTGGACGGTCGGTTCGCCGACGTATTGGTCCAGTACCCGGATGCCATGGACACCTGGCAGCAGATAGAGCGTCAGCCCCAAGCCTTTCGGTTCGATGGCGATGACCTTGCCGTCCAGTCCGGCCAACCGGACCTGGGTATCGGGATCCAGCCGTAACACCGAATCGAGCACGGTTTCCAGACCGGCGGCGATGGCGACAGGCGTCAAGGGACCATGCTCAATGATTGATCTGGATGGAGGAAAGGGTTCAGAACTTGTAACCACGATGCACCGCGACCACGCCACCGGTCAGATTGAAATACTGGCAGCGTTCAAAGCCCGCCGCCTCCATCATGTGGAGCAAAGTTTCCTGATCCGGGTGCATGCGGATGGATTCGGCCAAGTAACGATAACTGGCGGCATCGTTGACCACCAGTTTGCCCAGTGCTGGCAGCACGGTGAACGAGTAGAGATCATAAACCGGCTTCAGGCCTGGCGCGACTGGATGCGAAAACTCCAGAATGATTGCCCGTCCACCCGGCTTGAGCGCGCCGTGCATCGCCGCCAGCGCCCGTTCCTTGTAGGTCACGTTGCGCAGCCCGAAGGCGATGGTGATGCAATCGAACGTGTTATCGGGAAAGGGCAGTTGCTCGGCGTCCACCTGGGTGTAGGCGACATTGCCGATGACGCCCTCGTCCACCAATCGCCGCCGACCTTCGTTCAACATGCTGGCGTTGATGTCGGACAGCACCACCAGCCCCTTTGGCCCCACCAGCGGCAGCATCCGGCTGGTCAGATCGCCGGTGCCGCCGGCCAGGTCCAACACCCGGTCCCCAGCCCGCACCCCGCTGATGCCGATGGCGAAACGCTTCCACAGTCGATGGATGCCCAGCGACATCAAATCGTTCATCACATCGTACCTGCTGGCGACCGAATCGAATACGTCGGCCACCTTGCGGGCTTTTTCGCTGGCGGCCACCGTTTGGTAGCCAAAATGCGTCGTCTCGGGTTGTTCCATGGTTTCGAAGGCCTCCACCCTCGTCCTCACAAACCCTCCCCCGCCAGGGGGGACGGGAAATCAATCGCGATCCGCGAGTTCAAACCTGGCGCTGATAGCCCGCTTCGGCCAACCGGCGCAAGTAGTCCCGCCACTGACTTTCCCGATCCCGGCCCAGGTCATACAAGATGTTCCAGGAGTACAGGCCGGTCGAATGGCCATCATCGAACACCAGCCGGATGGCGTAATGACCCACCGGCTCGATGGCGGTGATGTTCACCTGCTCCTTGCCGGTCACCAGCGTTTCGGTGCCGGGACCGTGGCCCCGCACCTCGGCGGAGGGCGAAAATACCCGCAGGTACTCGCAGGGCAATTCAAAGCGGGCGCCGTCTTCGAACGCAACTTCCAGAAGCCGGGACGCCTGATGCAGCTTGATCTCAGTCGGGCGGATGCTCATGGTGGGGTCTCACAAGATGTAACGCGTCAAATCTTCGTCCTTGATCAACTCGCCCAGATGGACGTTGACGTAGGCGCAATCCACGGTCACCGTTTGGCCGGCCCGGCCCGGTGCCTCGAAGGAGATGGTTTCCAGCAACCGTTCCATCACCGTGTGCAGCCGGCGGGCGCCAATGTTCTCGGTGCGCTCGTTGACCTGATAGGCCACCTCGGCGATGCGCCGCACGCCATCTGGCGCGAACGTCAGCTTGACCTCTTCGGTATCCAGCAGCGCCGCGTACTGCTCGGTCAGCGACGCGTCCGGCTCGGTCAGAATCCGCACGAAATCCTCGGCGCTCAGCGCGTTCAATTCCACCCGGATCGGCAACCGGCCCTGCAACTCGGGGATCAGATCGGAGGGTTTGGCCAAATGGAACGCGCCAGAGGCGATGAACAGGATATGATCGGTGCGCACCATGCCATATTTGGTGGAGACGGTGCAGCCTTCGACCAGCGGCAGCAAATCCCGCTGCACACCCTCGCGCGACACGTCCGGGCCACCGTATTCGCCGCGCTTGGCGACCTTGTCGATCTCGTCGACGAACACGATGCCGTTCTGCTCGACCGCCGCCAGCGCCCGCAGCTTCAACTCTTCCTCGTTGATCATCTTGGCCGCTTCTTCCTCCTGAAGCACTTTGAGGGCGTCCTTGACCTTGAGCTTGCGCGTGCGGGTGCGGCCGTTGTTCAAATTCTGGAACAGGCTCTGCAACTGGTTGGTCATCTCTTCCATGCCGGGCGGAGCCATGATTTCCACTCCGACGGTTCGCGCCGACACCTCGATCTCGATTTCCCGGTCGTCCAACTCGCCCTTGAGCAGGCGCTCGCGCATTTTCTGGCGGGTCGCGGAGTGATCCGGCGCGGGCGGTTCGTTGGCGAAGCCGACGCTGCGCGGGCGCGGCAGCAGCGTATCCAGCACCCGCTCCTGAGCCGCTTCCTCGGCGCGGTGGCGCACCTTGTGGGTCTCTTCCTCGCGCACCATTTTCACCGCCATGTCCATCAAGTCGCGGATGATGGATTCGACGTCGCGGCCCACGTAGCCGACCTCGGTGAACTTGGTGGCCTCGACCTTGATGAATGGCGCGTTGGCCAGCTTGGCTAGCCGGCGGGCGATTTCGGTTTTACCCACCCCGGTCGGGCCGATCATCAGAATGTTCTTGGGGGTGATCTCGTTGCGCAGTTCCGGCGCCACCCGCATCCGCCGCCAGCGGTTGCGCAGGGCAATCGCCACGGCGCGCTTGGCGGCGTCCTGGCCGATGATGTGCTTGTCCAGTTCCTGGGCGATTTCTCGGGGGGTCATCTCCGACATGGCTCGGCTACCGTCTGGGGGTGGGGCGAAAACAGCGTGGCGGGTTGGTCCAACGTGAATTCTGGATCATGCGCCCGCCAGTTCTTCCAGGGTCAGATTCCCGTTGGTGTAGATGCAGATGCCGGCGGCGATTTTCAAGGCTTGCTCGACGATGGTTCGGGCATCCAGTTCCGTATGTTCCAACAAGGCTTGAGCGGCCGCTTGGGCATAGGCCCCGCCGGAACCGATGGCCGCCAGATCGCGCTCCGGCTCGATCACGTCGCCGTTGCCGGAGATGATCAGGGTCCCGCTGAGATCGGCGACGATCAGCAACGCCTCCAGCCGCCGCAACATTCGGTCGGTGCGCCAATCCTTCGCCAGTTCCACGGCGGCGCGGGTCAGATTGCCGCCGTGCTTTTCCAGCTTGCCCTCGAAACGTTCGAACAGGGTGAAGGCATCGGCGGTGCCGCCCGCGAAGCCGGCGATCACCTTGTTCTGATACAGTCGGCGCACCTTACGCGCGTTGCCCTTCATCACGGTGCTGCCCAGCGTCACCTGCCCGTCGCCGCCGATCACGACCCGACCGTTGCGACGCACGGCGATCACCGTGGTGCCATGCAATGATTCCATGCGGTTGCCTCCCGGTTTGACCCGGATTGTACACAATAGACTGGGGCAGAAATGGGGCCGACCGCGGAATTCTCAAGGCCGCCAGGCAAAAAGAAGCCCCGGTTACAAGGGGGAATGGAACCGGGGCGAATATCGTATCCAGTTCAGCGAACCGGATATAGCCCGCTCAGGGAGGGAAGCGGACAGGCGTAAGGGCTTACGCTTAATCGATAGATAGGGATCATCCAAAAAAGTTCAATGGGGAACTCAATGCGAACGTTGATAGGTTCCCACCAGTTCGGTGCTGGCCAGGACGTGGCCCTTCATCGCTTGTTCCAAAGTGGCCTTGGTGGGCCTGCCCAGGTCCGGCAATATCGCATCCAGGGCGTAGAGCTTGTGAAAGTAGCGGTGCCGGCCAATCGGTGGGCACGGACCGCCATAGCCAGTGCGTCCCCAGTCGTTCGAACCCTGCCGGGTTCCCGCTGGCAAGTCACTGGGCGTCACGGCCTCCGCGAGGCCGGTTGCGGTGGGCGGCATGTTGTACAACACCCAGTGAACCCAGGTCATGCGCGGCGCGGCGGGATCTGGCGCATCGGGATCGTCCACGATCAGAGCCAGGCTTTTGGTTTCGGCGGGCAAGCCTGACCAGCGCAGTTCCGGCGACGCATCCTGGCCATCGCAGGTCAGGCGGGCTGACATCGAGCCGTTGTGGGTGAACGCTGGTGAAGTGAGCGTCAGAGTCATTGGAGTCTCTTTTTGGTTACTAACCGTTGCTAACCGTTTCCCAAAGTTTAGGGCACGAAGCGGGTGATAAAATGCCAAAATTCTTTTTTTATGCTGACATAGCACGATTGCCTTGGGGCGTAAACCGGTTTCATCGCGACCGGCGCTGTGTTCTAATGATTCCTGGAACGAAGCGGGGGTGCTCCTGGTCCGGGAGCTGAGAAATACCCTTGGAACCTGATCCGGTTAGTACCGGCGTAGGAAAGCTTCAGCGTCCGCACTGGCACGCCCCGTTTCGTCCTCGCTCACTGTAGCCACCGAGGACGCCCCGCATGAATGCCATCACCCACGATTTCCTCCGCGCCGCCGCGCGACTGGGCGAAAATGTCACTCGCCCCTATCCGCATTCCCGCAAAGTGCATATCCAAGGTTCGCGTCCGGATCTGCGGGTTCCGATGCGCGAAATCAGCCAGTACGCGACTCCGACCGAACTCGGTGTTGAAGACAATCCACCGATCCCAGTCTACGACTGTTCCGGCCCCTACACTGATCCACAAGCGCGGATTGACTTGCTCCAGGGTCTGCCACTGGTTCGGGCAAGATGGATCGAGGAACGCGGTGACACGGAAATGCTGGCTGGTCCCTCCTCCGAGTATGGTCGCGTCCGCGCCGCTGATCCGGCCACCGCCCATCTGCGTTTTGAGCATGTCCGCCCGCCGCGCCGCGCTTTGACCGACGGCTGCGTTACCCAGATGCACTATGCCCGGCGCGGCATGGTGACGCCGGAAATGGAATATGTCGCCCTGCGTGAATCCCTGCGCTTACAGGAACTGCGTGAAGACCCACGCTACCGGCGTCTGTTGCGTCAGCATCGCGGCGAACATTTCGGCGCGGCTCTTCCAAACATTTTCACGCCGGAGTTCGTGCGCGATGAGATCGCCCGTGGCCGCGCCATTCTGCCGGCCAACATCAATCATCCTGAACTGGAACCGATGATCATCGGTCGTAACTTCCGGGTGAAAATCAACGGCAATCTTGGCAATTCGGCGTTGGGATCGTCGGTGGTCGATGAGGTGGAAAAGATGGTCTGGTCGCTCCGCTGGGGCGCGGACACTATCATGGATTTATCCACCGGCAAGCATATCCACGAAACCCGTGAATGGCTGATCCGCAATGCGCCGGTGCCAATCGGCACGGTGCCGATCTATCAGGCGCTGGAAAAAGTGGACGGCAAACCGGAGGCGCTCACTTGGGACCTCTTCCGCGATACCCTGATCGAGCAGGCGGAACAAGGGGTGGATTACTTCACCATTCATGCCGGAGTGCTGCTGCGCTATATCCCGTTGACCGCCGACCGCGTCACCGGCATCGTTTCGCGCGGCGGTTCCATCCTGGCCAAATGGTGTCTCGCTCATCACCAGGAGAACTTTCTTTACACCCACTTCGACGAAATCTGCGACATCATGCGGGCCTACGATGTGAGTTTCTCACTCGGCGATGGGTTGCGGCCCGGCTCGTTGGCCGACGCCAATGACGCCGCCCAGTTCGCCGAACTGGAAACGCTGGGCGAACTGACGAAAAAAGCCTGGGCGCGCGACGTGCAGGTGATGATCGAAGGTCCTGGTCATGTGCCGATGCAGATGATCAAGGCCAACATGGATAAAGAGTTGGACGACTGCTTTGAAGCGCCGTTTTACACCCTCGGTCCCCTGACCACCGACATCGCCCCCGGCTATGATCACATCACCTCGGCCATCGGCGCGGCGCAGATCGGTTGGTACGGTACCGCCATGCTGTGTTACGTGACGCCCAAAGAGCATCTCGGCCTGCCGAACAAACAGGATGTGCGTGACGGGATCATCGCCTATCGGATCGCCGCTCACGCCGCCGATCTCGCCAAGGGCCATCCGGGCGCGCAAATCCGCGATAACGCCCTTTCCAAGGCGCGCTTCGAGTTCCGCTGGGAAGACCAGTTCAACCTTGGCCTCGACCCGGAGCGCGCCCGCGAGTACCACGACGAAACCCTGCCCAAGGCGTCGGCCAAGGTCGCGCATTTTTGTTCGATGTGCGGCCCGCACTTCTGCTCGATGCAGATCACCCAAGAGGTACGCGATTACGCCGCGCGGCAGGGGATCGAAGCGGGAGCGGCGCTCGCCACGGGCCTGGCGGCAAAAGCCGATGAGTTCGTGAGCAGTGGTTCGGAGATTTATCGCCGAACATAAGCGGGATTGGCTCCGAAATCGAATTCGTCAGTAGTATCCACGACGATTCGGACTCCAAACTCAATACGGGAGACGGGCTAACGATAGCCATAACCGGACGCAAAAAACAGAGCGAGGTACGAGCGCCGCTTTTTGCGGTCCGTGTTGATGGCTTTGTTAGACATAATGTTGATCAAGATTCATTAAGCTTTCGATTGTCTTTGAAAAATTATCGCTAATGTGTGGCAGCAACCCATTTTGCTGCCATAGCAATATAGTAGATATAATGAACTCAAGCGCCCATTCAACATCTTCAACTTGAATATCATTGTCTTTAGTAGTTTGAACAATTGGAGTACCTGCAATACTAAATTGTAATAAAAAAGGAAAAGAACGAAATTTTTTTAAATCTGAAAGCGAGACCCCAGAGCTTAATATTGCGATAAGCTTTTCTGAATCATGTATTCTCTCAAATGTTGTTTCAAATCCTTTTATAACTGGCTCAAATAAAAAAGAAAAATCAGTTTCTCTGCTCAGATGATCAAATTTACTATTTACAAAAAAATGCGAATTAAACCCTTCATCAGGAAGAAATTTTATGATCGAGAAAGTTACTAATTGAAACAAGCCTTCTAAAACTATTGCAGACTCAAATACTTTTTCAGCAGACAGAAATCTCTCTGTTTTACAGAGTAATTTTTTTATATTCTCATCAGTAATAAGTGATTGCCTAGTTAAACTAGAAAAATCTTTTTCAAAATACTTAAGATAACTTTCTTCTAAGAATTTTTTTGTTAGAACTCGAAAATCTTCTAGCGAAGATGGGTCAGGCTCTATACCTTGATGTTGAATTAGCCCTCGTAGTGAATTCAAAGACCTTAGTTCTTGCCTATAAGGTATTTTAAACTCTAGTTTATTATTTATCTCCGACATCATTGATTCAAAATCAATATTTAACTGTTTTTCAGTTCTAATTTCATAATTTAAAATTATAGCCTTCAAAGTAATTTCAACTGCAATATGAAAATTGTGAATTGCCATCATTTTACTGACGGAATCAATACTTTTAGAAAGCTTTCTAGCATGAATATAAAATTCTTTAGCTAACAACAAACGTCTGTTTATCAATGTCGATTCCATAAATTTAACTCTATTTCAAGTCTAACGTTTGAATTCACCGGACTGGCGCGGCTTGCCGCGACAGGTCCGGTGGAATGATTGGTTGGGCGTCTTGTCAAGTGCAGAGCGTAAGTGCGTTGACTATGCATCCAGCCTAATGACTTGAAATTCCCCGGAGGAAAGAAATTAGATCAGGTAAGGAAGGGAGATGCGTCTTGGTCTTCCACCCGTGCATCCAGTGTTCCCAAAACGATTGGGCTTCGACATCCTTCTTGTCATCGCGGAGGACAAGCCCAAAAATGGGTTTTTTTAGCGCTGATGCATAACCAATTTGCCAGGCAGCATCCATCCCATAACGAGGCAATACAACAAGTATCGCGTCAGCCCCAGCAAGTAGCTTGTTTGTTGCTTCGCGTTCGGTCAATGGATAATTCTTTGGCAGACTTGCTTTCGCTTTGACTAACTGTTTTGGTACCAATAGCCTACAGTCAGAATTTAACCTCGTGCGAACGAGTTGATCTATAGCACGATTTGAAAAAGAGCCACATACATAGATTTGTTGGCCTTGATACTGTTTCGCAATTTCTGATGTGGACGCTAACCCTTCAAATACAGGAAAGTCCATCCATCCGTGCATGAAGTTCTCGTGATATGTCCGCCGATTAATAGGGCGAGGGGACGAGGCTAAGTCGTGCTGAATGTTAAAGCCAATGATGCGTTTTCCCAGCCCCTCTCCATACCCAATCTCCCATGCTGTATCGAGACCGTAGCAGTCTAGGTCGACCGCCAATACATCTGAGGCGCTAATGGCAGAAATACATACGTGACGAATATCGCGAGCATCAGTCGATGTGTTGGAAAGATTCGCACTGGCCACTTCGTCGTACGGAACCTTTACGGTAAGGCCGTTTGCGCGTAGCGCGTCAGCCACAGATCGATTACGCTCAATGTTCGCATGTGGGCCGGCTAGATAGACTGTAATGTTGGATTTCGTCTTGCCGGGTGACGTTACAGCAACAGGTGATGTGGGCATAAACATCTCTCCGATTGAAAGCAAACAGCAGTCGTCCAGTGCTTTGGGAAACCGTATGCTTCTGGCTCTAAACTGCTCTCGGATTGCTCCTGTGTCATCGTACTTCCGAACAAGGTCCCAGAACTTGAAGATGGAGAATTCATCACAGTTTGTTAGATCCGCGAAGTCCTTAAGGTCTTGCAGTAGTTTTTTTTCTTGCTTCTCTTCACGCCCAATGAAGGATATGAATTTTGTGTAAGCCAATGCATGGGGAGGTGGAACGAGTATGCGTTCAAGCTGCTGAAGCTTATGGTTAAACGGCTTGGCATCTTCCGTAAGCTCATCCCAGTCCAAGTGCGAGTATCCACCGCGTTCAACAACTTTGGGTCCGAAAAGAATATCGCCGAATGGCTTATACCGGTGCGTGATAACGTACGTGGGGCGGTAGTCGTCGTCATTCAGGTCCTGAATGTTCCAATCCTTTTTTGGATAGAGCTTTGTAAGGACATCTGTAACAGTATCGAAGTCGCATACTAGATCGATGTCGACAGAGTTTCGTGTTAGCACGTACTGTTGAACAGCAAGGCCGCCGATGAGAATGTAGGGCTTCTGAAGAACTCCATTTAGACGCACTAGCTCATCTTTTGCCGCCGCACGAGGAATCTTTTGCTTTACCAACTATATCTCCAGTCTAGTGAATATATGTGACTAACATGTTACTCCGCTGCGATACTTGTCGCCCAACGTTCGCGTTGAGCCGCAGACCACGGCTTGCCGTGGGCTGTCGGCTCGAACGCGGGGTTAGGCAGGCCGTACTCGGCCGTCTGGTAGCCGAGCGGGACGACCTGCCGCGAGTGCAGGGCACTACTTGACCCCTTCAGGTGTTGCCACACCGAGCGGCGCTTGGAGCCAGCACAGCGATTCCCGCGTTGCGGTGCACAGAAGGTTCGCTGGCCGCCGAAGGACGGACAGCCCGAGCCGACCTTGGCGCGCACGGCCTGAAAGTTGAGCAGGCGGTTCGGAACCGCACCGGTGGGCGCGGATGTGAGGACCGTCGCATAGCACTCGATGCAAGGCACAACGGTTCGCCGGCCGCCAGCGGACGGACGGCCCGAGACTACCTTGGCGAAGCACTGGCTCGATGTGCTCATGCGTTGGCTACTGTGCAGGTGATTCACGCAAGCTCAGTCTTCCGCCTAACGTTTGAATTCAGCGGGCGACAAAAAGCGCAGCTTTTTGACGGTCCGCTGGAATGAAATGTTAGCTTTTTGCATCAGCTTTCTCTGCCAATAGGTGATACTCAATTCGTACAAATGCCTTAGTTAGCTCGCATAAGGTGACGGCTTCTTCTTTCGTTATTGAAGGTGCCTGTGTGCTCCCATGACCAGCCAACGGTGTTGAGTTTCTCGATTTGTACGTATCCAGAATCTTCGCTTGGAGCTCCGTCGGAAGCTGCGAGTCTTTTTTGTATCTATCAAAGAAGCTAGCCAATGTTTGATCTTGGACGCTTGGTATTCCGACCACATCCTTTGCAAGTGTCTCAAATATCGATGCACTGGAGTGGAGCACGCCAGCGTAGTCTGAGTTATCGAGAGAAGAAACCATTCGATTGACCAAGGCCCGGATATTCGGATGCTCATTTAGTTGCGGTGCATCTTCTTCGAGCTTTTCAACCGAGATAACCTCTACACCTGTTGGCGCCCCCCCGGTAAGCCTAAAGGATGCCCCCTCTTGTCCCAGGAGATGGTTTACATCTTTCCGTAGGAGCCATTTTCTATCAACAACTTCACAGAGAAGCTCAATCAAGCGATTCGTGTCAAGACGACGAAAGCAGAGTTCAAATTCGCCGTTGTGCCATGCGTACTCGCAGTCTTCGTAGCCACCCATGTCATCAGCTTGCAAAACATAAACGGTTTTTCCCACCAAAGTTCTGGATCTATTAATCAGCCAGTTCTGGTTGATGAAATAGTGCCGGGCGAAATTCTCATTTCGTTCGATAAGACGCGTTAGGTGAACTCGAAATTCTTGCGATACAACCTCGTATTCGAGTTGTTTCTTGTCGTCTTTAGAAAGATATATCGAGTACTTCATGCTGGGTTCCTGAAAGCTAACGTAGAAGTCACCGGCGCTGCGCGGCTTTATCGCGCAGCGTCCGCGTGGACTGCCGGGTTGGGCATTGCGTCCTCACAACGTTACTCCGTAATTCCTGATCCATCGACCTGAATTTGCGAACCGTGCGTGTAGTAGTAATCATTGGGGCGCCGAGCTTGAGCACGAGCTTCAAGCTGTTCCAGCGTCAGGGCACCGGGGTTCGCTTCTAGCTCTTGCGAGAGATCCTTGAGAATCGCTTGCATATCAAAGAGTGAGTAATCAGCCTCGCGAAAATTGATAACTGGTTTTCCTGCGGCGGTCTTAAGAGCGTTTATACAGTTCTTGCCACAATTTTTGCCGGGGATAAGCTCCACCCACTTGGGGCCTCCAAGGTAGACAGCGAAGTACATAAGCTTCGCTTTGGCCTGAGAAACGCCTTGATCTATCAAGCCCTCATAGAAGACCCTATGGGTTTGACGCCATGGGCGCACGTGCCTATCACAATAGTGATCATGAATCACTGCGGCTTTTATGAACGATTCATCAAATGGCTTGCCAACGAATGGCTGAAAGAAGGGAGGGATTGATGCGCCGTCGGTTTCTAGGCCAGCCTTTGCTTCCCAAACAACATTGGAGTTGTCCGTAAATCTGAGCTTGTTCTCCAGAGTACATTTGCCAGTTGTTTGACATCCAGGGGGGAGAAGGCTCAAAACACCCTCAAATTGAGCATATGTATTTGCTGATAATCCAAATATGGCTATTACGGTGATCCAAAAACGTATGGCATTTTTCATTTTCCCCCTCCAGTGATCGATTGAGATGCCCAACTACAAGTAGACACCCTAAAAGGCGTGTTATTTTGCACCTGATAGGTGCATATTAACAATATCATGAACATATCATTATGTAAGGAAAGGCATTACTAAAGATACCAATCTCCTAATGATCAATAAAATTACACTTCGCGCTGCGGTGCGTCAACCCCCGAAGTCGCTGGATAACGTTCGCGATAAGATTCGCCTCAAGCACTATAGTATTCGCACTGAACAAGCCTATGGACTACCCACCTTGCCATCCCCGATCACTCGAAACGGTTTTGGCTGACCGTGTAAAGCCTCTGCCCGGAAACGGAACGCGCCAGGCAATGACTGTGCGCCAACGGCGCGCGGCTGTATATGGATTTCAAGCCGGAGGGTTGACGACGCTATCAATCATTACTCTGGCGCTGGCGAACGGTCCCGACGCCTACTCTTGCGCCGCGATAACTCGGCATAAAGATCATATTCGTCAGCGTCCGCGATCCGCACCTCCGCGAACTCGCCGACCGGCAACGCCGCGCCATTCTTGATATGCACAACCCCGTCGATTTCCGGCGCGTCGGCCGTGGACCGGGCGACGGCGCCACCTTCCTCGTCATGCGCGTCTACCAACACCTGAAGAGTTCGCCCAACTTTGCGCCGCAATCGCCGAGCGCTGATCTCGGCTTGCAATGCCATCAACCGGGCTTGCCGTTCCTGCTTCACCTCTCCCGGAATTGGATCGGGCAAAGCGTTGGCAGCGGCCCCTTCCACCGGCGAGTAGGTGAAACAACCCACCCGGTCCAGTTCCGCCGCTGCCAGAAACTCCAGCAGTTGCGCAAAATCCGCTTCGGTTTCGCCAGGAAAACCGACGATGAAGGTGCTGCGCAAGGTCAGATCGGGACAGATTTCCCGCCAGCGCCGAATGCGCGCCAGCGCATCATCGGCGTTGGCTGGCCGCTTCATCGCTTTCAGAATGCGCGGACTGGCGTGTTGCAGCGGAACATCCAGATAGGGCAGTATCCGGCCCTCCGCCATCAAGGGAATGAGGTCATCGACATGGGGATAGGGATAGACGTAATGCAGTCGCACCCACGCGCCGAGTTCGCCCAGGGCGGTGGCCAGCGGGGTCAGGTGGGTCTTGAGTGGACGGCCATTCCAGAAACCGGTGCGGTAGCGCGCGTCCACCCCGTAGGCGCTGGTGTCCTGCGACACGATCAACAACTCCCGCACGCCAGCCCGGACCAGATGCTCCGCCTCCCGCAACACTTCGCCGACCGGCCGGCTGACCAAATCGCCGCGCAACTGGGGAATGATGCAGAAGGTACAGCGATGATTGCAGCCCTCGGCGATTTTCAGATAGGCGTAATGCCGGGGCGTAAGCTTGATTCCTTGCGGCGGCACGAGATCGAGAAATGGATCGTGCGGCCGGGGCAAATGGGCATGGATCGCCGCCATTACCTCCTCGCGGGCGTGCGGACCCGTCACCGCAAGGACGCTAGGGTGCAGATCGCGCACCACGCTGCCTTTCGCGCCCAGACAACCGGTGACGACGACCTTGCCATTCTCCGCCAGCGCCTCGCCGATGGCGTCCAGCGACTCGGCCACCGCCGCGTCGATGAAGCCGCAGGTGTTGACCACCACCAAATCCGCTTCCGCATAGGTCGGAACGATCCCATAGCCCTCGGCCCGCAACTGGGTGAGAATTCGCTCGGAATCCACCAGGGCCTTGGGGCAGCCAAGGCTGACGAAACCAACCCTGGGTTCAGAATTCATCATCGTTTTCCATCCCACAATACTGTTGAAATAGACCCGCGTCGCCAACACGGCGGCTGAGCGTTCCAGGAATTTGGAGCGGGCGCGACCTTGCGGCTTGGCTCTGAAAGTCGCTATAGTTTAACGTTTTCATAACCCGCCAGGCGCCGGTGTCCACACGCTGCCCAGGCGCGGATCGACTCATCCGTATTACGCAAGGTTTCGGCATTCATGAAGAAAGACATCCATCCCGCCTACCGCGAAGTCGTGTTTCAGGACATCTCCACCGACTTCTCGTTCCTCACCCGCTCCACGATTTCCACCAAGGAAACCATCCAGTGGACCGACGGCAAGACCTATCCCCTGATCAAGGTGGAAGTGTCCAGCCATTCGCACCCGTTCTACACCGGCAAGCAGAAGATCGTGGATACCGCTGGCCGCGTGGATCGGTTCCGCCGCAAGTACGGCCTGTCCTAAACCGCACTAGCCTCTTGACCCAAAGGCATCCTCGACGATGCCTTTTCTTTCGCTCGTCGCTCCAGCCCCACCCACGGGTTTTGCGGCAACGTAACCTCTTAAGGTATGATTTGGCCTGCTTTAAATAAGGGCGCGCAAGAACGCCGACAAACGCCGAGATGCCGCCGCGAAACCGAAAATCCTCACGGCGGCTCACCAATCTGCTTTTGACTCGTCAACCCACTTTTGGAGGCTACACAATGACAACGATTACTTTTAAGGATGACGTCAACGGAAAAGCGGCGCAGATGCCGGTGCTGGAGCCGACCTACGGCGCCCCGGTGGTGGATATCGGCAGGCTGGCCAAGGAGTTCGGCTATTTCACCTACGACCCTGGGTTTATGTCCACCGCCAGTTGCCAGAGCACGATCACTTACCTGGACGGCGACAAGGGCGAACTGATGTATCGCGGCTATCCCATCGAACAACTAGCCGAGCAATGCAATTTCCTGGAAGTCTGCTACCTGCTGCTTTACGGAGAATTGCCCAATGCCGAAAAGAAGCAGATTTTCGAAACCAGCATTACCCGGCATAACCGGATTCGCGAGAATCTTCGCCGCTTTTTTCACGGGTTCAACCACGATGCCCATCCGATGGCGATGATGATGGCGGTGGTCAGTTCGCTCTCCGCATTCTTCCATGATCGGCTCAATATTCAGGATTACGAAGACCGCATGGTCACTGCCCGTCGGCTAATCGCTAAAATGCCGACTATCGCCGCCGCCTGCTACAAGCACAGCATCGGCGATCCCTCGATCTATCCCCGCGATGACCTGAGCTATACCGGCAACCTGCTGTACATGATGTTCAGCCTCCCCGGCAAGCGCTACGAAGTGAATCCAGTGGCCGAGCGGGCGCTGGACGTGCTGTTCACTCTGCATGCCGACCACGAGCAGAACGCCTCCACCTCCACCGTGCGGCTGGCCGGCTCCTCGGGCACCAATCCCTACGCCGCAATCGCGGCGGGCATCGCCACCCTGTGGGGACCAGCGCACGGCGGCGCCAATGAAGCGGTGATCCGGATGCTAGACCGGATCGGCGATGTGTCGAACATCGACAGCTTTATCGCCAAGGTCAAGGACAAGAATAGCGGCGTACGGTTGATGGGATTTGGCCATCGGGTTTACAAGAGCTTTGACCCGCGCGCCAGGATCATCAAGGACGTTTGCCATCAGGTATTGGAGAGTTACGGCCATGACCCGCGCCTCGATCTGGCCATGCGCCTGGAGGAGATCGCCCTGAGCGATCCTTACTTCATCGAGCGCAAACTTTATCCAAACGTGGATTTCTATTCCGGCATCATCTACAGCGCGCTGAAGATTCCGGTCGAGATGTTCACGGTGATGTTCGCCATCGCCCGCGCCGCCGGCTGGATCAGCCATTGGATGGAGATGATTACCGAAAAGGATCAGAAGATCGGGCGGCCACGGC
Organism: Candidatus Contendibacter sp.; assembly: GCA_031732755.1. Lineage (GTDB taxonomy): Bacteria > Pseudomonadota > Gammaproteobacteria > Competibacterales > Competibacteraceae > Contendibacter. The sequence continues at coordinate 41,841 of JAVMKI010000004.1, forward strand.
AACTCTACGTCGGCGAAGCGCGCCGCGACGTTCCATCGTTAGGCGCGCGCTCCTAAGCGCGGTTCGCGGTCCTAGCCTGCGGTCCAAGCAAAAAGGCGATTCGAGAAATCGCCTTTTTGGTCTGGGCCTGTCTGCCTAGCTTGGGCCGTATTCCAAGCAGCTTCCTAACTCCGCCGCTTGGTCGCCGGCGTCTTCTGAGGTTTGGTCGGGGATTCGGCGCGAACCGCGGCGACTTTTGTGTTCTCCCGCTTTTCCGATTTGGCGCTGGCGGCGGTTGTCGGCTTGGCCGAGTGAACGGCCGATTTGCCGCGCGTCGTATTGGTTGATTTGGCCGTCCTGGGCGTCTCCATTGGCTTGGCCGCCGCCAGCACCATCGGCTTGGCTGGCTTAACCGGCTTGGTCGCCGCGACCGATTTGGCTGCCGCTGTGGGCCTGGTCACTTCCCGGCCACGCGCGACGACGGCTGGTTTAACGGGTGGCGTTGCTCTGACTACCCGTGGTTCCCGTGACCGATTTGGCGTTGGAGCTTCGACTCCCTCGCGAGCCGCTGGACGAACCATCGCCACGCGCGCGACCGGTGCTGGACGCGCCGCGACCGGCTCGCTGCCCTCATCTTCGTCTGGCGACGTGACCGGCTCACGCCGCGCCACCATGGGCGGGGATTCCAGCGGCGCGGGCGGCGGCACCGCCAAGCCATAATGGGCAAAGCCATAATCGAGCAACTTGCGCGCGTCATTCCACAAGGCGCCGCTGTGAGGGCTGTTGAGAACGGCCACGATCAAGCGAACCCCACCGCGATCCACCTCGCCGACGAAGCAACGTCGCGCCTTGAAGGTAAAACCGGTTTTGCCGCCAAGCGTTCCTTCGTAAGAACCCAACAGCCGGTTATGGTTGACCACCGGCACCATGCGCCAATCACCGTAGAGACCCTGACCCGATTCGATGCGCAAAGCCGCGTTACGGGTGCGCACGATGTCCGCAAACATTGGATTGTTCATCGCTTGGCGGAAAATCAATGCCAAGTCGTAAGCGGTCGTGTAATGGTCGTCGTTGGGCAAGCCATGCGGATTCATGAAATGGCTGTCGCGCGCGCCGATCTGCCAAGCTTTGGCGTTCATCAGTTCGGCGAATCCGTAAATCGAGCCGCCCGCCGCCTCCGCCAGGGTCTCGGCGGCATCATTGCCCGATTTCAGCATCAATCCGTACAGTAGGTCCTGGGTCAAGGCAGCTTCGCCGGCCCGCAGGCCGATGCGGCTCGGCGGCGCGCTGGCCGCTTGCGGGCTGACCAGTACCCGAGCGTTGGGGTCAAGGCGTTCCAGCGCCACCAGCGCGGTCAGCACCTTGGTGGTGCTGGCGGGCGGCAAACGCAAACGCGGTTCCTTGGCAAACAGAACCTCCCCCGTGGTCGGATTCATCAACACGGCGGAGAGGGCGGCAACCTCCGGTGGCGAGGACGCATTCCGGACGTCCTGCCCCCGTGCCGGTCCCGTCATGACTCCCAGCATCAGAATCAGTATCCCGAAATAGCATCCCCCATCGCGGAACGCATTCGCATTGAAAAATAGCTTCAGAAACATTTGGTTGCCCTCATCGCCATTTTGGATTCGGATTGGTCGTCCCTGCATGCGGCGGTAGCAATCGGATCGTCAAGTGCGCACCGAAAACATATCGATCTATTTTGGGTGAAAATACGTCGGCCGGCTAGGGTGTAGCACGCAAGAAATTCACGGCGATGATTCATCGGTCACGCAAGGCCCACGCAGACAACGCGCGCGCCCACACATACGGTTATTCGGTCTGGTCATGCCGCATGAACAGGACATCCCAGGATTGATGCCCCAAGCGCCAGCCGCGCCGCTCGAACTTGGTCGGAGGCCGATACGCGGGACGCGGCGCAAAACCATTCCCGGCTGTCCGATTGGTCAGCGCCGGAGTCGCATTCAACAGATTCAAGATCGAATGGGCGTAGTCTTCACAGTCGGTGGCGACATGCAATTGTCCCCCACCCTTGAGTTTTTGAACCAGCAGCGCGACGAAGGGAGGTTGAATCAAGCGCCGTTTGTGATGCCGTGTCTTGGGCCAAGGATCGGGAAAGAAAATCTGCACGCGGTCTAGGCAACAGTCCGGGACCTGTCGCTCCAGGACTTCCACGGCATCGGCGTACATGACGCGGAGATTGGTGAGCGCCAATGCCTCGGCGCGCAACAGCAAATGTCCGATACCCGGACGATGAACTTCCAAGCCTAGATAATTCACCGCCGGATCGGCGTTGGCCATGGCCGTTAGCGACTCACCATCGCCAAAACCGATTTCCAGCACCAAAGGCGCGTGGCGACCAAAAAGGCTCACTGAATTGAATGGAGTTTGCGTTTCAACGCCAAAACGCTGCCATAATGCCGTCAATGCCCGATGTTGGGCCTGGGTCAGGCGACCGCCACGGCGGACGAAACTGCGAATTCGACGCGACGAACTGGCATCGGCGCCGGGTTGATCCGTTCCGAACTGGATTTTCGAGGTGGGTGACATGCTTGGATCCATGACGCTTCACGATGATCGAGACAATGCTGTTTTTGGAGGAGTCAAAAATTCGAGTCCAGTATCAACTAGCTCGGACGGTGGGCTTCTCAGACTCAAGAAGACAGGGTTCAAAAGCGGAACCGAATTTCGGTGAGAGGTTTCACCCAGACATTGAAAAACTCCTAGCCCATTGATTTCAATGGGTGTATACCTTCCACCAAGAATCCTTTGAAGTATTGCGATCACAAGCCTATCTAAACTCCCGTCATGAAACCAATTGCGGAGATAAAAAAAAATGTCTTACAATCATCTTGTGACTTCAACACGAACTCCCAATGATTCACAAAATGATGGTAAACACACAACCATGAATGACATTAATGACCTGATTGAAACCCTGTCCATCGAGCAACTCAAGGCGCTTATCGAAAAAGCCCAGAGTTGCATCGAACAGAAGAAGGCTGGCGAAATCGAAGCCATCCGCGAAAAGTGGATCGAGATGGCTAAACAGGTTGATATGGAGCCGGAGGAGCTTCTCAACTATTCCAGCCGCAAGCGGAGACCCGGCAAGCCCAAATATCGGAATCCCAACGATCCTGAAAAGACCTGGACTGGGCGCGGTAAACCGCCGCGTTGGTTGAAGGAAATGGAGGACCCAGAGAGTTGCCGCATTCCGGAATAATCCGGATTTACGCCGCGAACAGGGCCGCCACGATCGGTGGTCCTTGCAATAATCCCACGTTGTCGTTACCATTTGATCCCTGCTAGCTCATCGTGACGTTCGCGGCGGCAAATAGACTTTCTTGGCGGGTGTAGTTCAATGGTAGAACTTCAGCTTCCCAAGCTGATAGCGTGGGTTCGATTCCCATCACCCGCTCCAAGATACCGGGGTTGCGCCATACAAGGCGCGGCCTTTTTTTATGGCTGTGATCCCTACAACGCAGCCTCCCGATATCCCCTAGGCACCCATTCCACACATTAGCCATTAGCAGCGAGAAATCCACGCCATGATTCACGTCGCCATCACCGGCGCGGCCGGCCGCATGGGCCATCATCTGCTCGAAGCCTGCCATACCGTCGAAGGGCTGCGTTGCACCGCGGCTTTGGAACATCCCGATCATCCATCAATCGGCGCCGATGTCGGTGAATTGGCGGGCATCGGGCGGCTGAACGTACCAATCACCGCCGATCTAGCGCCGCTGGTTGGACATTTCGACGTACTGATCGATTTTACCCGTCCGGCGGCGACCCTCGCTCACCTAGCGCTCTGTCAGACCGCCGGCAAAGCCATGGTCATCGGCACCACCGGGTTCTCCGCCGAGCAGAAGGCCGCCATTGCCCACGCCGCCGAAACGATTCCCATCGTATTTGCACCCAACATGAGCATCGGCGTCAACCTCTGCTTCAAGTTGCTGGAACTGGCGGCGCGGGTGCTGGGCGACGGGGTGGATATCGAAATCATCGAAGCGCACCACCGTCACAAGGTGGACGCGCCTTCCGGCACCGCGCTGGCCATGGGACAAGTGATCGCCCAAACCCTCGACCGTGATCTGGAACAATGCGCGGTGTACGGCCGCCAAGGCGTGACCGGCGAGCGCGAGCGCGCCACCATTGGTTTTTCCACGGTGCGGGCCGGCGATATCGTCGGCGAACACACCGTGTTGTTCGCCGATGTGGGCGAACGCCTCGAAATCACCCATCGCGCTTCCAGCCGGATGACCTTTGCCAAGGGCGCGGTGCGCGCCGCGCTCTGGCTGGCCGGGCGTGGTCCTGGTCTGTTCGACATGCGCGACGTGCTGGGTCTGCGCTGAGCGAACCCGCCAGCGACAGTCCAATACCTAGAGTGGCGCGGCGCGATTTGCTAGACTCCACTCCGTTTGCGTTTATCGCTTTGCGCCACATCATGGGAGCGGCCTTTGCGCCGCTCTTTCCTTGCGCGTGTTCATTGTGGAGGCTTGCTTGAGGAAACCCGCGCTTCTAGCTCTGGAAGACGGCAGTCTGTTTCGGGGTGAATCCATCGGTGTCCAGGGCCACGCCCAGGGCGAGGTCGTGTTCAATACATCGATCACCGGCTATCAGGAAATCCTGAGTGATCCCTCCTACTGCCAGCAGATCATCACCCTGACCTACCCGCATATCGGCAACGTCGGCGTCAACCGGGGTGACGAGGAAGCGGCTCGCATTCATGCCAGCGGTTTGGTGGTGCGAGATTGTCCATCCACCGCCAGCAACTGGCGGAATCAGCAACCGCTGGAGCATTATCTGCGCGAGCGCGGCGTGGTCGCCATCGCCGGCATCGACACCCGCCGGTTGACTCGGCTGTTGCGGGAAAAGGGCGCGCAAAATGGTTGCCTAATGGCCGGCGACTCGCTCGATGTGGACATGGCGCTGCGCTTGGCCCGCGAATTTCCGGGTTTGAAGGGCATGGATTTGGCCCGCGTGGTCAGCGTTTCCACCCCCTACGTCTGGAACGAAGGAACCTGGCGACTGGCTGGCAATCACTTCCCGACGGCGAACGATCCCCGTTACCATGTGGTCGCCTACGATTATGGAATCAAGCGCAACATCCTGCGGATGCTGGCCGAGCGCGGTTGCCGGCTGACCGTAGTTCCGGCGCAGACTCCCGCCCGCGAGGTCGCGACCTTGCGGCCGGATGGCATATTCCTGTCCAATGGCCCTGGCGACCCCGAGCCCTGCGACTACGCCATCGCCGCCATTCGCGAATTGCTAGACGCCGGCATTCCGCTGTTCGGCATCTGTCTCGGCCATCAATTGCTGGGGCTGGCCAGCGGGGCGCGCACCATCAAAATGAAATTTGGCCACCATGGTGGCAACCATCCGGTGTTGGACCTGGACAGCGGCCGGGTGATGATCAGCAGTCAGAACCACGGTTTCGCGGTGGACGAAGCGACCTTGCCGACGAACCTGCGCACCACGCACCGCTCGTTGTTCGATGGTTCGCTGCAAGGCATCGCCCGTACCGACCGGCCCGCGTTCAGTTTCCAGGGCCATCCCGAAGCCAGCCCCGGCCCGCACGACGTCGCGCCGCTGTTCGACCAGTTCATCGCACTGATGGAGACGCGCCGATCCGATTGACCAATAGATGATGTTGTCCACGGAAGGCGCGGAAACCGCGGAAAAAAGCCGCATCGAATCGCTATTGGTGGGCGGTCATTCATTGCCCACTGCCCAATCCCCCAATCCTCCATTCCTTACGACCGAGCCATGCCCAAGCGCACCGATTTGAAAAGTATCCTGATTATCGGCGCCGGTCCCATCGTGATCGGTCAGGCCTGCGAGTTCGACTATTCCGGCGCGCAGGCCTGCAAAGCCCTGCGGGAAGAAGGCTACCGGGTCATCCTGGTGAACTCGAACCCAGCCACGATCATGACCGACCCCAATATGGCCGATGCCGTGTACATCGAGCCGGTCCATTGGCGAACGGTCACGCATATCATCGCCCGCGAGCGCCCCGACGCCCTGCTGCCGACCATGGGTGGCCAGACCGCGTTGAACTGCGCGCTGGACCTGGTCCGGCATGGCGTGCTGGAACAGTACGGGGTGGAAATGATCGGCGCTTCGCCCGAAGCCATCGACATGGCCGAGGACCGTGAACGTTTCCGGCAGGCAATGCACGAGATCGGCCTGAAAACCCCACGCTCGGTGATCGCCCATACCTTGGAGGAGGCGCTGGTCCAACACCACGAAGTCGGTTTCCCGACCATCATTCGGCCTTCGTTCACCTTGGGCGGCAGCGGTGGCGGCATCGCTTACAACCGCGAGGAACTGGTGGAAATCCTCGAACGCGGCCTCGATTTGTCCCCAGCCAGCGAAGTGCTGATCGAGGAATCGGTGCTGGGCTGGAAAGAATTCGAGATGGAGGTGGTTCGAGACCACGCCGACAACTGCATCATCATCTGCTCCATCGAAAACCTGGATCCGATGGGGGTGCATACCGGCGATTCCATCACCGTCGCGCCGGCCCAAACCCTCACCGACAAGGAATATCAGATCATGCGCGACGCCTCGCTGGCGGTGTTGCGCAAGATCGGCGTGGACACTGGCGGTTCCAACGTCCAGTTCGCTATTAATCCGGAAGACGGTCGCATGGTCATCATCGAAATGAATCCGCGCGTCTCCCGCTCCTCGGCACTGGCGTCCAAAGCCACCGGTTTCCCCATCGCCAAGGTCGCCGCCAAGCTGGCGGTCGGCTATACCCTGGACGAATTGAAGAACGAAATCACCGGCGGTCGGACGCCGGCCTCGTTCGAACCGAGCATCGACTATGTGGTCACCAAGGTGCCGCGTTTCAATTTCGAGAAATTCCCACAGGCCGATCCTCGCCTGACGACCCAAATGAAATCGGTCGGCGAAGTGATGGCCATTGGCCGCACCTTCCAGGAATCGCTACAGAAAGCGTTGCGCGGGCTGGAAATCGGCACCGATGGCTTCAACGAAGTGCTGGACCGCACCCATTCCGACCCGCATCTCGTCCTCAAGCAGGAATTGGGCGTGCCTGGCCCCCGGCGCCTCTGGTTCGTCGCCGAGGCGTTCCGGTTGGGCTATTCGGTCGAGACCCTGTACGACCTGACCTGGATCGATCCCTGGTTCTTGGCGCAAATCGAGGAACTGGTGCAAACCGCCGGCGAGGTGCGCGCCCAAGGACTGGCGGCGTTGCGTGACCGGGACCGGCTGTATTCTCTTAAGCGCAAGGGTTTTTCCGACAGCCGGCTGGCCGCCCTGGTCGATGCCACCGAAGATGCCATCCGCCAACTGCGCCAGGACCTCGACGTGCATCCCGTCTACAAGCGGGTGGATTCCTGCGCCGCCGAATTCGCCACCAGCACCGCCTACCTGTACTCCACTTACGAGGAAGAGTGCGAGGCCGAACCGACCGACCGCGCCAAGATCATGGTGCTGGGCGGTGGCCCGAATCGTATCGGCCAAGGCATCGAATTCGACTACTGCTGTGTTCACGCCGCACTGGCCCTGCGCGAGGACGGCTATGAAACCATCATGGTCAATTGCAACCCGGAGACGGTCTCCACCGATTTCGACACCTCGGATCGGCTATATTTTGAACCGCTGACCTTGGAAGACGTGCTGGAGATCGTTCGTAAGGAACAGCCCCAAGGCGTGATCGTTCAGTACGGCGGACAGACGCCGCTGAAGTTGGCCAAGCCCCTGGAGGCCAACGGCGTGCCGATCATTGGCACCGCGCCGGATGCTATCGACCGCGCCGAGGACCGCGAGCGTTTCCAGCACATGATTCACCAACTCGACCTGCTGCAACCGCCCAATCGCACCGCCCGCGAACCGGAGGAAGCGGTGCGGCTGGCGCGCGAGATCGGTTATCCGCTGGTGGTGCGGCCCTCCTACGTACTGGGTGGTCGGGCCATGGAGATCGTCCACTACGAGGAGGACCTGCGCCGCTACATGCGCGAGGCGGTACAGGTGTCCAATGAATCACCCGTACTACTGGATCACTTCCTCAACGACGCCGTCGAGGTGGACGTGGACGCGCTCAGCGATGGGCGCCAAGTCATCATCGGCGGTATCATGGAACATATCGAGGAGGCCGGCGTTCATTCCGGCGATTCCGCCTGCTCGCTGCCGCCCTACTCGCTCGGCCCGGCCATTCAGGACCGGTTACGTGATCAGGTGCGGGCGATGGCGCTGGAGCTGGGCGTGATCGGCCTGATGAACACGCAGTTCGCCATTCAGGGTGAGAATATCTACGTGCTGGAGGTCAATCCGCGCGCCTCTCGCACCGTACCCTACGTCTCCAAGGCTACAGGGCGGCCGCTGGCCAAGATCGCCGCCCGCTGCATGATCGGCCGGTCGCTGGCCGCGCAGGGCGTGGCCGGTGAGGTGATTCCCGACTATTATTCCGTCAAGGAAGCGGTGTTTCCCTTCGTCAAATTCCCCGGCGTGGACCCCCTGCTGGGGCCAGAGATGAAATCCACCGGCGAAGTGATGGGCGTCGGACGCAGCTTCGGCGAAGCGTTCGCCAAGGCGCAGCTCGGCGCTGGTGACCAATTGCCGCGTGGTGGCCGAGCCTTCCTCAGCGTGCGCGACGTCGATAAGGCGAAGCTGGTGGAAATCGCCCGCGATCTGGAACGGCTGGGTTTTTGCCTGATGGCCACCAAGGGTACGGGCGCGGCCCTGCGCGCTCACGGTCTCGCCTGCGAAATCGTTCACAAGGTCGGCGAGGGCCGGCCGCATGTGGTGGACCTGATCAAGAACGACCAGATTGCCCTCATCGTCAACACCACCGAGGGTAAGCAAGCCATCGCGGATTCCTTCTCGATCCGCCGCGAGGCGCTGATGCACAAAGTCAGCTACACCACCACCCTCGCCGCCGCGCGAGCGACCTGCCAGGCGTTGCGCGAACTCGACAACGGCACTGTGAATTGCCTTCAGGATTTGCACCGGGAACTACACGCATGATCCAGAAAGTACCCATGACCGTCGCTGGCGCGGTCCGACTGCGCGCCGAACTTCAGGAACTCAAGACAGTGGCGCGGCCACGGATCATCGCCGCCATCGCCGAGGCCCGCGCCCACGGTGACCTGAAGGAAAACGCCGAATACCACGCCGCGCGCGAGCAACAAAGCTTTACCGAGGGCCGCATCGCCGAAATCGAATCGAAGCTGGCCCGCGCCCAGATCATTGACATCACCACCCTGCCAGCCTCGGACAAGGTGGTGTTCGGCGCCACGGTGTTGCTGCGCGAGGAAGAAACCGAGGAAGAGCAACGTTATCAGATCGTCGGCGAGGATGAAGCCGACATCAAGGAAGGCAAGATTTCCCTCCAATCCCCCATCGCCCGGGCGCTGATCGGTAAATGCGTCGACGATGTCGTCGATGTCAAAACGCCAGGCGGCGTCAAAACCTATGAGATCGTCGAGGTGCGCTATCTTTAAATCGGCGCGAACCTTGCCAAACCTTGGGTGAGTTCCTTATAATTCCGGTTCCGCTTGACGGGCGATTAGCTCAGTGGGAGAGCACTACCTTCACACGGTAGGGGTCGCTGGT
>JAVMKI010000005.1:0-50371 GCA_031732755.1 Candidatus Contendibacter sp.
GAATACCGGCCTGTCACGCCGGGGGTCGCGGGTTCGAGCCCCGTCCGCTCCGCCACATAATCCAGGGGTGTCGTTCAGACACCCTTTTTTATTATGCGCGTTCACCGCGTTTTCCTTCGAGCCTTCCGTTCTAAACCCGGGTCGTCGCCATGCTGCTACAGAAAATCCGTGATCACGCCCAAGGCTGGTTCGCTTACACCATCATCGGTTTGTTGACTATTCCGTTTGCGGTGTGGGGTATCAATTATTACTTTGAGGGTGGTGGACCGATGGATGCCGCCGTGGTGGGCGACAGCAAGATTTCGCTTCACGAATTCCAGCGCGCCTATCAGCAACAGCGCCAGCGCATGCAGGCCATGCTGGGTGGTAACCTGGATCCAGCGTTGCTGGATGGGCCGCGCCTGAAACAGGACGTGTTGCGGCAACTGGTGGATGAGCGAGTGCTGGATCAGAGCGCGCGCAACCAGGGATTCCGGGTCGGCGACCAGCAACTGCACGATGCTGTCCTGGCGCTACCGATTTTCCAGCAGAACGGTGGTTTCAGCCAGGAGCTATACGAACGGCTGCTGCGCAATCAGGGTTATACCGCCGCGGCGTTTGAAGAGGGCATGCGGCAGTCGCTGGCGACCGAACAACTGCACACTGGCGTGACCGCATCGGCCTTGGTGACGCCACCGGAGTTGGAGCAATGGATCGCCTTGCTCAAGCAGCAGCGGGAATTGCAATATGTGGTGCTGCCGCTGGCCCAGTACGCGGCGCGGGCGACCGTGGAAGACAGCGCCATCCAGGATTACTTTGAGAAGAATAAGGGACGTTTCATCAATCCCGAACGGGCGCGGATCCAGTTTATCGAGCTGAAGCTGGCTCAGGTCGCCGAGGGGGTTACGACCAGCGACGAGGAAGTGAAAGCCGCCTATCAAGAGCAGCTTGCCAAGTACGGTCGCCCCGAGGAACGTTCGGCTTCGCATATTCTGGTTAAGCTATCGCCGAACGCCAGTCCGGAGGCAGTGGAAAAAGCCCGCGTCCAGGCCCAACAAATCGCCGATAGCATCCATTCCAGCGCAAAAAGCTTCGACCAGGCTCTACAAGAGGCCAAGGCCGACTCGTCCGGTGGGCTGGAAGGCGGCGAACTGGGCGTGATTGGCAAGGGCATGTTCGACAGCCCGGCGTTTGAAAACGCCCTGTTTGCCTTGCCAAAAGTCGGTGAGGTCAGCGAGCCGGTACGAATGCCATCCGGTTTCCACATCATCCGGTTGGATAACATCACGCCAGCGCAGGTGAAACCGTTTGAAGAAGTGCGCGAAACGGTGGCGGCGGAACTGCGCCAGCAAAAAGCCGAAAACCGCTTCTACGAAATCAGCCAGACGCTCGCCAATCTAGGTTACGAGCATCCCGATAGCCTGGAGCCGGCGGCCAAGGCGTTGAATGTCCCGATTCAGGATAGCGGTTGGTTCGATCACCATGGTGGGGAGGGTGTCACTGCCCACGCCAAGGTCACGGAGAGCGCTTTTGGCGAGGACGTGCTCAAGCGGGGCGTCAACAGCGAGCCGTTGGAATTGGAGCCTGGTCATGTTGTGATGATCCGGGTTAAGGAACATCAAGATGCCACGCCGCGCACTTTGGAGGAGTCCCGTGAGGAGATCGTCAAGGTGTTGCGCGAGCAAAAGGCCCGCGAGGCCATCGCCAAGGACGCCGAGGTGTTGAAGGCGCGCGCCGTCAAGAGCGAACATCCGCAAACTCTGGCTGCGGAATTCGGTGGCGAGTTTAAGAATGCCGGCTTGGTGGAGCGTGATACCGCGACTGTGGATCGCGCGGTGCTGGATGCCGCGTTTCGGCTGCCACAGCCAGCTACCGGCCAGGTCGCGGTGGGTTCCGCCGCACTGGCGAACGGTGATCAGGTGATACTGGAAGTCCTCCGGGTTGTGCCTGGCCAGAAGGACTCACTCTCCGCAGAGGAGCGCAAGACACTGGCGCAGCAATTGGCGCAACGGAATGGTTCCGATGAGTTTGGCAAGCTACTCGATAGCATACGGGCCAAGACCAAGGTTGTGGCCTATAGAGATCGCTTGTAGAAACCGCTGCTGGTTCATGTCACCGCTGGTTCATGGTCATCTTGATATCCTAAACGGGGTTGATGCGAAAAACGCAAACCCAATCGAATTTTCGGTAAATCCACGGGGGATTCGGAAGCCGTGCAAGGATCCATGCTTGGATCGAGCGCCGTATAGCGGATACGCCATGGGAAGCCGCTGCCGCCATGGTGAACCTTCTCGGCGAGTTCGAATGTAGACTCGATTCCAAGGCGCGAATCGCGCTGCCGGCCGCGCTGAGAAAGCAGTTTCCCGTCGCGGCGGGATGCCGATTTGTGGTCAATCGCGGCTTTGAACAACACTTGGTGTTGTATCTACTGGATGAATGGCGGCGCGTTACCACCGAACTCAACCGGCTGAACCTGTTTATCAAGAAGAACCGCGAGTTTGTCCGCTATTTCCACCGAGGCGCCACCGAATTGGAGTTGGATGGCAGCGGCCGATTGTTGTTGCCACGACGGTTGCTGGACTACGCGGGCATCCAGGATCAAGTGATCCTGTTGGCCTACGCCAATCGGATTGAGTGTTGGGACGCGGTGTTGTATGACCACCTACTGTCTGACGAGCCGGCGGATTTCGCCCGATTGGCCGAGGAAATCATGGGCAGTGCGGGGCATCCAGAACGAGAGGGGGAACGGTTTCCAGATTTCCAGGGGGCGTCGCCGATCCCACCGGGCTCGCGGCATTGATCACAGGGTCTGCCAGCAAGGATATTGCCGACCGAGTGGAGTGAACAGGCGTAGCGCAATCCATCATTTCGGTCGGAGGCAAGTCGCGGGTGGATTGCATTGTTTTAGGCCATGGGTCAGTTGGAGACTGGCCGATGACCCGGCAAAGTGATGTTCATGGTGCATCCCTTCATTTGGAAACACAACGTGATGCGTGTCTGGCTATTCATCGCCCTGCTATGGGGACCGGTGTTGGCGGTGCCGGCCGCTGCGTCGCCGGTGCAGCGTTATTTTCAAGGCCTGCAATCGTTGCGGGCGGAGTTCATCCAACGAGTTTTCGACGATCATGGGCAGGTGGTGCAAACCTCCAGTGGTCGGATGCTGATGCGCAAACCTGGCAAGTTTCGCTGGGATTATCGGGCCCCCGCCGAGCAGATCATCGTTGCCGACGGCGAGCGGTTGTGGGCTTACGATGTCGCGTTGGCCCAGGTAACGGTGCGCAAGCTGGACCAGGCCCTCAGTTCCACGCCGCTGGCGTTGCTGAGCGGCGCGGCCCCCATTGAAGAGGCGTTCACGGTCAGCGGGGTCCGCAACCGGGATGGGTTGGACTGGTACGACCTGACGCCCAAGCGACCGCAGCCGGAGTTTCGATTGCTGCGGGTCGCCTTCAAGGGTGGCGTCCTGATCAGTCTGGAACTGGAAGATGGTTTTGGTCAGCGCACCCGCCTGGATTTCCAGAAGCTGGAATCCAACCCGACGCTCGATCCCGCCCTGCTGAGGTTTACCCCACCGCCAGGCGTGGATGTGGTCGGTGACCCTGGCTGAGCGTGTGTTTCCCCCAGATCCCCGGCGACCGCTGGCTGACCGGCTGCGGCCGCGCCAATTGACCGAATTCGTCGGCCAATCACATCTATTGGCGCTGGGCAAGCCGTTGCGGACGGCGATCGAACGGGGCCAGCCGCATTCCATGGTGTTGTGGGGGCCGCCCGGCACTGGCAAAACCACGTTGGCGGAACTGCTGGCTAGCGCCTGCCAAGCCGAGTTCATCCGGGTGTCGGCGGTGATGGCGGGGGTGCGCGAAGTGCGGGCAGCGGTGGAGCGGGCGCAAGCTCTGTGGCGCGATCAGCAACGCCGTACCGTGCTGTTTGTGGACGAGGTCCACCGCTTCAACAAAGCTCAGCAGGACGCGTTTTTGCCCTATGTCGAGGATGGCACGCTGATCTTCATTGGCGCGACCACTGAAAATCCTAGCTTCGCCCTCAACAATGCCCTGTTGTCACGGGTGCGGGTTTACGTGCTCAATAGCCTGGATGCCGCCGCGATCGGCCAGGTGGTGGAGCGAGCGTTGGTCGATCCGGAACGGGGGTTGGGCGGATGCTGGCCGCTGGCGGAGGAGGCACGGAACCGACTGGCTCAAGCCGCCGACGGCGACGCTCGCCGCGTCCTGATTTGGCTGGAACTGGCGGCGGAACTGGCCAAGGCGCGCGGCGAAGCACTGGAGACCGCGCTGGTGGCGGTGATGAGCGATGGAGCGGGGCGGCGCTTCGATCGGGGTGGCGATCTGTTCCACGACCAGATATCCGCCCTGCACAAAGCGGTGCGCGGCAGTAGCCCCGACGCGGCGCTGTATTGGCTGGCCCGGATGCTGGATGGCGGTTGCGATCCGCTGTACATCGCCCGACGGGTGGTGCGCATGGCCAGCGAAGACATCGGTAATGCCGATCCACGCGCTTTGCCCCTGGCGTTGAATGCCTGGGAGGCGCAGGAGCGCCTGGGCAGTCCAGAGGGCGAACTGGCCATCGCCCAGGCTATCGTCTATCTGGCGGTGGCGGCCAAGAGCAATGCGGTTTACACCGCTTTCAGCGCCGCCCGCCGCGATGTCGAGCGGTATGGCGCTCTGGAAGTACCGCCGCATTTGCGCAACGCGCCTACCGCACTGGCGCGGGAATTGGGACACAGCGCGGGTTATCGCTACGCGCACGACGAGCCGAACGCCTATGCCGCTGGGGAATGCTATCTCCCCGAACCGTTGAAGGACGCCCGCTACTACCAGCCGACCGCCAATGGGCTGGAAGGGCAAATCGGTGAAAAACTGAAGCGCTTGCGAGAGTTGGACCGCCACAGCGAACGGTGGCGGTATCGTTGATGATCGTGGCAACCAGCGCGCCGGGAGTAACCGCGCGGCTGGCACGGTTCCCTCCCGACGCGTTCACGATCCTTCGTTAATGGCCGACCGTGAGTTTTCTTCCCTTCGGTTGGCCGATGGCCGCCAGCATTTCGGTGAACCAGGGCGTGTCGATGTCAAAGGGTTTGCCGCCTTTGATCCGCGGAAACTCGATGGCGCGCAGGACGCCGCCGCGATCCTCGTCGTGGCCAATGACACCAGCCTCGCCACGCAGGGCGCATTCGACCGCCAGGTCGACGCAGGATTTGATGAGGCGGAGATCGTCGATGTTGGCCGGGGCGGCGCGCGAGAAATACCCGGATTTCTGAATCAGGGTCTTTTCTGATCCGATCATCTGGGCGAACTGCTCGCCGAACCATTTGCCGGGGTTGACGGCATCGAGCTTGATGTGGCCGAAGGCGTCGCGCGGGACTTCCTGGCCCTTGGCCTGTAGTTCGGCCACGATGGCCTCCACGCCCGCGCCTTCGGAGACAAAAATGTTGATGTCGTCAACCTGGTCCATCACGGCGCGCAGGCGCTTGGCCTCGGCGGCAATGTCGATTTCCATCTCGGGAATGTAAACCGCATGGATGTCGAATTCGGAGCGTTCGAGCCCGATGGCGGGGAGCCATTCCGCGCGGTCGAGCAACTTGCGGTATTGCAGCGCGGTGGCGGCGGTGAGCCAACCACAGTTGCGCCCCATGACCTCATGGATGATCAACATGCGTGGGTTGGCGTTGTTCTCCGCGACGATGTTGTGAAAGTAGTGGGCGCCTTGTTCGGCGGCGGTCCAGGCGCCCAGCGATTGCCTGATGGGGTATACATCGTTGTCAACGGTCTTGGGCAGACCGATGACAGTGAGGCCATAGCCGTTTTTGGCCAGGAAAGCGGCGAGGTCGGCGGCGGCGGTGTTGGTGTCGTCACCGCCGATGGTGTGCAGGACATCGACGCCGTCCTTGACCAGTTGGTCGGCGGCGACCTGCTGCGGGTCCTGGCCCTCCTTGACCAGGCCGCGCTTCACGCAGTCCTTGACGTTGGTGAGCTTGACCCGGCTGTTGCCGATGGGCGAACCGCCGAAGTTGTGTAGCACCCGCGCTTTTTCGCGAATTTCCGGCGTGACCTGGTAGGAGTCGCCGAGCAGAAGTCCTTTGTAGCCGCTGTGATAGCAGATGATGTCGATGGTCGGATCGATCTCGGTATAGCGTTCGATGAGACCGCCGATGGCCGAACTGAGGCAGGGTGCCAGACCGCCCGCCGTGAGGATTGCGACTTTCTTGGGTTTGCTCATGGTGATTTTGACCTCATCGTTAAAAAAGCAAACCAAAATAGTAGGAGAAATTGCGTCGTTCAACAATGCGGCGGTTAGCGACGCAAGTAAGCGATTTCCCGGGGCAGGGTGATATTGTTGCCGAAACAGTCCTCGCCATAGCCCGATTTGGCCAGCAGCCGGAGGTCGCTCAAGACCCGCTTGTCGCCGATGAAGGTAATGTTGAGGTCGGTGCGGATATCAATCTGGCCAGTGGCTTGCAAGCGGGCGACTTCGGCGGTGACCTTTTCCAGCAGGATGCCCTCGCGACTGAATTCCTCCGATAGTTGTAGCGGATGCTGGTAGATCACCAGCTTGCCCTGTTCGGCCATGCTGAACAACGCATTCATGACCACGGCGCGGATTTGCGTCGCCGACAACTCGCCTTCGGGCAAGGGCAAGCGGCCGATTTCCGCCACCAGCCAGCGTCGCTTCCGCGCGTTGATTTTCTCGTTGGCTCGGAACAGATCCAATGGCGAACTGGCGTCGTAGGACTGACCATCCAGCTCCATGCGTACTTCGCTGCCATAATGTTGGACGATTTTCGCCACGAGGGTCGCCGGGCGGACATGGAAACCGCGATAACTGGGCACCGGAGCCTCGATCATGCTGACCTCGGCGTAGTGCTTGAGCATGGTGTGGCACAAGCGTCGCCCCAGGTCCAGGTATAGCCCGGCATAGGTGATGGAATAGCTCATCAGCATGTCCAGCAGGGCGTCGGGGGTGACAACCGGTTTGCGGCGCAACGCCGAGTCGCCGGTGCGGACGTTGAGGTGGCGTTCGTAGTAGTGGACGAGATAGGTGGCGATTTCCAGGAGGTGAAAGGTGACGCTGATATGCCCGCGCAGGGTCGGCAGGTTGGCGTCCAAATACTCGATCTCGGTCTCGGATACGTGGGTGTCGTATAGGGATTGCAAGCAATGGAAGTGGACCTTGAGATAGCGCAGGCTGTCCTCGCTCACAGGGTCTGGAAAGCAGCGGGTATAGTCCGCGGGGTCGGTGCGGTTGACGATACTCAGTAAATCACTGTCGGCGGCGGCGTTGAGATAGGTGGTGGCCAGGTGAGTGATGGTTTCCGAGGCGCTGTGGACCCGGCGCACGGGGCGGTCGCTAGGCAAGCGGCCCAACGGTAGCGGTTCGGCGTAATCCAGCGAGTCGGGTGGGGCTTCGGGAGGCGGCAAACCCAGCCGCGAGGCTTGCGCCAGGATCCATTTCACCGCGCGGGTCAAAATGCCTTGCATCAGCGCCAGCGACTCGGCGGTCGCCGCCGCGAAATCCCGATTGCTGGGTAGCAGGCGATAACAGGGCAGGGAATGTTGGATGTGCAGGATTTCGTAGCTGACGCTGGCGAACAGTTTGGTGGTGGCGGTCAACGACCGGAGTCGCGACCATTGGCGGTTGGTGCGCGCCCCATAGGCGTCCAGCAGTTCCTCGACCTGAGCGGCTTGGGAGAGCAGATCGGCCGTCAGAGGACGGGTGAGAGGAAGGGCGTCTGGCCGATGCACCGTCAGGTAGTGTGCGAGGGTAAGCAATTTACGGGAGCGGCTGGCGACCAGATCGATAAATTCACGGTCATCAATCGTCCCCCAGGCTGGCGGGGGGGGCTGGTTTTCGTCCACGGCGTTCGTCATGTGGACGTTCCCATCGTTCGACTCATCCAGTTGGCCTCTTCGTCGTCTGATGATGGAACCTTATATTTTAAGCTTATATTTTAAGCGCGATGAGCAGGATTTGCTCGTCGTCCGGCTTTTATATCATCATCTTGAGAAATCCAGCGATCGAGAGAAACCCTTCAGGGGAAAATTGACATCCACCAAGGATAGGCTTTAATTTCCAACGTCTATCCGCCCGCCACCCCTCGGGTGAACCTGCGGATATCCATGGAGGGCAATTTGGCGCCAAGGTCCACAACCAACCACGCTAATACACCAACACAACGCAATAACCACGCAAGTCGAGGAGTATCCGATGGCTCTTAAAGAAGTCGTGATTGTCAGCGCCGCGCGGACGGCAATCGGTAAATTCATGGGCACCCTTAAGGATGTATCGGCGCGTGATCTGGCGATCACCGCCGCCAAGGGCGCAATCGAACGGTCCGGCGTGCCGGCTGACCAAATCGACGAGATCTGCATGGGCCAGCTCTATACCGGCATGCAGGGTTCCTTGCCAGCGCGGCAGGTGAGTATGCGAGTTGGTTTGCCGCACCGCAGCAGCGCGGTATCCGTCAACCAGAATTGCACTTCTGGCATGCGCGCATTGGAAATCGCCTGCCACAACGTCATGTTGGGTCAAACCGAGATCGGGTTGGTCGTGGGCGTCGAAAGCATGACCAACGCTCCCTACCTGCTGCCCAAGGGGCGCATGGGTTATCGGATGGGGCAGGGCAACATCGAGGACAGCATGATCCACGATGGTCTGTTCGATGAATTGGTGCCCGGCCACATGGCGATGACGGCGGAAAACGTCGCGGTCAAGTACGGCATCACCCGCCAGGAATGCGACGAATTGGCGCTGATCAGCCACACGCGTTGCACCAAGGCGACCAAGGAAGGGACTTTCAAGCGCGAGATCGTTCCGGTCGAGCTCAAGTCCAAGAAAGGTTCAACCTTCTTTGACGCCGACGAAAATTTCATCCCGGACGCCAGTCTGGAAAAGATGGCTAAGCTGTCAGCCGCGTTCAAGAAGGACGGTGTGGTGACCGCCGCCAATGCGTCCAGTATCAATGACGGCGCCAGCGCGGTGGTCATCATGTCCCTGGATAAGGCCAAGGCCATGGGCATCAAGCCGCTGATGAAACTGGTCAGCATTTGCAACGCCGGTATCGATCCAGCGGTCATGGGATTGGGTCCCGCGGTAGCGATCCCGAAAGCCCTCAATCAGGCTGGCCTCAAGTTCACCGATATCGAGTACTGGGAAGTCAACGAAGCGTTCGCCGCGCAGTGGCTAGGCGTGGGGCGGATGCTCAAGGAAGATCATGGCATGATCCTGAGCCCCGACAACTGCAACTTTAACGGCTCCGGCATCGCGCTGGGCCATCCGGTTGGCTCCACGGGCCTGCGTATCGTGGTCAGTCTGTACTACGAACTGGAGCGCCAGGGTAAGAACCTCGGCGGCGCCTCGCTGTGTGTCGGCACTGGTCCCTCCATGGCATCGTTGTGGACTCGCGATATTTAATCTGACCGTATAGCCTGATCAAGGCGGCCTGCTTTGGCCGGTCGCCTTTAATAATTAAGGTTTTTTATATCATCATCCAAAAAATCTTCCACCAAACCCGCTATAATTTTCAATTCTCCCATCCACAACCCTCGCTCAGGAGCCTCCCCCTCCATGCTGGACCCAAAGCTACTCAGAAATGAGTTGGAATCCACCGCCACACAACTAGCCCGACGCGGTTACACCCTAGACGTAGCACGCACCAGCGACCTAGAAGCACAACGCAAAGCTTTACAAACCCGCACCCAAGAACTCCAAAACACGCGCAACGCCCGTTCCAAGGCAATCGGCCAAGCCAAAGCCAGCGGACAAGACATTCAGCCATTACTGGACGAAATCACCGGTCTCGGCGACACCCTCAAGCAGACCGAGGTCGAACTCAACACCGTCCAAACCCAGCTCCTCGAACTCCAGCTAGGCATCCCCAACATCCCCCACCCAACCACACCCCCCGGCAACAATGAAACTAACAACGTAGAAGTCCGCCGCTGGGGCGAACCACGCCAATTCTCCTTCGAACCACGCGACCATGTCGATCTGAGCGAGGAAGGGGGACTCAATTTCGAAGCCGGCGCGAAACTAACCGGTGCTCGTTTCACAGTCATCCAAGGCCAACTGGCCCGACTGCACCGAGCATTAATCCAATTCATGCTCGACCTCCACACCCAGGAGCATGGCTACCAGGAAGTCTATGTTCCCTACCTAGTGAACGCCGACAGCCTACGCGGCACCGGCCAGTTACCCAAATTCGAGGCAGACCTATTCAAACTGAGCGGCGAACTCAACTATTACCTGATTCCCACCGCCGAGGTTCCCGTCACCAATCTAGCCCGCGACCGAATCCTAAATGCTGATCGCTTACCTTTACGCTACGTCTGTCATACACCTTGCTTTCGCAGCGAAGCCGGTTCCTACGGCAAGGACGTGCGCGGCATGATTCGTCAGCATCAGTTCGAAAAAGTAGAACTGGTACAGATTGTTCGCCCCGAGGATTCCTACGCCACCCTGGAAGCACTAACACAGCACGCCGAAACGGTGCTGCAACGCTTGGAGTTGCCCTACCGAACCATGGCACTGTGCACTGGCGACATCGGTTTCGCCTCCGCAAAGACTTACGACCTGGAAGTTTGGCTTCCCGGCCAAGGCAAATACCGAGAAATCTCCTCATGCAGCAACTTCGAGGATTTCCAGGCGCGCCGTCTACAAGCCCGCTGGCGCAATCCAGCCACGGGCAAACCGGAACTGGTCCACACTCTCAACGGTTCCGGGCTGGCTGTAGGAAGAACCTTGGTGGCCGTGATGGAAAACTACCAGGACGAACGTGGCCACATCCGCATCCCCGAGGCGCTAAAACCTTACTTGGGTAGGCTGGAATCCATCATCCCAGACGGACGCTAAGACGTTAAGCCCTCACTTCCAACAGGTCAGAAACCACCACAGGCCACACTCCCCATGATCGTCATTCTGGATTCCAGCGTCACCGAGCAGTCCGAGGAATACCAGCGGACCCTGGATTATTTGTCCCAACTACCTGGCATCACCACCCGCGCCCACAAAGTACAGGGTGCCCAACAGGAACTGACCGAAATTTACCTGATCGGCGACACGAAAACCCTGTCCGCCGACGATATCCAAGCTTTGCCAGGCGTGGAGCGGGTCATCCGCATAGCGGAAGAGTATCGCATCCTGGGACGGCACCGGGACCGACAGCGGGTTAGCGGCTTCGAATACAACGGGGTTTTCTTCAGTCAAGACACGCTGCACGTCTTCGCTGGCCTGTGCGCGGTGGATACACCAGAGCATGTCGAAATCATGCTCAAGGCGCTGCGCGAACGCGGCCAGGTCTGTACCCGAATGGGCGCTTACAAACCACGCACCAACCCTTATTCGTTCCAAGGGCATGGCAAGGAATGCCTGCCCTATGTGTTCGAGTTAGCCGGTAAATACGGGATCAAGGTCATCGCCATGGAGGTCACCCACGAAAGCCATGTCGACGAAATCCACGAAAGCCTGGAACGGACCGGCCAGCCCACTGGGGTCATGGTGCAAATCGGCACGCGCAACACCCAGAACTTCGAACTGCTGAAAGCGGTCGGGCGTCAGCAGGAATATCCAGTGCTCTTCAAGCGCGGCTTCGGCATCACACTTAACGAGTCGCTCAACGCCGCCGAGTATCTGGCCAGCGAGGGTAACTCGCGGGTGGTTTTCTGCCTGCGCGGGGTCAAGACCAACATGGGTGACCCCCATCGTAACCTGGTGGATTTCAGCCATGTCCCCGTGGTCAAGCGACTAACACGAATGCCGGTCTGCGTCGATCCCTCGCATTCGGTGGGTTCCCGTGAGCAAGCCCCGGATGGCATCCTCGATCTCATGCATGCCACCGCGCAAGGAGTGGCGGCCGGGGCCAACATGGTGCTGGTGGACTTTCATCCAGCCCCGGCCAAAGCGCTGGTGGATGGGCCACAGGCCCTATTACTCGATGAGTTGGATTGGTTCCTGGACGATGTTGCCCTGGCGCGCGCGTGCTATGAAAAGCGGCAAGCACTCGTGGAAAGATACCAATCTGGGCAGAAACCTTAAAGCGGATGAATCACCCATTGTTCCAACCGCGCCTCCACTTTTTCCCAACACCATCACCGTCGTCTCAATAAACCACGAAAATCAATCGAGAGATTTGGGAGCCAATCAGCATGAGCACAGATTCACCCCTCAACCGCCGCCGCGCGGGATTACTACTACATCCAACCTCGCTTCCGGGAAACCACGGTAACGGTGATCTAGGGCCAGATGCCTACCGGTTGGTGGATTTCATGGCGGCTTGCGGGTTTACCGTCTGGCAAACGCTACCGTTGGGGCCAACCCACGATGATTTATCGCCCTATTCAGCACAATCGGTCCACGCTGGCAATCCCCGTCTCATCGCCCTAGAGCCGCTGACCGAGGCGGGCTGGCTCAGTCCCGACGGCGGACCGCGTTCTGGCGAGGACGGCTGGGCATATCGCCAGCGGCGCTTGAGCGAAGCCCGGCGCGGCTTCCAAGAACGGGGTGGGGCGGAACGGGGCGCCTACGAGGCTTTCCTGAACCAGCATCGACACTGGTTGGATGATTATGCGCTATATCAGGCCATCCGGGCGGCGCGGGGACGGCAAGCCTGGTTCGACTGGCCACGCGAGCTCCGTGACCGCCAATCCGGGGCATTGGCCGAAGCGCGGCGGCAGTTTGCCGACGCGGTTACCCAAGCTCAGTTCGAGCAGTTTCTATTTTACCGGCAGTGGACAGCGCTCAAGCGCTACGCCAACGAGCGAGGCATTCTGGTCTTTGGCGACATTCCATTGTTCGTCGGCTACGACAGCGCGGACGTGTGGGCATGCCGCAAGGCGTTCCTGCTGGATGGCGAGGGGCGGCGGACCGTGGTAGCTGGAGTACCGCCGGATTATTTCTCCGCCACCGGTCAGTTATGGGGCAACCCACATTACGCCTGGGAACAGATGAAGGCCGATGGGTTTCAATGGTGGAAGGAGCGCATCCGCACGCAATTTACCCAATTCGATCTCTTGCGCATCGACCATTTTCGGGGACTGGAAGCCTATTGGGAAATCCCCGCCAACGCGGAAACCGCAGTGGGAGGACAATGGCGCCAGGCGCCAGGCCATGAATTGTTCCAGGCGTTGCGGGCGGAGTTCGGCGGGCTGCCCCTGGTCGCCGAGGACCTTGGCATCATCACGCCCGAGGTCGAGACGCTACGCGATACCCATGGCCTGCCGGGCATGAAAGTCCTGCATTTCGCTTTCGGTGGTGGGGCCGACAATCCCTATCTTCCGCACAACCATGTGCTCAATTCGGTGGTTTACACCGGCACGCACGATAACAATACGACGTTGGGCTGGTTCGCGGAACTCGATGAGCGGACCCGCGCGCACCTGTTCGACTATCTAGGCGGTGGGTCGGGGCAAATACCGGAATTGCTGACTCGGGCGGCATTCGCTTCGGTGGCGCGATTAGCGGTTGTGCCCATGCAGGACGTGTTGGAACTTGGCGGCGCGGACCGCATGAATCGGCCAGGTATCGCTGATGGCAACTGGCGCTGGCGGTTCCGGTGGGAGCAGGTCAGGCCAGGTGTCGCCGAGCATTATCGGCATTTGCTGGAATTATACGGACGAATGTAATGACAGCGATGGACGTTGACACCATTTGGGCTTCGTTGACCGCCGTGCGCGAGCGGCAACCGCTGGTGCACAACATCACTAATTTCGTGGTGATGAACAATACGGCGAATGCACTGCTGGCGTTGGGCGCATCCCCGGCGATGGTGCATTCCTGCGATGAGGTGGAGGATTTCGTCGCGATCAGCCAGGCGCTGGTCATCAACATCGGCACCCTGTACTCGGAGCAGATCGCGGCGTGCAAGCTGGCGGCACTACGGGCACGGGCGGCGGGCGTGCCCTGGATTCTCGATCCGGTGGGAGCTGGAGCGACGCCATACCGGCGCGCAACGGCGGAAGCTTTGGTACGGTTGCAACCCAGCGTGATTCGGGGCAACGGTTCGGAAATTCTCACCCTGGCGCAACAGACGGGAAAGGGCAGGGGGGTGGACAGCCTGCATGGTTCGGAAACCGCCGTGGATGCGGCGCGGCTACTGGCATTGGAAACCGGCGCTGTCGTTGCCGTGACTGGCGCGGTGGATTACGTGACCGATGGGACGCAGGTAACGGCAATCGCCAACGGCCATCCGTTGATGGCGCGCGTTACCGGCTTGGGCTGCTCGGCGACGGCGATGATTGGTGGAGTTTTAGCCGTGGACCACGACCCCTTCACGGCAACCGTGACGGGGCTGGCCGTGCTCGGGGTGGCGGGTGAAATCGCGGCGGAGCAAGCGCGGGGACCTGGGAGTTTACAGGTGGCGTTACTGGATGCGTTGTATGCGATGACGCAAGGCGATTTAGCGCGAAGGTTAAGGTTGGAAAAGCTGAGTTGAAACACGCCGGCCAGTCGATCCGTTTGCGTGTCCACAAGATGACGGAGCCGCCGCCGAACAATCCGGCGGCGTTGGCTGGCTGGATGGCGAAAAACGGTTGCAAGGAGCAAGCCTTGAGTGTGCTGGCGGCGCTGGCGGAGGAGGAGTAAGGGAAAACCGCCAATCGGAAAACCACCAATCCTTTTTAAACCGGTAGTTCCGAGCTTCCCATCAGATACTCATCCACCGAGCGGGCGCACTGCCGCCCCTCGCGGATGGCCCAAACCACGAGTGACTGACCGCGCCGCATGTCGCCAGCGGTGAAGATCTTGTTGACCGAGGTTTGGTAATCGTTTTCCCCAGCACGGAT
Source organism: Candidatus Contendibacter sp. (assembly GCA_031732755.1). Lineage (GTDB taxonomy): Bacteria > Pseudomonadota > Gammaproteobacteria > Competibacterales > Competibacteraceae > Contendibacter. The sequence continues at coordinate 14,766 of JAVMKI010000005.1, forward strand.
GTTGCCACGCGGGTCCAGGGCCACGCCCAGTTCCTTCAGCATCCCAGCGTGGACCGGATGGACAAAACCCATCGCTAGCAGCGCCAAGTCCGTCTTGATCTCGAACGTGCTGTCAGGGATCTCCGCCATGATCTGTTGACCGCCGTCATCGCGCCATTCCAGCCTGGCAATCCGCATCGCGGTCACTTGGCCGTCCTGGCCAAGAAACTGTTTGGTGGTCACCGCCCAGTCCCGTTCGCAGCCTTCCTCGTGTGAAGTTGAGGTGCGCAATTTCAGCGGCCAGTTTGGCCAGGTCAACAGCTTGTTCTCGTGCAATGGCGGTCTAGGCAGGATTTCCAACTGGGTGACGGAACGCGCGCCCTGGCGAATCGAGGTGCCAACGCAATCGGAACCGGTATCCCCGCCGCCGATCACGACCACGTCCTTGTCGGTTGCCAGAATCTCCTCGTCGGTGATCTTCACGCCCGCCACCCGGCGGTTTTGCTGAGTCAGAAAATCCATGGCGAAGTGAACACCGCGCAGGTCGCGGCCCGGCACGTTCAGATCGCGTGGCTGTTCGGAGCCACCAGCTAGCACCACCGCTTCGAACTCGGTCAGCAGCGCACGGGCCTGGATGTCCACGCCGACGTGGCTGTTGGGTCGGAATTCCACACCTTCGGCTCGCATCTGGGCCAGACGGCGATCAATCTGCCAGGTTTCCAACTTGAAATCGGGGATACCGTAACGCAGCAATCCACCGATACGGTCATTTTTCTCGAACACCACCACGGCATGGCCGGCCCGCGCCAGTTGCTGGGCACAGGCCAGACCGGCGGGACCGGACCCGATCACCGCCACCCGTTTGCTGGTGCGCCGCGCGGCGATTTGCGGCTGAACCCAGCCTTCCTTCCATCCCTTGTCGATGATGGCACACTCGATATCCTTGATCGTCACCGGCGAATCGTTGAAGTTGAGCGTGCAGGACGCTTCGCAAGGGGCGGGACAGACCCGGCCAGTGAATTCCGGGAAGTTGTTGGTGGAATGCAACACTTCCAGCGCTTCGCGCCAGTTACCGCGGTACACCAGATCGTTCCAATCGGGAATGATGTTGTGGACCGGACAGCCGCGATGGCAATAAGGAATGCCGCAATCCATGCAGCGCGCGGCCTGTTCGCGAACGGCGGGTTCCGGCAGGTGCGCCGCGAAATCGCGAAAGTGCGTGATCCGCTCCGCGACCGGCGCGTAGCCGTGCTCATGGCGGGCGATCTCCAGAAAGCCGGTTGGTTTACCCATCGTTCAAACTCCCACGGCCAGGTCAGTTTTTTCGTCGAGGCGAGCGGCGCGGGACTTGGCCTGTAGGTCCTGCAATGCGCGTCGATAATCCAGCGGCATGATTTTGACGAATTTTGGCAAAAGGTCGCGCCAGTGCTCCAACACGCGGTGGGCGGGTTCGCTGCCAGTGTACAAATAGTGGCGGGCGACCAATATCCATAGACGCCGGGCGTCGTGGTGGAGCATGTCTTCCGGCAGTTCGGCGCGCGCCAGACCGCTCCAGTCGTCGCGCGGCGCATGGACGTTGAGGGTTTCGTCGGCGTCGTTCAAGGGTTCCAACGCGACCATGGCTTTATTGGCGCGGCGGGCGAAATCGCCGGTTTCATCCAACACGTAGGCGACGCCGCCGCTCATGCCGGCGGCGAAATTACGGCCGGTCGGTCCCAGCACGACCACCACGCCGCCGGTCATGTATTCGCAACCGTGGTCACCGGTGCCTTCGATGACGGCGACAGCGCCGGAGTTGCGCACGGCGAACCGTTCGCCGGCCACGCCCCGAAGATAGCACTCGCCGGCGATAGCGCCATACAGCACGGTGTTCCCAACGATGATGTTTTCCTCGGCGCGCAGGCGGCTGTCCGGGGAAGGTCGGACAACGATCCGACCGCCGGAGAGGCCCTTGCCGACATAATCGTTGGCTTCCCCAGTGAGTTCCAGGGTTACGCCGCGCGCCAGGAAGGCGCCGAAACTCTGGCCGGCGGTGCCGTTCAGATGGACATGGATGGTGTCATTCGGCAACCCGGCATGACCGTAGCGGCGCGCGACCTGACCGGAGAGCATGGCGCCGGTGGTACGGTCGGTGTTGCGGATCGGCGTTTCAATGCGCACCGACTGGCGAGTGTCCAGCGCCGACTGGGCTTGGGCGATCAGACGGTGATCCAGCACGCCGCTCAAGCCATGATCCTGTTTCTCGCAGTGATGAGTGGCAATGCCGGGCGGGGCGGGAGGCATCGCCAGCAAGCGGGTGAAATCCAGTCCGCGCGCTTTCCAGTGATGGATGGCGCGACGCATGTCGAGCCGGTCGGCGCGACCGATCATTTCGTCGAAGGTGCGGAAGCCCAACCGCGCCATCAACTCGCGAACCTCCTGGACCAGGAAGGTGAAAAAGTTGATGACATGAGCCGGCTGGCCGGGAAAGCGCTTGCGCAACTCCGGGTCCTGGGTGGCGACGCCGACCGGGCAGGTGTTGAGGTGGCACTTGCGCATCATCACGCAGCCAGCGGCGATCAGCGCGCCAGTGCCGAAACCGAACTCGTCGGCGCCGAGCAGGGCGCCGACGACGATATCGCGGCCCGTGCGCAGACCGCCGTCCACTTGGACGGTGATGCGGCCACGCAGGTGGTTGCGCACCAGGGTTTGATGCGTTTCGGCCAGGCCGATTTCCCAGGGCGAGCCGGCGTTCTGAATCGAGGTCAACGGGCTGGCGCCGGTGCCGCCGTCCTCGCCGGAGATGGTGACGTGATCGGCGTGGGCCTTGGCCACGCCCGCCGCCACCGTGCCGACGCCGATTTCGGACACCAGCTTGACGCTGATGTCCGCCAGCGGATTAGCGTTTTTCAGGTCGAAAATCAGTTGCGCCAAATCCTCAATGGAGTAGATGTCATGGTGCGGCGGGGGCGAGATCAAGCCGACGCCGGGGGTGGAATGACGAACCCGGGCGATCCAGTCGTTGACCTTATGGCCGGGTAGTTGACCGCCTTCGCCGGGCTTGGCGCCTTGCGCCATCTTGATCTGCAGCGCGTCGGCATTGACCAGATATTCGGTGGTGACGCCGAAACGGCCCGAAGCGACCTGTTTGATCGCCGAACGGACGGAGTCGCCGTTTTCCAGCGGTTGGTAGCGGATCGGATCCTCGCCACCCTCGCCGGTGTTGGATTTGGCGCCCAGCCGGTTCATGGCGGTGGCCAGCGTCGTATGGGCCTCCCAGGAGATCGAGCCGAACGACATCGCGCCGGTGGCCATCCGCTTGACGATTTCGCCGGCTGACTCGACTTCGTCCAGGGACAAGGGCTGGGTGGCGAACCGAAATTCGAACAAGCCGCGCAAGTTGCGAAGATGGTCGCGCTGGTCGTTCATGACCTGGCTGTATCGCTTGAATTGCTGGTAGTCGCTGGAGCGAACCGCGTGCTGGAGCAAGGCGATGGTTTCCGGCGTCCAGGCGTGCTCCTCGCCGCGAATGCGGAACGCGAGTTCGCCGCCCACGTCCAAGGCATTGCGATACAGCGGCGCGTCACCGAACGCCAGCCGGTGGCGGCGGACAGTCTCCTGGGCGATTTCCGTCAACTCGACGCCCTCGATCACGCCTTGGGTGCCCGTGAAGTAGTGGTCGACGAACTCGCCGGCCAGGCCCACCGCCTCGAAAATCTGCGCGCCGCAGTAAGACTGGTAGGTGGAAATGCCCATCTTGGACATGACCTTGAGGATGCCCTTGGAAAGGGCCTTGGTGTAGTGCTCGTGCGCTTCGGTCTCGGTCAGTTTCTGCGGCAAGCCGGGGAGCATCGAGGACAGGGTATCGAAGGCCAGGTAAGGGTTGATGGCTTCGGCGCCGTAGCCGGCCAGCAGGCAGAAGTCGTGGACCCGCTTGGCCTCGCCGGTTTCCACCACCAGTCCGACCTCGGTGCGCAGGCCAGTGCGAATCAGGTGATGGTGCACGGCGGCGGTGGCGAGCAGCGCGGGAATCGCGATGTGGTCGGCGTCCATGCCCCGGTCGGACAGGACGATAATGTTATTGCCGTGCCGCACCACGTCGGCGGCCTCGCGGCACAGGTCTTCCAAAGCGCGCGCCATGCCGTCGGCACCGCGTTCCACCGCGTAGCAGATGCTCAGCGTCTTGGTGCGAAACGCCTTGTCGACGTGGTACTCGATGCGACGGATGCGTTCCAGGTCCACGTTGTCGAGAATCGGCCGCTTGACTTCCAGACGCTTGTGAAAGCCACCGCTGCCCAGGTCCAACAGGTTGGGCCGAGGACCGACGAACGAGACTAGCGACATCACCAGTTCCTCGCGGATCGGATCGATCGGGGGGTTGGTGACCTGGGCGAATTTTTGCTTGAAGTAGTCGTAGAGCAGCTTGGGTCGACTGGACAACACGGCGGGAGGAATGTCGCGGCCCATGGAGCCGATGGGATCCTCGCCGTTGACCGCCATCGGCATCAGGAAGGCGCGGACATCTTCCTGAGAGTAACCAAAGGCTTGCTGGCGGCGCAACAGGGTGCGCGAATCGGGAGCCATCGGCCCCACTTCGGCCGGCAGGTCCCGCAAGTGGATTTGGGTAGCGTCCAACCAAGCCTGGTAGGGATGCGCGGAGGCGAGTTGTTCCTTGATTTCGTCGTCGTCGATGATGCGGCCCTGCTCCAGGTCGATCAGCAGCATCTTGCCGGGTTGCAGCCGCCACTTCTTGACGATCTTTTCCTCGGGAACCGGCAGCACGCCCATTTCCGAAGCCATGATCACCTGATCGTCGTCGGTGACCAGATAGCGGGCGGGGCGCAGGCCGTTGCGGTCGAGCGTGGCGCCGATTTGCCGACCGTCGGTGAAGGCGATGGCGGCCGGCCCGTCCCACGGCTCCATCAGCGCGGCGTGGTATTCGTAGAAGGCGCGGCGTTTGGGGTCCATCAACGGGTTGTCGGACCAGGCCTCCGGCACCATCAACATCATGGCGTGGGGCAGGGAGTAACCGCCCGCCAGCAGCAGTTCGAGGGCATTGTCGAAGGTGGCGGAATCGGAAGCACCGTCACCGATCAGCGGCCAGAGCTTATCAAGGTCAGCGCCAAGCCGGTCGGATTTCATGTTGTGGCGGCGAGCCAGCATCCAGTTGATATTGCCGCGCAGGGTATTGATTTCGCCGTTGTGGCAGAGATAGCGGAACGGATGCGCCAGCGCCCAGGATGGGAAGGTGTTGGTGGAGAAGCGCTGATGCACCAGCGCCAGCGCCGATTCCAGGCGTGGATCACGCAGCTCCGGATAGTAAACGCCGATGTTGCGGGCGAGGATCATGCCCTTGTAAACGATGGTCCGCGACGACAGCGACGCGACGTAGAACTGTTGGCGACCCGGCAGGTCGCGGCTCCAAATGGCGTGATGGGTTTGCTTGCGGGTGACGAACAGCTTGCGCTCGAAGGCGTCGCCATCGGGACAATGGGCGCCGCGTTGGATGAAAATCTGGCGGATCACCGGTTCGGTGGGACGCACGCTATAACCCAGGCAGGAATTGTCGGTCGGAACATCGCGCCAGCCCAACACCGTTTGGCCTTCGGCGGCTATGCACGCCGCCAATGCCGCTTCGCTTTGGGCACGGGCGCTGGGGTCGCGCGGCAGGAAGATCATGCCGACCGCGTAATCGCCCGGGGCCGGCAGTTCGATGCCAAGACTGGCGCATTCGGCGCGCAGGAAGGCATCGGGAACTTGCACCAGGATACCGGCACCGTCGCCGGCCAGGGGGTCGGCGCCCACCGCGCCGCGGTGGCTCAGATTGGCCAGGATTTCCAGACCTTGGCGAACGGGCCGATGGCTTTTGCGGTTTTTGATATCGACGACGAAACCGATACCGCAGGAATCGTGCTCGTTGCGCGGGTCGTAGAGTCCTTCGGCGGCGGGTAGGCGGGTCATGCTCATGAGTCATTCCTCAGATAACAGCGGCTGGTGGCTTTCCTGTCCGGACGAATCTTCAGGCCACCGGCCGAGCCGAAGATCGTAACATTCCCGAAAATCACGAAATTCAATACTACCGACCTGACGACCGTTCGCGCAACCGCTGCAAAGCGGGGTGTCGATCGGTGTGTTCGATTTTTGATTCAAGGCGGCGAATCATTCGCCCTTGAGCCGATGCCGTTCCATGGTTTCGTGCCATTCCTTTTCCTCGGCGTGTAGGTACAGGCCCGTGGTGTCGATGCGGGCGTGACGGGCGTTGCGTTGCAGGAATTGAATATCGATGCCGGCGTCGGCTTGGTGGGTGATGCTGGTGTGGCGGAACCAGTGGGTCGAAGCGCGGCGCAGCTTGTCGGCCTGGTGGGGATTGTCCGCTTCCAGTCGGGCCGCCGCTTTCGCCACCAAGTCCTTGACGATGCGGTAGATCATGTTATCGCCGATGCCGCTGGTTCCCTTAAGGTTGAGCACGAGCGGGGTGATTTCGTCCGGCGCGGGCAGGGGTGGCAGACCGTAAAAGCGCCGGTAGTCGCGGAGGGCTTGCAGCATGTCCTGGTTAACCGGGACCTGGGCCTCCTTGCGGCCCTTGCCGATGACGCGCCACCACCAGCGCCCGCGCACTTGGACGAAACTGTTCATGGCGTGGCCGGCGATTTCGCTGACCCGAGGACCGAGCAGATAGAGCAGGGCGACCAGGTATTTCGCCCGGGCGTGGTGTTGGCAGTCCCGTTCGCTGTCGCGCGGCAACTCATCGACCGTGACCAGCAGGGCTTGCCATTGGTCGTGTTCCAGAAAACGTTCCACTTGCCGCATGGGTTGGTGGCCGCGACCCCGGCGGCGGGCGAGCGCCAGGGGATTGCCGGCGAGATAGCCGGCCTTGACCAGATAGCTGAACAGCGAGTTGACGATCAGCAGGGCGATTTTGCGGCTGGCGGGACCAAGCGGGCCTAGGAAAGGTCGCCATCGGGGACTGAAGCGGGGTGCCTTTTGCCCGCACCAGCGGTCGCGGGGTTGGGGGTCGGTCAGGAAATTTTCGTAGAGCAGGCAATCCTCGCGGGTCAGGCTGGACAGGGGTTTGCCGCGCTCTAGCAGCGCCCACAGCAGCAGGCGCTCGACTTCCTTGCGGTAGTTGCGCAGGGTTTGCGGCGAGTCGTGGAACTCAGCCAACCAGGCTTGAATAGCCTCCAAATCGTTGCCAGCGGCCAACTGGCAGACCACATCCGGCCCGGCTCGGTTACCACCGGCGCGACCGTCCAGTTCGTCAGGCAGGCGCAGTCGCTCCAAAGGCAGCGGTGAGGCGACGACCACCGAAGCGGAAGGGATGGGAGATCTCTTCATGGTGGTGGAGGCATGGGGTTCCTGGAGTGGGCGCGAGCCGCCTGTTTCATCCACTGCTACTCGGGTTTCGTCCGGTGGTCCAAAAGCTCAGTCGGGACTGGCCAAGACCAGCGCGAACACGGTCACGGCCCAAGGTTCCACCTGAAAATCGTCACTGACATCCAGCAGTAATTCGCCCGCCGCCCGTTGCGGCTGGGCGGTGTCGAGCAGGCAGCGCCAGCGACTGGCGCCGCGCACCGCCGGCATTCGAAATGGAACCGCCGTTGGACCCGCGTTGAAAATCAGCAGCATCGTATCATCGGTTTCTGGGTAACCCTCGGCGGTGAAGTATTCGCCAGCGTCGCCCGCCAACAACAGGCCGAAACAACGGGCCTTGGGTTCCTGCCAGTGGTAATCGCTCATGGCGCCGCCACCTGGACTAATCCATTCGACATCGCGCAACCCGGTGGTTTTGGAAATCTGCAAACCATGCATGAATCGGGACCGGCGAAATACCGGATGCTCTTGGCGCAGGTTGATTAGGCGGCGGACGAAGTCAAAAAAATCGCGTTCCTCGGGGGGAGGGGGGGTCCAGTCCAGCCAATTGATATCGTTATCTTGGCAATAGGCGTTATTGTTGCCGCGTTGGCCACGGCCGAATTCGTCGCCCGCCAGCAGCATCGGGGTTCCCTGGGCCAGCAATACGGTAGCCAACATGTTGCGGCGTTGGCGTAGCCGAATCTGCTGGATGGCGGGATCGGACGTCGGTCCCTCGACACCGTGGTTGTTACTGAAGTTGGACGGGTGGCCATCACGGTTGTTCTCGCCATTGGCTTCGTTATGGCGCTCGTTGTAACTGACCAGATCAGCCAGGGTGAAACCGTCGTGGCTGGCAATGTAATTGATCGTGGTCCATGGTCGCCGGAAGTCGTGTTCGAACAGATCGCTGGAGGCGAGCAGGTTGGGCGACAGTTTAGCCAACATGCCGTCATCACCGCGCCAGAACCGGCGCACGGTATCGCGAAAGCGGTCGTTCCATTCGGCGGTGCCGGCTGGAAAACCACCAAGTTGATAGCCGCCTGGGCCGATGTCCCAAGGTTCGGCGATCAGCTTGACCCGCGACATGGCGGGATCCTGGCGGATGGCATCGAAGAAACCGCCGGTACGGTCGTAGCCGTATTCCTCACGGCCCAGGGTTACCGCCAGATCGAAGCGGAAGCCATCCACATGCATCTCGTTGACCCAGTAGCGCAGGCTGTCCATGACCATCTGCAGGACGCGTGGATGCGTCAGGTTCAGCGTGTTGCCGCAGCCGGTGTCGTTGATGTAGTAACGACGGTCGTGAGGGAGGAGACGATAGTAGGAAGCGTTGTCGATGCCCTTAAAACTCAGGGTCGGCCCCATCTGGTCGCCTTCGGCGGTATGGTTGTAGACCACGTCCAACAGCACCTCGATGCCCGCGTCATGCAAGCGCTTGATCATGGTCTTGAATTCGACCAAATCGCCGCTGCTCAGATAACGCGGTTCCGGGGCGAAAAAGCAAAGGGTGTTGTAGCCCCAATAATTGCGCAGCCCACGGTCGGTCAGAAAGCGGTCATCCACGAAGGCATGCACCGGCATCAGTTCCACGGCGGTGATGCCAAGCGATTGTAAATACTTGATGATTCCTGGATGAGTAAGACCGGCAAAGGTCCCGCGCAGATGGTGGGGCATATCTTCGTGGCGGATGGTGAAACCACGAACATGAGTTTCATAAATCAGTGTCCGCGACCAGGGGATTTCAGGCGAACGATCTCCTTCCCAATTGAACCGGGTGTCCACCACCACGCATTTGAGCATGTCGCGGGCATTGTCGCGGGCGTCGAAGGACAAGTCCGCGTCGCGGTGGCCGACTTGGTAGCCGCAGTGTTCGTCGCGTAGATGTAATGTGCCATAAAACTGCTTGGCGTAAGGATCGAGCAGCAATTTATGGTGATTGAAGCGATGGCCGATTTGCGGTTCGTAGGGCCCAGAGATTCGATAGCCGTATAAAGCGCCTGGCCACAATCCGGGTACGTAGCCATGCCAGACCTGATCGGTATTTTCGGCCAACACCAATCGCTCGATCTCGCGCTGGCCAGAAGAGTCGAACAGGCATAACTCGACCTTTTCGGCGTGCGCGGAAAACAGTGCGAAATTGACTCCCTTGCCATCCCAGGTGGCGCCGAGAGGATACGGATTGCCAGGCCATACACGAGCGCGAGCGGACATGGGAAATCTCCTGGTTGTTATGAAGTCTCTTTGAGGAAGTTATTGGTCAATGGTGCTGGTTTAATATTAGCAAATCATCGATCTTGTGGAATGGATATCGTCTGACACCGGACAACCTGATGATCTAAGTATCTGGTTTTGCTTGCTCGTAATAAACTGGCGCCAATGGTTATTCAGTGAATTCAAGTAATGTTATGGTCAATATCCGATAATATTTCAGGCAAATCCATGCCATAAAAATACAATTCCTAGCGATAAATCTCCCGATAACGATACACTCTCGCCGAAGGTAAAAAAGGCTCGTCCTCAATTCGTACATCCGCTCGCCGCAACCGTGGATTCGAAGGAGGTTCCGGTGTTACCGCAACGAATTCAGGCAACCGCTCGCCGCGTTGCAATGGCACCAAAATCGGCAGGGGCGCTTGCATCAGTCGACGCGATACGCGACCTTGTCCCAACTCGGTAAACACGATATTAGCGCGCAAATGTGGGCAAACTCCACGAACGCGCGCCAGTGGCTCATCTCCATTAATCTCCGCCAGACGTCGCAAATCCGATTGAACCTGCGGTGTTTCGACGCGCTGCTCCAGCAGACGGCGCGCTTCGGCCACGCTGGTGCGCTGAATCACGCGACCCTGTTTGGACCAGGTAAAACCGATCTTCAGCGGGCGCCGGTCCAGCAAGGGAATATGCCGATAAGCCTGTTTTAGATTCAAGCGAGCCGCGCCCAGACGCCGCATTGCGGTCGCCACGGTTTCCCATCTTCGGTGCAAATCAGTCATCGCCCCATTCACTTTATCGCGACCGAGACCTTTCAGCGCCAGCACGGCTGCCTTAAATTCATCTTTGGCAGCGTTACAAACGTTGGCAATTGCCAAGGTTTCCGAGCTGGCGCCAACAATGCCAGGACAAGTTAATGTCTCTCGACCATCCTGGCTCTCTTCATACCAAAGGGCGCGATAGAGTTGAATCGCCTTAAGGCGCATGTCTTGGTTTTCCATCAATTCCATTTCAGTACGCGAGACCCAAGCTGGTAATGGATCGTCTTGGCGTACTGCCGTACAGAATGCATCCAGTTGAGCGAGCATCGCTTCAAAACTGGTCAACAAATTCATTCGCGCAACGAGTAACGAGGTTTGCACCCACATTCCTCTCTTATATCATCAGATTAAAGGTCAGAAAACCGGCAACTCCATATCTCCAAACAGTACATCAATCTGCTCCAAAGTCTGAAATCTCTCCACCGTTCGCACCCGCTCCCGCGTCAGATGCGGAGCAAACAACTCAATAAAATCGTACATATAGCAACGCAGAAACATGCCACGCCGAAATCCGATCCTGGTGATACTGGCGGCGAACAGATGGCTTGCATCCAAGCGCACCAAATCCTGATCTTGCTTAGGATCATAGGCCATCCGCGCGATGATGCCGACCCCCATCCCCAAGCGGACATAAGTTTTAATCACATCCGCATCGGTTGCAGTGAAAGCCACCACCGGTTTCAACTGCATGCCACGAAATGCCTCATCCAATTGCGATCTGCCGGTAAAGCCAAAAACATAGGTAACCAGCGGATATCGGGCAATGTCCTGCAAAGTTAATTGATCCAACTTAGTCAGTGGATGATTACAAGGCACCAGAACACAACGTTGCCAAACATAACAAGGCATCATTACCAAATCATCGAACAATTCCAAGGATTCGGTGGCAATTGCAAAGTCCACTTCACCAGACTGCACCATTTCAGCAATTTGCGCTGGAGAACCCTGATGAATCTGCAAAGCCACTGCTGGGTAACGCTCCCTGAATAGCTTGATGATGGGTGGCAGAGCGTAACGGGCTTGCGTATGCGTCGTGGCAATGGATAGACTACCCCGACGATCATCACGATATTCTTCAGCCAGAATCTGGATATTGTTTACCTCGCGTAGAATGATATCCACTCTAGCGATGATCTGTCTCCCAACCGGGGTCATCTCAGTCAGATGTTTACCATTACGACTAAATAGCTCGACACCCAATTCTTCTTCCAACATCCTTAATTGTTTACTGATTCCAGGCTGAGAAGTGTAAAGACTTTCTGCGGCAGCGGAGATATTTAGGTTATTACGAACAATGGCAGTCAAATAGCGCAGTTGCTGTAGTTTCATCGCTAACTCCATTAACTCCAGAATTGATTGCCGCCATCCTGGAAAACTTTTCAGATCGCCAGAGATTCTCCACAAGGGATCAGTATCCAACCGGTCAGCGGTGGCAAATCCATGACCAGAGAGTAAGAATATCCAGACCATGGTATGGAGTCCGCGCACAATGCACCGATTTCCATGCCATCACCACCATAGGCTACCGCATTGGTATCGATTATCTTGCGATAAAATCCAGAGAGGGGTACCCCAACACGATACCCAGGATGCGCCATGGCTGCAAAATTCAAAACCACCAAAATTGGACCGCTTCCTCTTTTACTGTCACGACGTAAATAAACTATCATCGACCTGGTTATATCATTGCAGTCCACCCATTCAAATCCATCCTGAGAGAAGTCGGAGCCGTATAGACTTACCGTGGACCGATAGAGATAGTTAAGGTCTCTAATCAATGCCTGTATCCCACGATGCTCTATCTTCTCCAATAATTTCCAATTCAATTCTCCAGCGTAATCCCACTCTTGTTCTTGCGATAATTCATTGCCCATGAACAGAAATTTCTTTCCAGGATAGGTCCACATATAGAGATAAAGAAGACGCAAGTTGGCAAAACGCTGGCTATAATCACCGGGTATTCTGGAAAGTAGCGATCCTTTACCATGAACAACTTCATCATGAGATAAAGGCAACATAAAATTTTCAGTGAAAGCGTACAATAAACCAAAGGTTAGCAATTCATGATGATGGCGGCGTAAAGGTGGATCACATGTCAAGTATTCCAATATATCGTGCATCCATCCCATATTCCATTTCATACCGAATCCCAAGCCTCCCATCCAGGAAGGTCGGGTTACCAACGGCCAGGCAGTCGATTCCTCAGCGATCATCAAAACTCCTGGATAGCGGCGATGGACCACATCATTGAGTTCGCGCAGGAAGGCAACCGCCTCCAAATTTTCATTGCCACCAAATAAATTAGGAACCCAATCGTCTGACTCGCGGGCATAATCCAGATACAGCATGGATGCGACAGCATCCACCCGTAGACCATCCAGATGATATTCCTCCAGCCAAAAACAAGCGCTTGCCAACAAAAAATTTTTTACCTGATTACGGCCATAATCAAAAGCCAGCGTACCCCAGCCTCGCTGTTCACGGCGGTCTGGATCTTCGTATTCATAAAGGCAGGTACCATCGAACTGTGCCAGGCCATGCGCATCCTTGGGAAAATGACCAGGAACCCAATCCAGAATAACACCGATACCAGCTTGATGACAGTAATTCACAAACCATCGAAAATCATGTGGATCACCGTGGCGACTGGTTGGAGCAAAATATCCAGTCGGCTGATAACCCCAAGAAGCATCCAGGGGATGTTCAGTGAGCGGCATCAATTCAATATGAGTAAAACCCAATGAACTGACATAAGCGACCAGACGTCGCGCCAACTCCTTGTAATTCAGGTAATCTCCATGCTCATTTCGTTGCCAAGAACTCAAGTGGACTTCGTAGACCGCGAGTGGAGCGCAGGTCCAATCCCGTCTCCGCCGCCAAACTATCCAGGTCTCATCGCGCCATGGATAGGGGGTATTTTCCATCACCAAAGATGCATTGGCCGGACGCCGTTCAAACCAATAACCATAGGGATCGCTTTTACGCAAGCACTCCCCGGTTTCTCGAGCTTGCAGTTCAAACTGGTAGCGCAATCCGACAGTCACGCCAGGAATAAATAATTCCCAGATACCACCGCGTCGACGCAGAGGATGACGCAGACCGTGCCAGTGATTGAAGTCCCCCACGACGCTGACTCGAACGGCGTTTGGTGCCCAGACCGCGAACAGTACTCCAGGAATGTGATCCACCACGCGCGGATGCGCGCCCAAAACCCGATAAGCGTGCAGATGACGCCCTTCGTTAAATAGATGCAGATCATACAAACTAATCTGCGGAGGAAAGGTATAAGGGTCATGAGCAACTTGTTCCTGGCCGGCGGCATCAATCCAGGCCAACCGGTAATGCAGTGGCAGTATGCCATCCGTACCGCGCCACTCGAACCAATCCGTATCCGCCAGTCGCCACAGCGGTTGATCAATGTCGGGCAAGCGCACCCGCTGGGCATCCGGCAGGAACGCCCTTACAATCGAACGATCACCACGACCATGACGACCCAGCACCATGAAGGGGTCAGGGTGAAGGCCCGCATGCAATAATGCGATATCCGCCTTGACCTCCGTGTCAGGGCTGGGGGGAGTATCGCCGTTTTCTGGATAAGCCATTGAATATAAAAAATTAAATTTTTAAACCATCTTCGATGACCCTGGTTAGGACATCCAAGCCGTCAAAACCACGGGTTGAAACCGACTATGATTAAGTTGTTGATTGGCATTACCGGCATTCAGTTGCTACCTTACGGCTACCACGCGAGGATGCGGCGAGTGCACTTTTTGAGCCACTGAGCTTAAGAATAAAATAGTATAACAGAGAGGAGCATTGAACGTATGAGCGCCGCCATCGCCCCGCGTTTCGTCAGCCGCCTGACCCGGGAAACCCTTGCGCTAATTCTGGCAGGCGGTAGAGGTAGTAGGCTCAAACAGCTTACACTATGGCGCGCCAAACCCGCGACGCCTTTTGGCGGTAAATACCGAATCATTGATTTCCCACTCTCTAATTGTATCAACTCTGGGATAAGAAGGATCTGCGTGCTGACCCAATACAAAGCGCATTCGCTGATCCAGCACATTCAGCGCGGCTGGGGCTTCCTCCGCGGTGAGTTTGGCGAATTCATCGAATTGCTGCCGGCGCAACAACGCATCGATACAGCCTCGTGGTACAAGGGCACCGCCGATGCGGTCTACCAGAATCTGGATATCATTCGTAACCATGCGCCCGAGTTCGTATTGATTCTGGCTGGAGATCACATCTACAAGATGGATTACGGTCCCATGCTGGCTCTCCACGTGGAGAGCCAGGCGGATATCACGATCGGTAGTATCGAAGTGCCGATTGATCGGGCCCGTGAGTTCGGCGTGCTTACGGTAAACGAGCACAACGAAGTTATCCGGTTCACAGAGAAACCACAGACGCCAGAACCCCTGCCGGGGCGGGATCATATGGCGCTCGCCTCGATGGGAATTTATGTGTTCAACACCCAATTCCTATACGAACGATTGATCGAGGATGCCGAAGACCCGGATTCCGGCCATGATTTTGGCAAGGATTTGCTGCCACGCCTGCTGGACCAGCATCGAGCGATGGTTTATCCCTTTCGCGATGTACAGACCAAAACGCAAAGTTACTGGCGCGACGTGGGCACCGTGGATGCGTTCTGGGAATCCAACATGGAACTGGTCGGTGTGGACCCGGAGTTGAATCTGTACGATGCGCACTGGCCTATTTGGACCTATCAGGAACAGTTGCCACCCGCCAAGTTCGTCTTCGACGATGACGGACGACGGGGCATGGCTGTGGATTCCATGGTTGCGGATGGTTGCATCATCTCTGGCGGCTATGTAAATCACTCCCTCCTATTCCCACAGGTACAGGTACATTCGTTCGTACAGTTACGGGATGCCGTGGTGCTGCCACAAGTGGATATCGGCCGTTATTGCCACTTGAGCAAGGTGATTATCGACCGAGGCTGCGTCATTCCACCGGGCACGGTGGTTGGTGAAAATGCCGAGGAGGATGCCCGGCAATTCTATCGCACCGAGAAAGGAGTCGTGTTGATCACCCGCGAGATGCTGGGGCAGGAAATGCATCGAATTCGGTGAGGCGCAAAATGCGCTACGCGGATTTATCCTGTCGCTTTTCGTCGAAAAGCGATCAAGTCCCCAGTAAAACATCCCGGGCCTGATTCAAGCGCGCCGCCAAATAGGATGATCCACCGTGGTCTGGATGAACGCGCTGGATCAAGCGACGGTAAGCCGCCTGAATTTCTTCGCGACTTGCCTCTGGGCGCAATCCTAGAATCTGGTACGCCTCGGCTCGGTCCATGGCCCCAGAACTCTTCAAGGCGGAATTTGTCGCTTGATCGGTAACCCACGCCTGCTCGCGCCAGTGCGTATCGGCATGGTGGTCCAGATACGCTTCCAGAACCGCCACCGACTGGCTATCAGCCTGGCACTCCCGCCATAAGGCCAGCAAATCCCGGAGCGGCAAATCCCGCAGCGAACAGCCGACGAAACGCCCCTCCAACACCTGACCGGTCATCGCGCCCGTCGCATGATTCAGTTTCATCGACAAAAAGCGAGTCGTGACCGTGGAATAACCCACGGATCCCGGCTGTGCCGGATCGACGGGAGAGGGCGGGGAACGCGCGTTGAGCCAACGCACCAGGAATAACGCCGGTACAGCCAACAGCGGCACAGCGACTTCCGCACCGCCACGCACGGTCAGCAGCAACAGGAGAAGGATCATTCCAGCGGCGACGAGCAACCGAGAGCCTGGCGCCCGCCAAGGGAAACGATGCAGTCGGCGGGTGAGAAAATACCCACCAATCAATACAGCGACGACGAGTAGTATTCGCACCAGCATTCGCTCACACTCAGAGTTGCTGAGTCAAGTGCTGGATAAGACCACCCTGGCGCCCGCCGAATTCCGTCAGAGCCGGACGACCGCCCACCGCGTAAACGGCGACCGCGCGTAGCAGTTCACCCAATTGCCGCGCGCTACCAGCATCGAAGGCGCAATAAGCGCCCCGTGTCAGCCGAGCCATCTCCCGAAAGCCCAGTCCGGCGTCAGGATCATGGCCTTCCTGGAACAGGAAGGCAGGCACTCCCAGCAGGCCCAGTTGCCCAGCCAGATGGCGGAGTGGATCCACCGGTTCTTCCAGACAGTCACCAACCAACACCAGCGCGTCGACCCGTTGTCGCCGGGTTTCGCGGA
This sequence comes from Candidatus Contendibacter sp., assembly GCA_031732755.1. Classification (GTDB taxonomy): domain Bacteria; phylum Pseudomonadota; class Gammaproteobacteria; order Competibacterales; family Competibacteraceae; genus Contendibacter. The sequence goes on from JAVMKI010000005.1 coordinate 31,319, forward strand.
TCGCGTGTTCCAGCACCCGTCCGATCTGGGTCAATCCGCCTCGGCATTGCACCGAGGTCATCCGCTGCTTCAGTTCGATGGAATTCGCGAGCCACGGTTCAACCTGAAATTCGCCATGGCCCCGATACCAGACCAGTTGCAGGGCCAATCCCCTGAGTCCCGCCGCTGTGGTAAACATATCACCCTGCAACTGGCAGGCCTGATCCCAAGTCGGCTGACGGCTGGCGGTCGCATCCAACGCGAAGATCAGGTGGCCACGCGCCGCCGAGGCTATTGGGGTTTCCGCCGCCCGGCGCAGAAACTCCGCGACTTCGGTGGAGGTCGATTGGATGCGCTTCACGGTCGACGCCACTGAAAAAAGTTACTTCCGCAGCACATAAATTCCCGGTGCATCGCAGATCGGGTAAAGCCCCTTTTCCGGCGCCCCCATGCCGTGCGGTGAAACCTGGTTCTCGGCCGAGTGTTGCACCAGCCAGGCTTGCCACGCTGGCCACCAGGAACCTTTCTGCCGGGGCGTGGTGGCGTGCCAGGTATCAGGATCGATGTAGCGATCCTGATCGGTCCGGGATGCCACCTGATAGGTACGCCGACCATGTCCCGGTTCGCTGACGATGCCCGCATTGTGACCGCCGCTGGTCAACAGGAAAGTCACTTCATCGGCATCCGCCAGCAGATTGATTTTGTACACCGAACGCCACGGGGCAACGTGATCCTGCTCGGTGGCGACCGTAAAGATCGGAGCGCGAATGTCGGTGATGGCAATGGAACGGCCATTGACCTTGTAATGACCGGTAGCGAGTTCGTTGCCGAGGAAGATATGCCGCAGATACTCGGAATGCATGCGAAAGGGCATCCGGGTCTGGTCGGCGTTCCAGGACATCAAGTCGTTGAGCGACTGGCGCTTGCCCAGTAGGTAGTCATGGACCAACCGTGACCAGATCAGGTCATTGGAGCGCAATAACTGGAACGCGCCCACCATCTGGTCGGCATCCAGATAACCCTGGTCCCACATCATGTCTTCCAGGAAAGCGACCTGACTTTCATTGATGAACAGCAGTAATTCACCCGCCTCGGTGAAATCGGTCTGGGCGGCGAATAGGGTCATGGTTTTGACGCGGTTATCGCTATCGCGAGCCATGGCGGCGGCGGCAATCGTCAGCAGGGTGCCTCCCAGGCAGTAACCGACGGTGTGAACCTTACGCCCCGGCAGGATCGCGGAAATCGCGTCGAGCGCCGCCATCACGCCATGCTGGCGATAGTCCTCCATGCCCAGATCACGGTCTTCGGCGGTGGGATTTTTCCAGGAGATGATGAAGACGGTATGTCCTTGCTGGACCAGATACCGCACCATGGAGTTATGAGGCGATAGATCGAGGATGTAGTACTTCATGATCCAGGCGGGCACGATCAGGATCGGCTCGGCGTAAACCTGCGGCGTGGTGGGCTGGTACTGAATCAATTCGATGAGATGGTTGCGGAAGATGACCTTGCCCGGGGTGACCGCCACATCACGGCCCACGGCGAATTGTTGTTCCGTCTCGCTGCTTAACGGCTTACCGGCAATGGCTTTCTCCATGTCGGCCATGAAGTTGTTCCAGCCGCGCACCAGGTTCTGGCCACCTTCTTCCAGCGTGGCCCTGAGAATCTCGGGATTGGTCAACGGCGAGTTCGACGGCGAGAACATGTCCAGAATCTGTCGGGTCACGAACGAAACGATAGCCTCGTTCTGTTTGTTGACACCCCGGTTGCGGGTGGTGGCGTTGTACCACCACTGCTGAGTCAGCAGGAAGGATTGGTAAATCAGGTTATACGGCCATTGTCGCCAGCCCTTATCGTCGAACCGGTGATCCTGGGGCAGAGGTTCAATGCAGGGCTGGGTGTCGGGATTCTGGCTGGATTTAAGGGCGTAGAGCGTCAGGCGGACCATCTTGCGAACGGCTTTTTCGTTCAACAAAGCCTGTTTGCCCGGCGCCAGGCCAAGGTGCATCAACCAGTCGAGGTAGGCCATCGCCATCACGGCGGGTGAAATGCCGCCGGTGCCACGCGCCAGGTTGGCGTTGACCATGCGGTCGATGGTCTCCGGGATATGCATGCCCAGGAACGAGCGTTCGATGCCATAGGCGCGGTGCGCCGAGGAGGATTGACCAGATGGATCGCCCCAAGCCGGGATTGTGGGTTTTGGGGCGGCGGGTTTGGCGACCGCCGCGGGCGGCTCGGTTGCTGGAGTAGAGGCGGCTGCGGTCGGGGCGGATTCGTTTGGGTTTGGCATGACGGCTGACCTCTGGAGTCTCAAGGGTTTTAAGACTACCTCCCTCTTCCTCATTTATCCTTGTGCTTGCGACGGTCAAGTACCCGCACCGCCTTGCCTTCGGAACGGGGTAAATCGCCGGTGCGTCTGACCACGACCCGGGCGGTGACGCCAATGAAATCCTTGATGTCCTTCTGTGCCTTGTGCGCGACCCGATCCATGGCTTCCTGTCCTTGGGCAACCAGCGGGGGACTTCCCTCGACATTGACCGTCAGCAGATCGAGGTTGCCCTCACGGGTGATTTCCAGTTGATAGAACGGCGACAGGGTCTCGGTCTGCATCAAAATCGCCTCGACCTGCGAGGGGAACACGTTGACGCCGCGGATGATCAGCATGTCGTCAGTGCGGCCGGTGATGCGCTTCATGCGGACGTGGGTACGTCCGCAGCGGCAAGGCGCGGGGTTGAGCACCGACACGTCGCGAGTACGGTAGCGAATGACCGGGAAGGCCTCCTTGGTGAGGGAGGTGATGACGATTTCACCGGCCTCGCCGTAGGGAATCGGTTGGCCGGTATTGACATCGACCGCCTCCACCAGAAAATGATCCTCGAACACATGCAGGCCATTCTTGGCTTCGATGCACTCAATGGCGACGCCGGGACCGATGACTTCGGATAGCCCGTAGATGTCCACCGCGTCGATGCCGAGGCGCGATTCGAGTTCGTAGCGCATTTCCTCGGTCCACGGTTCGGCGCCGAAAACGCCGACCTTGAGCGGCAATTTGCGCAGATCCACGTTCATCGTCTCGGCGGCTTCGGCCAGATTGAGTGCGTAGGAGGGCGTGCAGGACAGGCCCGTCGGCTCGAAGTCCTGAATCAGCATGATCTGCCGCTGGGTTTGGCCACCGGAGATAGGTGTCACCATCACGCCCAATTCCTCGGCGCCGTAATGTAGCCCCAGCCCGCCGGTGAACAGGCCGTAGCCGTAGGCATTGTGCAAGCGGTCGCCGGGACGCAGCCCGGCGGCGGCCAAGCTACGGGCCATCACTCGCGCCCAAGTACGTACGTCGCGGCGCGTGTAGCCGACCACGGTCGGTTTTCCGGTGGTGCCGGATGAGGCATGGATGCGCACCACCTGGTCGGTGGGCACGGCGAACATGCCAAAGGGATAATTTTCGCGCAGGTTTTCCTTTTTGGTGAAGGGCAACAGGCGCACGTCGGCCACCGATTGGATATGTCGCGGCTTAACGCCCAGCTCGTCCATGGCGTCGCGGTAATATTTGACGGTCTGGTAGCACCGCTCCACGGTGGCGCGCAGTCGGTTGAGTTGCAGCGCCCGCAATTCTTCGCGGGGCAGGGTTTCCTGATCGATATCCAGAATCATAAGGAAATTTCCGGGTTTGTCGTTGTCGTTTAAAGTTAAGATTGGTGGCCGGGGTGGATGGCGGGGGACAAAATGTGGCTATCCCGCACCCTGTGTTTCCGTCTCGGGGAATGTTTCGGTCAGCACGTCGTAGCCCAGTTCGCGCAGCCGTTGGTTCAGGGCGCGTGGATCATCGGCCCGATAGCGCACGACGGCGATTCGCAAGCCCGTCTGATCGGGATGCAACGGTGAAACCACGGTGGCAATGTAACCGCCAGCGTCGTTAACCGCCGCCAACAATCGGCCGAGTTGCCCGATGGTGTCCGGTAAATGCACCGCGATGCGGGTGGTATCCGCCATCAGGCAGCCGGTAATGTCGAGAAAGAAATCCAGCAGGTCTTCATGGGTCAGGATACCCACCAGTTTGCCGTTGCTCTCGACGACGGGCAGGCAGCCGATCTTTTCCTGCCGCAGCAGGCGCGCGGCTTCCTCGACCAGGGTATTGGGCGCGCAGGTGATGACTTGGGTGCGCATGATCCTGGCGGCGGTGAGTTTACCGAGCAGGTAGTTGGCTTCGCCGACCGACAGGGTCGTAATCGGCGAGGGCGAAACCCGTTCGAGGTCGTGCGACGTTACCAGCCCCACCAAATGGCCGTTACGCGCCACGGGGACATGTCGGATGTGATGAGCACGCATCAGCGCGGCCAATTGAGTGACGTGGGCGTCCTCGGTGACTTGTAACACCGTGCGGGTCATGATCCGGTCCACGTACATGATGTGCCTCCTAGTATCCCAGATAAGCCCTGCGCACGTCGTCGTCGGCCAGCAGATCCGCCGCTGGGGCAACCTTGGCGATGCGTCCAGTTTCAAGAATATAGCCGCGTCTGGCAATCGCCAAGGCCGCGCGGGCATTTTGCTCCACCAGCAGGATAGTGACGCCCCGTTGGTTGAGCTCCGCGATCACGCGAAAGATTTCCTCGACCAGCAGCGGCGCCAATCCCATTGAGGGCTCATCCAGCAGCAATAGACGCGGGCGGCCCAGCAAGGCGCGGCCGATGGCCAGCATCTGTTGCTGGCCGCCGGACAGAGTGCCGGCCAGTTGCCGGCGGCGCTCGGCGAGCACGGGAAAGAGGGTATAGACATGCGCCATCTCTTCCCGCACCCACGGATGGTCGCGTTGTTGGCGGTAAGCTCCCAGCCGCAGGTTGTCCTCGACGCTCAACGGGGCGAATATCTGACGGCCTTCTGGCACTTGGCAGACGCCGGCGGCAACGATGCGATGGGGTGGCCAGCGGGTGATGTCGCGCCCCGCGAAGCGGACGCAACCGCTGCTAGCGGGGTGTAGGCCGGACAGGGTGTGCAGCAGGGTGGTTTTGCCCGCGCCATTGCCGCCGACCAAGGCGACCAGTTCGCCGGAACGAACGATCAAATTCGCCGCGTGAATCGCGCGAACCGGGCCGTAGTCGCTGCTCAAGCCCGTTACCCGCAACAGTGGTTCTTCGCAAGGAACACCGGTCATGGAATCCTGGTCGCCAGTCGCCGGTTGCTGACCATTGATCGCTGCTTCAGACCGCATATTGCACCGCTCCGCCTAGATAGGCCGCGATCACCCGGGGATCGGCCTGGATTTCCGCGGGAGTTCCCTCGGCCAACACACTGCCATAGTCTAGTACCAGCAACCGGTCGGAAATGCTCATGACCAGTGGCATGTGATGTTCGACCAACAACACGGTCACGCCACTGGCGCGAATGCGAGCAATCAGTTCACGCAGCGCCAGGGTTTCCGTGTCATTGAGGCCCGCCGCCGGTTCGTCAAGCAGGAGAAGACGCGGTCTCGCGGCCAGAGCGCGGGCGATTTCAACCCGCTTCATCAGGCCGTAGGGCAGGGTACCAGCCGATTGCTCGGCCCAATCCGCCAGATCGCACAGTTCCAATGCTTCCCTGGCCCATTCCCGCAAGCGTTGTTCCTCACGCCGCACCTGGGGCAGGCGTAGGGCGGCCGCCAACAAACCGGTTCGGGCACGCAAGTGACAACCCACCATGACGTTCTCGATCACGGTCATGTTGAAAAACAATTGCAAGTTTTGGAAAGTGCGCGCCATGCCCAAGGCCGCGATGCGGTGCGGCGGCAGGTTACACAGTTCGTGACCATTAAAACGAATCGAGCCCGCCGATGGCTTATAGAAGCCGCATAGGTCGTTGAACAGGGTTGTCTTGCCGGCGCCATTCGGCCCGATGATGGCGTAAATCAGGCCGGTTGGCGTCTGGAAACTGACCCCGGCCAAGGCCATGATCCCGCCGAAACTCTGTTCCAGTCCTTCGACGATCAGTAGGTTTTCGTTTTCGTTCATTGGGCTTTCGCGAGGCTCACCGGATGGCTGCAAACCGCCTGGAATCGCCGCGATCTCAGCGAAGGCGGGTGGGACCAAACGCCGCCCACAGGCGCCGCGTCCCCTGATCCAGACCTACGAATAGCCCTTGCGGCAGAAAGATCATCACGGCCATCAACAGGATGCCATGAACGAGCATTTCGTAATCCTCGAATACCACCAACCCCTGGTGTAGCAGGGTCAAGGCGATGGCGCCGCAGGCCGCGCCAAAGGTCGAGGCCATGCCGCCCAGCACCACCATGGTCACCAACTCCACCGAGACGGTCAGATTGAAGGAGTCCGGGCTGACGAACGCTTGCTGATGGGCAAAAAGACTGCCCGCGAAAGCGGCGAACAGCGCGGAAATCGCAAAGACCCGCGTCTTGGCCCGGCCAATGTCGATACCCATCATCTGAGCGGCAAACTCGGAGCCATGCACCGCTCGCAAAGCGCGGCCCACTTGGGAATCCACGAGGTTGAGCGACAGCCAGACGATCAGCAGCATGGCGGCCATGATCACCCCGTACCAATGTAAATCACCATCGACGCTCCAACCCAGAAGATTCAGCGGTGGAATACCCGCCAGTCCGTCCGGTCCCCCCGTCCATTGCGTCGCCTGCACCATCATGACGTGAACGATGATGCCGAAGCCCAGCGTCGCCATCGCTAGGTAATGGCCGCGCAGGCGCAAGATCGGGCGCGCCAGTAACCAGGCGATGGTTCCCGTGATCAGTAAGCCGGCGGCGAGCGCCAGCAGGGATGGCCACCCAAAGCGAGTCGTCAATATGGCGGATGCGTAAGCGCCCATGCCGAAGAACGCGGCGTGCCCCAGGGAAATCTGGCCGGCGTAGCCCATCAGCAGATTAAGGCCGACCGCCAGAATTATATGCAGACCGGCGGACGCGCCCACCACCGTGACGAAATAATTGGTCGGGAACAGCGTGGGGAGCAGCACGACAATGGCCGCGAAAGCGTAGAAACCCGCCAGTCGCATGATTCAGACCCGCTCCGCGGCCTTGTGACCGAAGAGTCCAGTCGGCTCGAAGAACAACACCGTCAGCACGAACAGGAAAGCGATGGCGTCCTTGTAGCCCGAGGAGATCAATCCCGCGCTCAAGGCTTCCAACAAGCCCAGCAGCACGCCGCCCGCGACCGCGCCCATCGGATTGCCGATACCACCGACGATGGCGGCGGAAAAACCCTTGAGGCCGAGCATGACGCCGGCTTCGTAGGAACTGAAGGTAATCGGCGCGATCAGGATGCCGGCGATTGCTCCCAGCCCAGCGGACAGGCCATAGGCCAGCCGCAGCATCACTCGGACGTTGATGCCGACCAGTTGCGCGGCGACGCGGTTGAACGAACAGGCCAGTAATGCCTTGCCCAACAGGGTACGGTTAAAGAAAGCATGGACCAGCCCCACCAGCAGCACCGTGACGCCCAGCACCCACAAACTTTGCGGCAGCACCGTGGCGCCGCCGAGATGGATCGGTGCGTCACCGGAAAAGGGGGGGAGGGTGTGGAAACCCTTGCCCCATAACAGCAGCGCCACGCCACGCAGGAAGATAGCGGCGCCGATGGTGATGATGATGGTTGTCACCACTGACGCACCCCTGGCCGGTTCGATGGCAAATCGCTCCAACAGCAAGCCGACCAGGATCGCCACCAGCGTGGCGACGATGGCGGCCAGGGGCAGCGGCAGGCCCATGCCCAGCAGGGCGATGGCGGTCATGGCACCCAGCATCACGAACTCACCCTGGGCGAAGTTCACGACATCGGAAGCGTTGTAGATCAGGGCGAAGCCCAACCCCACCAGGGCATACAAAGAGCCAACGGTGATGCCGGTGACCAGGAATTGGAAGAGTTGCTCGAGCATGGACGATGCGGTGGTTGGGAATCGGTGGTGAGTGGCGCGCACTGCCCACTACTGTTTTTCACGCGCTGCTACTCGACGATCTTCCAAGCGCCATTGCGAACTTCCACGATCTTGAAGGCATCCAGGTTCAGACCCATATGGTCTTGGGGACTCATGTTGAACACGCCGGCGGTGCCAATGAAACCCTTGGTTTTCTCGATCTCGCCACGCACCTTTTCCTTATCGGGGCCGCCGGCTCGCTGGATGGCCGCTACCGCAATCATCAGGCCGTCGTAGGCATGGCCGCCAAAGGTGGAGACTGGTCCATATTTAGCCTCGTACTTGCCCTTGTAGGCCAATAACACCGGTTTCTGGGGGTCGGTGTTCGGTAACTGCTCGGCGATGACCAGAGCCGCCGCTGGTAGACGCACCCCTTCCGCGGCGTCGCCAGCCAACTCAATGAAGTTTTTCGAAGCCACGCCGTGGGATTGGTAGAGGGGGAGGGCGATGCCGAGCTGCTTGATGTTTTTGGTGACGATCGCCGGAGCTTGACCGAAACCGAAGTTGATGATCGCCTGCGCGTCGGTGGCGCGAATCTTGGTCAGTTGGGCGGTCATGTCACTATCCTTGTTGCCGTAGAACTCATCGGCGACGATGGTCATGCCGTACTGGGGCGCCAATTTGAGCAGTTGCTCATGACCGGATTTGTCGAAACCTCCATCGCCACTGATCAACGCCACTTTGGTCAGGCCACGCTTGCGCAGGTCTTCGTAGATCTTGGCGGCGGCCATTCGGTCGGTGTGGGGGGTTTTGAATACCCATTTCTTGACCGGTTCGACGATTTCCACTCCGCCCGCCAGGGAGATGAACGGAATGCTTTCCTTCTCCACATCGGGGATGACCGCCATGGAATCGCCCGTGGTGGTGCCGCCGACGATGAGATCTACCTTGTCGTTCTTAATCAGGCGCTTGACGAAACTGACCGCGTCCTTGGCGTTGCCGCCGGTGTCATAGTGGATCAGTTCGATCTTCCGGCCCTTGACGCCGCCCTTGGCGTTGATGTCCTCGACGTACATCTGTAGCGTTTTTAGCTCGTGGTCGCCCAGAAAGGAGGCCGGCCCCGTGATGGTCAGAAAGGAACCGATCTTGATCGGCTCGGCGGCGCTGGCTAGATGGACGCTGGCGAGCAACAGCGTTGCCAACAGTGTCGTTGGCCATAAGTTCTTCATGTCGGTCTTCTCCCTTGGGGTGATATTTTATGGGTAGGGACGGGCACGAGGCGGGTCCCCACCTGTTTATTATGGATTATGGATGATCAAGCCGCTGAACGGTGCGTGGTCATCGCCTTGACATGACCGGCCTCCCTGCCAGCATCGAAGGCCTGGGCGTTGATATCCGCCAGCTTGGGTTTGTAGGCACGGAAACCTTCAATGATGGATGCCTTGAGCACCCCGGCGGGGAAGGGCAGATAGTCGCTGATCGCGCCCAGCATGATGGTGTTCACCAGTTTGGAATTGCCTAGTTGCCCAGCGATGGCGCCAGCGTCGAAGGCGTGGACTTCGATCCCCGCCGCCGCCAGATCGCCAATGGGGTTATCCGGGTAGTCATACAGGCCCGCCGACACGACCGGTGGGGCAATACGCAGAGTGTTGACCATGGCTACGCCGGTTGGACGCAAATGAGGTAGCCAGCGGAGACTCTCCGCCGCCTCGAAGCCAATCAACAGATCGGCTTCGCCCGGATCGATCTGCGGGGAATAGACTTTGGAACCGAAGCGCACATGCGAGGAGACCACGCCCCCGCGCTGGGCCATGCCGGCGACTTCGGTTTTCTTGACATCGTAGCCTTGGCTCAGGGCGGTGCGGGCCAGCATTTCGGCGGCGGTCATGACTCCTTGACCGCCAATGCCGACGACGAGGATGTTGGTGACGCGGTCAATCATGGGGTTGAATCCGAATGACGCGGTTTTGTGGTTGGACGATGGCGGCGGGAGCGCAGGTCTCGACACACATGTGGCAGCCGGTGCAGGCGTTGGCGTCGATGCGGGCGAAGGTCAGTTCCTTGCTCTTGCCGTTCTTGGCGGTCACCGTCTCGCGGCGGGCGACGAAAATCGCCGGACAGCCGAGGTCGATGCAGTTGCCGCAACCGGTGCATTGGTCATCGATCACTGTGTAGGGCTGGAGCCGCTCGAAGCGATCAGTGAGTGAGCAGGGTCGGTTGGTGATGATGACCGACGGCTCCTCCATCTTGATCTCCTCCCGCACCAGCTTAACCATGGTCGGTAGCTCGTAGGGATCGACCATGCGGATGCGTTCGGGGCGGACGCCCAGCGCCTCGACCAGTTTGGCGAAATCCACGCGCGGGGCGGGGAGACCATGCAAGTCCTCGCCGGTGCCTGGATTCTCCTGACCGCCGGTCATGCCAACCGAGCGGTTGTCGAGTAGCAACACGGTGACGTTGCCACGGTTGTAGATCATGTTCAGCAATCCTTGCATGCCCATATGCAGGAAAGTGGAATCGCCGATCACCGCGACGATATGTTTCTTCTCGTCCGACGCGCCACGCCCCTTGTCCATGCCGTGAGCCATGCTGAGCGAAGCGCCCATGCAGGTGCAGGTGTCCAGGGCGTTCCAGGGGTGACCCGCGCCCAAAGTGTAACAACCGATGTCACCGATGATGTTCAGGTTGCGGATGTGGGAGAGGGCGAAGTAAGGCCCAAGGTGCGGGCAGGAGGCGCACATGGTCGGCGGACGCGGGAAAACGTCAGCCTGGGAGCGCTTCGGTATTTCGTAGGGTTCGCCCAGCAGGGGTTTGAGGGCCGGGCGCAGCACGCTGGGAGCCAGTTCGCCGAAGTGTGGCAGAATATCCTTGCCCCGGACGGCGACGCCAGCGGCGCGGATTTCGGTTTCCAGCAATGACTCGGTTTCCTCGACCACCACCAGGATGTCCACTTGACCAGCGAAGGCGCGAACTTTGTCCAATGGCGGCGGGCAACTGAAGCCGAGCTTGAGTACCGGGGCGCTGGGGAAGGTCTCGCGAACGTGCATGAACGCGGGGCCGGAGGTGACGAAACCGATCCGTCGGTCGCCGCCAGGAAAGACGGCGTTGAGGTCGATGGTTTCGCTCAGTTCTCGGAACTTCCGGTCACGCTCATGCATTATTGGCAAGCGCGGCTTGGCGTTGGCCGGGGTCATCACCCAGCGTTGGGGATTTTTCTGAAATCCGGCGGCCCGGTGCTCGGTCCGTTCGCCGTTGAACTCCACCATGGCTTTGACATGGCAGACACGCGTGGTCATGCGGACGATGACCGGGACTTCGTGTTCCTCGGAAAGGTCGAAGGCCCGCTTGACCATTTCGTAGGCTTCCTGCGAATCGGCTGGTTCCAGGATCGGCATATGCCCGAAACGGCCCCAGTAGCGAGAATCTTGCTCGTTCTGCGAAGAAGATAGACCCACATCATCGGCCACCACGATCACGAGCCCACCGACCACGCCAGCCAGCGATTGCGTCATGAACGCGTCGGAGGCGACGTTCATTCCGACATGTTTCATCGCCGCCAAGGCGCGCGATCCTGCCAGCGAAGCGCCAATGGCGACTTCCACGGCCACCTTTTCATTCACCGACCATTCGGAGTAGATGTCAGGGTAAAGGGCAATGTTTTCCAGGATTTCCGTCGCGGGAGTGCCAGGATAGGCGGCGGCGACCCGAACGCCGGCTTCCCAAGCGGCGCGGGCGACCGCTTCGTTGCCGGAGAGGAGATGACGATGGCTTTCCGCCTTGGCTTGAACCACGGCATTCATGAACGATGCGGACCTCGTTGGTTCTGAATTCGGTGACGAACGGGCTGTGGGGGAAAGGCCGCCGCCCGTCGAAGGTGAGCGTGAACAGTGTAGTGGGAATTTTATTAGTTGATTAGTTGATGATCTTCCAGGCACCGTTACGGATTTCCACCAGCTTGAAAGCGTCTGGGCCCAGGCCCATATGGTTTTCAGGGGTCATGTTGAACACACCGGCGGTGCCGATAAAGCCTTTGGTCTTCTCGATCTCGTCGCGCACCTTTGCCTTGTCTGGGCCACCGGCCCGTTCCAGCGCGGCCCTGGCGATCATCAGGCTGTCATAACCGTGACCACCAAAAGTGGAAACAGGCCCGTACTTGGCTTCGTACTTGGCCTTGTAGGCGAGTAACACCGGCTTTTGCGGATCGTTGTCCGGTAACTGCTCGGCGACCACCAGCGCCGCCGCTGGCAGGCGCGCGCCTTCCGCCGCGTCGCCGGCCAATTCGATGAAGGTCTTGGAGGCGACGCCGTGCGAGTGGTAAAGCGGCAAGGTAATGCCGAGTTGCTTGATGTTTTTAGTGACGATGGCTGGCGCTTGGCCGAAGCCGAAATTGAGGATCGCCTGGGCATCCGTGGCGCGAATCTTGGTCAACTGGGCGGTCATGTCGGTATCCTTGTTGCCGTAAGACTCGTCGGCGACCAGGGTGATGCCGTATTGAGGGGCCAGCTTGACGACCTGCTCGTGACCGGATTTGTCAAAACCACCATCGCCGGTGATCAGGGCGATTTTGGTGAAACCCCGCTGGCGCATATCCTCGAAGATTCGACTGACCGCCATGCGGTCGGTCGGCGCAACCTTGAAGACCCATTTTTTGGGCGGCTCGGTGATTTCGACGGCGGCGGCGGCCAGCGAGATAAACGGTGTTCCTTCCTTTTCCATGTCTGGAAGGACCGCCAGGGTATCGCCAGAGGTGGTGCCGCCGATGATCAAGTCCACCTTGTCGCTTTTGATTAAGCGCTTGGCGAAATTGACCGCCTCGCGGGCATTACCACCGGTATCATAATGAATCAGCTCGATTTTTCGGCCATCAACGCCACCATGGGCATTGATCTCCTCGACGTATGTTTGCAAGGTCTTGAGTTCGGGGTCACCCAGGAACGAGGCTGGGCCGGTCACTGTCAAGAATGCACCGATTTTGATCGGCTCGGCGGCGCGCGCATTGCCCATCCCTCCCAGTAACGCCCATGCCAGCAGGAGTTTCCATATGATTTTCATCGTTAGCATGTTCCTCGAAATCGACAAACCGGAAAAATGGGAAATATTAACAGCTATACCCAACTCCAAAATAGTCGGTTTTCATCAAGCGTCCCTGAGTGGACCATCGCGTGCTTGATCAATCCAATTCCGGTGCTTGCGACTGATCGACCGAAGTTGCCTGGAGGGTGTCCAGTTGATGCCACAGGCGTTCACGATCCACCTGAACGGCTTTCAATTCGCCCCGCAAGCCTTCGGCCTCACGCACCATTTCCAAATAGTGTGTTTCCGTATTCTTCAGTCGCTGACCAAGCTGCTCCAACTCGGTAAGCAAGGCTCCTTGCCGCTCCTTGGCAGCGATCAGATGGGCTCGTAATTCGCCGTTTTCGCGCTGCTGGGTTTCTCGCTGTGCCCGCCAACGGGTCTCTCGATCGTTCCAACCCTGGCGCTCGGTGGTGAAGGCTTGGCGTTCGGTTCGTTGTTCAGTGTGAATCTGGTCGAGTAGAGCCATCAATCGTGCTTCGCTGACCTCGCCACGCTGGCGCTCCGCAGTGATCCGTTGCTGGGCTTCGGCCAGTTGTTGCTCCATGTCCGCCCGAGTTTGCCGCAACGTGGTCTCCGTCTGGACGATGCGGGCGCTAGTCTCGGCGCGGATTTGGGTGATGGTCTCCATTGCGGCTTGAACCCGTTGTTCAGCGGCGTGGATGGCGGTTTCGGCAGCGGTGCGGCGTTCCCGCTCCACCAGCAACTGGTCGGTGATTTCGCGGGAGACGGCTTGCGCCGCTTCGCATTGGCGGCGCCACTGATCCGCTTCCATTTGAGCTTGCCGCTGTTCGGCAATAGCGGCATCGCGAGTTTGCTCGGCGACAGCGACCGCTTGAGCGGCAACCGCGCGCTGTTCCTCGAACGCGGCTTCGGCATGTTGCACGGCGATTTTCCAAAAGGCGTCCATGGCTGTAGCCACAGCTTCAGGGATGGACGGCGGCAAGACGATCTTGGGTGCGGCAGCCATTTGTTGTTGCCAGTGCTTGAGATGCTCACTGATGGTGGTGTTGCTACCGGTGCCGAGCAATTCGCGCACCCGCTGAATAGTGGGATTGAGGCCGCGACCGAGCAGGGTTTCGGCAGCGGCTTGGACTTCCTCATAACGGATTCCGGAACGAGCCATGGGATTGAGATACCTACGCGATGGAGTGATTACATAATACGTATTATACGTTATATTATCGACTAAAATTCAAGATTAGTACTATAATCATGAATTATGAAACCACCTATCAAGTGTAACTATTTTGATTTAATCGCGGTTTTGTTGCCCAATTCATACCTGTTGGTTATTGTTAACCACCCCGGTCTGCGCTGGCGCCACACTTCGCCGCATCCTAAAAATCCTCGGTAAATTGCCATGAATCAGATCACGATTGCTTCGATACTCGCTGTTTGTCTCTTTGTTGGCATGCTGGTGTTGCTGGAAGTCGGTCGCTTGGTCGGTAACCAACAACTGGCGAAAGACCCAGATAGCGCGCGCTCGGGCACTGGCGCTGTCGAGGGCGCGGTATTCGGCCTGTTAGGTCTGCTGATCGCCTTCACCTTTTCCGGCGCCGCCGCGCGCTTCGATGCCAGACGGGATTTGATCGTCAAGGAAACCAACGCTATTGGTACTGCTTGGTTGCGACTCGATTTGCTGCCCATCAGCGCCCAACCAACGATCAGGGAAAGCTTCCGACAGTATGTGGATTCTCGACTGGAGGCTTACCACAAATTGCCAGACGTTCAAGCGGCACAGGCGGAGTTAACCAAGGCAACGGTGTTACAGGGCGAAATCTGGACGCAGGCGGTCGCTGCGGGGCGATTGGAAGGCGCGCCGCCAGCGGCGACAATGCTATTGTTGCCAGCGCTCAATGAAATGATCGATATCACTACTACCCGGACCATGGCGACCAAACTGCACCCACCGGCGGCGATCTATGGGATGTTAGTTGGCTTGGCGCTGGCCAGCGCGTTGTTGGCCGGTTACGACATGGCCGGTGGCAAATCGCGTAGCTGGCTACATGTCATCGGGTTCGCCGCTGTAATGGCGGTGGCGGTCTACATCATCATCGATATCGAGTTTCCCCGTCTTGGTCTGATCCGGGTTGACGCCTTCGATGAGGCTTTGAGGGAACTACGCGCTAGCATGAGATGAATTTTCCGATGGGTGGCTTGCGCCAGACTTGAGGGTGCTAGCGTTGCATGCCGCACGCCAAGCCATTGATTTCCATGGCTGCGGCTTTTAGCCCGCGCGCCCCCAGGCGCTGCGCTCTTCAGGTGGCGGCTCAATCCATCGCAGAGCGTTTCAGGCGAGGGCTTATCTCCCGCCATCCGAACCTACCGGCTTTATCCGGTAAATCATTGAGTATATAGGAAATTGGTGGCTTTCCGCTTACCTTGCGGCCATGGTTATCACTATCATAATTACAATTTATTATATAAGTATCATTAAATATTCTTTTTTATTATTTAAGATTATTTTTATAGTCCCCACCCAGCTTGAATTTGCGCAAGCAGGATGTTGCTTTTGTCCATGGAGTTTCAATGTTACGTTTGACCTTGCTCTACCACACCGTCGCCCTAACCATTTTGATCCTGGATCATGGAGACTAACCTGCATGATGTTCCGGCTTCGTCAACCCGGCGTGCTTCCAGGGTTTGGCCTAACGCTTGGCTTCACCATTGGCTATCTAAGCCTGATAGTGCTAGTTCCCCTGGCGATAGCTTTCTGGCGCGCGCTTGACCTGAGCTGGGATCAATTCTGGCAGGTCGTCGCGGCACCCCGAGTAGTCGCTTCGTATCGGCTAACTTTTGGTGCTGCCTTCCTGGCTTCCGCTTTCAACACTATTTTCGGTCTGATCGTCGCTTGGGTGCTGGTGCGCTATCGGTTTCCTGGCCAACGCCTGGTGGATGCCTTGGTGGACCTGCCTTTTGCGTTACCTACCGCAGTCGCTGGCATCACGTTGGCCACGCTCTATTCCAGCAATGGCTGGATTGGCCAGTATCTCAAGCCAATGGGAATTAAAGTCGCTTTTACCCCGCTAGGCGTACTCGTTGCCCTGGTTTTCATTAGCCTGCCGTTCGTGGTGCGCACCGTGCAGCCGGTGCTGGAAGATCTGGAAACCGAGGTTGAGGAAGCTGCCGCTAGCTTGGGGGCGGGACGCTGGCAAATTTTCCGGCGCATCATTTTTCCAGCCATTCGCCCGGCCCTCTTGACCGGCTTTACCTTGGCCTTTGCCCGCGCTATCGGTGAATATGGCTCGGTCATCTTCATCGCCGGTAACTTGCCAATGGTGTCGGAGATTACTCCCCTGCTCATTGTCGGCAAGCTGGAGCAATACGATTACAATGGCGCGGCGGCGGTATCGGTGGTCATGCTCGTTATTTCCTTTATCCTGCTCTTGTTCGTTAACCTGCTTCAACGCTGGAGCCGAACCCGAAGCAGTCGGGAGGCAACTCCATGAGCAGTTCCTTGAACCGCGCTCCGACTTCCGCCGCTATGGTTGAGCCGCCTCTGGTGCGGTGGATATTGATCGTCACAGCGCTGATCTTCCTGACGTTATTCTTGTTCGCGCCGCTGGCGGCGGTATTTTACGAGGCGCTTCGCAAGGGGATTGGCGTCTACTTGGCCGCTATCGCCGATCCTTATGCGCTGGCCGCCATTCGGCTGACTCTAGTCAGTACCGCTATTGCCGTGCCATTGAATATGGTATTTGGTGTTGCCGCCGCCTGGGCCATCGCCAAGTTCGAATTTCGTGGCAAGAGCGTCCTGATTACTCTGATCGATCTACCCTTCGCGGTTTCTCCCGTGATTGCCGGATTGATTTATGTGCTGTTGTTTGGCGCTCAGGGCTGGCTGGGACCCTGGCTGTCAGCGCACGACGTTAAGATTATCTTTGCCGTACCTGGCATTGTGCTGGCCACTGTATTCGTCACTGTGCCATTCATTGCCCGTGAGTTGATCCCGCTGATGCAGGCCCAAGGTGCCGATGAGGAGGAAGCGGCACTGGTGCTCGGTGCGAGTGGCTGGTTAACCTTCTGGCGTATTACCCTGCCTAATATTCGGTGGGGTCTATTGTACGGTGTGGTGCTCTGCACCGCTCGCGCCATGGGCGAATTTGGCGCGGTATCGGTGGTGTCTGGCCATATTCGCGGTCTGACCAACACTCTACCGTTGCATGTGGAAATTCTTTATAACGAATACCAGTTTGCCGCTGCCTTTGCCTGCGCCTCGCTACTGACCTTGTTGGCGTTGGTCATTCTGGCGTTCAAAACCTTGATTGAGCGCCATGCTTTTCAACAACGGCGCGCTGCACTGGCGAGTAGTGAGGTTTCATGAGTATTGAGATCCAAGGATTACATAAACGCTTTGGTACCTTTGTCGCTCTTGATGGCATTGATCTGAACGTTCCGCCTGGCCAACTGGTCGCTTTGCTCGGCCCCTCTGGCTGCGGTAAAACCACGTTGCTGCGCATTATCGCTGGCTTGGAAACCGCTGACCGTGGCCGGGTTCTGTTCGACGGTAATGATGCTACCCGCCGTCATGTTCAAGAACGGGGGGTCGGTTTCGTGTTTCAACACTATGCCTTATTCCAGCACATGACTGTGTTTGAGAACGTCGCCTTTGGCCTGCGGGTACGCCCGCGTGCTGTCCGTCCGACTGAAACCGCTATTCGCGATAAAGTGAGCGCGTTGCTGGGTTTGGTGCAGATGGACTGGTTAGCCAATCGTTATCCCAGTCAGTTGTCTGGTGGTCAGCGCCAGCGTATCGCTCTGGCTCGAGCGCTGGCGGTGGAACCACAGGTTTTGTTGCTTGATGAGCCATTTGGCGCGCTGGATACCAAGGTGCGTAAGGAATTACGCCGCTGGTTGCGACGCTTGCATGATGAGTTGCACATTACTAGTGTGTTCGTTACTCACGATCAGGAGGAAGCTTTGGAAGTGGCTGATCAGATCGTGGTGATGAATCATGGTCGTATTGAGCAGATCGGTTCGCCTCAGGAAGTCTATGATGTGCCGGCAACTCCGTTTGTCTATCAGTTTCTCGGTAATATCAATCTGTTTCATAGCCGGGTTCATGCTGGTTGGGCGCGAGTTGGTGGGCTGCGGGTACAGGTACCTGAATACGGTGATACCGAACATGTGCCTGCCATGGCTTATGTTCGGCCTCATGACATTGACTTGTTGCGTGAGCCTGAGGACGAGGACACTGCTCTGACCGCGACGGTTAGTCGGGTGTCCCAGTTAGGCTCGCTGGTACGGCTGGAATTGGTTCAAAGGCCGAGTGGTGAAATCGCCGAGGTGGAGATGACCCGTGAACGCTACGCCGCTGATCCACTGCGAATCGGGGATTTGGTTTTTGTAAAGCCGCGTCAAGCACGGGTCTTCTTGCATGACCGTTTGGTTGTTGTTCCGTTGGTGCATTGGCATGGCGATGGTGATGGTATATGAACGGTTTTTTCTTGGTTAGGTTGGGTGGATGTTGTTATGAATCTTCTTGATCAGATTGCTGAGGCTCGGATTCAGGAGGCTATCGAGCGGGGTGAGTTGCGTGACTTGCCTGGTGTCGGTCAACCACTATGGCTGGATGATGACTCGGCGGTTCCCGAGGAACTGCGTGTTGCTTACCGAGTTTTGAAGAATGCTGGTTTTTTGCCGCCGGAGTTGCAATTGCGTAAGGAAGTGCGAGAGGCTGAGCATCTCTTGCGGCAGTTGCCAGAGAGTGAGCGTAGTCGCGCCCGTGCCCGTTTAGAGTTGCTACGATTGCGGTTGGCTGCTAGCCGCCGTGAGCCGACTAATTTGCTGCTGGAGGATCGCTATCGGCAGCGTTTGTTGGAGAAGTTGGATTCCGCTGTTGGTCCTCGTTTATCCTGATATTGCTTTGGTAGGTGTATCTTGGTATTGAGGTTAGAGCGTGTCCTCAATTAAGGGATTCCCATGGTGTATAATTTTCGATTCATAAGAAGTCGGCCTGAGCGAGGGGGCTGATAGATGGTGAGACGATATGGATTGCGGGACGATCAATGGGAGAAGATTGAAGGTCTTTTGCCGGGACGGGAAGGCACCGTTGGGGTGACCGCCAAAGATAACCGGCTATTTGTCGACAAAGAGGTATAACGGAATCTGGCGTACGGGGGCGTTTGAGAAAAGCGGCGTACCTGC
>JAVMKI010000006.1:0-49264 GCA_031732755.1 Candidatus Contendibacter sp.
CTTCGAGCGGCTCACGAACTAAAGCCCCCGGCTCTGCCGGGGGATACTTACTGTCGGTATCGAGCAGAATCTGATATTCAGCGGAGGTGGCTTGCCCCCACGCCGCGCTCGCCAATAACAAACTCAGGCAGAGCCCCAAAAAGGAACGAACTACCCCCCTCTCGATGCAGTTGCGCGGCGTATACATGGTGAAACTCCCACTGTTTCTTTAAAGTGCTTATGTTTATGATTGATAAAATGAGGCATGTTTATATCATAAAAGTACATTATTGCCAATAATATTGGACGTTTTTGTAAAAATTAATACACGCTTGCGGTTACCCATCGACCCCGACCAACGACGGGCACGACGGATGAGCGACGCACAATCCACCTTCCTTGGCAATCCACGGGTGGTGGGCTTCGTTTTACCCGTCCACCCCGCAACCCTGCAAAATCGGCAAAAGCAGTAAACTGCCGCTGCGATCAGTTCCGTAGACGACATAGAGAGTCTTCCCGTGGAAAACAACCGCTCCATCATCTTTCGCAGCGGCCTGACCATGGGCGGCATCGTGCTGTTGGCGTTGCTGAGCATGATCAGTTCGGTATTCATCGCCGAGTCCAGCAAGGGCGACGCCGCCGCGATCAACCTGGCTGGTTCGCTGCGCATGCAGTCCTATCGCATCGCCACCCGCTTGCAAAATCCGGTTGGCGACGCCGCCAGCCACACCGACGAAGTCACCCAGGAAATCAGTGGATTCGAGCGTCGGCTGGAGCGACTCTGGCAGACCGGCGCGATTGGACCAACGGCGAGCGATTCGCGAAACCGGATGCTCCGAACCATTGAATCGTTTTGGCGTGAGACTCTGAAACCAATCCTGCAAGTCTCCGCCACCGGTCATTTCTCCTCTACCGCCTACCTCAGTCAAGTGGACGACTTTGTCGCCAAGCTGGATGCTTTCGTCAAATTGTTGGAGCAGGATACCGAGGCCAAGATCCTGCTGTTGCGGCTGGTGCAGGGCGTGGCCTTGTTCATGACCCTGATGCTGATTTTCGCCGCCATGTACCAGTTGCACACCAGCGTGGTGGCACCGCTGCGCGAACTGGTGGAACTGGCGCGCAAGGCGCGCGGCGGCGATCTGTCGGTCCGCGCCAGCCACGTCGGCAACGACGAATTGGGGGTGCTGGGTCACGCCTTCAATCTGATGGCGGCCGACCTATCGGCGATGTACGCGGATCTGGAAGCGCGGGTCGAACAACAAACCCAGGCGTTGCGCCTCAGCAATCGCTCGCTGGAACTGCTGTACCATGCCGCTCGACGTCTCAGCGAGTCGGCTCCCGATGAAGCAACCTATCGAGCGTTGCTGGCGGAAATCGAAAAGCTGACCGGCACGGGTTCGGTCACGCTCTGCCTGATGCATCCCACCGCCCGTCAGGCCACCCAGGTCTTCTCGGCCCGGTCACGCCCACGGGGAATGCCGTCGTTTTGCACGCGCCCGAACTGCGACGTTTGCTTGAAGGACGGCGCTACCCATCCGCTCGCCGTCGGCAGCGACGCCTTTTCGATTCCAGTCAAGGAGCAGGATCAGCAGTTCGGCGTGTTGATCGTTCGCAATCCCGGCCTGGAATCGGCTGCCGCCTGGCAACTGCCGCTACTGGAAGCGGTGGCGCACAATGTCGCCGCCGCGCTGCGGGCCAACGAACAGACCGAGCATCGCCGGCGACTGGCATTACTGGAAGAGCGCAACGCCATTGCCCGCGAGTTGCACGATTCCCTGGCGCAGTCGCTGTCTTATTTGAAAATCCAGATCAGCCGCCTGCAAACCCTGCTCGGTGGCGCGGAGCCGACCGCAGAGGTGCGCGATATCGTCGCCGAGTTGCGCGAGGGTCTGAGCAGCGCCTACCGCCAGTTGCGCGAACTGCTCACCACCTTCCGCCTGAAGATGGAACATCCCCGATTGGAGGACAGCTTGCGCGAGGTGGTCGAGGAATTCAGCCGACGCGGTCGGTTGCCCGTGGAACTGGATTGCGCCGACTGGCGATGCGCGCTCAGTCCCAACGAGCAGATTCATGTCATGCAGATCGTCCGGGAAGCCTTGAACAACTCGGTGCAACACGCCCGCGCCAGCCGGATCACCGTCCGGCTGCAAGGCCCGAGCACGGGCGAGGTGGTCGTCAGCATCGGCGATGACGGTGTTGGCCTGCCAGCCAAGCCCGAACGCGAGAACCATTTCGGCCTCAACATCATGCGCGAACGGACGCAGCGCTTGGGCGGCGCCTTGGAGCTGCAAGCCCGACCCGCCGGTGGTTTGCTGGTCCTGCTACGATTTATCCCCATTGCCCAACGAAGGTTGGGCAGCCAAGATTGACCACGAGGCACACCATGTTCGACGAAGTTCAGACGGTGTTGGTCATCGACGATCATCCATTGATGCGCAAGGGGATTCTGCAACTCATCGCTCTGGAAGGCTCCCTGCGCGTCGTCGGTGAAGCCGGTGATGGTCGCCAGGGACTGGAGCTGGCCCGACAGCTCCAGCCGGATTTGATCCTGCTGGATTTGAACATGCGCGGTTTGAGCGGGCTGGACACGTTGAAAGCGCTCAAGGCCACCGACCCGGATGTCCGAGTGGTGGTCCTCACCGTTTCCGATCACGAGGACGACGTGGTCGCGGCGCTGCGGTCCGGCGCCGATGGTTATCTGCTCAAGGACATGGAACCCGAGGAGGTCCTGGACGGCCTCAAGGCTGCGGCGCAGGGCCGCATGGCGCTCAGCGAACAGGTTACGGAGATTCTAGCCAACGCCCTGCGCCATGAAAGCCAGCCCAAACCGGCGGACAGCGCCAAGCTGACCGAGCGGGAACGAGAAATTCTCTCGCTCATTGCCGTGGGCCATAGCAACAAACTGATCGCCCGCGAGTTGAAGATCACGGAAGGGACCGTGAAGGTGCATGTCAAGCATTTATTGCAAAAGTTGGGTTTGGCCTCGCGAGTCGAAGCGGCGATTTGGGCGGTCAGGAGCAGTTTTCACAAGGAGCGGGGCGGGCGGATCGGTTGAAGACCTGGCGCGTTCGCGGGCGGCCCGCTGCGAGAGATCGTCAGGTATTTCGAGATACCACCAAAGAGTTATCCATTTCCCGGCACCGCGCGCACAACTCATGATTTTGTCGATAATAAAATTTAAATCAATACTTTATATAAAATAACCGGGTATCTCCAAAGAAGTAGATTCTCGTTGTAACCCTCCGAAAACGGGCGGAAATACCTTGATGACCATCAAGGTATTTGTCCTTGGCGCGCGTAGTATTGCACCCGCAGCATTCTCGCGAGGTTCGCAATGGCTACGTTCCAACAAAGGCAAATTTCCGTTCTGACGATGAATACCATGTCCTTTGCGGTGAATTTCGCCGTATGGGTCATGTTTTCCGTGATTGGGATCAAGATCAAGGCCGAACTGAATCTCAACGAAACCGAATTCGGCCTGCTGGTGGCTACCCCGATCCTGACCGGTTCGCTGGTGCGCCTGCCGCTGGGCATCCTGACCGACCGCTACGGCGGGCGAGTCGTGTTCTTCATCCAGATGCTCCTGGTGTCGATTCCAACCTGGCTGGTGTCCTACGCCACCGAGTATTGGCAATACCTCGTGCTGGGTTTGTTCGTGGGGCTGGCTGGCGGTTCGTTCGCGGTCGGCATCGCCTACACCTCGGCCTGGTTCAGCAAGGAACGCCAAGGCACAGCGATGGGTATCTTTGGCGCCGGCAACGCCGGCTCCTCGCTGACCAAGTTCATCGCTCCTATGATCATCGCTGCCTTCGGCGCTTGGCAGATGGTGCCGAAAATCTACGCCGTCGCCATGGTGGCGATGGCGGTGCTGTTCTGGTTCTTCACCTACACCGACCCGCTGCACGAAAAGGGCGCTCAGGAGAACCGGCCCCGGCCGACCTTGGGCCAGCAACTCACGCCGTTGATCGACCCCCGGGTCTGGCGCTTTGGCTTGTCCTACTCTTTCGTATTTGGCGGATTTGTGGCGCTGGCGCTGTGGCTGCCCAAATACTACGTCGGCGAATACGGCCTGCCGCTGGCCACCGCCGCATTTCTGACCATCTTCTTCGATCTGCCTTCCGGCGCGATCCGCGCCCTAGGCGGCTGGGCTTCGGACAAGTGGGGCGGCAACGTCGTGACCTGGTGGGTGCTGTGGATCAGCCTGATTTGCCTGTTCATCCTCAGCTATCCGCCCACCACTCTCATCATTCACGGTATCAAGGGCGAGGTCTCGGTCAATCTGGCCGTGGGCATCGTACTGTTCACGGCGCTGGCGTTCATCGTCGGTATGGCGCAAGGCTTCGGTAAAGCCAGCGTCTACCGCAGTCTGGCCGATCATTATCCCACTCAGATGGGCGTGGTTGGCGGCATCGTCGGCCTGATCGGCGGCCTGGGCGGGTTTGTCCTGCCGATCATGTTCGGCGTCGCCGCCGACGCCATCGGCGTGCGCAGCAGTTGCTTCATGCTGATCTTCCTGCTGGTGGTGGTCACCATGATCTGGACCTGGGTGGCCGAGAAGAACGAGCGCGAGGAGATTTTAGAGCGCCACGCCGAGGTCCGCGCCGAATTGGCCGGAGCCGAGTTGGTCGAGCGAGTGCATCGGCGGCGACATCTGCTGGTCGACTGGCGGCCGGACGACGAAAGTTTCTGGGAAAAGACTGGCCGCGCGATGGCGAACCGCAACCTGTGGTTGTCGATGCCTGCCCTGCTATTGGCCTTCGCGGTCTGGGTCGTGTGGAGCGTGATCGTGGTCAAGTTGCCCAAGGTCGGCTTCCACTTCACCCCGAACCAGTTGTTCTGGCTGGCGGCGCTGCCCGGCCTGTCCGGCGCGTTGTTCCGCGTGTTGTATTCCTTCGTGGTGCCGATCTTCGGCGGGCGCAACTGGACCGTGTTCAGCACCGCCCTGTTGCTGTTGCCGACCTTGTGGATTGGCGTCGCGGTGCAGGATGTCAACACCCACTACGCGGTGTTCGTGGCGATTGCTTTGTTGTGCGGCCTGGGTGCGGGCAACTTCTCCTCCAGCATGGCCAACATCAGCTTCTTCTATCCGCAACGGCTGCAAGGCACCGCGCTGGGCTTGAACGCCGGCGTCGGCAATCTGGGCGTCGGACTGGCGCAGTTGATCACCCCGATTGCGATTTACGGCGGAGCCCTGCTGATTCTGGGCGGCAGCGCCCAGACCCTGACCGACGACAACGGCGCGACCACGCAAATCTGGTTGCAGAACGCCGGTTTCATCTGGGTGCCGTTCATCGTCGCCGCCGCCGTGGCCGCTTACTTTGGCATGGACAACATCGCCAGCGTCAAGGCCGGTTTCGCCGAGCAGGTGGCGATCATGAAACACAAGCACCAGTGGCTGATGAGCTGGCTTTACACCGGCACCTTCGGCTCGTTCATCGGGCTGGCCGCTGCGTTCCCGATGCTGGTCAACACCGAGTTTCCGACGGTGGACGCCTTCAAGTTCGCGTTTATCGGTCCGTTGCTGGCGGCGCTGGTGCGGCCTATCGGCGGTTGGCTGGCTGACCGCCAAGGCGGCGCGGCGATTACCTTCTGGAGCTTCGCGGTCATGGCGGCGGCTTCGCTGGCGGCGGTTCCGTTTCTGCCCAGCGGGGAGGGCGGCGGCAGCGTGGTGGGGTTCGTGCTGATGTTCCTGATCCTGTTCCTGGGCGCTGGCATCGGCAATGGCTCCACCTTCCGCATGATCCCGACCATCTTCCGCGCGCTGCGTGAGCGGGAAGCGGCTGGCCAGGGCGAAGCGGCGCTGGAACAGGCGCGACGCGTGGGGATCACCGAGGCCGCCGCGACGCTGGGCTTCAGTTCGGCGGTGGCCGCGTTCGGCGGATTCTTCATTCCCATCGCCTACGGCGCGTCCATCGGGCTGACTGGCGGTTTCCAAGGCGCGCTGCTCTTCTTCAGCCTCTTTTATCTGAGTTGCCTGTTCATCACCTGGAAATGGTATGTGGGCAAGCAGGCCGAGGTGCCGTGTTGACTTGCTCCCTCACCCCCATCTCCTCTCCCTTTGGGAGAGGAGAGTAATGTTCCCTTTTCCTTTGGGAGAGGGGATGGGTGAGGGAGAAATGAACCTAAAAACAATATCCTTCCGCGACTGGAGCATCTTCTCAATGACCGAACACAACCCTCGTACTTGGTTGAGTATCTGGACCCCGGAAGACCCGGGGTTTTGGGAGAGTACCGGCAAACCGCTGGCCTGGAAGACGCTGACTATCACCACCCTGAACCTGATGATGGCATTCATCGTCTGGTTTATGGTCAGCGCCCTGGTAGTGCGCCTGCCCAACATCGGCTTCAAACTGACGCCGACCCAGTTGTTCTGGCTGGCGGCCATGCCAGGGCTGGCCGCCGGTATTTTGCGCGCCATCCATACCTTCCTGATCCCGCTGTACGGCACCCGCCATGTGGTGGCCTTCTCGACCCTGTCGCTGCTGATTCCCGCACTGGGTTGGTTCTACGCGATCCAGGACCCGACTACTCCTTACTGGATACTCCTTCTGCTGGCTTTCCTAGCCGGCTTGGGCGGCGGTAATTTCTCGTCGTTTATGCCCTCGACCAGTCTGTTTTTCCCGAAACGGCTCCAGGGCACGGCGCTGGCGATTCAGGCCGGCATCGGCAATTTCGGGGTCAGCGTGGTGCAGTTCGTCACGCCATGGATCATCGGTTTCGCGCTGTTCGGCACGCTGGCCGGTGCGTCCCAAACCTTCGTGCCCACCGTGCCGGGTGCCGCTACCAAGCCAATGTGGTTACAAAACGCGGCGTTGGTTTACGTGCCGTTCATCGTGGTGTTCGCCATCGCCGCCTGGGCGATGCTGAAGTCGGTGCCAGTGCGAGCCAACTTCCGCGAGCAACTTGACATCTTTCGCTTCAGCAACCTCCACGGCTTCTGGATGACGTCGCTCTACATCATGACCTTCGGCTCGTTCTCTGGCTTCGCCGCCACGTTCCCGCTGATGATCAAGCAGATGTACACAGTGCTGCCAGGTGGCCCGGACCCGCTGGCTTGGGCCTTTCTCGGCCCACTGGTCGGCGCCACCGCCCGGGTGATCGCTGGCCCGATCTCCGATAAGTTGGGCGGCGCCATCGTCACCCATTGGTCCGGCATTGGCCTGCTGGCCTGCGCCATCGGCGTGACCTTCTACACTCATCCCGCCTCGATGGCTGACTTCCCGCTGTTCGTCGGGCTGATGCTGGGTGTGTTTTTCTTCAGCGGCGTCGGCAACGCCAGCACCTTCAAGCAGATGCCGATGATTTTCGAGCCGCGCCAGGCCGGTGGCATTATCGGCTGGACTTCGGCGATGGCCTCGTTCGGCCCGTTCATTTTCGGAATGCTGATTGGCTGGTCGTTCGCCGCGACCAGTTCGCCTAACGCCTTTTTCTACGGCGTGGCGGTTTTCTACCTGTTCAACATCGCCATCAACTGGTGGTTTTACGCCCGCAAAGGGGCGGAGAAGCCTTGTTAATTAGGGAGTAATGAGTAGGTTGGGTTAGCGCGCCGCGCGTAACCCAACATGGGGTGTATCACCATAACCCTGTTGGGTTACGGCCTAACGGCCTAACCCAACCTACGTTTCATCCGAGGTCAATCGCTATGAGCCATTTTCTGGACCGGCTGAATTTCTTCAAGAAAGTCACCGACACCTTCTCCGGCGAGCACGGCATCGTCACCAACGAGGATCGTGGCTGGGAAGATGCCTACCGCGCCCGCTGGCAGCACGACAAGGTCGTGCGCTCCACCCACGGCGTAAACTGCACCGGTTCCTGTAGCTGGAAAATCTACGTCAAAAATGGGTTGGTGACTTGGGAAACCCAGCAGACCGACTATCCGCGCACCCGCGACGATCTGCCCAATCACGAGCCGCGCGGTTGCCAGCGCGGGGCGTCTTATAGCTGGTATCTCTACAGCGCCAACCGGGTGAAATATCCGATGGCGCGTGGCCGGCTGCTCAAACTATGGCGCGAAGCATTGGCGGAGAAGAAAGACCCGGTGGACGCTTGGGCCTCCATCGTCGAAGACCCGGCCAAGGCGACCGAATACAAGAGCAAGCGCGGCTTGGGCGGTCTTGTCCGTTCGACCTGGGATGAGGTCAATCAGATCATCGCCGCCGCCAATGTTTACACCGCTAAAAAATACGGCCCGGACCGTATCTACGGCTTCTCGCCGATTCCAGCGATGTCCATGATTTCCTACGCCGCCGGCTCCCGTTACCTGTCGCTGATCGGCGGGGCTTGCGGTTCGTTCTACGACTGGTACTGCGATTTGCCGCCGGCCAGCCCGATGGTCTGGGGCGAACAGACCGACGTGCCGGAATCGGCGGACTGGTACAACTCCACTTTCCTGATGATGTGGGGTTCCAACGTGCCGCAGACCCGCACCCCCGACGCGCACTTCATGACCGAAGTGCGCTACAAGGGAACCAAGGTCGTGGTGGTGACGCCGGACTACGCCGAAGCCTCCAAGTTCGCCGACATCTGGCTGCACCCCAAGCAAGGCACTGACGCCGCCGTGGCGATGGCGATGGGTCACGTCATCCTGCGCGAGTTCTATCTCGATGGCAAATCGGACTATTTCACCGATTACGTCCGCACCAAGACCGATTTTCCCATGCTGGTGCTGCTGGATCAGCGGGAGGATGGCACCTACGTCAACGGTCGTTTCCTGCGCGCCTCTGACCTGAACGGCAACGCCAGTCAGGCCAATAATCCCGAATGGAAAACGCTGGCCTTCGACGAAAACAGCGGCAATTTGATTGTTCCGAACGGCTCCATCGGTTTCCGTTGGGGCGAGAAAGACGGCATGGTCGGCAAGTGGAATCTGGAGCCGAAGGAATCCCTGACCGGCGCGGAAACCCAGTTGCGGTTGTCGGTGAACGAAATTCGAGACGAGGTGGTGCCGGTTGCCTTCCCGTATTTCGGTTCGACCCATCACCCGCACTTCGCCTGCACCAGCCACAGCGAAATTCAGGTGCGCAACGTGCCGACGAAGAAGGTCAAGCTGGCGAATGGTAGCGAGGCGCTGGTTGCCACGGTGTACGACCTGACCCTGGCCCAGTACGGTCTTGATCGAGGGCTGGGCGGCGGCAATGTCGCCAAGACTTACGATGATGACGTCCCCTACACCCCAGCCTGGCAGGAGAAGATCACCGGCGTGCCGCGCGACCAGATCATCACCATCGCCCGCCAGTTCGCCGAGAACGCTGACAAGACCCACGGCAAGTCGATGATCATCATCGGCGCGGCGATGAACCACTGGTATCACATGGACATGAACTACCGGGGCGTCATCAACATGCTGATGATGTGCGGCTGCGTCGGCCAGAGCGGCGGCGGCTGGGCGCATTACGTCGGCCAAGAGAAGCTGCGCCCGCAAACCGGTTGGACCGCGCTGGCCTTCGCGCTGGACTGGCACCGCCCGCCCCGGCACATGAATTCCACTTCGTATTGGTACGTCCACAGCAGCCAGTGGCGGCACGAGAAGCTGGCGATGACCGAAGTGCTCTCGCCGCTGGCTGATCCGAAACAGTGGCAGGGGGCGCAGATCGACTACAACGTGCGCGCTGCGCGCATGGGCTGGCTGCCGACCGCGCCGCACTTCGACGCCAATCCATTAACGTTCGCCAAGGCCGCCGAGGCCGCCGGCCAAACGCCCGCCGCGTATCTAGCCGAGAACCTGAAAGCGGGCAAGGTCAACTTCGCCTTCGAAGACCCGGATAACCCGGTTAACTTCCCGCGCAATCTGTTCGTGTGGCGCTCCAACCTGCTCGGCTCCTCCGGCAAGGGCCACGAATACTTCCTCAAGTACCTGCTAGGCACGACCCACGGCGTGCAGGGCAAGGATCTGGGCGAGGAAGGCGGTGAGAAGCCGCTGGAAGTGAAGTGGCGCGACGCCGCGCACGGCAAGCTCGATCTGCTGGTGACGCTGGACTTCCGCATGTCCACCACCTGCCTGTATTCGGACATCGTGCTGCCGACGGCAACCTGGTATGAGAAGAACGACCTCAACACCAGCGACATGCACCCGTTCATTCACCCGCTGAGCGCGGCGGTGGACCCGGCCTGGGAGTCGCGGACCGACTGGGACATCTTCAAGGGCATCGCCAAGGCGTTCTCAGAGACCTGCCCCGGCCATCTCGGCGTGGAGAAGGACATCGTCGCCTTGCCCACCCTGCACGATACACCGACCGAACTGGCCATGCCGGATGTGAAGGACTGGAAGAAGGGCGAATGCGACCTGATCCCCGGTAAGACCGCACCCAACCTGATCGTGGTCGAGCGCGACTATCCCAACACCTACAAGAAGTTCACCTCGCTCGGGCCCCTGATGGACAAACTGGGCAACGGCGGCAAGGGCATCTCCTGGAACACCCAGGATGAGGTGGATGCGCTGGTGACGCTGAATTACACGGTGCGGGAGGAAGGCGTGTCCAAGGGCCGGCCATGCATCGACAGCGACATCGACGCTACCGAGGTGGTGCTGATGCTGGCACCGGAAACCAACGGCCATGTCGCCGTGAAATCCTGGGCGGCGCTGAGCAAGATCACCGGACGTGACCATACCCATCTCGCTCTGCCCAAGGAGCACGAGAAGATTCGCTACCGCGACATTCAGGCCCAGCCGCGCAAGATCATCTCGTCGCCGACCTGGTCGGGCTTGGAGGATGAGCATGTGTCCTACAACGCCGGCTACACCAATGTCCACGAACTGATTCCATGGCGCACCGTGACCGGCCGCCAGCAGTTCTACCAGGATCACCAGTGGATGCTGGGTTTCGGCGAAGCCATGTGCACCTACCGGCCACCGGTGGACATGAAGACGGTCGCGCCGATCATCGGCCAGAAACCGAACGGCCACAAGGAGATCGTGCTGAATTTCATCACCCCACACCAGAAGTGGGGCATCCACAGTACCTACACCGACAATCTGATCATGCTGACCCTGTCGCGCGGCGGCCCGATCATCTGGATTTCCGAAGTGGACGCCCAAAAGGCGGGCATCGAGGACAACGACTGGATCGAGGCCTACAACCTCAACGGCGCCATCGCGGCGCGGGCGGTGGTCAGTCAGCGGGTGCCGGAAGGCATGTCGATGATGTACCACGCCCAGGAAAAGATCGTGAACACGCCCGGTTCCGAAATTACCGGCACGCGGGGCGGCATTCACAACTCGGTCACTCGCACGGTGCTGAAGCCAACCCACATGATCGGCAGTTACGCTCAACAAAGCTATGGCTTCAACTACTACGGCACCGTCGGCGCCAACCGCGACGAGTTCATCATCGTCCGCAAGATGGCCAAGATCGACTGGATGGACGACGAAACTTCGTCCGAAGCCACCACCGTGGAGGCGCATTGATCATGAAAGTACGCGCGCAAATCGCCATGGTCCTGAACCTGGACAAGTGCATTGGTTGCCACACCTGTTCAGTGACCTGCAAGAACGTCTGGACTTCGCGGGACGGGGTGGAATACGCCTGGTTCAACAACGTCGAGACCAAACCTGGCGTTGGCTATCCCAAGGAGTGGGAGAATCAGGACAAATGGAACGGCGGCTGGAAACGGCGCAGGGACGGTAAGATCGAACCGAAGCAAGGCAGCAAGTGGCGGATTCTGGCCAACATCTTCGCCAATCCCGACCTGCCGGCCATCGACGACTACTACGAGCCGTGGGATTACGACTACGCGCATCTGCACAACGCGCCGGAGTCGAAGGCCATGCCGGTCGCCCGGCCCCGTTCCGCCATCAGCGGCGAGCGGATGGAGAAAATTCATTGGGGGCCGAACTGGGAGGAAATCCTCGGCACCGAATTCGCTAAACGCTCGAAAGATTACAACTTCGAGGACGTGCAGAAGGAGATTTACGGCGAGTTCGAAAACACCTTCATGATGTACCTGCCGCGCCTGTGCGAGCACTGCCTGAACCCGGCCTGCGTCGCCTCCTGCCCCAGCGGCGCGATCTACAAGCGCGAGGAAGACGGCATCGTCCTGATCGACCAGGACAAGTGTCGCGGTTGGCGGATGTGCGTGTCCGGCTGTCCGTACAAGAAGATTTACTACAACTGGAACACCGGCAAGTCGGAGAAGTGCATCCTCTGCTACCCGCGCATCGAGTCCGGCCAGCCGACGGTGTGCTCGGAAACCTGCGTGGGCCGCATCCGCTATCTGGGCGTGCTGCTGTACGACGCCGACCGGATCGAAAAAGCCGCCAGCGTCGCCGACGAGCAGAGCCTGTATCAGGCGCAGCTTGACATGTTCCTTGATCCCTACAGCCCGACCGTGCAGGCCGAGGCGCGCAAGGCCGGCATCCCCGACGCCTGGCTGAAAGCCGCTCAGGATTCGCCCATCTACAAGATGGCGATTGACTGGAAGATCGCCTTCCCGCTGCATCCCGAGTACCGCACCCTGCCAATGGTCTGGTACGTGCCGGCGCTGTCGCCGATTCAGGCCCGCGCCGAAGCCGGCCAAATCGGCATGAACGGCATCATCCCCGATGTCGGTTCGCTGCGGATTCCGCTGAAGTATCTGGCGAACCTGCTGACCGCCGGGGATGAAAAGCCGGTCAAGCTGGCGCTGGAGCGGATGCTGGCGATGCGCGCCTACATGCGCGCCAAGGAGGTGGATGGCGAGGTGAGGGAGGACGTGTTGAAGGCGGTCAACCTACGCATCGACCAAGTCGAGTCGATGTACCGCTATCTAGCGATTGCGAATTACGAGGATCGCTTCGTCATTCCAACCTCGCACCGCGAGTACGCCAGCGCCACCTACGACGCCTTCGGCGAACGCGGCGGCTGCGGTTTCAGCTTCGGCAACGGCTGCTCGCCGGGCACCGACAAGACCAACCTCTTTGGCGGGAAGAAGGTGACCACCCGGCGGGCGCTCCCCATCAGGGCGGAACCGCCGGCCAAGGCCTGAAAAATGTAGGGTGGGCAGCGCCCGCCCTACCGCTGACGAGGTGAAACGATGAAAACCCTGAAAATCCTGTCGGCCCTGCTGTGTTATCCGCAAGCGGATACGCAGGCGGCGTTGAACGAAATGGCGGACGTGCTGGGTCGGGAAAAGCTGTTGCCGGAGCGGGAGCGGTGGGCGCTGCAAGCGTTCATGAATCGGTTGGAACAAACCGATTTGTTGGAATGGCAGGAACGGTACGTGGCGACGTTCGACCGGGGCCGCGCCCTGTCGCTGCATTTGTACGAACACATCCACGGTCAGTCGCGGGATCGCGGTCAAGCCATGGTCAATCTGTTGGATGTCTATCGCCAACACGGTTTCGAGTTGAGCGCCCGTGAGTTGCCCGATTATATCCCGCTATTCCTGGAGTATCTGGCGCAGCGGCCGATGGGCGAGGCGCTGGACCTGTTGGCCGACGCGATGCACGTCATGGCGTTGCTCGGCGCGCGGTTGGCGGAGCGCGGCAGCGACTATCGCGTCATCTTCGACGCGCTCGCCGCGCTGGTTGGCGAGCCGGCGGAGATCGAGGACATTCGCCGCCAGGCCGCCATCGAAGGGCCGGATCCAACCTTGGTGAACATGGACAAGATTTGGGAAGAGGAAGCGGTGACTTTTCTAGCGAACCCGGAAAACTGCGGAAGCTCCCGTCCGGCGTCCGGTGCGGCGCAATCGGTGCACTGGACGCCCCGGCGCGATTCGACGCCACAGCCAGCCCGTTTCCTGTGAGTCTTTCAAGAGCATTTCGCCCGCCGCCGCAATGAATGGGCGCGGATTGAAACAAACGAGGCTACGATGATGAGTTATCTCGATACCCTGTTATTTGGCGTCTATCCCTATCTGGCTGGCGCGGTGTTCCTGCTCGGCAGCCTGGCGCGCTTCGACCGCGATCAGTTCACCTGGAAGGCGCATTCCAGCCAGATTCTCAGCGACAAGAACATGCGGCTGGCCAGCAATCTGTTCCACGTCGGCATCATTTTGCTGTTCTTCGGCCACTTCTTCGGCATGTTGACTCCTCCGGAAATCCTGCACGCTCTGGGCGTTTCCGCCAGCGCCAAGCAGGTGTTGGCCATTGTCGCTGGCAGCGTCTTTGGCCTGATGTGCTTCGCTGGCCTGACCATGCTGGTGCAGCGGCGGCTGACCGATCCGCGGGTGCGCGCCACCAGCACTCGGATGGACATCTTCATCCTGTTGTTGCTGTACGCGCAGTTGATTCTCGGCCTGCTGACCATTCCGGTGTCGCTGATGCATCTGGACGGCCACAACATGCTGAATCTGATGGGCTGGGCGCGGAATATCGTCACCTTCGATCCGGTCGAAGCCGTCACGTTCGTGTCCGATATCGGCTTCCTGTTCAAGCTGCACATGGTGTTGGGCATGACGGTCTTTCTGGTGTTCCCGTTCAGCCGGCTGGTGCATATCTGGAGCGCGCCGGTCACCTATCCGACCCGCCCTTATCAGGTGGTGCGGCAACGCTGATGGGGATAGGATAGACTCCATTCGGTGGATAAGGCCGGATGCGGATTTAAGAGGCGCCCAATCCCGCTTTTGAAGCGAACCGACTGAAGAACACTTTCCCTGCCCCTTTCTCCCGCAATCGGGAGAAAGGGGTTTTTGCGTGGTCCTGGCGAAATGACTGTTGCGCGTTATCATCTCGGCTGTCCGGTCTGGAGCAATCGCGACTGGATTGGAGGATTGTTCACCACCGGGGCCAAGCCGGGCGATTTCCTGCGCCAGTATTCGGCGGCGTTCGATACGGTCGAAGGTAACAATTGTTTCTACGGTTTGCCCAAATCGGAAACGGTCGCCCGCTGGCGGGAAGAAGCCGCGCCGGGATTTCGGTTCTGTTTCAAATTCCCGCGCGCCATCAGCCATGAGCAGCGGTTGCGCGTGGTCGCGGCGGAGACAACGGTATTTTTGGATCGGCTGGCGCCGCTGGCCGAGGTTGGGAAACTGGGACCCAGTTTCCTGCAATTGCCGCCCAGCTTTGGCCCAGGCGACCTGTCGACGCTGCGCGATTATCTCACCGGGCTGCCGAAGGAATTCCAATACGCCGTGGAGGTGCGGCATCGCGCTTTCTTCGCCAAAGGGGAGGAAGAACGACAACTGAACCGGCTATTGTTCGATCTGGGCATCGACCGGGTGATGCTGGACAGCCGCGCTCTGTTCAGCGCCGACCCCGCCGATCCCGACACCCGAAGCGCGCAAGGCAAGAAGCCCCGTTTGCCAGTCCATGCCATCAGCCTGGGGCCACGCCCGTTTATCCGCTACATCGGCCATCCCAGCGTGGAGGCGAACCGGCCGTTTCTGGCACCATGGTTGGACAAGCTGGCGCTATGGCTGGACGAGGGCCGGGAACCCTACTTTTTCGCGCACACGCCCAACAACCGTCAGGCTCCACAGCTAGCCCGCCTGGTTCAGGAGTTGCTGCACGCCCGCTGTTCCGAACTGGGTCCGCTACCCCGACCGTCCGGGTAGTGGAGTGGCGGTGCGTAGCAACCCGTTCAGGCCACGATAGAGAGATCGAGATGAGCAGCGAGCAGCTCCCCGCCAAACCGCCTCACGATAAAACCGCGAAAGCGAAGCCATCGGTCAAAACGAAAACCGTCGATTCCATGCCGCTCCCCGCGCCTGGCCAACCGGCGTCGGTGACCGCATCACCCTCGCTGGTCGGGCGGTTGACCCGGCTGCCCGGCGCGGTGGCCGATACCTTGACCGATACCCTGCGCAAGGTGACGAAAACCGCCGAAACGCCGTGGCGGGTCAGCAAGGCGCTCATGCTCAGTCCCGATCAGGCCGAAACCATGAGGGAGGCCGGTGAGTATCTGCGCGACTTGCGGCTGGTGGCTGGCCTGACCTTGGATGACCTCAATACCGCACTGAACCTGAAGGATCATTCTCTGTTGGCGGGTGTGGAGAAAGGCACGGCGGCGCTGTCATTCGATCTGATCCTGCGCCTGGCGGCGCTGTTGGCTCGGCGCGATCCAGTGCCGGTCGTGATGCGACTAGCCCGGACCTACCGGCCCGAGCTCTGGCAAATCCTGGAAGACTGGGGTGTGGGCCGGTTGTCCCTGCAATATGAGCGCGAACGCCAGTTCATCAACATCTACCGTAGCCGCGATATTGCCCGATCATTATCGGACCCAGGGTTCGCCGAGGTGCTGGCGTTTACCCAACAGGCGTTCGAGATGGCGCTGCGTCTGGTCGCCGCTCAGGAAGGTCTGGACGGCGCGGCGGACGCCGAAAGGGCCGAAGTTCAGCGATAATCGTCACGGTACTGGCGCGGCGGTGGCCTTGCAAACCCGTCATCCTCGCTATATCGCGTTGGAGACTCTCGCGGCGCGACTGCGTTGCCGCGACGGCGGTCGGTCCAGCGGTCGCGACGCTCGACCCGGGCCTCCTGACAGCCATCCGCTGGGCGGCAACGCCCCGTCCAGCGTCCCACGGTCTGATCGGCGGCTTCCAAACCTCGCCGTACCTCGTTGCTGACCGTGGTGCTGGCGTGGCCGACCAGATGGCCAAATTCAGCGGCGGCGCGACCGGCGTCATCCCGAAACTGAGTGATCGGATCGGCGGATTGCGCTGGGGGAGCCGCCGAAGGGGAAGCGGGCCTAGGTTTGGGGTTGGCGCGCGACACGGTCGGGGCAGTGGCGCCGGATCGGCTGACCAATTCGATGGGTGGGGAATTCGGTGGAGCGGATTGTGGGCGCGACTCCAACTTGATCGGCGGCGGGGCAGGCACGGGTTCCGAACGTGACTCCAACTTGATCGGCGGCAGGGCGGGCGCGGGTTCCGAACGTGACTCCAACTTGATCGGCGGCAGGGCGGGTACGGGTTCCGTCCGCGACGCAATCCGGCTGGGCGGTTCGGTGCGGGCGACCGGATCGGCGGGCTTGGATACCGGTTTGGGCATCGTCGGTGGGCGCGACGCGACGCGAGCAGTGGGCTGAGTCTGAGCGGCCGGCCTGGATGAACCGCTGTCGTGCGGTTTGGGCCTGGTCTGGGCGGCGGTGAGTGGGCGCTGCCGTGCTTCCGGCGCGGCGGGCGGCGTCGGTTTCGCGATCCGGGGAGTTGTGGTGGGACGATCCATGACCACGGCCCGTTCGACCGGAGCCGAATGGGGATGAACGCCGGGCCGGTCGGCGGCAACGGCGGGGGCGGGTTTGGCGGGTTTGAAAGGGGCTGACGGTTTGGCGTGGATCGCGGGGCGTGGTTCTCCAACAGGGGATGGAGTAGGGGAGGGTGGAGTTGCAACCACGGCTCGTTGTTTGGTCGCGGGCGACGCGGGTTTGGGGGCGAGCCGAGGCTGGGTGGGTGCAATTCGGGCCGGAGGGGATACAGCCTCCGCCGGTTCAGGTGCCCCCACCACTGGCGAGGATGGAACATCCATCGCCGGTTCGGGTGCTCCCACCACTGACGGGGATGGCGCGTCCACCGGTTCGGGCGCTTCCGCCACCGGCGCGTCAGTGGTTGCTGGCGGCGCGGGCGTCTCCTCGACGGGGGCGACGGTGGTTGCTGGCGGCGCGGGCGCGGT
Source organism: Candidatus Contendibacter sp. (assembly GCA_031732755.1). Classification (GTDB taxonomy): domain Bacteria; phylum Pseudomonadota; class Gammaproteobacteria; order Competibacterales; family Competibacteraceae; genus Contendibacter. The sequence goes on from JAVMKI010000006.1 coordinate 17,507, forward strand.
GTCGGAAACCGTGGGGGATGGACTGGACGGGATCGTCGACGGGGGTTCCGCTGGCTTGGCCAGCTTGGCGGGTGGCGGCGCGATGACGGTGCGCAGCGGTTCGGCCTGGTCCGGGCCGATCTCGCTGACCGGATGAACGACAGCCCAGGCTACGGCACCCGCCAACCCTGCGGCGCCGGTTAGCAACACCCACCGTCGCCGGAACCCCGACAATGGCGAATTGTTGCGGCGCGGATGCCGGTTCGGTGGTTCGGTGACGGGCGGCGGCGCACTCCAGTCGGGCGTTAGCGTCGGTGCGGCAAAGGGAGCGACGCGCGCCAGGTCCAACGCCGCGCGGATTTCCAACGCATCGGCGGGCCGGTCCACCGGTTCGCGAGCCAGCAATCGGTCGATCAGGTTGACCAGTAACGCTGCTGTTCCACTACCCTGTTCCGGCCGCGCCGGCACGGTCCAGAATTCGATGGAGCGCCGCAGCAACGCCCGCTCCTCGTCGTCCAGTCCGCCCAGTTGCGCGCCCCGTTGGCCCGCGCCTTCCTGGCCGTACAGGGCCAGCAGTTGACTGAGTCGGCGCTGAGCGGTAGTGGTCGGCTGATCGGTGAGCAGGGTAAACAGCAGCAATCCCAGCGCGTAGTAATCAGCGCGGTAGTCCACGGCGTACTCGCAGCCCTCCGCCCCCTGGCGGGCGGGCAACACTTGTTCCGGGGCCATGGTGGCGGGAGTGCCGATGAACGAACGGGTATTGTCGCCATTCTCGCGCTTGAGCGAGCCGAAATCGGCCAGCTTGAGCCGCGTGCCATCGTCGCCGACCAGGAGATTGCTGAACTTGAGGTCGCGGTAGACGAAACCGGCCTGGTGGACGACATCCAAACCGTCCAGGATTTGCTCGGCCCAATCGAGGATTTGCGTCAGGTCCGGCGGTGCGTTCTCCCTTCGCAGTTGCGCCAGCCACTGGCCAAGATTGGCCTGCAAGCGTTCCAGCACCAACGCGGGTTGACCATCCACCGCGCCATGGTCGAGCAGGGTAACGACGTGGCGGGACTGGTCAGCGTCCAAGCCGCGCAGAAAGGTGATTTCCCGCTCCAGATGCGCGCGCCAATGGCCGTGCAAGGCTGGATCGGCCTGGTTCATCGCCTCGGCGTTGATCAGCTTGATGGCGACGGCGCGGCCCGTGACGTCGGTGGCCGCCCAGACTTCACCGTAGCTGCCCGCGCCGCTCGACAGCACGGCGTCGAGTTGGTAGTCCCGGCCATTGATCGCGATCTGCTCACCATTGCGCATACGTATTCTCCACTAGTGGCGGGCGGGTCACTGGAACGCGGGGTGGTCAGTGGTCTGTCATCGCCGGCAAGCCGGTTTAGTCCACCAAGGGTATTGGTCCGGAACCGCGGTTGGTGGTGTGCCAGAGGGTGCCGTCACCCGCCGGACCAGGCCAAACCATCCTGGCCATCGTTATTGAAGTAGTATTGTTGCATAAATACTCAAGGTCCCCTATCGGAGGCTTGAACGAACCGAGGCGAGAGTATCGGATATAGATCCCATTGCCTGCGATCGCCGCTGCGGCGCACCGCTTTTTTCGGCGGGGCGACGATCAAGGGCGGAGCTTGGTGGATTACGGTGGCGTCTGGCTGCTGGAATTTCTGGAGTTGAGTAAATGCCGGATCAAGATGGTCGAAACCGAACAAAATCGTGGGCTGAAATTCTTCGCGGTGGGAAGCGGCACGATGTCGCACGTCTGCCTGAGTGGATGCAAACAAAGCGCCGTCTAATCTGGCTTCCATACTTCAGCGTGAGAGTTCCGCCCAAGGCGACGTTTTGACGCCGCGAACCGCCGGAGCGACTCGAATGGCATTCCCACATCGGTAAGGTGAGAATGAGAGCTTCAGCTTGCTTGTCAAAGACTCGTCCGCAACCATCAGGTCAAGTATTTTACCATTACCCGCATCGTTTTGCATGGAGCCCATACCGTCGCTGAACGGCGCTGTCTACCGCCGAACCTTAACGCCATTACTGTTTGCGCTGGGCATTCTCCTGAGCGTCGGTCTACTGTACGGACGGCTGGCGGCTCTGTACACGCAACCGGCGGCGGTCCCGGTCGATCTTCCGCGCTTGCCGACGGATTTTCCGGACCCGGAGCTTACCATTCCATCCGGCTCCGGTTTTCAGCGCCTTGTTCCCAGCCAGGGCCTGCTGCTTATCCAAGGACCGCGTCGACTCCTCGGTCAGCAGGAGGTTTCACTGTGCGACCAGCGTGTTTCGACATCCGCCACCGCCGCGACGCTATTACCGCTCTACATTGGCTGGGATTGGGCGCAAGCCCGGGAAGCCGCCGTCGCCAATCTAGCCGCGCAACCGCCGCGCCCGGCGCATTACGGCCTGAAGAATCCCTTGCTGGACGATGGTCCTGGCGGCGTGGACGTGCCCGCGTTCGCGGTGACGATGGAACCGGTCAGCGCGCCGTTGCGGCCCTACACCGACAATGAACCGCTACAGGTAACCATTCGTGATCGCCGACCGGTATTGCTGCTGGCGGACACGACGGCCAGCGGTTCGGGTCCAGCGCTGGCATTTCGGCGCGACTTTTGGCTGTTATGGAATGCCGGCGAATCGTCGAGCGCTGAGCATTACGACCGTGCGGTTCGAGTGCGTCGACTGGCGGAACAGGATTGTCCACTTGGCCGGCTAAGGGTCAGCGTGTACGGCGCAATCGCCGAAGAAGAAATCGGTTCCAGGACCGAGCCGCGCACCGTGCTGTGGTATCCAGGCGATGGACAACCCACGCGGGAATTGCATCTGACGCCCGGACATTACACCGCACCTACTGCGTCGCCGCCGCGCCGTGAGGACGCCGATTTGTTCGACCGGGCGCTGGCCGCCGGTTTGCTGCGGCTGGGCGCGGATGGCCGGATTGCGGTCGCGCCGGCCGATTTGCCGCTGCGGCGACTTTACGCCAACGAACGTTCGGAATGGCTGACCCCACGTGACGGCGAACCCGACTGGTTGAGCGGAGTGTGGGACGAGCAGGTTCGCCAGCTTCACCGGATGTTGCATTTCAGCCCGTCCGGCCGCTACGTGCGCCAGCAGATCGACGTGTTCAACAGCCGACAACTGCTGGCGGCGGTGCGCTGGCGGCCGGAATCTCCCACCACGGGCGACTGGCGAGCCGAATGGGGCGACGCACCGTTGATGCTCACCACCACCATGCCGTCCCTGGCCGGGCGGTTGTTCGCCGAGATTCCGCGTGGTTGGGAGCCGTGGCAGCGGGTGGCGCGCTGGCCGGCGCTGTCGGGGCGGCCACCGGTCCGATTTCGCCTGACCCTGGATCGCCCGGCCCGACACGGCGCGCGGCTGGAGGTACTGGCGGTGGGCGTGACTCCGACCGTGACCGGGGCGACGGTACTGGCTCGCGACCCCCGCTGTCTGGAAGCGCGGCCCTGCGGCGAGCATGATGCGGCGGCCTATTGGTTGCGCTTGGAGCTGAATGAGGGCGCCACCGGCCTGACGCTGGATTTTCAACCGTTGCCAGCGACGGTGTTTCCCGATGCGTATCGTTATGACTTCGCCCACATCCAGCGTATGGGCGAACGGTTGGTCTGGCGTGATCCGCCGCCGACTGTGCGCGCCGCGCCGGTCCGGTCGCCGCCCGCCGAAGTGACGGTGCGCGACCGCGCCGGGGCCGTATTGCTGGAACGCGCCCAGCCCACCGAGACCGCCTGGGCGCTGGGATTGGCGGCGCTGGTCGGGTTGGACCCGGCCCACGAAAGTGCGGTGGGCCACACGCTGGCGCTGCTCGGTGAATATGGCGTCATGGCGGTGGATGCACGACTGACCGTGGATGCCCCCTTGCAGGCGGCGGCGCGGCAGGCGTTGCTGAGGCGATTGCCAGCGGTCAGCGCGGCCTTTAAACCTACCGATCCTTATCGGGCGGTACGAGTGGCCAGTCTGGTCGTCCTGGACGCTGACCGGGGCGATATTCTGGCGGTGGCCAATAGTCCGGAACCGCCGCAAGGCGCGGCCTGGGCCGATCTGTACAGCTTCGCGGTCGGTCAACCGCGCCGCAACCCGCTGCGAATCTGGGCCTGGCAACACGACGGCGGTGGATTGTACCCGGCGGGTTCGGCGTTCAAATTGGTGGATGCGCTGCTGTTGGAGCGAGAGGCGGCGCGGCGGCCAGAACTGGCGCCGCTATTGGCCGGGTTGAGCGGCCCGGAATGGGTGCAACTGCCGCTGGCGCAAACCGACGATTTTGGGGCGGGCGCCGCCTGTTATCCCGCCCACGCCGAAGGGTGCGCGCCGTGGGCGCGTCAACCGGGCCTCCGTTACGACTGGCCCGCGCCGGCCGCGGTGCATAATTTCCGAGGCGGGGCCGGGGCGGAGAGCCTGCTGGAGCGGATGCAACGGTATGGCGATGATCGCTATGGCCTGGCGCAGGCGCTGCGCGATTCGCTCAATACCTGGTTCGCCTGGCTGGTGGAGACCACCGACGCCACCCTGTTGGACGATCCGTCCGCGCCGGGACTGGCAGGCGTTCGGGCGCTGACGCCGGATGCCCTGCGCGGCGCGCGGCCACTACTGGACGTGGCGGCTGGACTCGGCTTCGGCGCGGCCCAGGATTTGGATGGCGGTCTGTTGCCGGCGGGTGTGGTCGAGTCCGACGACGCGCTGCGCACAACGGCTTCCACGCTGGACCCGATGACCAGCCGTACCGAGGTCCGGCTGGCGGCGCTGGGGTTTCGGATGCAGGTCACGCCATTGCAACTGGCCGAGGTCGCGGCGGCCATCGCCACTGGCCGTCGGGTGACGCCCCGGTTGCTGGCGGAATTGAACGGGCGGCTCGCCAGCGACGCGGAAGGCGCGGCGCTGGACATCGCTACCGACCGTATCCGCCAAGGGATGCAACTCGTGGTCAGCGCCGGCACCGCGCGCGCCGCGTTCGCCGACCCACGCTTCGCGACCATCCGGCCTTTTCTGTACGCCAAAACCGGCACCGCCGATCTGGATGAAACCGGCGCGGTGCAAAACGCTTGGCTGGTGGGTTGGTTGGAGCCTGGCGCGGTGCCGGGCGAATCGCGCCGGTTGGCGTTCGCTTGCCTGATCAGCCATACCACCGGAACCGGTGGCGAGGAATGCGGACCGGTGGTGGCGGACTGGCTGACGGCGTTGATCGCCGCGCGGAGTCCACCATGACATCCCGGCATCGATTCTGGTTGTTGCTGGTCTGGCTGTTGCCCGTGCTGGCGGTGGCTTGGACAGTGTATCGGGCGCCCGCCTGGCAGGAGCCACGCACCCTGACGGTGACGCTGGCACCCGGTCGAAGCGTGATTCTGGGGCGTGAGGCATTGCGAGCGCCACAGGCCGATAGCGAACATGTGCTGTTGCGCCGTGGAGCGGCTGGCGACTGGCGGCTGGCCAACATCGCGCCCAGCAAGCAAGTGCTGTGGCGGCCGGCCTGGGGTCACGATGATCGCCCCACGCGGGAGTGGCCGTTGACGGTCGGCGCGACCTTCACGGTCGGCGCTCAGTCTTTCACGACGCTGGCCGCTGGCGCGGAGCGACTGACGCTGCAAGCGGGCAGCCAACGCTGGGATTATGATGGTCTTCGCTTGCGGCGGGACGGTCAACCGCTGCCGGAGTGCATCGCTAACCATCGAACCTGGTTGCGCGAGCGGCTGGCCGCCTGGGGTTTGGGCGGACTGATGCAACAGCCGCTGCGACTGGGCGGCGGGGTGTATTGCGCCGACCGTCTGGGATTGCCGGGGGTGCCGGTGGATACCGCGATCATCGTTCCCACCCGACCGGGGTTCGCCTTGCGGCCAGGCAACGCCGGTCGGCTGGATGGGCCGCCGGTGACGGTGGCGGCGGGGACATCGGCGGCGGAATCGTTGTGGCGACGTTCCATTCCGCTGGCGACCGGTGATCGCCTGATCATCGGTCGCACCCACTATCGGGTGATGCATACCGAACCGGCGCTGGAACTGGCGGTGCTGATCCGCGCGCAGCGCTGGCCGGCGGGTTCGGTTCCGCCGGACGCCACGTCGGCGATACGGACGCGCTGGCAACCGATGGTTTGGTTGCGCCCAGCCGCGCCAAGCGATCTGTACTGGCCGCTGGCGCTGGGACTGCCGCCGCTACTCTTGGCCCTGGTCTGGCCGGGACGACGGCGGCATTGGCCGGAAGGCCCGGTCCGGCGGCGTATCGCGCTGGGGCTGGGATTGGCTGGGGCCTGCCTGGGTGTGCATATGAGCATTCTGACCGCGCCGGCATTGTGGCCCTATCTGCTGGCTTGGCCCGCGTTGCTGGTCTGGCTGTGGACGGTGCGCTCGCCATGGAACGGTGGCCTGCTGGCGACATTGACCTTGCTGCTGGGTAGCGGGTTGGCGACCCTGCTGCAACTAGGCGTGGGCGCTGGTGAATCCGGCTGGTTGCGTTACGGCGGCAGTGGCGCGGCGCTGGCGGGCGCATTCGGCTGGACGGCCTGGGCTGGGTGGACGTTCTGGCGCTGGCGGCGACCGGCTCCCTGGTTGAACGCGCAACGGGTGCGCTGGGGGTTGCGGTTGCTGGGTGGTGCTGGGTTGGCGTTGCTGGCGGCGCAGGCCGCGTTTGGTGACGAGGGCGGCTGGGGCGGATTCCAGCCGTTCGAACTGACCAAGCTAGCGCTGGTGACGGCGGCGGCCTACGCTCTGATGCTGCGGGTACGGTTGTGGGGACGTGACTGGAGTTTCGCTAAGCCGTCGCTCTGGCTGCGCTATCTGGGGCCGGTGACGCTGCTGCTGGCGGCGAGCGGGTTCGCCCTGGTGTTCCTGCGCGATTTCTCGCCGCTGGTGCTCTTGCTGATCGGCGCGCTGGCCTTGGCCTGGGCCTATTTGCGGGCGCATCCCGAACCGGCTTGGCGCTGGGGCGGTGGCGTGGTGGTGCTGACGCTGGTCGCGCTCCTGGCCTTGGGCGTGGTCTGGCTACACGACCGACCGGAGGATTTTCCACTGAATTTTCAGACGGATCGCATCCAGGTTTGGGCTGCGCCGGAACGGTATCCCCATTCCGGTTATCAATTGCGGCGGGCGCTGGAGGCGATTCGCGCCGGCGGCTGGCGGGGCGCGGCCTGGGGTGACGGGGTGAATGGCCGGGCCATGGCGATTCCGGTAGTGGAGAACGACTTTACGCCGGCGTTCTTTCTAAGCCGGCAAGGTGGCGTGGCGGCGCTGGGGTTGGTGGGACTACAAACCGCGTTCATCCTGTTGTTGCTGGCGATTGCGGACCGCGCCCTAAGCTGGATTGGACGCGGCGATTACCGGCTGACCGCATGGGGTGGATTCGCGTATTTTACCCTGTATGGCGGCGCGGCCCTGCTCGGCGCGCACATGCTGGTGTCCTGGGGCGCCAACCTGGGTTTTTTGCCGGTCATGGGCCAGCCGATGCCGCTGCTGTCGGCCGCCGGGAGTCATCTGATCTTATTCTTGTTGCCAATCGTGGCGCTGGCCGTCGCGGTTGAGGAAAAAAGCCATGCCAACCCAACCTGAGACGCTGGTCGCTTCCGATTACGTGGTCTGCGCGACCTTGCGCAAAATTCCGGATGTGTTCAACGTCGAACTACTATGGGAGCGGGTCCGGGGCGGTCAGGAAGGCTTGTTCTTGACGGAGGCGCTCAAGCGCTACCCGCGCGCGCCGCATGGCCGCCAACGCAAGGAAACGCGCTACAGTCACATCATCGTTCGCATCCCGGAACGGGATTACGTGCGTGACGAACGGCTGGAGGACGGTTTCGGCCGGAAGACGCTGCTGCGGGAACTGCATCGCCTGCACGAACAGGAATTGGCCCGCTATCTGGCCGAGCACGCCGCGATCCGTTACCAAGCGGAAGCGGATTCGACGCTGCGAGCGGGCGAGGTGCAATTTCTATTCGGGCGGGCGATTTATCTGCCGGACGAAAACGAAAGCCCAGTGTTCCGGATTCATGCCGCCGCCGAGGTCGGGGACGACTGGCGGGACGTGGGGCCGATCTATCCCGGTCAGCGGTTGACCCTGCTCAATGGCGATCGGCGGGCCAGCAGTTTCGCGGTGACGGCCTGGCCGTTTCCCAATGGCGAATCGGTCTTGCTGATGCTGCGGCCAGGGACGCCGGCTTTGGTGGATGTGGTGGCGGAACCGCCCGGCGGCCTGATTCTCGTGGGCGATGACGCCGGGGGCTTCACGGTGCGCGACCGGCGCGCGCGCGGCCTGCGCTTGCGGGTCGCGACGGCGGGCGCGCATCCGACGGTGGTCAGCGAGTCCGCCATGGTGCGGACTCCACCGTATTCCGTTACGCCGCCGGTTATCGCCTCGGCCGCGTCGGCGGATGAGCCGGCGCTGACGCCGGAACCGCCGCTGGAGGAGGGGGATCAGACCTGTCCGCTGATTGATCCGTGGGGGCGACGCCAGCCGAAGCTGGGCTTGCCGACCGACTTGGTCGAGCCGCTGGCGTCGCTCGATCCGCCGCCACTCGATTCGCCGCCACTCGACTCGCCGCCGACCAGCAACGGCGAGTCACCACCGTCCGCGTCCGTGCCTCTCCCCCTATTGGGACCGTCCGAGGCAGGTCTCGACCAACACACCTGGATTCCGCAACGGCCGGCGGTTCAGGCGCAAGTCGTCGGCATTGCCCTGCAACGGTTGTCGACCTACGCGGCGGCGGGCATCAGCGACTGGCGGATCGGGTTCAATCGCGCCGGCGGTCTGATTCCGAGCAGTCATCCGAACGCCGCCGCCTGGTTGCGGCTGGATAGCGCCGACCGGCTGTTTGGCGAGGTGGTGGGGCTGTCAACGCCGCTGGAGTTGCCGGGGGCCTGGCAGCCGTTTCCCGAATTGTCCCTGGAATTGCACGCCGCGCCGCAGTCCATGACGGCGCATTATCTGGGTTGGGTGCGTCTGCCGACGCCATTGACCATACCGGTGCCGCGCGAACGGGCGGTGAGCTTCGGACGAGGTTCAGAGGCGGACATCGCGCCGCGTCTGCTGGCCGATCCACGTTCGCTGCGCTGGGATGGCAACTCCGCGAAAACCGTTGGGATCAACGCCGAATACCTGGGATTGTCGCGCCGTCATCTGCGCTTGCAAGCGCGCCGCGACGACTGGTGGGTGCAACTGGAAAGCCAAAACATGCCGGTCTACCGGCTGACGCCCGCCGACGAGCTGCTGGACGTGCTCAGTCCGGGGGTCAATACCGCCGCCACCGCCAAGCCGGGCGAGTTGCTGGTGGTGGGCGGCTACGTCCTGGTGCTGGGAGCGCTGGGGTAACCGCGTCGCAACCAATTGTTAGTATTACCGAAAGACGGGGTTAAAACGGCTCTCTCAACATCGGGGTCTGGTGGGTGCAAAAGTTTGCTCGTGGACAATGAGGTGAATTTTCGCTGGCAGGCCGGCTCCTAAATAATCAATAAGTTGGTTTTTGCACGGCTTCTTGAATTGTGGGATTATCCAGTGTCTTTGGAGAACGCCGCGACCAGATCCAACGATGCCGACCGCGGGCAAGCGCGGCGCCGTCGACCGCGCGCGCCCAACTCCAACCCTGGAATGCAAGGCCGGCGGAAAACCTTCGCGTCCAGTCTGGGTGAAGTCGCGCTTTCTGGAGGATTGAATCATGACCGTCAGCATTGATCTGGGCCAGGCGATTCATGCCCTGTCGGACGCGCTCGACCTGGTGGGGGTCGATCAGGTGCTGCACGGCAAGCGGGTGGGCTTCATGGCCCTGTGCTGCGGCGAGGCGCTGGGTTTCAATCCCCGGCAACTGGATGATTTGTTCCATTCCGGCCTGTTGCATGATTGCGGAGTTTCGTCCACCCAGATACACCACTTCCTGGTCCAGGAGCTGGACTGGAAAGGCGTGGAATTCCACTGCGTCCAGGGGAGCGACCTGCTGAGCCGGTTTACCCCCTTGGCGTCGCTGGCGCCCATCGTGCGTTACCATCACACCCATTGGGATGTCCTGTGCGCATTGCGCGTCCCCCAGCCCACCGCTCGCTGGGCCAACCTGATCTATCTGGTGGATCGGGTGGATGCGCTGACGGCGTCGAGTGGCAATCAGGATATTTTGCGGATTCGGCATGACATTCGGGACACGATCCACCATCTGGGCCAATCGTTCTTCGCCCCCGAACTGGTGAAACTGTTCCTGGACCTTTCGGACAATGAGGCGTTCTGGTTGCGGCTGGAAGCCCGTCATCTCATCCGCTTCATTTACGAGCGCGAACGCCAGACCGAGGTCGTTCCCATCAGCTTCGCCGAGCTGAAACAGTTGGCCCTGATGTTCGCGCGCGTGGTGGACGCCAAGAGTCCGTATACCCTGGAGCATTCCCTGGGAACCGCGCGGGTCGGGCGCTTTCTGGCCGAATGCGCGGGGTTGTCATCCGAAATCCGCGACAAGATCGAGGTGGCGGCCCTGCTGCACGATCTGGGCAAACTGCGGGTGCCGGATGAGATTCTGGAAAAACCGGGACCGCTGACCCCCGAAGAGCGGGCGACGATTCAGCACCACAGCTTCGAGACTTATCAAATCCTGCGCGGCATCACCGGTTTGGAGGACATTACCCTGTGGGCCGCCTACCACCACGAAAAACTCGATGGCCGGGGCTATCCCTTCCATCGGCGCGCCGCGGAACTGACCGTCGAGGCACGCATCATCGCCGCCGCCGACGTGTTTCAGGCACTAGCCCAGCCCCGTCCCTACCGGCGCCCCTTACCGCCCGCCGATATCCTGCGGGTGATGCGGGCCTGCGCCGATGACCATCATCTGGACAGTATGTTAGTGGAAACCATCGGGCGGAATCTGGAAACCTGTTGGCGGCTGGCCATGAACTATCCACTGGCGGAACGGTTGCCCAAGACCGACGCCGCTACATGAGCATCGCGGTCGTCGCCGAAAAGCCCGCCGTCGCGCGCGACATCGCCAAGGTGCTGGGCGCGCGCCAGCGCGGCGAGGGTTATCTGCACGGCAACGGCTATGTCGTGACCTGGGCTATCGGCCATCTGACCCGGCTGGCCGAACCGCATGAAATCAATCCCGACTGGAAGCGCTGGCGGCGCGAGTCGTTACCGATGCTGCCCGAATGCTGGCCGCTGATCGTCAGCGAGCCGACCCGCGCGCAGTTCGCGGTAGTCCATCGGATCCTGACCGATGATGCCATCGAGCGTATCGTCTGCGCCACGGACGCCGGCCGCGAGGGCGAGCTGATCTTCCGCTCCCTGTACGAAGCCACCGGTTGTCGCAAGCCGTTCAGTCGGCTGTGGATTTCCTCGCTGACGCCGGACGCCATCCGCCAGGGCTTCCTGCAACTGCGCGACGGTCGTGAGTTCGATCCGCTGGCGGCGGCGGCGAGAGGCCGCAGTCAGGCCGACTGGCTGGTGGGGATGAATCTGTCACGGGCCTATACCCTGGCGTGCGGCGTGCCTGGCGACGATGCGCTGTCGGTCGGGCGGGTGCAAACTCCGACCCTGGCGCTGGTGACGGAACGGGAACTGGCGATCCGCGCTTTCGTGCCGGAAGAGTATCGCGAAGTCACGGCAACGTTCGCGCCACTCCCTTCCCCGCTTCCGCCGGTGGGAGCAGAACCGGAGGAACACGCCGCGGAAGACCCCGCATTGGATCGATGCGGGACTGACGCCCGTTATGTGGGTGTCTGGTTTCGCGGCGAACGCCCGACCGATCCCAAAGCTCGGCGCTTGCCCGCCGATGGGATGGAAGCGGAATGTATTGTCGCCCGTGCCCGGCGGGGAACCGCCGCCATCGAATCCCTTGGCGCGGAAACCCGCCGCGCGCCGCCTCCCTTGTTATACGACCTGACCGAGCTGCAACGCCACGCTAACCGGCTATACGGCTTCAGCGCCCAGACCACCCTCGATCTCGCCCAGGCGTTGTACGAGCAACACAAGCTGATCAGCTATCCGCGCACCGACAGCCGGCATTTGTCGACCACGGTCACGGCGACGCTGGGCGCGGTGGTGGCGGCGATCCAGGAACCCTATGGGGATCGGCTGGCGCCGGGCACCGGCCAGCGGTCGTTGAGTGGGCGTTTCGTGGATGACGCCAAGATCAGCGACCACCACGCCATCATTCCGACGCCGACGCTGGCCCGAACGCTGGCCGCCAATGAGAAGAAGATTTACGACCTGATTTGTCGCCGCCTGCTGATGGCTTGGCACGATGATCACGTCTGGGCGGTCACCACGCTCGTCACCACGATCCACTCGCTGGAACCAGAGGGCGCGACCGTCGTGGACCGCTATCACAGCAGTGGAACGGCGGTGGAACATCTCGGCTGGAAAATTTTGGAGGTGGGCGCGGATCGACCCGTGGAGAAAGCCGCTGGCAAGCGTAAGACCAAAGTCGCCGCCGAGCCCGCGACCGGGGAGGACGCTGAGCAGAGCCTGCCGCCAGGGCTGATGGTCGGCCAGCCACGACGAGTTCTCGATGTCCGCGCCGTCGCCAAGCAGACCCGGCCGCCGCCGCGCCTGACCGAAGCGGTGTTGCTGACCGCCATGGAAACCGCCGGGCGACAGTTGGAGGACAAGGAACTGTCGGCGGCGATGAAGGAACGCGGGCTGGGGACACCAGCCACCCGCGCCGAAATCATCGAAACTCTGCTCAAGCGTCAGTATCTGACCCGCGATGGCAAAAGCCTGATCCCCACCGAACGTGGTTTGCGCCTGATTCAGAGCGTGCAACCGCCGATCAAAAGCCCGGCCATGACCGGCGAGTGGGAAGCGCGGCTCAAGCGCATCCAGCGCGGCGAGGCGGATTTGGCGGGGTTCATGGCCGATATCGCCGGTTACGTGCGCGCCGCCGTCAGTGGGGCGTTCGCCGCCGCGACCACCGCATCGCCCGCTCCCTTCCCCATGTCCACCAGCCTGCCAGTCCCGGCGGTCGCCGCGCCGCGCCGGGAACCCGTGCCGGTGGACCGCCTGCGGGAACTGTTGCAAACCGTGTTTCGCCTGCCTTCGTTTCGGCCCTACCAGGAAGCGGTGTGCCGCACGGTCACCGAGGGTCGCAACGTGTTGTTGGTGATGCCGACCGGTGCGGGTAAATCATTGTGTTTTCAGTTGCCCGGTCTCGCGCGGGCGGGAACGACTCTGGTGGTGTCGCCGTTGATCGCGCTGATGGAGGATCAGGTCGCCAAGCTGGGCGAACTGGGCCTGCGCGCCGAGCGCATCCATTCGGGCCGCGACCGGCTGACCTCGCGTCAGGTCTGCGTGGAGTATTTGCAAGGGACTCTGGATTATCTGTTCATCGCCCCGGAACGGCTGAGCGTGCCGGGCTTTCCCGAGATGCTGGCCAAGCGCAAGCCGACGCTGATCGCGGTGGACGAGGCGCATTGCATCTCTCAGTGGGGTCATGATTTCCGACCCGACTACCGGATGCTGGGGCGTTATCTGCCACTGCTGCGGCCCGCGCCGGTGATCGCGCTGACCGCGACCGCGACCGTGCTGGTGCAGGACGACATCGTTCAGCAACTCGATCTAGTGGATGTCAGTCGTTCGATTCACGGGTTCCGTCGCGCCAACTTGGCGGTCGAGACGGTGGAGACCCGAGTCCCGGATCGCCATGAAGCCGTGCGGCGGATTTTGGCCGATCCGGCGCGGCGACCGGCTATCGTCTACGCCCCGACCCGCAAGGAAACCGAGTGGTTGGCGCTGGAACTCAACGCCGATTACCCAACCGCCGCCTATCACGCCGGGATGACGCCACCGGAGCGCGAGCGGACGCAGCACCGGTTTGGCGCCGGGGAACTGGCGGTGATCGTCGCCACGATTGCGTTTGGCATGGGCATCGACAAGGCGGATATCCGCACCGTGGTTCACACCGCCCTGCCGGGCAGCATCGAGGGTTATTACCAGGAGATCGGTCGGGCCGGGCGCGACGGTCAGCCGGCGCGCGCCATCCTGTTGTATTCCTACGCCGATTTGCGCACCCACGAGTATTTTCACCGGCGCGGCTATCCCGAGCCGGACCAATTGCAGCGGATTTTCGCGGCGCTGGGCGCGGACCCGCAGCCCAAGGCGTTACTGCGCGAGTGGCTGGCGATGGAGCCGGAACCGTTCGACGCGGCGGTGGAAAAGCTGCTGGCGCACGGCGGCGCCTGGCGCGACGGAGAAGGCAACCTTCGCCGGGGTGAAGACCACTGGCGGCGCTCCTACGAGCAGCAGCGCCAGCACAAGCTGGATGAATTACGGCGGATTCTGGAATTTGCCGACAAGGCGACCGCTTGCCGCATGGTGCGGCTGGTGCGGCATTTCGGCGACCACGAGGACGACCAGCCTTGCGGAAGCTGCGATGTGTGCGCGCCTCAAGCAGCGGTGGCGCGCCGCGCGCGCCGGTTGACCACCGCCGAATCGCAGCTGGCTTTGCAGATCCTGGAAGCGCTGCGCTGGCGCGATGGGCAGACCGTGCGCCAGTTGCGCGCGCGTCTGGAGAACCCGGGCGAGCGGCGGACTTTCGAACGGTTGCTGGAAGCGCTGGCCGCGGCGGGATTGATCGCGCTGCGCGAAGAGACATTCAGCCACAACGGCAAGGTGATTCCATTTTGGCGGGTGTATCTCACCGCCGTCGGGCAAGCCGGTGGAATCGGCGCGGTTGGGGCGGCGCGGTTGCCCGAGGCGACGGCCGCGCGCGCGGTGGGGCGCAAACGGGCGAGCGCCGGTCAAAGCGGGCGGCGTTCGTAAGCGAAAGCGAGGCGTTCATGTATCGCGGCGAATGGTTTAACAGCATCAGTCATCTGGTCGGCGCGGTAGCGGCGCTGGCGGGCTTGGTGGTCGTGGTGGTGGTAGCCGCGCAACAGGGCGATCCGTGGAAAATCGTGAGTTTCAGCGTCTACGGCGCCACTCTGTTCTTTCTATACACCGTATCCACGCTCTATCACAGCTTGCGCGGCCGGGCAAAGCAAATCTTTCGCAAGCTGGACCACTATTCGATCTATTTTCTGATCGCCGGCACCTACACTCCGTTTACCCTGGTCACGCTGCGTGGCGCTTGGGGCTGGAGCATTTTTGGCGTGGTCTGGGGATTGGTCGTGATGGGGATCGTAATCGAATCCTTGCCCCAGACCGGCAATCGCCTTTGGTCGTTGGGGGTTTATATCCTGATGGGCTGGCTGGTGTTGCTGGCGCTCAAGCCATTGCTCCAGGCATTGCCTTGGGCGGGATTCGTCTGGCTGCTGTTGGGCGGGCTGTTTTACACCGGCGGCGTGGCGTTCTACCTGTTCGACGAGAAGATTCGCCATTTTCACGGGATCTGGCATCTGTTCGTGCTGGCCGGCAGCGTCAGCCATTATGTCACGATATTATTTTATGTGGCTTGAGCAATGGGGTTACCGGAACTGCCCCTTACTTTCCTCCGGTGGTCCAAACCTGACAAAATTGGTCACCTCGCGCCGGACAGTGTCACCTATTACGGTCGTGTATACCAGGATTGAAGCCAGTTCCCCGATGGCATTCTCCTGAAATTTCCTGATTTCCGTCACTTTTCAGCCGATTCAACACGCCGCGCGCCCTATCCCCAACAGTTGGCACGCGCGCTGCATTCAGAAAGCGCGAAGGGATCGCCACCGATCTCCCCACTTCCCCATCCCAGCCACGGGTTTTCCGAAGACAACGTAAGGAGTCTCCCCATGAAGAAGTTCCAACAAGGCTTCACCCTGATCGAACTCATGATCGTGGTCGCGATCATCGGCATCCTGGCCGCCATCGCCATCCCGGCCTATCAGGACTACACCGTCCGCTCCCGGGTGACAGAAGGCATCAATCTGGCGTCCTCGGCCAAGTCCGCTATTTCCGAAGGCTTCCAGTCCGATAACATGACCGGCGTGGAAAGCGTGGCCTCGGCGTGGAACACCGACTTCACCCCGACCAAATACGTGACGAACATCAGCATTGATTCGGCCGCTGGTGGAATCACCATCACCTACAACACCACCAACAGCGGTATTCCGCAGTTGAGCGGTGGCAGCGACACCCTGCTGCTGACCCCCTACGTGCGCGACACGGCTGGCAACGCCTCCGCCCTGGCCGCTGGTCTGCAAGGCAACATTGACTGGGCTTGCTCCTCGCAAACCTCGCTCGCCGCCACCAGCAAGGGCATGACTCCCACCAACGGCACGCTGAATCCCAAGTATGCCCCGGCCGAGTGCCGCTGAGTTGCACATCCTGAGCATCTCGTTGGTCTGACTTCAGGCCAACCCCGGCCCCTGGCGACAGGGGCTTTTTTATGGCTATCGAGTTCCTGTCATGCGCCTGTCGCCGTCCCTCTCGCCCGATCGCGCCGTGCCCTGTCGCGGTTGCGGCGCCACGCTCCCGGTCACGCTCTACCACGCGCCCGCGTTCGACGCGA
Source organism: Candidatus Contendibacter sp. (assembly GCA_031732755.1). Lineage (GTDB taxonomy): Bacteria > Pseudomonadota > Gammaproteobacteria > Competibacterales > Competibacteraceae > Contendibacter. The sequence continues at coordinate 33,855 of JAVMKI010000006.1, forward strand.
CCGACACGGCCACCTTCCGCCTGGTCCGCTGCGGACAGTGCGGTCTGGTCCGCACCGAACCGGTGTTGAGCGAAGCGCAACTTGGCGCCTATTACTCCGCCGACTATTACGGCGGCGGCTCGCGCAAATTCACCGCCCTGGTGGAGAGCTTCACCCGCCTCGACAATCGCCGCCGCGCGCGCCGTCTGTTGGCATTGCTGCACGGCGCCACGCCCGAAACTTCAAAACCGACGCGCATCCTCGATGTCGGCTGCGGTCGCGCCCATCTGCTGGCCGCCCTCGCTGACCTGGGTTGCGAATGCCATGGGGTCGAGCGCCAGGAATTCCCAACGCACGCCGCGCATCCCAACATCCGTTTCCATCGCGAGGGGCTGGAAAACCTGCCGGCGACGGCCACCGACTTCGACGCCGCCGTGTTCTGGCATACGTTGGAACACATGAGCGACCCCGCCGCCACGCTGCGCGTCGTGGCGCAACGGCTGCGCCCCGGTGGAATCGTGGCGCTGGCCGTCCCCCATTTCGGCGGTTGGCAAGCGCAACTGTTCAAGAGCGCCTGGTTTCACCTGGACCTGCCGCGCCATACCCACCACTTCGACCGAACCACCCTGGAGCGGCTGCTGGTCCAGCAGGGCCTGCGCCCGTTTCGGACCAGCACCTGGGCTTTTGACCAGAACGTGTTTGGCTGGGTGCAAAGCCTGCTCAATGCCCTGGCCGGACCAGCCCGCGCCAACGCGCTGTACAGCCTGCTGAAGGATTCGCGCGGTCGGAAAGGGCGGTTGCTGGGTTGGCTGGCGGCGGCGGGAGCCGTCGCGCCACTGGCGCTGTTGGAATATCTGTTGTCGGGGTTGCTGGGATGCGGCGCGACACTGATCATCTACGCGCGCAAAACACCGGCGTGAGTTGGCGAATGGTTTGATGGCATGACAGTTGCCTAAATTAATTCAATAAATTCCCTATATTTATATCCCCTCACTCGATCCCCTTTCGTCCAGAGGACCAAGAAGTCGAGCGGATATTGGACAGGATGACGATCCATGTTGAAAGGTCAGAAAGTCGTCGTGGTCATGCCGGCCTACAATGCTGCCCGCACCTTGCAAAAAACCCATGCGGAAATTCCCCGCGAGGTGGTGGACGACATTATCCTCGTGGACGATCACAGCCACGATGACACCGCAGCCCTGGCCAGGACCCTGGGCATCGCCCATGTCGTGGTTCACGACAACAACCTGGGCTACGGCGGCAATCAAAAGACCTGCTACCGCACCGCCCTTGCGCTGGGCGCGGACATCGTGGTGATGATCCACCCCGATTACCAGTACACGCCCAAGCTGTGCGCCGCGATGAGTTGGCTGATCGCCGAGGGCGTATTCGACTGCGTTCTGGGATCGCGGATTCTGGGCGTGGGCGCGCTGCGTGGTGGAATGCCGCTTTACAAATTTGTCGCCAACCGGGCGCTGACGCTGTTCCAGAATCTGCTGTTGTCCTACAAGTTGTCGGAATATCACACCGGTTATCGGGCGTTCTCCCGCAAGGTTTTGGAAACCCTGCCGCTCGAAAGCAACGACGACGATTTCATTTTCGACAACCAGATGTTGCTGCAAATCATTTACGCCGGGTTTCGCATCGGCGAAATCACCTGTCCGACCGTATACCTGGAAGATTCCTCCTCAATCAACCTGCGCCGGGCGACTCGCTACGGTCTGGGCGTGATCGCCACCACGCTGCACTACCGCCTGCATCGCCTAAAGCTGCGCCAGAGTTCGCTGTTCGCGCCGCTGGATTCTCGACTGCGGCAAGTCTGATCACCTCCCCAACGATGGCCACCATGCAAAACGCCGGCAATCCAGCCAAACCGTTCCTACTCTTCATGGCCGCCCTGGTGGTGATGGCCATTACGGTAGCGGTCTATTACCCCAGCCTGCATGGCGATTTCGTCTGGGATGATTTGCCCTATCTGATGGGTAATCCGCACATTCAAAAATTCAACTGGGAAAATGTGACATGGATGTTCACCACGTTTCACCTGTCCAACTGGCATCCGCTCACCTGGCTCTCGTTTGCGTTTGATTATTATTGGCAGGGAGGATTGATCTCATGGGGATTTCATCTCACCAATGTCATTTTGCACAGCCTGAACAGCATCGGCCTGTTGTTCCTCGCCATACTGTTGCTCAATAAAGCGCGGGATCCCGCGCAAACCACCTTTTATCCCCAAACCAAAGTCATCGGGTTGGCGGCGTTTATCGCCGCTCTCTTGTTCGGCATTCACCCCCAACATGTGGAATCCGTGGCGTGGATGTCCGAGCGCAAGGATGTGCTGTGCCAGTTTTTCATTCTGTTGACTGTGATCTGCTATGTGTTCCACGCCGCCGCGACCACCAAAAAAATCCGACCGATCTGGTTTGGAGCAGCGCTGTTCTGTTTTCTGCTCGCGCTGATGGCCAAGCCAATGGCGGTTACCTTGCCGGTCGTATTGCTGTTGCTGGACGTTTACCCATTGCAACGCACGCCCTTAGCGCCGCCGCCTCATCCAACCGGCACGGCATTGCCATGGCGCCGCATCCTGGTTGAAAAAATTCCCTTTTTTACACTCACGCTGATTTCCATCGGCATCACCCTGGTTGCGCAAACCAACGCCATCGTTTCCGCGGATTACATCCATCCATGGATCAGGGCCATTAACGCGATCAATAGCGTATTTCTTTACATTTCCAAATTTCTGCTGCCGATAGCCCTATCCCCACTCTACAATCACCCCGACTATCTCCAACATCCGCTCAGCGCCTTGACCCTAGTCGCTGGCTTCTTGATCGCCAATGTCTTACTGATTTATTACTGGGTTCAAAAAAAGTATTATCCGCTCGTCATCTGGCTATTTTATCTGGTCACGCTATCGCCCGTGATCGGCATCATTCAGGTTGGCGACCAGTCCGCCGCTGACCGCTATGCTTACCTGCCCACGACGCCATTTTATATCCTGGTGGGCGTTGGAATCGCGCGGCTTTACCATCACCCGCGACAACGATTCGACCGCCTCATCCAATCCAGCCTGATCATGGGAGTTTTGCTCATTGCACTGGTGCTGTTCAAGCTAAACCGCGATCAGTTGCAAATCTGGAAAAATAGCCTGGTGTTCTGGACCTACGTCACTTTAGTCAATCCCACTAACTCCCTGGCGCACCACAACCTGGCTGTCGTCTATTTTTTTCAGAAGAAGGATTATGAAAAGGCACTGCATCACACTCGCCTTTCGATAGCCTATAGCCGCTTTCCCATCCTGGAACAGGTCTTGCTTGCTGAGATTCTCATGCCGCTCGGACAGTTTGAGGAAGCCATCAATGCCTATCAAAATGCCCTTCGAGCCAAGGTAGACCCCAATCTGCGCCATGACTGCGCCCATTACAACATGGGATGGATGTACGCCAAACTGGGTCAGTTCGAAGCTGCACAACATGCATTGGCGCAAGTGCTCGCGGGTAGCCCGGAATATCCGCTGGCGCAAACGCTGTCGGCGGCGCTGACTGACCACGACCATGATCAAGCTGAGGTGGATCGTGTGCTAACCGCGCAGGGACGCTGCTTCAGTTACACCTTGTATTGGTCAAAGAAATGAGTGGACATGCAAATGAGAAACGACGCCATGAAAAACCCAGCGCATCCCAATGACTTCCTGCTCTATGGCAAGGTGGCTTTCACCGGCGGGCTTCTCTATCTGCTGTTTACGCGATTCGATGCGCAACAGGCATCGAACTTGCTGAATCATACCCATGTTTCCGCGTTGCTCATGGCTGTTGTGGTGCATGCGCTGGTTTTTCTATGTGGTAACCTGCGCTGGTGGTTGTTGCTGCGGCACATACAGCCGACTTGCTCTTTTAGCGACACCACGCCGGCCTATTATCTGGGTCTGTTTTGCAATAATTTCCTGCCCACTGGCTTTGGCGGCGATGTGGTGAGAGTGACCTATCTGTCGGCCAGGAACCACGAGGTCGGCAAATTGATCTCCTCGACTCTGGTGGATCGGGTGTTGGGACTAGTCGTTTTGCTATTGACTGGATTACTGGCCATCCCCATGCAGAACATCTTTTCCGAAACGGAAAGACAGGCGCTGCTGTTATTGACCGGCGCGGTACTGGCCGCCATGGTGCTCGTCTTCTCCGGTTGGCTGTTGGCCTATCCGACTCTAGTCAAACGCTTTTATCAAAACGGCGCCAGGCAATCCGCTCTTTTCCTTAAAATCCACCACATTATGAGCCAGTTCCTCCATTTGATCCGCCTCTATCAACAGGCACCGTGGCTATTACTCAGCGGCGTCGCGTTTTCCCTGTTGATCCAGGCGTTGGTGATTTTGGTTTACGCCATCCTTGGCGACAGTCTCGGCATCGAACTACCGCTGGCCAGTTATTTTCTGATGATTCCCCTAGTGATGCTGGCCACCAACATCCCCTTTTCCCTGGGAGGCTTGGGCCTGAGAGAAGGCGCATTAGTCGCCATGCTGGTCGGTATGGGCGTGGATTACCAGCAAGGCGTGTTGCTTTCCCTGCTCTATTTACTCGTGCTGTGGTTGACGACCCTGCCCGGTGGATTGGTGCTTCTAAAAATTCGCCTTTAGCGATCAATACCGCTGATCTATTGTTTCCTGGTTCTTGTCATAGACGCGAACCGCTGTATAAACACGCGTTTTTTCGCAAAGGGGCAGATTGGAGAAAACCCGGTTATTCTCATCCACGGCGGTTGGCGACGTGCGTTCAAGGTATGGAATCAGCTTGCTTGCGATCAGGAACTCTGGATCACTGTCTGTCTTAACCCGTAGGAAAGCTTGCTGGGCTTCCGGCAACAGGCCTTTCCTGGCGTAAATCAAGCCAACATTATAATAAATGCAGCTTTCTGGAATACCCGCCTTATATTTCTTGGTCAGAATGTTCGCATAAACCTGTAACGCTTCGTCCAGCCTGTTCAATTTCAGGAAGGCTATGGCCATGGCGGGAAAGGAATACATCACCAGCCTTCCCAGCCTCCCAGCTTTTTCATAATACTTGATGGCTTCCTCATACCGGCCCTTATTGTAGTAATAATCACCAAGGCTCGAGTTGGCCGGGCCATGATCGGGCATTACCGTGATAATATGGTTCCATAGCCTGAACTCATTCGACCAAACCCGAGTTTGATTTTGTGTCAGGAACAGTAAAATCACGCTCGGGATAATGAATAAAGTTGTGGAAACAATCTTGAGGTAGACACTCTGATGAAAGAATAAATGCGCCAAACCACATCCAATCAATATATAAAAAGGGACGGTGGGTAAGTAGGCATAGCGATCGGCGGATGATTGCACCCCAACCTGTAGCAGTCCAAGAACAGGCAGCAATGCGACCACGTAAAATAGCCAGGCCGCCAACCAGTATTTTTGGCCTTTGGTCCAAAGATAGGCAAGAACGATCATGATCAGGCAAAAAGCGATCACTGGGATCAAACTGAACAGATCGTTGGGATCCGGAAAATCGTTGTATAAGGGAATCAGGTTTACTGGAAAAAGCATTTTGGAAATATAAACGATAAGACTGTTGAAGGCGTTCAGTATTCTGACCTGGTAGCTGAGTTTTTCCAGCGAGGCAATCGCGTTGGCTTGCGCATGGATGGTTAGTAGAACCAGCATCAAGGAAATCAGGATGAAAGGCCATTTTTCCAGTAACAAAGACCACCTGATTTTCAAACCTTGACCTGTTTCAACTTCTATCAGGTTTCTTTCCAGTGGATACAGATCCAAGATCATCAGCAGCACTGGCATCGTTACCGCCATGGGCTTTGACAGGATGGCGCACAGAAAACAGAATAATGCCGCCATGTAATGGTAAGTCCGCCACCGGCCCTCGGTGCCGGCGTACTTCATGTAGAAAAGCAACGTTAGGAGAGTAAAAAATTGACACAACACATCCTTGCGCTCCGCCAGCCACGCCACCGACTCGACATGTTGGGGATGAATGCCAAACCATAACGCAGCGATAAACGCTCCAACCAAAACGTCCAGATCGGTATTCCTGAATAGAAATTCCCTATGGCGATGGCGGTTTACCAGAGCAATGGCCAAAAGGAAAACCAGGATCGTATTGCAACAGTGCAGGAGAACATTCGTCAGCGCCACGCCCCAGAACGCATGATAAATCAGATAATCAAACGTGTAGGACAGCCATGTCAATGGATGCCAATTTGACACAAAAATGGAAGTGAACATCCATTTCAGATTTTCCCAAGTCAAAGCGGTAATGAAGGGATTATCGATCAAGTAACTGCCCGCGTCCCAAACCAGCCCACCCTTCAGGGCGTCCCTGTAGGCGATGAAAGTGATCCCAAATAACACCAAGATCGAAGCAGCCATGCTCAGCCAGAAGGTTCTCGCTTCACGATTCATCTTGATTCCTTCAATCGGCATGAAAAGGTAAAATCGGATCCAACGCTTCATCGGGAAAGGAAGTTCATCGCCATGACCAAACTTCGCGCTTTTACCATTCATCTGACCGCCAGCGCGGTGGTCTTTCTGGCCTTTCTAAGCGTCATGCTTTTGGTCTGGTACCCTGGTCCCTACTTTGAAATAGACGGTGGCTGGACGGTCTTGAAGATCCTGATCAGCGTGGATTTGGTATTGGGGCCACTGCTCACGCTGATCCTCTTCAGACCCGGCAAATGGGGACTGAAATTCGACATGGCCTGCATCGTCGTCATGCAACTCGGTGCCCTGCTGTATGGCGGGATGGTCATTTACCAACAGCGTCCGGCTTTTATCGTCTTCGTCGTGGATCGGTTTACCACCATCCCCACATCGGAAATCGATCCCGCCCAACTCAAATATCCAGAACTCCAGCACCCTGCGGGAACTCGCCCATTCCTGGCGCAGGCCAACTTTCCCGAAGACCCCAAGGCGCGGCAGGAACTGATGTTCGCCGTCCTGGGCGGTCACGCCAAGGATATCGAATTTCACCCCGAACTCTACGCACCCTACCGGCCGGACCTCCAACACCTGCGCACCCGCGGTATCGATATTCAGCAAATCATGGCCCGCGGCGCGGAAGCCAAACAGGCCATCGAGCGATTTGTCAGCCGCCAGGGTGGTCGCCCAGAAGATTACCTGTATCTGCCGCTCAAGGGAAAAAATAAGGACATCGTGCTGGCGCTGTCCCCACGGGATGGGATGCCCGTTGGCTTCATCAGCATCAGTCCATGGCTGGATGACTATCCAGCCAAGTAGAACGCCGAAATCCCTGGGCGAATGACCCTTGGGGTAACGCGCCGATTTTTACCGAATGCCGCTCACACCACCCACATCAGCACCGCCGGCAAAGTTGCCAGCGCCACCGCTGTTTCCACGGTGATAATGGCGGCGATCAGCGACAGGTCGCCACCCAGTTGCCGCGCCAGGATGTAAGCGGCGGACGCTCCCGGCAGCGCGGCGAAAGTCACCAGCACCGCCATCTCCAGCCGCCCCGGTTGCAACAGACCACACAATCCCGCCGTCAGTGCTGGCAACACAAGCAGTTTCAGCACGCTGACCGCCGCCAGCAATCCCGGTCGTCGCAGGCCATCCAGCCGCAGCCCGGCCCCGACCGCCAGCAATCCCAGCGGCAGCGCGGCGCGTGCCAGAATGTCCAGCACCGCCGCCGAACCCCATGGCAAACCGATTCCGCTCAGGTTCAGCCCGATCCCGATCAGGCAGCCCAGGATCAACGGGTTGGTCATCAATCCACGCGTCACGCCGGCCACGGTGGCCGAACCACCGGCGTGAATCGTCAATACCAGCACGCACAAGACGTTGATCAGCGGAATCATGATCGCCATTACCAGCGCCGCCACCGTTCCACCCTCGGCATGGAACACCGCCAGCGCCACCGCCAGCCCGACGTAGGTATTGAAACGGATCACGCCCTGATACACTGAGGTGAACGCCGGCCCATCCACCCGCAACCAGGGCCGTAGTGTGTAGATCAGCGCCGTCATGCCCAAAAGCATCATCACGATCACCGCCGCCACTGGCCCGACCGCGTAATCGCCCAGGTGGGACAGCGCCAGCCGATGCACCAACAATGCTGGAAACAGGATGAAGTAGGTGAAGCGCTCGGCCGTCGGCCAGAATCCATCGCCGGGGAAGCCAAACCGCCGCAGTCCCAGACCCAACAGAATGAGCGCGAAAATGGGACCCAATGCGCCGAGGATGAGCGGGAGCTGGTTCATGCGGATTCGACGCAGAATCGGTGGATCAGTTTGCGCAACAGCGTCAGCGTCGGCTCGATCAGCGCCAGCGTCAGGTATTCATCGGGTTGATGGGCGCAATCCACCCCACCCGGTCCCAGGATGACCGTTTCCATCCCCAGCGCTGTCAAGTACGGCCCCTCGGTGCCAAAACCCACCGCCCCCGCCGCCGCGTCGGTCAGTTCCTCGACCGCCCGCACGATGGTCGCCGTCGCCGGCGTCTCCAGTGCCTCGATGCCCTCGAACAGCGGGGTAAAGCGCAGTTCCAGCGCGCTGTCGGCCAGCAAACTCCTCAGTCGTCCATGCAACTCGCCGCGCACCTCGGCCAGCGTCATTCCCGGCAATGGACGAATGTCGATATGCAATTCGCAGTCAGCGCAAATCCGGTTTGGATTGTCGCCGCCGTGAATCCGTCCCAGGTTGAGCGTTGGCACGGCCACTTCGAACAGCGGATTGCGATAGCGTGCCTGCAATTCCGCTCGCCAGCGCAGCAATTCGCCGATCACCCGGTGCATCCCTTCCAGCGCGTTCACTCCAAGAGCGGGATTGCTGGAATGACCCGCGCGTCCTTCCAGTCGGATCGCCTCCATCAAGATTCCCTTGTGCAGCCGCACGGGTTTCAAGTTAGTCGGTTCACCGATCAGCGCGCGCCGGCCCAGCGGTTGACCCGCCGCCGCCAGCGCGCGGGCGCCGTCCATCCCGCTTTCCTCATCCGCCGTGGCCAGAAGCACCAGCGGTTGGCGCAACTCCCGCGCCGTGAACTCCCGCGCCGCCGCGATGGCCAACGCCAGAAAGGATTTCATGTCCGCCGAACCGAGTCCGTAGATTCGGCCGTCCGCCACCGTCCCCCCGAACGGGTCGTAACGCCAGCGGCCCGCATCGTAAGGGACGGTATCGGTGTGGCCGGCCAGCACCAGCCCACCCGGCCCGCTGCCGAGCGTGGCGATCAGGTTGGCCTTGTCGGGCCGCCCTGGCAGCGGTTCGATCCGCACCGCGAAGCGGGCGTCTTCCAGCCAGCCGGCCAGCAGTTCGACCACCGGCCGATTGCTCTGGTCGAACTGCGGCGACACGCTGCTCACCGAAGGCGTGGCGATGAGTTGGCGAATCCGGTCCAGGACCGGGAGTAACTGTGTCGGCATGAGGTTTTTACTGGCGGTAACGGTGAGTGTTGCGTGATAATACAACAATCCGGGGCCAGTACCCCGCGCTGGCCTGGCCGCCGTTTCCAAGCCGTGCTCCCGCTTTCCCCATGCGCCTGCCCATCTCCGTTGCGGACTCCTTCGACTCCCCATGTCGCGCCTTGCCACCCTGGCCGATCTTCCAGTCTTGCTAGCGCTCGAAGAGCAGTGCTTTCGCACGGACCGGCTGTCGCGCCGCAGCTTCCGCCATCTGCTCAGCCGCGGCCATGCCGTGACCCTCGTGGACGAGGACGCCGACCGCATTCGCGGCTACGTGCTGCTGCTGTTCTCGCAGGGCACCTCCATGGCCCGGCTCTATTCCATCGCGGTTCATCCTGATTTCGCGCGACGTGGCCTCGGTGATCGGCTGCTGGAAGCGGCTGAAGCGGCGGCGCTGGAGCGTGACTGCGTGTCCATGCGACTGGAGATTCGCCGCGACAACCCCGCCTCGCTGGCTCTGTTCCGCCGCCACGGCTACCGCCAGTTCAAGGAAGTGCTGGACTATTACGAAGACCATATGGATGCGCTGCGTTTCGAAAAGCGGTTGGTTCCTCACCTCAAGGCCGACCTGGTCAAGGTGCCCTACTACCAGCAAACGCTCGATTTCACCTGTGGCCCGGCGGCGCTGATGATGGCGATGAAGGCGTTGGACTCCAGCCTCGAACTCGACCGCAAGTTGGAATTGCGGTTGTGGCGCGAGGCCACCACCATTTTCATGACCTCCGGCCATGGCGGTTGCGGTCCCTACGGATTGGCGCTGTCGGCCTACCGGCGCGGCTTCGATCTGGAAGTCCACGTCAACGAAGACAACGTGTTCCTGGTGGATTCGGTGCGCAGCCCGGAGAAGAAGGAAGTCATGCGGCTGGTGCAGGAGGATTGGATCGAAGAACTGAACCATCTGCCGGTCACGTTGCATCGCGGTAGCCTGGGCGTGGAGGAACTGCGCCGGAAATTCGAAGTCGGCGGTATTCCACTGGTGCTGATCAGCTCCTACCGCATTTATGGCGAGCGTTTCCCGCACTGGGTAGTGGTCACTGGCTTCGACGAGCATTACATCTATGTCCACGATCCGTTGGTGGATGCCGACGAGGGCGAAATCGTCGCCGATTCCATCAACATGCCGATCCCGCATCGGGAATTCCAGCGCATGGCCCGCTACGGTAAAGCCGGGCAAAAGGCCGTGCTGATCCTCTACCGTTCCTACCGCCGGTCGGGACCGGCGGCGCCATCACTGTCTTAATCGTATTCTCACACGGCGTCAGGAGCGCCGAGTTCAACCGATGGCCGATCACATCATCCTGGTGGAAAATCCCACCGACTGGAAAGCGAACTTTCCGAACCTGCCTGTCGTCGCCGCCAAGGACTATCTGGCCAAGCCCGAGTACTCCTCCGCCGGCCGTAACCTGCGCGTGCTCAACCTTTGCCGCAGCTATCGCTATCTGAGCGTGGGTTATTACTGCTCGCTGCTGGCCGAGGCCCGTCGCCACCGGGTCATCCCCAGCGTGCGCACCCTCAACGATCTCAGTCGCAAGTCCATCTACAGCCTCGACATCGAGGACTTGGACGACCACGTCCAGCAGGTGCTGGGCAAACCTCGGCCTGGCTTCACCGCCACTGCCTTCGAGTTGGATATTTATTTCGGTCAGTGCCCGGCCAGGGAACTGCAAGAACTGGCCCGGCAACTGTTCGACGCGTTCCGGTCGCCGTTGCTGCGGGTGGAATTCCGGTTGCAAGGCAAATGGCGCATCGCCACCATCAAGGCGTTGCATCTGCATTCGCTGTCCACCGAACAGGAAGAGATGTTCATGGACGCGCTGACGACCTACCTCAGCCGGCGCTGGCGGCAACCCAGGGCGCGCAACAACTACCGCTACGATCTGGCGATGTTGCACAATCCCCGGGAGGAAATGCCGCCCTCCAACCCCAAGGCGTTGCAACAGTTCATCAAAACCGGACGCGAGTGCGGGGTCAACGTCGAACTGATCGAGAAGAAGGACTACGGCCGGCTGGCCGAATTCGACGCGCTGTTCATTCGCGAGACCACGGGCATCGACCACTATACCTACCAGTTCGCCAAAAAGGCCGAAAGCGAAGGCATGGTGGTGATCGACGATCCCGATTCCATCCTCAAATGCACCAACAAGGTCTATCTGGACGAACTGCTGCGCACCCACCGCATTCGCACTCCCAGGACGGTCATCGTCCGCCGCGACAATCTGGAGCGGGTGGACAGCGAGATCGCCTATCCCATCGTGCTGAAGATTCCCGACGGTTCGTTCTCGCGCGGCGTGTTCAAGGTGGATGATCGCGCCGAGCTGTTGGACAGCGCCGGCAAGCTATTCAAATCCTCCGATCTGGTGCTGGCGCAGGAATTTCTCTATACCGAATTCGACTGGCGGGTGGGGATTCTCAACAAGACGCCGCTGTTCGTCTGCCAGTATTTCATGTCCAAGGAACACTGGCAGATTTACAACCATGAATCCGGAAAGACGCGCGGCACCCGCGAGGGCGATTCCAAGACCTTCCGGGTTGAGGACGCGCCGGAAATCGTGGTTAAAACCGCCTCCAAGGCCGCCAATCTGATCGGCAACGGTTTCTACGGAGTGGATTTGAAACAGACCGCCAAGGGCGTGGTGGTGATCGAAATCAACGACAACCCCAATATCGATCACGGGGTCGAGGACACGGTGCTGAAGGAGGAGTTGTACCGCACGATCATCGAAGACTTCGTCTGGCGGCTGGATCGCAAGCGGGGAAAGTGAAGGAGGAAGGTTTAGGAATTAGGGACAGGGAAAAGCCGATTCCCACACTCCCTAATTCCCTGAAAACTCAAATTTTCTTCGAATTCAAGCCGGTTTCTTGGCCCAGGCGGTGCACCAGCCGTTGGCGGCGACCAGCTTGCCTTGGAACAGGGCGCAGGGGCCGCTGGCTTCGCCAGCCTTGCCCGAATAGAAGTTGCAACTGCCGCACATCGCCGTGGCGTCGGTGCGTTTTTCGGCCTTGGTGGCGTCGGCTTTGTAACCCAGCGCCGTTGCTTGCGGATCGGTCTCGCTGACCATATCCGCTGCCCCGGCAACCCCGCTCAACAATGCGTTGGCGAACGGCGCGGTGGCCAAGCCGATGGCGGTCAATTTGATAAAACGACGACGGCTCCTGTCAGGAGAATGATTCATCATGATGGTTTCCTCAGGGTTATTGAAGACCGTGAACTCGGACGAATTTGGCGCGTGCGAGTAAGGAAATAGTAACATGGAATACCAGCAATCGGCTCGGATCAAATCGTCTCGATGATGGAAGTTTACCCACGGTGGTTATCCCGTGGACTGGATTGCGTTGCGGAATGCGTTCCGAGCCACCGGCCCCCCCTTACCAAAGCGGTTTACAGCTACCTCTTCGCTACCCGTGGGCATGAGCCGGCTTGCCAAAAAACTCGCGTTGGGTGGCCTGGACGACCGCAACGATGGCGGGATGCCGCAGGCGGCGCTCCGTGGTAATGGCATAGATCTGTTCGGTGACTGAGTCGATGCGGCCGACCGCTTGGACCGCATATTGCTGGGATACATAGCCGGCGATTGCCGTCGGCGCTACGAATAAGCCAGCGCCGGCTTGGCCGAAGGCTTTGAGCAAGGCACTGTCGTCAAATTCGCCCACGATGCGCGGATATAACTGGTGCGCCTCGAACCAGCGGAGGAGTTCGGGCCGCAGCGTGACATCTTCCCCCGGCAGGAGAAATGGCGCCCGATCCAGCAAAGCTGGAAAAGGGCCTACCAAGGATTCCATCAGTTCCGGCGCGGCGAAAACCGTCAGGTCGCTCTCCCCGAGGAAGTGGCTGTAACCCCGAACGTTGAGGGTGGAGGGCATGGGCCGGTCGGCAATCACCAGGTCCAGATGATGGACGGCCAATTCCGCCAATAGTGGGGCCAGCCGGTCTTCCCGGCAGAGCAACCGTACCGGTTCAGCCAGGCGCAACGCGGGTTCAACCACCCGATAAGCTAGCGACTTCGGTACTGAATCCGCGATGCCGACTCGAAACGGCAAGCTTTTTAGCCCCGCCTGGTTCAAGACCGCCTCCAGCAACTCGTTGCCGAGCGCAAAGATCTCGTCGGCGTAGCTGAAAACGCGCCGTCCCATATCGGTGAGTTCCAACCCACGTCCGACGCGGCGAAACAACTCGACACCGAGACTGTCCTCCAATTCTCCCAGTTGACCACTGATCGATTGCGGCGTTAGGTGCAGGTGCCTGCTGGCGCCAGCGACGCTGCCCGATTTGGCGACCATCCAAAAATAGCGCAGATGCTTGAAGTTAAGACTGCTCATAAGGACTCCAATACATCGAAAAAACCGAATATTTATTCAATATTATTCGGATTGTTAGATGATTTTCCACGCCCTAGACTACTCGTCGCCTGCAAATGCCGAAAGGAGAGGCTCGATGAATATCCACATCCAGGCCCAGGGTTTCGCGCTGACCGACCGCTTGCGCGAACACACGGAGCGGCGCCTGCGGTTCGCGCTCGGTTGGGCCGATGACCGCTTGCGTCAAATCTCGGTTCGTTTGTCCGACGAGAACGGCCCACGCGGGGGCGAGGACAAGCGCTGTCGAATCCAGCTCACTTTTCCTGGCGCCGCCAGCGTCGTGATCGACGACACCGAAGCCGATCTATACGTCGCCATCGACCGGGCCGTTGACCGGGCGGGTCGTTCGGTGGCCCGCCGGCTGGAACGGCAACGCGACTACCGTCAGGGTCCGTCACCGGCGGTGATTCCGGTTGATTCCGTCGCCCTGTCCCCGCCAATGAAATCATCAGGAGGAGCTTGATGAAATACCTGCCGGAACTGTTTGCCGCCAACGCCCGCTGGGCCGAGGAGACGACCGCCGCCGATCCCGGTTTTTTCGCCGGACTGGCGGCGATCCAAACACCTACTTATCTCTGGATCGGCTGCTCGGACAGCCGCGTGCCCGCCAATCAGATCACGGGATTGAAACCAGGGGAAGTATTCGTCCATCGCAACGTGGCCAACGTCGTGGTGCATACCGATCTCAATTGCCTGTCGGTGATGCAATACGCCATCGAGGTGCTCAAGGTCCAGCACATCATCGTGTGCGGTCACTACGGCTGCGGTGGCGTCAAGGCAGCTTTGGAAGGGGCATCCTTCGGATTGATCGACAACTGGTTGCGCCACATCCAGGACGTACGCGACCGGCATGCGGAGTTGCTGGATACCCTACCGGATCACGACACACGCTGGCGAGCCCTGTGCGAGCTGAACGTCATCGAGCAGGCGCGCAACGTCGCCCGCACCACTCTGGTGGGCGACGCCTGGAAGCGGGGACAGCCGTTGATGCTGCACGGTTGGATTTATGGGCTGGCGGATGGCCGCCTCCAAGACCTTCGGACTTCCATCAAGAACGGGGCGAAACTGGATGACGCCATCGGGCTGGCGGTGGCCGACGTGCGGTCGCGCTACGCGCTACCTTGAGAACTACCTAAACCCAACTTCACATTTCACCTAAACATTCACCGAGAGGAATCAAAAAGATGGCCAAAGAACTGTACGACATTGCCGAGCAGCCCCCGTTGGGGGTAGTGCCCCCGAAGATGCACGCCTGGCTGATTCGCCCGGAGCGGTTTGGCAAGCCGACGGAAGCGTTCCAGCAGGAAGTGGTCAACACGCCGCCGATTGGCGACGACGAAGTGCTGGTGTACGTCATGGCGGCGGGGATCAACTACAACAACGTCTGGGCGGGCCTCGGGATTCCGGTCAACGTCATTGGCGCGCGCAACAAAGCCGGCGAACCGGAAGACTTTCACATTGGCGGCAGCGACGCCTCGGGCATCGTCTACAAGATCGGCAAGGACGTCACCAACGTCAAGGTGGGCGACGAGGTGGTCATGCACTGCGGGCAATACAGCCGCGACTGCGAATGGGTCCAGGGCGGCGGCGACCCGATGTACTCGCCGACCTTCAAGATCTGGGGCTACGAAACCAACT
>JAVMKI010000007.1:0-48301 GCA_031732755.1 Candidatus Contendibacter sp.
GTCGTTCTCGCTTTCCTCGCTATCCTCATCAAAAGATTATGAACAGGCTCTAAGGGTTTTCTGGGCGGAAACGCCTGGAAACTGTTGAACCACGAACTCAAGGTGGATGGCGCGCGTTTCTACCACCCGAATCCTGGCGTGCTTTATCCCGCGCTTTACGAGTTGCTGGACCGGATGCAGGCGGCAGCCAAGGCGATAAGACCGTTTACACAACTGGAGCAAACCGGCTATCGCTGTTCCCTATGCGGCGAGCGGGAATGGCTGACCACTGACCGCGATCAACTGGCCTTGCCGCCCGGCGAGCGCCAGGAGCATAAGACGCTTTGGGCGATAGTCGCCAAAAATAAACGGTCTTGGGCGCGCAAGGGCGAACACCTGTGCGCTCCGTGCGCGCTCAAACGGCTGTGGCCGAGTCTGTTTGTCAGCGAGATCGAAGACCTGCTCGATCAGGACATGCGGCGTTATGTCGTCTCCACGCATACGATGGCGCTGGCGACCACACTGGAACGCTGGCTGGATCAGCCGGATCGCCGTCCGCTTCCCGATACGTTGAGCGGCCAGCTCGTAAGGTTGCGCGACACCGCCGCTCTACCTCGAAGACTCGCCATCCGCTTGCATCGAGAAGACCGCGACGCTGATTTATTGGCCCACAAGCTCCCGGTTTATCTGGACGGCTTACGGGATAATTTCAGTAACGTTGATTCGCGCGAACAGGAGCAGGCGGAACAGGCTTTAGCCTCAGCCGAAACCGATATCAAAGCCGTGTTCGGCGTCAAGCCCGAAGCCTATTACGCCCTGATCATGCTGGACGGCGACAAGATGGGCGCGTGGCTGTCTAGCGATGAGGATTATTCGCTGGCTTATCAGGACACTTGGCATCCGCAAATTCGCGCGGCCATCGCCGGGAAATTCCAGCAGGCAGATTTACAGAGCTACGCCAAAGCCAAGCGCCCGGTTTCACCCGCCCGCCATATCGCCATTTCCTCGGCGCTCAACAGTTTTGCCTTGCATCTAGCCCCGTATATCGTCGAGACGGTGTGCAAGGGCAAGCTGATTTACGCCGGCGGCGATGATGTGCTAGCGATGGTGTCGGTGGACGATCTGCTGCCGGCGCTGGCGCTGCTGCGGCTGGCCTACAGCGGCGTGTTTCCAACAGGTCAGGCCGCCAATCATGCCTGGCACTTGCTGGGGGTGGACGACAGCCGGTTGCGGCGGATCGGCAATGGTCATATTGAGCTACGGAACCGGCTTTATCGGGTGATGGGCAGCAAGGCGACCGCCTCCGCCGGCGCGGTCATCGCCCATCATTCCGCCCCGCTGGGCGCGGTGTTGCGGCAACTGCGGGACGCGGAGAAACAGGCAAAAAACCGGGGCGGGCGCGATGCGTTCACCATTCGCGTGCTCAAGCGGTCCGGCGGCATGGTGGAACTGGTCAGCCGCTGGTTTGGCGATCTCGACCCAACGCAAGGCTTGGAAGGCACTCCTATCGGGCTGCTGCTGCGCTTGCGCGAGATGTTGGCCAATCCGCAACTGTCGCGGCGCGTGGCCTATCTGGCGCAAAGCTGGTTGCCGCAACTGCCGCCCCCCGGCGAGTTCAGCGATCCGGCGCTGTACGCAAAGCTGCTGGCCGACAATCTGGCCTATCAGTTCGCCCGGCAGTGCCAGGGTGATGACAAACAACGAGCCACTGATCTTGGTCGGGGACTCGGCAAACTGGCGGTGGCTCTCGCGGGTTCATCTTCCAAGCCCGAAGAAGATAAAAGCACTGCCACCGACCTCATCCGCGACTTTCTGGCGGTCGCCGAATTCCTGGCCCGCGAAGGCCGCGTGGACACTGGCAAGGAGCATCGCCATGACTGACTACCGTTTCATCGAACCCCTGGATGTGCTCTATCTGCGCGGCAACAAACTGTTTGGCGACGCCGGCAGTTATGGCGAGGCGCTCATGCCGCCCTGGCCATCGCTGGCCGCCGGTGCGTTGCGTTCCCGGATGCTGGCGGATCATGGCATTGACTTGGCCGCTTTCGCTCAAGCTGGCGAACGCTTGCCGGGCTTGTCTGGCGCGCTGCACGCTTGCCTCGGCACACCGCAAAAACCGGGCAACTTCCGGGTCAGCCTGTTCACCCTGGCTTATCGAGAAAACGGTCGGGTACAGCCTTGTTTTCCGCTGCCGGCGGATGTGGTGGTCACGGCGAAAGCGTTGGACAACGCGACGTATCTCCAGCCCACCGCGCCGCATCCCGCACTGTCCAGCAGCTACCCGCTTCCACAAGCACCGCTGTTGCGCGCCGCCGATCCGGCCAAGCCGCAAGGCAATCTGTGGCTGAACACCGTTGGGCTGGGCGCGTATCTCAATGGCGAAAAACTCGGCAAGGATCACCTGCTGCGCGGCGGCGAACTCTGGCAATTCGATCATCGGCTCGGCATTGCCTTGAACGGCGCGCAACGCACCGTCGCCAAGGGAATGCTGTACACCGCGCAGACCGTCGCCCTGAATCGCCACGATGGTCACGGTCACGGGCGCGATGTGGGGTTTCTGATCGGGGTGGACGGCGCAAGCGACCTGTTGCCGGAAAAGGGGCTATTGCGCTTCGGCGGCGACGGGCGCGGCGCGGCGCTGCAAGCGGTATCGTCCAAAGACCTGTTGCCGCCTCCCAACTGGCAGCGCATTGAACAAGAGCGCCGGTTTCGGCTGGTGCTGGCGACGCCCGGCCTGTTCACCGGCGGCTGGCGCTTGCCCGGTTTCGATGCCGACAACCGCTGGCGGGGGCCGGACGGGTGCACGGCCCGGTTGGTCGCAGCGGCGGTCAATCGCGCCGATACAATCAGCGGCTGGGACTTGGCGCAGAGGCAACCGAAACCGGCGCAGCGCGTCGCGCCGGTGGGTTCGGTGTACTGGTTTGACGATTTTCAGGGTAAGGCTGAGGCGCTCGGCAAGCTTGCCGCCGAAGGCTTTTGGGCGATAGGCGACTACTCTGACCCCAGCCGCCGCGCCGAAGGTTTTAACAATCTGCTGATCGCGGCGTGGCCGAAATAGTCATTTCATTCAGTAAAATCAGGGAATAAAGATCATGTTCCAAGCACAACAAGCACTTTTCATCTATTGCGTCAGCCCAGTCCACATGGGCGCGGGCACAGCCATCGGCCTGATCGACAATCCGATTCAGCGCGAACGCCATACCGAATATCCCATGATCGCTGGTTCCGGGCTGAAAGGCGCGGTGCGGCATCATTTTTGGAGTCAGTTGGACGACGATAGCCGCAAAGATAAAGCCAACCTGCTCAATCGGCTGTTCGGGCCGGATACGAACGCCTCGGACTTCGCTGGAGCGGTGAGCTTTGGCGATGCGCAATTGGTCGCGTTCCCCGTGCGGTGCGTCAAAAATGCTTTTGTTTATGCCACATCGCCGACGGCATTAGCACGGGTGGCCAGGACGTTGGCGCTGGTTGGAGCTAATCCCAACTGGCCTGCAACGACCGTTGAGGCCGGACACTGCAAACTGGCTAATCACAATCTAATGAACGGCGATAGATTGCATTTGGAAGTATTTGAATTCACAGCGCAAATGGATAAGGATTTAATGAAAGTCAGCGAATGGCTCTCTCAACACGCGCTACCATCGGATGCCGCTTACGATTTTTTCCGCGAAAAGCTCCAAATGGATTTGGTATTACTGCCCGATGAGGATTTTAGCTACTTCGTCCGCAACGCTACCGTGGTCGAACCGCATGTGCGGATCAATAATGAAACCGGGACAGCAGATGATGGCGGCCTGTTCTACACCGAAAATCTGCCCCCAGAGAGTCTATTACTAGCTCCCGTCATGGCGTCGGTGGAGCGGACTACCGACAAAATTCGCGGCGATAAAAACCGGTTGGATGCAACCACAGCCTTGAAAGCCGTGCTCGCGGGTGGCGGTAATAGTTTTGGGGGACTGGACGGCAAACTGTTGCAAATCGGCGGCGACGCGACGACCGGACGTGGGCAAGTCGTTCTCAAGGCCGTGGGAGGAAAACAGTAATGGCGCAACAATCCGCAACGGTCACTCGCAAGATTCAACCCAGCCTCGACCAAAAGCGTGCGGCTTATGCTTGGCAATGCGTGCAAGGTTGCAATGGCGATTACACCAATCTTGCCAAAGCCGCCCCAGCACTGATTATGAACAATGGCTTGATGCAGGCTCTGGCTTTTTATCAGAGCAAGGGCAAGCTGCATCACTTGGCGTTGAACAAGCATATTCGAGAATGGCTCAAAGCGCGTTTTCCCAAACACTTTGCTGGTGATAATTACGCCGAAATAATGCAAGGGTTATTCGGTTGTGAAGACCCGCATTTCTACCAGCAGGCTACCGATGAAGCTCTGGCCCTGTTGCGCTGGATTCGGCAGTTCGCGGCTGCAATGGCGTCGGGGTGAGCATGGGCAAGCACGATAGGCTGCTGGAGCGGATTCTGCGCGGAATGTCCGACGCCGACATTGGTTTCGACGAGCTTCGCACACTCTTACTCTGGCTGGGATTCGAGCAACGGATACGGGGTAGCCATCATCTGTTTACCAAATCCGGCGTTGCCGAAAAGATCAATCTGCAACGGGATGATGGCAAGGCCAAGCCATATCAGGTGCGCCAAGTCAGGAATGTCATCGTGCAATACAAGCTGGGAGGGCGGTCATGAACCACTACGAAATCATCATCTACTGGAGCGACGAGGATCAGGCGTTTCTGGCCGAGGTCCCTGAATTGCCAGGTTGCATGGCTCACGGCGATAGCTACGAGGAAGCGTTGCGCAACGTGCGGGATGCGATGGCGCTCTGGCTCGATGGCGCCCGCGAACAGGGCGAGTCTATCCCCATGCCTAAGGGCCGCCGGCTCATGTATGCCTGAGCGAATGAATCGAGGAGATTTGATATGGCCGTTGCCGCTGTTCCGAATTACATGGGATGCGATTTCACCGATGCGCCGCCCGGTCATCGTTTTGGGCTGTATTTCGATGCTTGGGATCTGAATTGGGAAATCCAGGATACTGAGAAACGCAACGCTTTGAAGCGGGTCACGACACTGAATAATGCCACCCGAGCCTTGCTCGGTGGATTACGCAACCGACAAAGGGCATTGGCCGATGTTGCTGGCGATTCGGTTTGGCGCTTGCCGGCGCAATCCATAGCCCCTTTCATGACTGGCCTGGGCAACGAACATCCGCTGGAGAATGGTTTTTCCTTCCTTAATCCGTATGGGTTGCCCTATTTGCCCGGTTCGGGCGTCAAGGGTGTGCTGCGGCGGGCGGCGGAGGAGTTGGTTTCCGGCGGTTACGGCGATCCCGAAGGTTGGAATCAAGACGCCATTGATGCGCTGTTTGGGCGGGAAACCGAATCGGGCGATTCCGAAACTGCCCGCAACCGGGGCGCGCTGATGTTCTGGGACGTAATTCCCGAACCGGCTGGCGGTAAACTGGCCGTGGACATCATGACCCCGCACTACGGCGACTACTACCAAGGCAATACCACGCCGCACGACAGCGGCCAACCCAATCCCATACCGTTCCTCGTCATCCCGCCGGGCAGTTCCTTCACTTTTCACGTTCAATGCAATCCCGTTCTACTGCCCAAGACACTGCGCGATTTCTGGCCAATTTTGTTGGAGGCCGCTTTCCGCCACGCTTTCGACTGGCTGGGATTCGGCGCGAAAACGGCGGTAGGTTACGGGCAATTTCCCAGTAATGCGATTGATGAGGCCAAAGTGCAGCGCGAGTTGGAAATCCAGCAGCGGTATGAAGCAGAGGCTGCCAAAAAGGCAGCGATAGAACATCAGCAGAGATTAGAGGAAATGTCACCTCTGGATCGATCCATTGAAGAAATAGTGACTGCTGCGCCCAAGGATCAGCCGCACCATAAAGCACTTTTGAACAAGCTTAAACAGGGCCGGTGGTCGGGTGAAGAAGCGCGGCACGTTGCAGCGCATATCAGTGTTTTGATGCAAAGAGCGGGCGTCTGGCGAGTCAGGAGCGAAAAGAAGAAACCGGAAAAAGATGAGCCTTATCAGGCGACGCTCGCTGTAATCGCTTATCTGGAATGGAGGAAATCATGACCCACATTTTAATTAGCTTTCTTGGTAAAGCGGCTCAATCCTACCGAAAAGCGGTTTATGACTTTGGCAGTGGGCAGCAACAGGAAACTGCTTTTTTCGGCTTGGGCCTGACTAGGCAAATAAAACCTGATCGCTTGGTGGTATTGGGTACAACCGGCAGTATGTGGGATGTGTTGTTGATCTCGTTGAATCTGGATTCGCACTTGGATGAAGCTTTGCTCAATTTGAGCGAATCCGCTCAGCATGATTGTGCCTCGGCAGACGAACTTGAGGTGCTAATGCCGGCAGTCAGTAAACGATTGGGTTTGCCTGTCGTTTTACGGTTGATTCCCTATGGCCGCAATACTGAGGAGCAGGTAGAGATTTTGCAACGGATGGCCTTGGACATCACCGAGGGCGACGCGGTGACGCTGGATGTGACGCACGGCTTGCGGCATTTGCCGATGCTGGCGCAGATGAGCGCGCTGTACCTGCGTCGGGTGAAGAGCGTCGAGGTTCGTGGCCTCTACTATGGCGCGCTGGACATGACCCGCGATGGCCTGACGCCGGTCATGAACCTGCAAGGTTTGCTGGATATGGCCGATTGGACTGGCGCGGTGCAATCCTTCGACAAGGACGGCGATTATGGCGTGTTCGCGCCCCTGATACGGGAACAGTCGCCGACGGCGGCGGGATTACTAAAGGAATCGGCATTTTACGAGCGCACCACCCGGCCTGGCCAAGCCCGCAGCAAGTTGCGCGAACTGGCGGACGCGCTGGATCGGCAACCGCTTGCGGGTATCGGGGCGTTATTCGCGCCGACGCTGCGCAACCGGCTGTCGTGGCATCGAGAGGATCGACTTTATCTGCGGCAACAGGCGCTGGCCCGGCTCTATCTGGAACACGGCGATTTTCTGCGGGCCGCGCTGTTGGGGTTCGAGGCGTTCATTACCCGGCTGATGCAACAACAGGGTATGACCAACCCCGATAACTGGACGCAGCGGGAAAATGTCAAGAAGGAGTATGAAACGCAGATGAAGGCCATCTATCCACGCCCTGATGAATACGAGCGCTATTGCCTGCTGCGCGATCTCCGCAATCACTTAGCGCATGGCAATGCGTCACCCCAGGCGGAAATTCAGAAGGCGCTGGCCAGCGCCGAGCAGTTAAGGGATTTTCTCGGCGATCTGATCGGGCAGTTGCTACCTGACGGCATATCGAAACCATGACCACCCTCTTCGTCTCCCGTCATCCCGGCGCGCGGGAATGGGCCGCTGAGGAAGGCTTTGTCATAGATCGGCAAGTGGCGCATTTCGACCCCGACACGATCCAGCCCGGCGATGTGATCATCGGCACCTTGCCAGTGAATCTGGCGGCGCGGGTGTACGCGCACGGCGGGCGCTATCTGCATCTGAGTCTGGAATTGCCGCTGGAATGGCGCGGGCGGGAGTTGTCCGCCGCTGATCTGCGTCGCTTCGGAGCGCGGCTGGAAGAATATCGAGTGACGCTCGTCAAGCCGCGCTGAATTTGCCCTCACCCTTAACCTCTCTCCCAGAGGGCGAAGGGAGCAGCGGCAAGCTTGCCGCCCCCGCTTTCCCATCCGAACCGGCGTATAACCTTCGCAAATCCCCGTGAGGGTGAAGCCGATGCCGAACCGCGATCTCTATCTCGCTGCTTACGACGTGACTGATCCTGAACGGTTGCAGGCGGCCTTGCATGTGCTCAAGGGCTATGCCTGCGGCAGACAGAAATCGGTGTTCGAGTGTTTTCTGACTGAGCGCGAGCGGCAGGCGCTGGTGGACGAGGTGCGGGCGGTGCTGGTCTCGATCCGCTGCTCGGTTTCTATCACGAACCGGCATATGGCCGGGAGTCGCTGGCCTGCGATTTAATCGAGCCGTTGCGGCCCCGGCTGGATGGCTGGGTGTGGGAGCTGTTTCGGACGCAGCGGTTGCGAGTGGAGAATTTCGTGGCCGATAAAGGTGCTTGCCTGCTGGCGAAGGCGGGTCGGCAGACTTTTTACGCCAGCTACGAGGGGTGGGTTTCACCACTGCGGCGCTATTTGCGGCGGGAATGCTACCGGCTGGCGAACGGCTTGAGCGGTCGGGCGCCGGCGCTGGCGGAGGGCGGGGACGATGAAGGCTGAGTTTTACGGGTTGCTGGATGAACACATGAAGGGTTTGCGCAAACCGATATACGGATTGGAGGGCTGAAACATGGCGCGGCAGCGGCGGCTTTACCTGATTTGCTACGATATTGCCGAGGATCCGAAACGGTTGGCGCGGGTGGCGCGGTATTTGGAGAAAGTGGCGTTCCGGATACAGTATTCGGTGTTTGTTGGCAGCTTCTTCGAACACTCGCTGGAAGGGGTGTTGCGTGGGCTGGGCGAGATCATCGACCCGCGCAAGGATGATGTGCGCTGTTATCCGTTACCGGAGCTGGCGGAGGTGGTGTTGCTTGGCCCGCAATTGTTCCCCGAGGATATTTTGCTGATCCGCGATGGGAAGAATGTACTGCGGCTGGGGGCGGCGCCGATGGCACAGCAGTCCGAGTTATTTTTTACCTGAATTGGCCTTGATCCGGCTACACTATGCGTCAATGTTTAGGAGTATCTCGGTGCTATTTTAGTCATCAACACAAACTTGTTGTGAAATGGCAAAAAAGATAACTTTCCAAACAACAAAAAAATTGACAACCCCCTTTGCAAGTGGTTGTTTGGTAAAGCTTTCTGGCGTCAAGGTCTTCTAAACGCAGCTCTGATTAAAAAGGGATTAAGACTCATGGACAAACCCATTTGTTACGGTAAACGCATCCTTCTAAACGCAGCCCTGATTAAAAAGGGATTAAGACACTACGTCGTCAAATGACACGTTCATTTCATTCTCTTCTAAACGCAGCCCTGATTAAAAAGGGATTAAGACCCGTGAAAGCGTCAGTGTCACCGACACTATACACTTCTAAACGCAGCCCTGATTAAAAAGGGATTAAGACTGACGTTGGAGACGTTCATTTCCGCCCCGGAGTTGCTTCTAAACGCAGCCCTGATTAAAAAGGGATTAAGACAAGTTTTGGGTTTCAAGTTCTACTTCACGCAGTCTTCTAAACGCAGCCCTGATTAAAAAGGGATTAAGACCCTTCAACCAAGAAGGAAAGAAATGCCAAGCTACACTTCTAAACGCAGCCCTGATTAAAAAGGGATTAAGACCAACGCCAGCAGCGCCGCTTCGACGGCCTGCCGTTTCTTCTAAACGCAGCCCTGATTAAAAAGGGATTAAGACTCAGACGTGTCCGTTTTGGTCAACAGTGACGACTGCTTCTAAACGCAGCCCTGATTAAAAAGGGATTAAGACTGGTTTTCAAATCCTAGCTTACGCAGGGCAGCGGCTTCTAAACGCAGCCCTGATTAAAAAGGGATTAAGACTGCTTGATGATTGGTTCCGCTTCCAACCACCACTTCTAAACGCAGCCCTGATTAAAAAGGGATTAAGACGAGATCGTACGCTTCTAATGACAAGCGCCCTACCTTCTAAACGCAGCCCTGATTAAAAAGGGATTAAGACGTGCTTGTTAAATAACTAGCGACGTGCCTGTGCCTTCTAAACGCAGCCCTGATTAAAAAGGGATTAAGACCAAACTTTGGTCAATGCCGAGCCACGCGGGACATCTTCTAAACGCAGCCCTGATTAAAAAGGGATTAAGACGGGTTTTGCAAGATCACGGGTTCCGCTTCTAACCACCTTCTAAACGCAGCCCTGATTAAAAAGGGATTAAGACCTGTTGGAGTCCTTGTTTAAGACCGGCCTCCGTGACTTCTAAACGCAGCCCTGATTAAAAAGGGATTAAGACTTCTCATACGCTCCAATGATATACTCACTGCACACTTCTAAACGCAGCCCTGATTAAAAAGGGATTAAGACAGTTCTTTAATTGATTCTATTTTGATTAACTGACTTCTAAACGTAGCCCTGATTAAAAAGGGATTAAGACCTATATTCAATGATGAATACGGTCTCGGAACGTCTTCTAAACGTAGCCCTGATTAAAAAGGGATTAAGACAGAACCAGCCATACTAAAACAATTAGACTTCTCACTTCTAAACGTAGCCCTGATTAAAAAGGGATTAAGACACAATCAGTACAAGTTCTCCTCGAACTCGTACCCTTCTAAACGTAGCCCTGATTAAAAAGGGATTAAGACGCGACGCCGGTAATCTGTTTATGCAGCCCCGTCAAGCTTCTAAACGTAGCCCTGATTAAAAAGGGATTAAGACACGTACTTTGTTGTCCAAAATGGACGGCGAGCCGCTTATAAACGTAGCCCTGATTAAAAAGGGATTAAGACGATACCATTTTTAATATTAATTTAACTAGAACCTTCTAAACGTAGCCCTGATTAAAAAGGGATTAAGACAGATGATCAACCCACATTGCCGCCGCGACGCTCACCTTCTAAACGTAGCCCTGATTAAAAAGGGATTAAGACGTGAATTACAAGCTAAATTAAAAAAGAGTGCACTTCTAAACGTAGCCCTGATTAAAAAGGGATTAAGACTGCGAAAAGTTTTTACGTCTTCACGATTTTGGTCTTCTAAACGCAGCCCTGATTAAAAAGGGATTAAGACGCAGTATCACAATAACCGCGATCATAATCACTTCTAAACGCAGCCCTGATTAAAAATGGATTAAGATGCTCATGGAAATCAGATTTCTCCGCCCCGTAGTTCTTCTAAACGCAGCCCTGATTAAAAAGGGATTAAGGCTCTTGACCAAAACGGAGCTTTAAAACGTGGAGGCTCTAATATCCATCTTTCGGCAAGCTTGCCACTCGCGTCGCTCGGTTCCGGTTAAGGCATAATTTCGGTAACCAGTCCACACCGATTAGCTTCGGCTAATCTGTTCTCAGACGATGGTTCCATGATTGGCCCAACCCACCGAGAGCAACCCGATGAACCTTCCCGCCTCTCCTCGCGCCGCGCCCCCGGAACCTCTGTTCGCCGGCACCGCCCTGCCACTGGCTGTTTCCCGTTACCGCCTGCGCTTCATCGCCCAGGAACCGTTGCGGCTGCCGGCCTACGCCGGCTCCGCCTGGCGCGGCGCCTTCGGCCACGCCCTCAAGCGGCTGGTCTGCGTCACCCGCGCGCCGCGTTGTCCCGACTGCCTACTGTATCGCTCCTGCGGCTATCCCTACCTGTTCGAGACTCCACCCGACCCGGCGGTCGCCGTGCTGCGCAAATATCCAGCAGCCCCGCATCCCTTCCTGCTGCGCCCGCCCGCCGATACCCGCCGACCGTTAGCGGCAGGCGCGGAAACCACGCTCGACCTGAATCTGTTCGGCCACGGCCACCGCTATCTGCCCTACATCCTCCACGCCTTGGGACAAGCCGCCGAACGTGGTTTGGGAACCGACCGGGGCCGGCTAGCGCTAGCCGAGGTATTGCAGCAAATCGCGGTCGGCTGGGTCTCCATCCACCAGCCGGACGGACCATTGACCCCATTGCCGTCCGCGATTCCCCAACCACCGCCGTGCCCGGAACGACTGATGCTGATCATCGAAACGCCGTTGCGGCTGGCGGTGGACAACGATCGTGTCACGCCGGAGACGTTCCGTTTCACTTACCTGTTCGGCGGCCTGCTGCGGCGCATCTCGCTATTGATCGCTTTTCACGGCGACCAGCCGCTGGAGGTCGATTTCGCCGCCCTGGCGCGGGCGGCGGACACCGTGCCGTTGATTGCAACGCGGCTGCGCTGGCGCGACTGGAGCCGCTATTCCACGCGGCAGCGCACCACCGTGCCCATGGGCGGCCTGGTCGGCGAGCTCGAACTGGACGGCACTGGGCTGGAACCGTTTTGGCCCTGGTTATGGCTCGGGCAATGGACTCACGCCGGCAAGGGCGCGGTGATGGGATTGGGCGGCTATCGGATCGTCACGCCCCGATGAGATAAATAAAAATTATAAATTTATGGTAAAAAGATTCTTTATTTGCATATGGCCGCGATGTTAAGGTTTCCTCCAAATACTCCAGGGCGTTGATGGCCCAGGAGAGGGGAACATAACCGGACTGCCGGGCGGGAACCGATAGCCATGTATCAATACGACTCCTATGATCAGACGCTCGTGGACGAGCGAGTGGCCCAATATCGGGGCCAGGTTCGGCGCTACCTGGCCGGCGAACTGAGCGACGACGAATTTCGGCCACTGCGGCTGATGAATGGCCTCTACCTCCAGCGCCACGCGCCGATGCTGCGGGTGGCCATCCCCTACGGGCTGCTGACCTCACGCCAGTTGCGGACCCTGGCCCACATCGCCCGCCGCTACGACAGGGGCTATGGCCATTTCACCACTCGCCAGAACATCCAGTTCAATTGGCCCAAGCTGGAAGACACGCCCGACATCCTCGCCGAACTGGCGCGGGTCCAGATGCACGCCATCCAGACCAGCGGCAACTGCATTCGCAACGTCACCGCCGATCATTTGTCCGGCGTGGCCCCGGACGAGATCGAAGACCCGCGCGTTTACTGCGAGATCATCCGCCAGTGGTCCACCTTCCACCCGGAATTTTCCTATCTGCCGCGCAAGTTCAAGATCGCCGTCACCGGCGCGGTTCACGACCGCGCCGCCGCTCAAGTGCATGACATCGGCTTGAACCTGATCCGCAACGAGCGGGGCGACCTCGGTTTTCGCGTGCTGGTCGGTGGCGGGTTGGGCCGCACGCCGCTGATCGGCCAGGTCATTCGCGAGTTTTTGCCTCGGCGCGATCTGCTGACCTATCTGGAAGCCATCCTCCGGGTCTATAACCTGCACGGGCGGCGCGACAACCTTTACAAGGCCCGCATCAAGATTCTGGTCAAGGCGCTGGGCGCAAAGTCCTTCCGCGACCAGGTCGAGGCCGAATGGGCGTACATCGGGAATTCCGGGCTGGTCCTGGACGACGCCGAAGTCGAGCGAGTGCGCCGCTTTTTCGCGCCGCCGCCGTATGAGACCACCGCCGCCGATCTCCGCTTTCCCCAGCAGCTCAAGGACGACTCGGCCTTCGCGGCCTGGGCGCGGCGCAACGTCACCGAACACAAGGTCGCCGGCTACCGCAACGTGTTCGTGGCGCTAAAGGAACCGGGCGTCCCGCCGGGCGACATCACCGCCGAGCAGATGGACGCAGTGGCCGACCTCGCCGACCGTTACAGTTTTGGAATGATTCGTTCCACCCATCACCAGAACCTGCTGCTGACCGACGTGCGCCAAGCCGATCTCTACCCGCTGTGGGACGCGCTCAAGGGGCAAAAGCTGGCCGCGCCGGTGATTGGCACCCTGGCCGACATGATTTGCTGCCCCGGCCTGGATTTTTGCAGCCTGGCCAACGCCAGTTCGATTGCGATTGCCCAACAGATCAACGAGAAATTCGACCAATTGGATTATCTCTACGACCTGGGCGATCTGCGCCTGAATCTATCCGGCTGCATGAACGCCTGCGGCCACCACCATGTCGGCCACATCGGCATTCTCGGCGTGGATAAGAAAGGGGAGGAGTGGTATCAGATTTCGCTGGGCGGGTCGTCGGAAAACGACGTGACGCTCGGCGATATCCTCGGTCCCTCGGTGCCCAAGGCCGAGGTCGCCAATACGCTCGAACGCATCTTGCGGGTCTACGTGGAACGGCGCGAGGAGGGCGAGCGGTTTCTCGACACCTTGCGGCGGATCAGCCTGGAGCCGTTTCGGACGCGGGCCTACGCGCCGGGTAGCAACGAGGCGAAACAGGAGGAGGAGCGTTATGCAATTGGTTATTAAGAACCGGCGAATCGTCGAGGACCACTGGCAACCTCTTGCCGATGACGCCGAATTGCCAGCCGGGCCGGTGATCGTCTCGTTGGCCCGCTGGCGACGGGAGCGGGCGATCCTGCTGGAACGGGGTGAGCCGGTGGGCGTCCGGCTGCCGAATACCGCCAATGTCGCCGATCTGGCCGCCGACCTGCCGGCGTTGGCGCTAGTGGCGCTGGAGTTTCCCAAGTTCGCCGATGGCCGCGCCCATTCCCAGGCCCGGCTGTTGCGCGAGCGCTACGGCTACCGGGGCGAACTCCGCGCGGTGGGCGACGTGCTGCGCGACCAACTGTTTTTCATGGCGCGCAACGGCTTCGATGCGTTCGAGCTGCGCGCGGACCGCCGTCTGGAGGACGCGCTCGAAGCCTTCGACGAATTCAGCGCCAGCGCCAGCTATCAACCCGCCGCTGATCAGCCGCTGCCGCTGTACCGGCGGGGGCGCTGAACGCTGGTCCTCACTGCAAATACCAGTCTGGCGGAATCGGGTTGGCCGTCGTCCGGGAACCCGCCTCGTCAGCGTCGTCCTCGCCCGGTTCGTCCGGGTCGGAGACCGGATCGTCGATGTTGACCACCACGGTCGTCACGTTGTCGTTGGCGTCGCGCATCAGGGCCAGGTGAATGAACGCCTTGACCGCTTCCTGACAGTTGTGGTCGCTGTGCGCGAGCAGCCGGGCGATTTCCTCGTCGCCCACCGTTTTGTTGAGGCCGTCGCTGCACAACAGGAATAGATCGCCCGCTTGCAGCGGATGCACGACTTCGTCGATTTGCAACTCGTCGGCGGAGCCGACCGCCCGGGTGATCACGTTGGCCAGCGGGTGGCGATGCGCGTTCTCGGGCGCGATCAACCCCTGATCGACCAGTTCCTGCACGTGGCTGTGGTCGCGCGTCAGTTGCCGGAGCTGACCGTCCCGCAGCCGATAGATGCGGCTGTCTCCCACCCACAGGCAGGCGCACTGCGCCTCGTAGGCGATCAATACCACCACCGTGCTGCCGATGGTGCGGTGCTGGTAACGCTGAGCGGATTCCTCGCGCAACCGTCGATTGACATCGCGTAAGCTCTCCCGCACCGCCTCCAGAAAGTCTGGCCAATTCGTCGGCGGTTTGATCTGTTGCAAGGTTTCGATCACCATCTGGCTGGCGACATCGCCCGCTTCGTGGCCGCCCATGCCGTCGGCGACCGCCCATAGACCCCGTTCGGGTAGAGCAAGACAGGCGTCCTCGTTAATCGCGCGGACCATGCCTACGTGACTGCGGTCGGCGGACGACCATTGGAATGATGATTTTTGATTCATGCGTTATGTCTCCTCGGCAGTCACTGGCCCACCCACCGAACCGGCGGCGTCAGTGAATGATGGTTCGTTCCAACCGAACTGTTGCCATTCCCCACTCAACAGCGCCGCGAAGCCCGCGGCCGGCGGCAAGCCCGCGCAAATCAGCAGGCAGCGGGTGATCCACTCGGAACCCTCGGTCCACCACAGGCTAGGCTGGGGAAAGGCGCGGGGCAACAAATGGCTCGCCAGGACCGGAGCGGCGTGAACGAGATCCAGTGATTCCGGCAAGGGACAGTACCAGGCGTTGCCGCTGACGGCCTTCGACGTGGAAGCCATGGGGGCGCCCAGCGCCATCACCCCGTGGCTGAAGGCATCCAGATCCAATTCGTCGCGCTCCAGCGCGGCCAACGCCAGCTGTTCGGCCTGCTGAAACCAGGCCTCGCTGGTGCTGGGCAGCGCCAGCAGCGGTCCATCCGGCGTCAACGGCGCGGCGATGGCCAGCGGATAGTAGCGGCCCACCCGGTCCATACTCGGCATCATGATACCAGCGTAGGCGTTCACTCCGCACAAACCGGGCCCCAGGGCAAACCGCCAGATCGGGCTGGTGCGGTAGTACTCGCACCAGGTTTCTTCGCCCATCTGAGCACGACTGTGGGCAATGGCGGTTTGCAACCAGGCATCCCAGGGCGCCACGAAGGTTTTGGGGAGTTGGCGACTGATGAAATCGCCCCGGCTGGGCAATTTGCCAAAGAAGCCCGGCAAGGGCTCCGGGGTGGTCACAGTTGTTCTGGACACCGGAAACCCTCCAGTTCCCGCAGGCGAAATGGGTTGGCGCCAATGGCCGCGCGCAATTCATAAGCGGCTTGCCGGCCGCCCAGTTGGAACGTCACCCGAAACGATCCCGAACCCACTGGCTGGGTTTGCGCCTGATCGAGCAGCTTGAACCAGGCCCAAGGCCCGGTTTCGTCGAGTTGCGAGGGACTGCCGGTGACGGGGGGCAGAAATTCGAGTCGCGCCTGCCCGGACGCGCCAGTCCATTGCAAATCGGCGGCGCGCGGCGCTTGTCCGGCGTTGTAGGTCAGGGTTTGGCCGTCCACGTTGATCGCGACCTGGGTGGCGTCGCCGCTCAGGTCGAGTGGAACGAGTTGAAAGCGAATCGTGGGCGTCTGGCTGTTGCCGACAAACAGCGCGTCGCGGATGGCGGCGGCGCGCTGGAAGGCTTGCAGAGCCTCCGGGGTGATGCTCTGCTCCGGTCCGGTTGGGCCGCGCCACCGCCAGGCGCCTGCCGCCGTGTCCACGTAAGGTTGCAGGGATTGCTTGAAAAAGCGATCCATCAACCCGCTTGGACCAAAAAACCGCCCAAAGGCGGCCAGCGTGGCATCCGGCGGCTGGGCCAGGGACCGGCTGACGCCAGCGCCAGGCGCTTGCCCGGCCCACTGGATGGTGTTTGCGGGCAGGGCCGCGGGCGCGGCGCCGGGGCCAGCGCCGCTCCACTGGATGGAACTCCGCGCCAAGGGATAGCGGCCATTCAAATTATCCTGAAAAAAGGGGGCGATCTGGGCCGCTTTCCATTGCGCGTTCAGGCGGTCGCGTGGACTGCGGACGACATCGGCGCTGTCCAGAGCCAATTTACTGAGCAGGGTGTTGAATGGTGGCGGCTTGCGGGCGGCATCGACCTGGAGCTGATTGGCGACGGTTCCGATCTGGTCCTTGAGGCTTGGCGGAATGGTCCCGTCGGTGCTGGTTTCCCGAGCGCGGACCATGGCGTTCAAGTGGCCGTAGAGGTCGTTCAGCGCGGACAGCGTTTTGTCGAAGGGCGGAATGGCGCCCTCCGCTCCCCCCGTTTCACGTTGATACTGAGCGCCGAAGCCCAGCAGACGCGGGTCGGGAGTACAGGGCTGGATCGTGGGGCCGCTGGCCGAAGCATTGGTTTTGCCGAGAATGCTGGCGATTTTGTCGGTCAGCGACGGATCCGGGGGGGATTTGTTGGCCTCGGGCGCTGGCGGCGGTTTGTCCAGCGCCAACTCCCGGACCACGGTTTCGATCAGCGTGCGCAGGGGCGAGGTCGGTTGGGACAAGACCTGCAAGAGGTCGAGTGCAGCGTTCGGATTGTCGAAGCTTTTGAATTGGACATCGGCCAGCAGATCTTGCCACTGTCGCAGGTAGTCGCCGAAATAGAGGCGGCATACCTCGTCGGCAATGCGCTGCCGGTCGGCGGGATTGTTGGCCACCTGAATCGCCGCGCCGAGAATCCAGCTCTCGTCGGCCAATTGACCGGCCAGTTGCGTGTTCGCGCTCAGAAAAAACTGGTAGTAGCCCTGGTAGGTATACAGGCCGGGAACGCCGCTATTCAACGGCTGGCCGCTTTTGCGCTCAAGCGCGCGTGGCGCATCGGGACCGGCGGCAAGGGTCAGGCCGATGTCGGGAGGAATGCCGGTGTGGCGCTGGGTTTGCTTGATGCGCTCGTAGATGCGTTGGGAAAGGGGAACCTGGTTGAGCACGGCCCGGCTGCTCTGGATCAGTCCGTCGTCCAGGGCGATGGGCGATTTCAGCGGCGCTTGTTCCAACAGCGCATCCAGGTGCGCCGACAGATGGTCACGCTGTTCCCGGTTGACGGTCCGGGGCAGGTTGGTCTGCCATTCCTGTTCCATCCAACTCTTGATCGCCTTAGCGTCGAAGTGCTCGGGATCGTCCATCATCAGATAAATCTTGAGCGTGTCGTATAAATAACCGGGATTGTTGGCGTTTTGTCGCAGCCGCTCCTCCAGCCGCAGGATGATGCGGGGCAGCAGGGCCTGTAACAGCAGGCGCTGGTAGATCGCCCGCGCCTCGCCGCCCAACTTGTCGCCCTGATACAGGCCAAAGCCCATCAACCAAGGACTACCGGCGTCCCGGTCGGCGTAGCCGCCGGGGATGGCGCGGGCGGTGTCGAGCAGCGCCAGGGCGGCGGCGGGATCGGTTTGATCGGACGAGAGCGCCTGAATCCGCTGGTTGACTTCCAATCGCTGTTTTTCGACCGCGCGCACGTACATTTCGTTACGGGCGTAGCTGGTCAGCCACAGCAGGGCGGCCGTCACGGTCACCAGCAGAGCGGCGGCGTAGGCGCCGCGCTGAATCCAGGCCCGCCAACGCTCCACCCGCAGGTTGGCGCCGGCGATCTCGGCTTCGGGAAACACGACTTCGCGCAGCAACCGGGTGATGAAGTAACTGCGGCCCTTGCCGGAAAAGGTGCTGAGCAGTTGCCGGTTCAACCCGAAGGTGGTGGCCAGCGAGCTCATCAGCCGGTCGATGGGCGTTCCTTCCTGGGTGCCGCTGGTGAAATATACGCCGCGCAACAGCACGCGCTCTTCAAACCGGCTGGGGCGGAAGATGTCCTTGAGGAACTTGTCGGCCACCGGCCTGAGCGAGGCGAATTGCCGCGGCAGAGTATAGATCAAGTCGCGCCGCTGCGGATCGCGCTCCTCCTGCAAGCGCGCCACCAGTCGGTCGTTCAGACGCCGCTCCAGGAGTTCGAACTCGCTGGCGAAGTGTTCCACCACGCCGCGCGGGTTGGCCGGATCATCCATCGGCAGGGTCGCGCCCCAGACCTGCGCGCGTTGTTCGTGACCCAGCTCGCTGAAGAATTCAACGAAACCCGCGATCAAATCGGCCTTGGTGAACAACACGTAGATCGGGAAACGGATGCCGAACTGCTCGTGCAGTTCCTGCACCCGCTGCTTGATGGCCAGCGCTTGAGCAGCGCGCTGGTCCTCGCTCTGTTGCATCAGGTCGGCTAGGCTGATGGCGATGAAGGCGCCGTTGATCGGTCGGCGCTTGCGGTGTTTTTTGAGCAGGTCCAGAAAGCCGCGCCAGGCCGCCCGATCCACTTCTTCGTGGCTGTCCTGGGTGGTGTAGCGACCGGCGGTGTCCAGCAGCACCGCTTCGTCGGTGAACCACCAGTCGCAGTTGCGGGTGCCGCCTACGCCGCGTACCTTGCCGGCTCCCAGCGGAAAGCGCAGGCCGGAATTGATCAGCGCGGTCGTTTTGCCGGAACCCGGCGGGCCGATGATGATGTACCACGGCAGTTGGTAGAGGTATTGCGCGCGGCCCGTCTTGTTGCCCAGCCGGGCTTTCTTGAGGACGGCCAACGCCTCGTCCAGTCCTTGCTTGAGCGTGGAAATTTCCTCGGACGAGGCGGCTTCTTCCTCCTTTTTCTTTTTCTGCTCGCGGGCGGCCTCTTCACCGCCCGCCGCCGCGCCGGGGCCGCCGCCCTGGCCGACCTGGCCCGCCTGCCCGGCCAGATCGGCCAGCATGTCGCGGTTCCGCTTCAGCGTGTCGATGTAATAGAAGAGCTGGTACAGGCCATACATGCCGCCGACCGTCATGATGGTGCCGACCCGGCCCAGGTCGGAAGCCAGCGGCGTTTGGCCGGCGACGGCGATCAGCGGTCCCAGATACCAGATCAGACCGGCGACCGCCAGGAAGCCGGTGATGCCGATCAACCAGGGATTTTTGAGAA
Organism: Candidatus Contendibacter sp.; assembly: GCA_031732755.1. Lineage (GTDB taxonomy): Bacteria > Pseudomonadota > Gammaproteobacteria > Competibacterales > Competibacteraceae > Contendibacter. The sequence goes on from JAVMKI010000007.1 coordinate 19,636, forward strand.
TGCTCAGAATCTTCTTCATGATCCCTACCGTGTCGCCTGGGCCAGCAGGATGATGTCGACGCGCCGGTTCTGCGCCCGGCCTTGCGGAGTGTCATTGGCGGCGAGGGGTTCGGTGTCGGCGCGGCCTTCGCCAATGAAGCGATTGGGCATGGCGCTGCGAGCGGCCAGGATTTTCACCACGCTGTCGGCGCGGGCTTTGGAGAGATGCCAGTTGGATGGAAATTGCAGGGTGCGAATGGGGATATTGTCGGTATGACCGGTCACCAGCACCCGGCCCTGGACCTTGTTCAGTTCGGCCCCAATCCGTTGTTGCAACAACTCGTAAAACGCGGGCTTGACCTCGGCCTTGCCGGAATCGAACAGACCATCGCCGCGAATGCGCACCGTCGTGCGGTCGGCCTCTTCGAGCACGGTGACCAGTCCCTGGCGGATTTCCGGCTCCAGGAAGGTACGCAGATTCTGCGCCACCTGAGCCAGGCCGGTGTTGATCTTGGGGGGAGCGGCGGCGACGGTGGGAACGCCGCCGCGTCGCACCATTGCCACGGTGTCGCCACGGATGCCGCTGAGCGCGGTGAGGACCGGATCGGAGGCGTTGTTCAGCAGCCAGTTGAAAATGGCGTAGGCCAGCAGCAACAGGGCCGCCGCCACCGCCGCCACCACCCACAGCGGAACGTAGCGGCTCAGGGGATTGCGCTGGTTGACGACGCCGCGCCAGTGCGGGGACAACTCCCGCTCGAACTCGCTCCGGGCGGTGCGGATGGCGTTATAGGCGCGCTCTCGCTGCTCCTCCAACCGGCCGCGGCCGTTCTCCAGCAACCGGTAGCGGCCCTGGAGCCCGAACGTCAGGCACAAATACATCAGTTCCAGGAGGTACAGGTTCTTGCGGGGGTCGAGAATGATCGAATCCAGCAACTCGAAGAATTTTTCTCCACCCCAAGCTTCGTTGTGGAAGGTGATGAGCAGGCTGCTCTCGCTCCACTCGCTGGCCCGGCCCCAAGGTGTGTTAAGCACCACTTCGTCGAGCGTGGTGCAGAGGACATAGCGGGCGCGGAACACGGTTTTCTCATGAATGCCCTGGTCGCGGGCGCTGCTGGTAAACGTCTTGATTTCCTCGATCATCTTGAGCCGCAATCGCTCGGGATCGGGGTGGGTCGTGGTGTTCTTCAGGCGCATGATCAGGCCGAGCAGCGGCGCGGCGGCGGCTTCCAGCGGATTCAGGCCCGCGTCCAACGGCATCGTGGCGGGCGTTTCGACCGGTGGCGGGCCGGGCGAGCGGGGCGTCGGCGTCGACGAAACGCTCGAACTGGAACGACGCCCGCCCGGCGCTGGCCGGATGATGGTGTGTCCGCCATCGTCGCCGTCGGCGGTGGCAAACGGGTCTTCGTTGGTCACGGTTCGTTACCCGATCATTCTTTGATGGCCCAGAACGTCATTTCCAGCTCTGGGAAGTCGCCTCCGACAAAGAAGGCAAACCCGCCCGAATTGAGCAGTTGTTTCCAAAACTCGCTGTTGCGGTCGAGCCGGAAGTAGATGAAGTCGGCGCGATACGGGATTTCCCGGGGCGCGACGGGCAGGGGACTGACGCCGATACCGGGTAAATGGTGGTTGATCAACTTGGCGATGATCTCCACCGGGCCGATCTTAAGCTGGGGTGGAAAACGGCTGTGCAGTACGTCGGCCGCGATGTTCGCGCGCACCGCCAGGATGAAGTTGGCCTTGGTGAGCAATGGGCGCTCGCGGTCGGTGATGATTCCCACCCGGATGCCGTACTGGCGTTCCTCGAGTGGAATCTGAATCGCCGCGTCCACTTCCTCCAGACTGAGCGAGCGGCGCAGTTCGACCAGCAGCGGACTGAAGGTCTCTTGCAGGGCGTCATGATCGTAGGCTGGAAAAGCGGGCGGTCGACGCTTGACCTTGTCGGTGAACGTCGCCATTTCGCCGGCCAGTTGCAGGGCGATCTGATAGAAATCCTCCGGGTGCAGGCCCTGCATGGTCGCCAGATGGGCGAACAGCGGCTCGAAGCGGTTGACGACTTGCAGCCGCAGGAACTGGGCGATGTCCAGGCTGGCGCCGCGCGCCGTGCCCGCGCCCACCACCCGATCGGCCAAGGCGTCGCCACGCTGGTGGAGCAGACCCAATATCTCGGTGACGAAACCGGCGAGGGTCGGCGCCGCCCGGCAGTCGAGACAGGGCGGCAGATAGTTGGAGTCGAGGATCACCCGCTGATCGGGCCGCTTTTCCAACACCCGAACCACGCCAATAGTGGTGTATTCCCCGAAATCCCGGGTATCGAGGAACAGCCGCAGGCGCGGCTCGCCGGTTTCGACGAAGGCGCTGTTGTTGGCGGTATCCACGTTGTTATCGCGCACCTCGCGAGCCACGGCCCGGTAGCGGGCGGCGGTGTCGGTCTGGTCGCCGCGCTCCACGTCCGCCATGCCGGCGCGCCGCAGCGGCAGAGCCAGCATCACTCGCGTGTTGCGCACGTCGGTGCCGACTTCCAGCGGCGTCGGCGGAGGGTCATGGTCAGGAATGTTGAAGGGCGTGCCATCGGGCAGCAGACCCCGGGCGGCGGTGATCGCGATCCGCCCCAGAGCCAGCGCTTCGTGGTCCACAGCCAACTGTGTCATACCCCAGCCGTAGGGGCGCAGGGACTCACGGGATTGGCGGACCAGGGCCTCGATGTAGCGGTCCTGCTGCTGGAAGTGCTGGGGTTGCAGGAACATCCCCTCGGACCAAACAACCTTGCTATACCAGCTCATGGTGACGTCGCTCGTTGCATCGCAGTGTCGGGTGTTGGATCGGGTTCTTTAAATCCTAGCATCCAAAATAACCGCCTGGACGGTAAAGGCAGCGTGGGGGACGAAATCGCCATGCTCAATGGGGTGTGCGCAACCGCTCCTCGTAGGCGCGGGCGAACTCGGTGCCGAACAACTGATTGAAATCTTCTTCGGCTTCCTGGGCGATGGCCTGGTATTCCGTGGTGAACAAATCCCAGTATTTCGCCTTGCGACTCGCGGGCAGGATGCTGTCGAACACGGTTTGCCGCAAGCGCGCTTCCAGGTTGTGCGGATCGAACCGCTCGAGCAGACGGTTCAGAGCCGCCTGAATGCCGGCCATGACCGCCAGTTGATGCGCCTTGATGTCGTTGAAACCCTCGCGCACCGCCTGAACCGGCGACATGTAAGCGTCCTTCTGGCGGATCAGGAGAAGGGTCATGATCTCCTCCGGGCCCAGCGGCGCCTGACCCGGCGGCGTCTTGAGCGGGTTGTTTTCCATGGGGCCGACCATGGTTCGGTCCAGCCGGAATTCACCTTTGACATCGCCGCGCGCGCGCAGGATGTCGGTCAGGCCCTGTACGGTTTCGCGGAAGATCGCGCCGAGATTGGTGGCAATCGTGTGCCACTGTTCTTGGGTCGGTCGCGCGTGCGACAGACCAGCGCCTTCCAGAAAGGCGTGGATCAACGCTTCGGCGTCGAATCCGGCGGGCGTGGCGGCTCCTAGCGGAAGCGTCGGCGCGCCGGTCGCCGACAGTGGCGAAGAGGTGACCGCTGGTGGCGGAGAAGTGACCGGCGGCGGGGTGGGTGACCGGGCCATTGAGGATTCCGGGGACGGTGTCTCGGTCCGAACCGGTTCGATGGGCGGAGATGGCGTCTCGACGACCGCTGGTCGTGGGGCTGCCGGGGTCGCGGCTGCTGGTGCCAGCCACCAGTCATCGGGGATGATGTTCGCGGCGGGTTCGACCGCCGCCGCTGGAGCGACGGGGTTGGGAATCGCCGGCGGCGCGGATTCGGCGTCGACCTGGGGCGGAGTCGGCGGAAGATTTTCGACGGGTTTCGGAGCCGGCGGTGGTGGTGTTACGGGCGACAGATCCGGGGGCTTGAAAAAGGCTCGATCCGGGGTGAGAAGATCGGGTGGCGGCGTGGTGATCGCGGCGCCCTTGGCGGATTGTCCAGTCGGCGGTTGGAGGTTCGGGCGCGGCTCGGGCCCCTCGGCGAACAAGTCGGTGAAGGACGACTCTGGGGTGGTGGATCCATCGCCCAAGCTGGCCACGCCGACGATGGGCAGTCCTTGCGGCGCCAGCACGACGTCGGTGATGGGCCCCTCCGACTCGGATCCCGCCAGTTCCACTGCGCTGGCGGCCAAGCTCGCCTCGATTTCGTACTCGCCCAGGACGAAGTGGTCACCGTCCTCGAGCGGAACCATCTGATTGCGAGGAATCCGTTGGTCGGAATCGTTGAGGAAGGTGCCGTTGGTGCTGGTGTCGGTAAGAAAATAGCCACCATCCTCATAATGGATGACACAGTGCCTGCTGGACAGGATCCGCTCCGGATCTTGCAGGATCCAGTCATTCTGCGCCGCGCGGCCGATGCTGAGGGAACCACGGTCGAGGACCTTGGTGGTTTCCTGATCAGGAGAGAGCCGCTGAAAGCTGGTGATGGTCAATTTCAGGGGCATGTCGCAGTGTCCGTTGACTGGGGATGCGACGCCAGGCGTCGGCGCTAAAGTTCATTACACAAGTGCAAAATTCATTGCACAAGACGCAAAAGTGATTAACGGCGCAGTCTATACCGCCCGCGCAACCGCGCCAAGCAGGGCTATACTGTGGCCTGATTGGTTGGAACCGAACGAAGCGTGCAAGCCATGAGCGTGATCGACATCGAGGAATTGCTGACCGAGATTACCGGCGCCGCGCCCTGCGGCGAGGATCTCGAATATGACCCGGCCTTCGCCGAGATGGAAAAACTGGCGCAGGAAACGCCCGAACGCCAGTATGGCGATACGATTATCCCCACTGAGCCTCCAGACTGGCGCGGTGTCCGTAAAGCGGCGCTGGCGTTGTTCGAGCGTACCCGGGATTTGCGGGTGGCGCTGTATCTGACCCAGTCCCTGTTGCGCGTTGACGGTCTGGCGGGTTTCGCCGACGGCTTGGCGCTGGTGGACGGTCTGATCGAACGGTACTGGGACACTGTTTATCCCCAACTCGATCCCGAGGACGACAACGATCCGACCCTGCGGGTCAACACCATCGTGGCGCTGTGCGATCCAGAAACCACCCTGCGGGCCTTGCGGGAGACGCCGCTGGTGAGTTCGCGCACGCTGGGGCGGTTCAGCCTGCGCGATATTCAGGTCGCCATGGGCGTGTTGACGCCGGTGGCGACCGACGACCAGACGGAATTACCGACCAAGGCCAGGGTCGACGGCGCCTTTCAGGAAGTCGGCCCGGAAACCGCGCGGACGACCGCGACCGTGGTGGCCGAGGCCATGGCGCGGGTTGAACAAATCGAAGCGCGGTTGACCGACCAGATCGGCGTCACTCAAGCGCCGGATCTGGGTCCGCTGACCGGGGTGCTGAAGGAAATCCGGCAGGCGTTGGCCGAACAATTGCAACAGCAGGGGGTGGCTTCGACAGACGAGGCGTTGGCGGTCGAAGCGGCGGACGTGGGTCCATCCGGGGGCGCCCCCACTGCGGGAGCGCGGTTGGTGGTGGGCGAGGTCGCCAGTCGGGAAGAGGTGATTCGGATGCTGGACAAGATTTGTGAGTACTTTAATCGCTACGAACCTTCCAGTCCGGTGCCTTTTTTGTTGAAACGCGCCAAGAGCTTGGTGACCAAGGATTTCATGGCGATTTTGAACGATCTCGCCCCCGGCGGAACCGAACAGGCAAACTTGATCTTCGGTATTCGCGACGAGAATTCCGGCTGAGCCGCTATACTCTGAATTAGTTGACTAATGGGCTGGGTTACCACCGGGTAGCCGCCAGGACATGATTCGAATCGAATTGAGAGAGGTGATGTTCCGATGGCGATGAGCAGTCAGAAATTTATTGCTCGCAACCGGGCGCCGCGCGTGCAAATCGAGTACGACGTCGAGGTGTACGGCTCACAGAAGAAAATCCAGTTACCCTTCGTGATGGGGGTGATGGCCGATTTATCCGGCAAGCCGGCCGATCCGCTGGCGCCGGTGGCCGACCGCAAGTTCCTCGAGATCGACGTGGACAACTTCGACAGCCGGATGAAGGCGATGAAGCCGCGGGCGGCGTTCCGGGTGCCCAACACCCTGACCGGTGAAGGCGAACTGAGCGTGGATCTGACCTTCGAAAGCATGGACGATTTCTCGCCGGCCGCGGTGGCGCGCAAGGTGGATTCCCTGAACCGCCTGCTCCAGGCCCGCCAGCAGCTCACCAATCTCATGACCTACATGGACGGCAAGACCGGTGCCGAGGATCTGATCGCCAAGGTTCTGAACGATCCGAGTCTGTTGCAGGCGCTGGCGACGGCGCCCAAGCCCCAGGAAACCGCGACGCCCCCCGCCGAGGAGTGATGCATCATGGCCGAATCCAGTTCGAGCGCTCAGGTTCAACCCGAAGTCCAGACGCTGGAAGTCAGCGACTTTTCCTCGCTGTTGCAGCGGGAGTTCAAGCCCAAATCCGATCAGGCCAAGGAGGCGGTCGAGAGCGCGGTCAAAACCTTGGCCGAGCAGGCGTTGCAGTATACGACGCTGGTTTCCAAGGACGTGCTCAAGTCGATTGAGTCGATGATCGCCGCCATTGACCACAAGCTGACGGAACAGGTCAATCGAATCATCCACCATCCGGATTTCCAGCAACTCGAAAGCGCGTGGCGTGGCCTGCACTATCTCGTCAATAACACCGAAACCGACGAGATGTTGAAAATCCGGGTGATGAATATCTCCAAGAACGAACTGCGCAAGACTTTGCGGAAGTTCAAGGGGGTCGCCTGGGATCAGAGTCCGCTGTTCAAGAAGATTTACGAGGAAGAATACGGCCAGTTCGGCGGCGAGCCATTCGGTTGCCTGGTGGGCGATTACTACTTCGACCACAGCCCGCCCGACGTGGAATTGTTGCGAGAGATGTCCCAGGTCGCCGCAGCCTCCCATACGCCGTTCATTGCCGCCGCCGCGCCCACGGTGATGCAGATGGACTCCTGGCAGGAATTGAGCAACCCGCGCGATCTGACCAAGATCTTCCAGACGCCGGAATACGCGGCGTGGCGGTCGCTGCGCGAATCCGAGGATTCCCGTTACATCGGCTTGGCGATGCCGCGCTTCCTGGCGCGGCGGCCTTACGGCGCCAAATCCGATCCCATCGAGGAATTCGATTTCGAGGAAGACGTGGAGGGCGCCGACCACAACAAGTACGCCTGGGCCAATTCGGCCTATGCGATGGCCACCAACATCACCCGGGCCTTCAAGCTGTATGGCTGGACTACCCGGATCCGGGGCATCGAGTCCGGCGGCGCGGTGGAAAATTTGCCGACCCACACCTTCCCGACCGACGATGGTGGCGTGGACATGAAGTGTCCGACTGAAATCGCCATCAGCGACCGGCGTGAGGCGGAGCTGGCCAAGAACGGCTTCATGCCGCTGATTCACAAGAAAAACAGCGATTTCGCCGCCTTCATCGGCGCGCAGTCGCTGCAGAAACCCACCGAGTACGACGACCCGGACGCGACCGCCAACGCCAATCTGTCGGCCCGACTACCGTACCTGTTCGCGGTCTGTCGGTTCGCGCATTATCTGAAATGCATGGTGCGCGACAAGATCGGCTCGTTCAAGGAACGGGAATCCCTCGAACGCTGGTTGCAGGAATGGATTTACAACTATGTAGACGGCAATCCCGCCATTTCCAGCGAGGAAACCAAGGCGATGAAACCCCTCGCGGCCGCCGAGGTAGTGGTGCAGGAAGTGGAAGGCAATCCGGGTTACTACACCTCGAAGTTTTTCCTGCGCCCGCATTACCAGTTGGAAGGTCTGACCGTGTCGCTGCGGCTGGTCTCCAAGCTGCCCTCCATCAAGGGCGGCTGATCCGGCGCGATGAGCCGGGTCAGAATGGGTGGACAGGAGGCCATTCTGATCCGGTGAATGAGATTAGAATAAAATAGCAATTAAAAACAATAAATTATTTTTGGCACACGATGTGCTTTACTGTAGGCGACGACGGAATGAACGGTCTTTTGCCCCTCGGAGCAGGTTGCGAAGACGCCGTTGATCGAAGCGACGGTTTGAACCGTTCTCAAAAGTGGTACCACAATGCGAGGAGACGACAATGGCTGACTCATTTCTGAAAATTGGCGACGTAAAAGGCGAGTGCAAGGACTTTGAGTACAAGGAATGGATCGAAGTGCTGAGCTGGTCGTGGGGTGCGTCGCAACAGGGCACCGCGGGCCATGGCACTGGCTTGGGCGCCAGCAAAGTGAGCATGCAGGACTTCCATTTCACCATGCATTTTTGCGCGGCATCGCCGGAACTGTTGTTGTCCTGTTGTTCGGGCCATCACTATCCGGAGGCAACGCTGGTCATGCGCAAACCGACCGGCAAGGAAGGCGGTCAGGCGAAATTCCTGGAGATCAAATTCAAGGATGTCATGGTCAGCAGCTACCAGACCGGCGGTGCCGGCGAGGGTTTGCCGGTTGAGAGCTTGTCCCTGAACTTTACCTCGGTGACGCAGGAATACTTCACCCAGGATCAGAAAGGCGCGACCAAGTCGGCGGGCAAGTCGGGTTGGGATGTCAAGCAAAACAAGAAGATATAACTGCGGAAGCTGGACTGTTCCGGGTTGTGGTTCGGCGCCGCGCGTTCGGAAGACGCCATGGGTTCGAATGCGCGGTGTTTTCTTCATCTTCCGAAAGGTTTAGGGAAGGCGCCGCATGATGCCAGCCGAGCAAAGTTTACGCGAAGGGCGAGTGCGGGACGCGCTGGCCGAATTGCAGGCTCAGGTGCGCAAGGAGCCCGCCAACGCCAAATACCGCGTTTTCCTGTTTCAACTGCTGGCGGTGTTGGGGCAGTGGGAACGGGCGTTGAACCAGTTGAACGTGCTGGGCGAAATGGATGCCTCATCGCTGCCGATGGTGCAGACCTACCGCGAGGCCATCCGCTGCGAAATGTTGCGCGCGGACGTTTTCGCGGGCCGGCGCTCGCCGCTGGTGTTTGGCGATCCCGCGCCCTGGGTGGCGCTGGTGTTGGAAGCATTGCGTCTGACCGCCGAGGGGCATTCAGCCGAGGCTCAAACGGCGCGCGATCAGGCGTTCGAAGCGGCGCCGGCGACGACGGGAACGTTGGATGGGCAACCGTTCGCTTGGCTGGCCGATGCCGATCCCCGGCTGGGGCCGATGTTGGAAGCGGTCGTCAACGGCCGCTATTACTGGATTCCATTCCAGCGGATTCGGACCATCGTGCTGGAGCAGCCCGCCGATCTACGGGATTGTGTTTGGATGCCGACGCGGTTCACCTGGGCCAACGGCGGCGAAACCGTCGGCCTGATTCCAGCGCGCTATCCTGGTTCCGAGGCGAGCGCCGATCCGTTGATCCAGTTGGGACGCAAGACCGAGTGGCGGGAGGATGGAGCCGAAACCTGGCTGGGGCTGGGCCAGCGGTTGCTGGCGACCGATCAGGGTGAGTATCCGCTGCTGGACATTCGGCGTATCGAGTTGAGCGCCGAGGACCACCCGACGGAAGACACTGCCGCCGGGGCGGGTGGTGACGATGGCTGAACTGACGCCGAAGGAGCGGTTGCAGCCCTCGTTGCTGGATCGCCTGACGGACGATGAGCCAGACCACCCACGGGAGTCCCGGGACAAGCGCGTGCTATCCATGAACCGATTGCGCGAATGCGTCCTGCGAGATTTGGCTTGGCTGTTCAACGCCACCCGGATGGTGGACGACGAGGCCATCGAGCGTTATCCGTTCGCCGCCCGGTCCGTCATCAATTACGGGCTGCCGCCGCTGTCGGGCGTCACGGCCCGCAGCCTGGACGTGGGCGAGTTGGAGCATGGCCTGCGCCAGGCGATCACCGATTTCGAGCCGCGCATTTATCGCCATTCGTTACGGGTCCACGCCGCGCTGACCGAGGAGCGCATGAGCCACAACGCCTTGACTTTTGAAATCGAGGGCGACTTGTGGGCGCAACCGATTCCGTTGCAATTGTATCTGAAGACCGAAATTGATCTGGAAAGCGGCCAGGTCAAGGTGGAAGAATCCAGCCGGACCAGGGAACGCTGATGGATCCGCGCCTGCTGGAGTATTACAACCGCGAATTGCAGCACCTACGCGAGTTGGGGGGCGAGTTCGCCCGCGAATTTCCCAAGATCGCCGGCCGCCTGGGGTTGGAAGGGTTCGAGTGCGCCGACCCCTATGTCGAACGCCTGCTGGAGGGGTTCGGATTCCTGGCGGCGCGGGTGCAGCTCAAGATGGACGCCGAGTTCCCGCGCTTCACCCAGCATTTGCTGGAAATTATCTATCCGCATTATCTGGCGCCGACCCCATCGATGGCGGTGGTCCAGTTCCAGCCTGATCCAACGGAAGGGGCGTTGGAAAAAGGTTTTGTCATTTCCAGAGATAGCGAGCTGCGCAGCATCCTGGGGAAGGGCGAGCAGACGCCATGTGAATACCGAACCGCGCACGAGGTCAAGCTTTGGCCGCTGGAACTGGTCGAAGCGCAGTATTTCGCCGGTCGGGAGCCAGTGGCGCAGTTGGCGCCTGCGGATTTGGCCCGGGTGCGGGCGGGGATTCGGCTGCGCCTGCGCACCACGTTGCCGGATTTGCCCATTGGCAAACTGGCGTTGGATCGCCTGGAGCTATTCCTCCATGGCAGCGATGCCCTGCCAGGGCGGCTTTACGAACAATTGTTGGCGAATACCGTGCTGGTGGTGGCCCGACCGGGGGAGCGGCCAGCGCCCTGGTACGAAAAGATTCCAGAGAATGCCATCCGGCGGTTGGGCTTCGAGAACGAACAGGCTCTATTGCCGTGTCCGCCGCCGTCCTTCCACGGTTACCGGTTGCTGCACGAGTATTTCGCGTTTCCACAACGTTACCTGTTTGTGGAAGTAGGCGGGCTGGGGCCGGCCGTTCGGCGCTGCGCCGGCCAGGAGTTGGAGGTGTTGATCCTGCTCGGCCGAGCCGATCCGGCGTTGGAAAACGCCGTGGCCGCCGCGAATTTCGCGCTGTTTTGCACGCCAGCCATCAACCTGTTCGCCAAGCGGGCCGACCGTATTCACCTGAGCGATCAGGTGGCCGAGCATCACGTGGTGGCGGATCGCACCCGACCAATGGATTTTGAGGTCTATCAGGTGACCGGCGTCACTGGCATCGGCGCGGAAAACGAGGAACAGGATTTTCTGCCGTTCTACGCCAGTTATGACCGGCTGAGCCAGCGCGCCCAGCGGGCGTTCTACACGGTGCATCGTCTGCCGCGCCAACTGTCCGACCGGCAGCGGCGCCATGGGCCGCGCTCCAGTTATGTCGGCAGCGAAACCTACCTGGCGTTGGTGGACGCGGACGAGGCTCCCTATCGCGGCAACTTGCGACAATTGGCGGTCACCACCTTATGCACCAATCGCGATTTACCGTTGCACATGCCGATTGGGCGCGGCGATACCGATTTTACCTTGGCGTCCGGAGCACCGGTCGGGTCCGTGCGCTGTCTGAGCGGTCCCACGGCTCCGCGCCAGTCTCCGGCGCACGGCGATACCGCCTGGCGATTGATCAGCCATCTCACCCTGAATTATCTGTCGCTGGCCGACAGCGACGCCCACCAGGGCGCGGTGGCCTTGCGAGAGTTGCTGGCGCTCTATGGCAATCTGGCCGATACCACCGTGCGCAAGCAGATCGACGGCGTGTGCTCCATTCAGGCCGCGCCGATCACCCGGCGAGCGCCGATTCCCGGTCCGATTGCCTTCGCCCGCGGTCTGGAAGTGGCGGTGACCCTGGATGAAAACGCGTTCGAGGGGGTCGGCGGCTTTATTCTGGGCGCGGTGCTGGAGCAGTTTTTCGCCAAATATACCTCCATTAACTCCTTTACCGAGACGGTCATCAAATCGACCGAACGGGGCGAGATCATGCGATGGCCAGCCCGGATCGGACGGCGGCATACGCTGTAGAACTGTTCGAGGCGCTGCGGCGCGCGCCCTACGCCTTTCATTTCTTCCAGGCGCTGCGGCGCTTGGAGTGCTTGTATCGCGACCGGCCACGGCTGGGCAAGTCGACGAAACTAGCCGATGACCCAGTGCGGCTCGCGCAGGAACCGTCATTGGCCTTTGCGCCGGCCACCCTGGCGGCGTTCACGCCGAGCGATGACGCGGATAAGCCGCCTCGGTTGTCCGAGTATTTCCTGGGATTGTTTGGCCCGCACGGGCCGTTGCCAACGCATCTGACCGAGTACGCCCGCGACCGTTGGCGCAATCATGGTGACCGGACCTTCGCTTGGTTCGCCGATCTCTTTCATCACCGGATGTTGTGCCTGTTCTACCGGGCCTGGGCCGACACGCAGCCGACCGTCAGTTTCGACCGACCGGAGACGGACCGCTTCAACGTTTACGTCGGCGCCCCGTTTGGGCTGGGAATGCCGTCACTGTGGAACCGGGATGCGATTCCGGATCTGGCCAAGTTCCATTACGCCGGGCGGCTGGTCGGTCAGACTCGCAACCCCGAAGGGCTGCAAGCGATTCTGACGGATTTCTTCAAGTTGCCGGTCGTCATCGAGACCTTCGTTGGACACTGGTTGCCGTTGGCCAAAACCAGCCGTTGTCGGCTGGGCGCAACACCGGCCACCGGCCTGCTGGGGGAGACGGCGGTGATTGGCGAGCGGGTGTGGGATTGTCAGTACAAATTTCGGATCGTCATGGGACCGATGGGACTGGCGGAATTCCAGCGATTTCTGCCTGGCAGCGACAGTTTGCGGCGCCTGGTGGCGTGGGCGCGCAACTACGTTGGCGACGAGTTGTTGTGGGATTTCAATCCGATTCTCAAGAAGGAAGAGGTACCGCCGCTGGTGTTGGGCGCGGGAACCCGGCTGGGTTGGACAACGTGGCTGACCAGCCGACCCTTGGCCCGTGACGCCGATGATTTGAAGTTGGATGCGACCACCTATTGCGAATGAGGCGAATAAGGGAGTTCCTGGCGGTTTCGTGGTAACCGTCCGCTCTCGCGGGGGAGCGGTGAGGAAGGACGTTCAAGGCGATGCAATGAGATGCCTCCCCATTCGCGCGTATTGTCGGCGATGCCACTCACGGCGCGGTCCAGTAACGGCGGTACGCGCGCCGGTAACGCACCGGTTCCAGGGGTTGCCCCGGCTCCAACCGGAAGGTGAGCGCCCCCTCGTCGGAGGTATTCAGCAGGGTCGATCCGGTGGCTTGATAGTGGGTCACGGTCTCGGGGCGCGGATAGCCGAAGCGGTTGTGGTAGCCGGTCGAAAACAGCACATAACGCGGCCGCACGGCAGCCAAAAAGGCCGGAGTGGGCAGGTCACGGTGGCCGTGATGCGGCGCGACCAGGATTTCCGCCGCCAATCCGGTTCCCGGCGTCGCCACCAACGCCATTTCAGCGGCGGCCTCGATATCGCCCGGCAACAGGACCCGCCCCGCCGCGCCTTCCACTTTCAGCACGCAGGACGCTTCGTCGCCGCTGAAACCGGTTGGCGGTGGATGCAGCATCTGAAATCGCACTCCATCCCATTCCCAGGTCTGCCCCGCCTGGCAAGGTTCGGCCTTGTCAATCGGCGTCCGCGCCGGGTCCGAGGTGAGCATGCGCGTCACTGGCATTAGCTCCCGTAGCGACCGCACGCCGCCGAGATGCTGGTTGTCGGCGTGACTGACGATCAGCGTATCCACCTGGTCCACACCCTGCTGGCGCAGGAAGGGAACCAGCACCGCGCGCCCGGCATCAAGCGTGGCCCCCAGCTTCGGGCCGGTGTCGTAGACCAGTACATGGTGCCGGGTCCGCACCACTGCCGCCAACCCCTGGTTGGCGTCCAGCAGGGTGAACCAGAACCCGCCCGGCGCCGGCGCGTTTAGCGGCGGCCACAGCAACGGCGCGCACAGCGGCAGGCCCAGCCAGCGGCCCGGCAATCCGCGCGGCGCGAGCAACAAGGCCAGGCCGGGCAACGCAAACGCCAGCGTCCATAGCGGCGGCGCGGGCCGGTACAGCACGGTGCCCGGCAGGCGGTCCAGCCAGACCAGGATATGCCACAGCCCATCCATGGTTAGCGCCGCCAGTTCCAGTGGGAAGGCTTGCGCGGCGCCGCCGATCGGCTCCAGTATCGCCGCCAGCAGGCTCAGCGGCAGCACCGTGCAATCGACCCAGGGAATGGCGATCAGATTCGCCAGTGGTGACAACAAGGGAACCTGCTGGAAGAACACCAGCATGGGCGGCAGCATCGCCAGAGTGAGATTGAGTTGCAAACCGATGGTCTGGCCGAGCAACCGGCGTTCGCGCCAGCGCCCGCTGACGGTGTAGAGGATCGCCGCCACCGCGCCGAACGACAGCCAGAACCCGACCCGCAGCGGCGCGCCCGGATCGAACGTCAGCACCACCAGCAACGCCAATGCCAGAATGCGGCTGGGCACGACGGACCGCTGGCGCATCAGCGCCACCATCGCCACCGCCACCATGAGAAAGGAACGCTGGGCCGGAACCGACAGACCAGACAACAGCGTGTAACCCACCGTGCCCAGCAACGCCGCCAGCGCCGCCGCTCGACTGGCCGGCCAGCGCAGCGCCAGTGCCGGAATCCGGCTCCAAAGCCCCCAGGCTAGCGCGAACGTCAGAGCGGCGACCAAGCCGATGTGCGAGCCGGAAATGGACATCAGGTGACCGACGCCCACGCGGTTGAATACGTCCCACTGCCAAGGGGTGATGCTTCCCTCCTCGCCCACCGCCAGCGCGACCAGAATGCCCACATAGGGATTGCCAGGCAGCCGTCGTTCAAAGGAATCCGCCACGCGCTGGCGGTAGCGGTCCAACGGATAACGGTCGGCTTGGGCCAACAGGCGCGGTGGCGGCTGGGAGCGGATCGTACCGGTGGCGGCGATACCCATGGCGTACAAATAGCGTTCGTAATCGAAGCCGCCGGGATTGAGCAGGCCACGCGGTGGTTTCAGCCGCACGGCGAAACTCCAGCGGTCGCCAACGCGCAATGCTGGCCGTTCCACCGCTGGGTTCTCGTCAGCTCCGGCCTCACCGTCGTTCCACCACGCCAGCCGCAGGCGCTGGCCAGCCAGTGGCGCCGGCTGTTCCCCGCGCAGCGCCCTGTCCACCACGAACTCGAATCGGGTATTGCGCCATTCACGGTCGGGGATGCTGGCGATCCAGCCCTCGATTTGGAGGTCAACACCTTCCAGTCCCGCCGGTAACGCCATGGGCGGCGGCGCGAGCAGCAAGGCCCACAGGAATCCGGTCAGGCTCCAGGCGGGCAGCCGAAGAGGGGGTACGAACACCAGCGCCAGGAGAACCACGGGTAACTCCAAGACCCAAGCCCGGGCTGGCAATTCCGGCAACATCTGCAAGAGCAGAATTCCGGCCAGGAAAGCGAGGGCCCCAAGGCGCATGATCTACGAGGGGGATGCGATCATTGACTTGCCGTGGCGCGCCGGCCTTTTGCGCGTAAGCCCCGTGGGTGAACGAGAACGGGCAGTGGAAGACGTCGCCTTTACCCAGTTCCGGTTCCACCCAAATCCGCTCGCCGTGGTGTGCAACGCGCGGCTTCAACGAATTCCGCGACAAACGAAAGGGGTCCCATGAAAACCATCCCGTTTTTCCTCTGGGTTGTTTGTCACCCACCGTGGTTGAGCGACGCTTTGATCCGCATCCACTTGACGGAGTTAAACAGCGTTACTGTTCGATGCGTATCCATTCTTGTGTGGATTGACCTTGAGTCGCGAGTCTACCCAATGGTTTCGTGCGCGTCATCGCCGGCTTCCGACGGGCAACGAAAAAGCCGGCTGGAAGCCGGCTTCACGAGTGCTGGAGTCGTTAGCCCGTTGCATTATGCTACGTTCAAGCGCTCTTCAGGGACTCGACCAGATCAATGTACCGCTGTATCGCTTCTTCCTTGGCGGTACCCTTGATCTTGGCCCAGGCATCATACTTGGCGCGGCCCACCAGGTCGGTGAAGCCGGGCCGCTTGCCTTCGACATCCCCCGCCGAGCCCTGCTTGAAGTAGGCGTACAGTTTCAGCATGGTATCGTTATCGGGCCGCTTGCTAAGTTTCTTGCTATCCTCAACGGCAGTTTGAAAGCGGCTGGCGAGATCGGACATGGCGACGGTTCTCCGGTGATGGGATGGTTGCGACGAGAGCCAGTGTAGCCGAACCACGACGGGAGTTTATTGCATGGAATGGCTATGTGCCGGCCCCGGCGACGACGCGGCGGCCAATTCGGCAAAGTCCTTTGTAATTGACTGGCTTAGAATTTTTGGCCATTCATGATTCTGGATTTCCTTATGTCCAAGAAGAAGCAGAGCGAGCATGTCTCAGGGATTGATACCGCCTGGTTGCGCATGGAACGGCCCACCAATCTGATGATGATTGCTGGGGTCATGATCTTCTCCGAGCGGTTGCCTCACGAACGGCTGCGGGAGGTCGTGGAGTCGCGTTTCCTGAAATATCGGCGGTTCGGGCAACGGGCGGTTCAGAAAGCCGCGGGCGCCTTCTGGGAGAACGATCCACATTTCGATCTCGACCGACACGTTCTGCGGACCGCCTTGCCGGGCCGAGCCGACAAGGCCGAGTTGGAACACCTGGCCAGCGATCTGATGAGCACTCCGCTGGATTTCTCGAAACCGATGTGGCAATTCCATCTGGTCGAGGATTATCAGGGCGGCAGCGCCGTCATCCTGCGGATCCATCACTGCTACGCCGATGGCATCGCCCTGATTCACGTGCTGTTGTCGCTGACCGATCGCGCGCCTCAAGTGGCGCTTAAGGCATTGAAGCCGGAAGCGGAGGAGGAACACTCCGAGGATGCTGGCATTTTCCGGCGGTTTTTCGATCCGGTGGACAAGGTGGTGAACACCACCCTCAAACTGGGCCGGGGACTGGTGGGAGAAGGTGCCGATATCGTCCGGCATCCGGCCCACGTTCTCGACTACGCCCGCAACGGCGCCCGGCTGACGGCGGAAATCGCCCGGATCGCCCTGATGAGCAATGATTCCAAAACCCGCTTCAAGGGAAACCTGGGTGTTTCGAAGCGGGTCGCCTGGGCCGAGCCGCTGAATTTGCACGAAGTCAAGACGGTCAGCAAGGCGCTGGGCGGTTCGGTCAATGATGTGTTGCTGGCGGCGGTGGCGGGGGCGTTACGCGACTATCTGGTCGAGCAGGGCGATCCTGTCCCCGAGGATTTGCAGGTCAGGGCGATCATTCCGGTCAACTTGCGGCCGCTGGAGAAAGCGGTCCGGCTGGGCAACTTCTTTGGGCTGGTGTTTCTAGCGCTGCCGGTGGGCATTGCCAATCCGCTGGAGCGGATGTACGAGGTGCGGCGGCGGATGAACGAACTGAAGGAGTCCTATCAACCGATTCTGGCACTGGGCTTGTTGGGAGCCGTCGGCATGGGACCGAACCTGTTGCAGCAACCCCTGCTGGACCTGCTGAGCAACAAAGCCTCGGCGGTGATGACCAATGTGCCCGGTCCGGCCGAGGCGTTGTATCTGGGTGGAGCCCGCTTGTCCGAAATGATGTTCTGGGTGCCGCAATCCGGCCAGATCGGCATGGGGGTCAGCATCCTCAGCTATAACAACCGCGTCCATTTTGGCCTGGTGGTCGACCAGAAGCTGGTGGCCGATCCGGAGGCGATCATTGGCCGTTTCGCGAGCGAATTTGAAAAGCTGCTGTTCATTACCCTGATGAGCCCTTGGGGACAGGAGCTGGATGCGTGCCAGGTCGAACGCTCGTTCAAGGCGCTTGGCGGGCTGGCGGGCTGAGGTCCGCCGGTTTTTAGAATGTTTAGTCTAACGGCTAGTCATAAAATTCACTTGAATCCGGGTTGGGAACCTTGGCTGGACCTCCCGGACGCCCATCAGAGGAGTAGCGCATGGTCAAGAAAGTCAAAGGCAACGCCGACAATCAGTGGTCCCAGTCCGTGCGGGAATCCGCGCATCTGATCTGGCTGGCTGGGCTGGGCGCGTTCGCCAAAGTGGGTTCGGAAAGCGGCAAGCTGTTCGAAACCTTGGTCAAGGAGGGAGAAAAAGTCGAGGAACGAACCCGCGACGCCACCACGGAGGCGTTAGCGGCGGCCAAGGAACAGACCGAGGAAACGCGGGGCCGGATGGTCGAGACGTGGGACAAGGTCGAGCAGATATTCGAGGATCGCCTGAGCCGGGTGCTCGGGCAACTCGGCGTGCCCAGTCGCGAGGATCTGCGCGAACTGACCCAGCGAATCGACGCCTTGCAGGCGCACATCAACGAGATGGGCCACGCCCAGGACAACCCACGGTCGTAGAGCCGGCGTGACCGCAACGAGGGAGTGGGTAACCCGCGGCGACCTCACTTGGGCGCGAATGGATACGCCGCGCCAGCCCATGGTGGTGACGATCCTGTTGGTGTTGGCCGAACCGCTGACCGAAGACCGGTTGTGCGCGGTATTGACCCAGCGCCTGCTGTTGTTTGCCCGGTTCCGGCAGCGCCTGGTTCGGGAAGGCGGCCGCCACGCCTGGATCGAAGACGAAGCGTTCGATCTGAAGGCCCATCTTGAATGGCGACGGTTGCCGAAGCCAGCCGACCAACGGGCGCTGGCGGCGCTGGTGGGCGAAGTGGCCAGCCAGCCGCTGATGGCGGATCGGCCGCTATGGCGTTGCGTGGTGGTGGAAAACGCGGAATCGGGCGGCGCCCTGCTGTTCCGGGTGCATCACTGCATTGCCGACGGGGTCGCGTTGTTACGGGTGTTTCTGACCCTGACCGACCGAGCGCCATATCCAGAAGGAAGGCCCATGCGGGCGGCGACCTCCCTGGAGGAACGGCGCGATCATGCCCGCTTGGCGGCGAAAACGGCCAAAACGCCGAAGCTGCTCTCCACCGGGTTGGCGCGAATGCGTTGGGGCGGGGCGTTCCTGGCCGGGTTCCTACGACAATTCCTGGTGATCCCGGAAACCCGCACCGCGTTGCGGGGGAAATTGACCGGCCAGAAGCGCATGGCTTGGTCGGCGCCAATCCCCCTGCGGGACATTGCGCGCGTTCGCCAGCGCTGGGGTGGGCGAGTCAACGACGTGATGCTCACCGTGGTGGCCGGCGCGTTGGGCCGGTATTTGCGCGCGCGGGGCGAAATGCGGCCCGGACTGATGGCGCGATTGGCGGTGCCGGTCAACCTGCGGCCCTATCAGGAAGAAATTCAACTGGGTAACCAGTTCGCGGTGATTTTTCTGAAATTGCCGTTGGATGTGGCGGATCCGGTGGCGCGACTGGCGGCGGTGCGGGCGCGCATGGAGCGGATCAAGGCCTCGCCGGAAGCGCTGGCGAATGCGCTGATGATCCGATTGGTCGGTGGCTTGCCCAACTGGCTGGAGCGAGGATTGTTGTGGCTGTTGGGATTGAAGGCGACCGCCGTGTTGACCAACGTGCCGGGGCCGGAGGAGCCGCTATATCTGGCGAACGCGCCGGTGGCGGGGGTGCTGGCCTGGGTGCCGCAGATCACCAGTATCGGGATCGGCGTTTGCGTGCTGAGTTATGCCGGAGCCATCACCATCGGTGTCACCGCCGATCAGGGCGTGGTGGCTGACCCGGCGGAGCTGGTGGCTGGACTCGAGGCGGAAATCGCCGAACTGGCGGCACGAACGGGTTCGGCCATCACGTGATCATCAACGCTTATCATGAAGAGTGTAGGGAGGTTACATGCTGGTTACCCAGCCCGAAAGTGTTCAACGTCAGGCCAGCGGCCCCCGGATCGGTTTGGCCATCGCGGGCGGTGGACCGGTGGGGCTGGTCTACGAAATCGGCGCGCTACACGCGCTCGACGAGGCGCTGGATGGCATCGACCTTAGTCATCTCAACGTATACGTGGGCGTAAGCGCCGGCGCGGTGATGGCGGCATTGCTGGCCAATCGGCTTACCACCAGTCAGATTTGCCACATTTTCATCAGCAACGAATCCGAGGAGCATCCGCTTGATCCGCGGATCTTTCTGATGCCCGCCTTCGGCGAGTATTGGCGGCGGCTGTCGTCGGTGCCCCGCCTGGTGCTGGAAGCGTTCTGGCGCTATTGGCAAAATCCACTGGACTTGAGCCTGCCGCAATCACTGACCCGGCTGGGACGGGCGTTGCCATCCGGCTTTTTCGACAATGAGCCGATTCATCAGTACCTGGCCCACCTGTGGAACGGCCCGGGTCGGACCAACGATTTTCGCCAACTGCCGAACAAGCTGTACGTGGTGGCGGTGGACCTGGACACCGGCGAATCGGTGAAATTTGGCGCGCCCGGCTATGATCACGTACCGATTTCCCGAGCGGTGCAGGCCAGCAGCGCGTTGCCGGGGTTGTATCCACCGGTGGAAATCGACGGCCATTTCTTCGTGGATGGCGCCTTGCAAAAGACCATGCATGCCTCGGTGGCCTTGCAAGAAGAACTGGATCTGTTGCTTTGCCTGAATCCCCTGGTGCCGTTCGACGCGCGGCTGGCGGTCCAGGCGGGGCAGCCCACCGCGGTGGGGCGATTGGTGGAGGGCGGATTGCCGGTGGTGCTCTCGCAGACCTTCCGGGCGCTGATTCACTCCCGGTTGCGGGTCAGCATGCAAAAGTACGACACCGAGTTCGAGCGTACCGACTTGATCCTGTTCGAGCCCAACCGCGACGACGCCAAGATGTTCTTCACCAACGTGTTCAGCTTCTCCGGGCGGGACTGGGTATGCGAGCACGCCTATCAGACCATCCGCGAGGATTTGCTGGCCCGGCGCGAGGAACTGGGGCCGATTCTGGCGCGACACGGCATTCGGATGCGGATGGACGTGCTGGAGGATCGCCACCGGCATTACTACACCAGCCTGCGCAACCAGCGCGAGTTGGCCAAGCCGACGAAATATCGCAGCCGACTGGCGCGGAATCTACACACGGCGCTGGACCAATTGCAGATGATCGTCTCGGCGCCGACTGGCCAGGCGCATTCATGAAGCCGATCCTCGCCCGGCCTGGCGCGGGGTGAGGCCATTCGTGTTCGATTACGCCAAGTACTCGCGGCTGATCCGCTGAAACAGCAACCGCGCTTCGCCGCTCAGGAATGGCGCCACCAGCGACAGCACCTGGTAAACGCCCAGACCCAAATGGCTGCCATCGTCCGGAGCCGCGCTGGCGCTGGCGCGGACGCTCTGAAAATTTAGCCAATAGGTGGCGACCACCGCAATGTTGCGGGTCAGCGCGGCGATATCCTCGCTGGTGGCGTTCATGACCCCCGCATCCACCAAACCCTCGCAGATCGTGGCGGCGGTACTGATCTTGCGCTCCAGGATGCGGCGGAAATGAGTACGCAATTTTTTGTTGCGGCTCAGGATATTGTCGAGATCGCGGTAGAGGAAACGGTATTCCCAGATGTTCTCGAACACCAGATGCAGGTACAGCCACATGTCTTCCATGTTCGGCACGCGGCGTTCGGGGGCTTGCAGGGCGGCGTCCATCCGCCGTTCGAACTGCTGGAACAGCAGCGCGATGATTTCATCCTTGCTGCGGAAGTGGTAGTAGAGGTTGCCGGGGCTGATATCCAGTTCGTCGGCGATGTGATTGGTCGTGATGCGAGGTTCGCCGTGCTCGTTGAACAGTTGCAGGCTGGTTTGCAGGATGCGGTCACGGGTTTTCATGAGGACGGTCGCGGGTCCGGGCGGGTCCGACGGGAGGGATGCCGTTTAATTTTGGGTGGTTTCGGGGCATTTTCCACCGCCCCGATTCGAACGGGACCGTGAAAAATATATCAAGGGGGCAGCGTGGAAAAAATCTGGTTGCGCGAGTATCCGCCGGGCGCGCGGGCCGAAGTCGATCTGAACGAATTCAGCTCGCTGAAAGATATTCTGGAGAAAAGCTGCCGACGGTTCGCCGATCTGGCGGCGTACTCCAACATGGGCGTAACCCTGCGGTATCAAGACATCGACCGGCTCAGCCGCGCGTTCGGGGCTTGGCTGCAACAATCGCTCGGTTTGGGCAAGGGCGAGCGGATTGCCCTCATGATGCCGAACATCCTGCAATATCCGGTGGCGTTGTTCGGCATCCTGCGCGCGGGTTTGGTCGTGGTGAACGTCAATCCCCTGTACACGCCCCGCGAACTGGAACATCAACTCAGGGATTCCGGCGCGACCGCCATCGTCATCCTCGAAAGCTTCGCCCACACCTTGCAGGAAGTCTTGAGCCAAACTCCGGTCAAGACGGTGATCATGACGCGGTTGGGCGACCTGTTCCCGTTTCCCAAGCGGCCCCTGGTGAATTTCGTGGTCAAGCGGATCAGGAAAATGGTGCCAGCCTGGCACATCCCCAACGCGATTCCGTTCCGGCGCGTGCTGAGCGAGGGGGCGGACCAAACGCTGGCGGATGTGCCGCTCGACCATGCGGATCTGGCGTTTCTGCAATATACCGGTGGCACCACCGGCGTGTCCAAAGGCGCGATGCTGACGCATGGCAATCTGGTGGCGAATTTGCAACAGGCCTCGGCCTGGCTGGGTTCGGGGTTCAAACCCGGCGCGGAAATCGTCGTCACCGCCTTGCCGCTGTATCACATCTTCTGCCTGACCGTGAATGGTCTGGTGTTCATGAAGGCGGGCGGTCACAGTATTCTGATCACCAACCCGCGCGATATGCCGGGCTTCGTCAAGGAACTGCGCAAGGTCCGGTTTACCGCCATCACCGGGGTCAATACCCTGTTCAATGGGTTGTTGCGCACGCCCGGTTTCGACCGGCTGGATTTCGGCGCCCTCAGGCTGAGTGGCGCCGGCGGCATGGCGGTGCAACGGGCGGTGGCCGAAGGCTGGCATCGGGTGACCGGAACGCCATTGATCGAAGGTTATGGCTTGACCGAAACCTCGCCACTGGTGACCTGCAATCCGCTGGCGTTGTCCGAGTACAACGGTAGCATCGGCTTGCCACTGCCCTCGACCGAATTGTCCATCCGCGATGACGACAACCGGGAACTGGGCGTTGGTCAGGACCAAATCGGTGAGATCTGCATCCGTGGCCCGCAGGTGATGCGCGGCTACTGGCAACGGCCCGACGAAACCGCCCAGGTCATGACCGATGATGGGTACCTGCGAACGGGGGACATCGGTTACGTGGACGAACGGGGTTACGTGCGGATCGTGGACCGCAAGAAGGACATGATCCTGGTGTCCGGCTTCAATGTCTATCCCAACGAGATCGAGGATGTGGTGGCGCTGCATCCAGAAGTCTTGGAGGTTGCGGCAATCGGCGTGCCCGATGAGAAATCGGGCGAGGTGGTCAAGATCGTGGTGGTCAAGAAAGATCCAGCACTGACCGCCGAGGCTCTGATCGAACATTGCCGCCAGCGCTTGACGCCCTACAAGGTGCCACGCCAGGTCGAGTTTCGAACCGAACTGCCCAAGACCAACGTCGGCAAGATTCTGCGGCGGGCACTGCGGGAGGGGTAGAAGCGACTCCCTCTCCAAGAAGGAGAGGGGTAGGGTGAGGACGCGCGATCAAGCCGCCGCTCGGGTATTGATCGCCCTCTCCAGCCAGTCCAACAGGTAATCCGCCGGCTCGCGCCAGTTCAACTCCATCATCATGGCGTGGGCCATGTTCGGGAAGATGCGCACCTCAGCGCGATAGAAGCGGGCGGTTTCCTCGACGATGGCGGGTGAAACGAATACATCGTCGCGCGCGCCGATGGCGAGAATCGGCATCCGCAACTGTTCCGGTTTCAGCCGCAGCGGATTCAGGCCCATCATGTCCAGCGCCACGACCTGCGATTCCGCCTGGATATAGTCGAAGTATTCCCGCAGCTTTGACAGCGGCATGTTCTGGGAGAACAACAGCCGCCGCATCATTTCCGGCGTGCCGTAAATGGGGCCAAGCAGCGAGAACAATGTCATTTGTTGGAACAGGAACGGATGCCGCATCGCCATGTGCAGGTTGGTTGGCAGCAGTCCCTGCGGCGGCACGGAAGCCATCAACACTACTCCAGCGATGGCTGTATGATTCTCCAAATATTTCTGCACCACCATGCCACCCATCGAATGGCCGATCAGTACCGGCGGAGCCGGCATGGTTGCGACCGCCTTGGCCAAATCGGCGGCGTAATCAGCCAATCGCCAGGTGTGCAGATGCTCGTGCCCCTCGCTGCGACCATGGCCGCGCATGCTGAAAGCGTGCGCTTCGTAACCGTGCCGCGCGCAATAGGGCAAAAGATTCTCATCCCAGCAGCGGGCGTCCGTGAACGAGCCATGCACGAACAGTAGCGGCGTCGATCTGGGCGCGGTTTCAGGATAGCGGCTGATCATGTCCAGTTTCATAAGGATTCAAGTCCTGTTGGGTCGGGAAAGGCAATGGGATAGGATAACTTTTTTCTCGGTGGGTTCGGCTGAAATAGCGGTGGCGATCCGTCAGCGCAGAGCCACGGTTTCCACCCAGACCAGCTCGCAGGCGCCCGCGCCAGTATCCTCGCGGGTCAACGAACTGCGCCAGTGCCAGCCATCGTCGCGGCGGACATCGACCAGGTAGCCGCCCAGATGGATGATATGGCCGGGACGCACCGACTTTAACTGATCGGCGACGGCGCGCGAGGCGGGAATCAGGTGCATGTTGGCGCTGTGGGTCTCGATGTCCCGGCGTGGAATGGGAAAGGTGGCGGTGAACCAGTAGTAGAACCGGTTGCGTTGATAAATGGCGATTTCCGCCAGTACCGCGCTGTCCGACATCGGTCCCCAACCCAGCGCCAAATCCATCGGAGCCAGTGCCGCGCCGGCGTCGAAGCGATAGTCTTCCCGCCCCAACACCCGAGCTTCGAGGGCAAATTCCGCCAGCGCCTTGATTTCGTAGCGATCCTTGCGAAAGGTTAACGTGGTGTTGTCCAGCCGTTTTTGGTGGGGTGCGTCCAGGACCAGCACGCCGGGCGCCCGTTCGATGGAGCGATCACGCCACGCGAACCAGGCGCCGAGCGCGCAGATCAGGAGCAACAGCCAGAGACGGCGCATGGATTGTAGGCCATGTTCTCAGGAGTCATGTTCTGGTCCCCGCCGGGGGCCAGTCCGTCGGATCCACCGCCGTGACCTGGCCATGCAGGCGACCCTGGCTCAGCAGCACCTCCACCATATCGCCGACGCGGGCGGCGTCGGCCCGCCGCAGGACTTCGCCGCTGGGTAGCTGGCGCACGATGGCATAGCCACGGTCGAGCGTGGCGAGCGGACTCAGCGCGTGCAAATGGTTGCTCAGGCCACGCAGGCGCTGGGAGGCGGTTTCCAGGCGCAGGCGTATCGCCGCGCGCAGCCGCTGGTCCAGATCGTCAAGGCGCTGAGCGTGATCCCGCAGGCGGTGGCGCGGTTGGGCGCGGTCGAGCCGGCGCGTCAGATCCACCAGTCGTTGGCGCTGCTCGGCGAGCCGTCGTTGCAGGGCGCCGTCCAGTCGCTCGGCCAGTAGGCAAACCTGGCGCAGCCACTCCAGTCGATCCGGGCTGGCCAGTTCCGCCGCCGCCGTGGGCGTGGCGGCGCGCAGATCGGCGGCGAAATCGGCGATGGTGACGTCGGTTTCGTGACCGATGCCGGTCACCAGCGGGATTGGGCAAGCATGGATCGCCCGCGCCACGTCTTCCTCGTTAAAAGCCTGCAAATCCTCCAGCGAACCACCGCCGCGCGCCAACAGCAACACGTCGCAATCCCGGCGCTCGGCCGCCAGGCGAATAGTCTGGGCGATGTATTCCGCCGCGCCGTCGCCTTGCACCGGAATGGGATAAAGCAGAACCAGGATGCTGGAACAGCGGCGGCGCAAGGTGGTCAGCACGTCGCGGAGCGCCGCGCCGGTGGGGGAAGTGATGACGCCGATCCGCCGTGGGAAGCGGGGCAAGGGTTGCTTGTGTTCCGGCGCGAACAGCCCTTCCCGCTCCAGCTTGAGACGCAGTTCATCGTAAGCCCGCCGCAGCGCCCCGGCGCCGGCTTCCTCTACATACTCAACGATCAGTTGAAAATCGCCGCGCGGTTCGTACAGGCTGACCCGGCCACGCACCAGAACCTGCTGGCCGTTGCGCGGGCAATCGCGAAATAGAACGGCGCGTTTCTGAAACAGCGCGCAGCGAATTTGCGCCTTGGCGTCCTTCAGCGAGAAGTAAAGATGGCCGGAGGATGGGCGCGACAGATTGGAAACTTCGCCTTCGATCCAAAGCAGCGGGAATTCTCCTTCCAATAGCGCGCGTGCTTCCTGGTTCAGGCGGGAGACTGTGTAGATGTCGCGGGATGGCATGAAAGCGTTCGTATTTAAAACGATGGTTGCACTCCCTGATAACCGTCTTCCGTTGCAACGTGCCAGCCGTCACTACGGCGCAGGCCGATCTTGAAACCGCCCGCAATCAATTGAATTTTGGGCTGTTGGTGCATCAGCATGGCCAACACCATCGGCGACTGGCGGTCTGGCGATTCCATCACCAATTCTTCGATGGCGTCGGAGTAGCGCCGGTGATGGTCGTAGTACTGACGTTGGAATTCCACCAGTCGTTCCAGGATGGCCTTCAGCGATCCAAATTCTTCCTTCTGCTAATTAAATAGGTAAACCCCCGGCTAAACCGGGGGACTCCCCAAGGTTTGACCGTTCAGAGGCTTTGTTGCATAAATCGAATGAGGGATGAATGATCCCTACGGAGTATAGGTCTAGCAAGTCACAACGGTATCGGGCATACCGAGCCGTGTCATGATGTTCATGGCGGCCAAGCGTGCATACGCTTGGGTGGTTTGGGTCTTGAAGCGGCGATGACTCAGACGTTCACCGAAGAGTGTTTTGAGACGGAACATGGCGATCTCGGCCAAACTGCGACGGTACTGCGACGGTGATCGCCGTTATGAATTTTCCAGGCTTTTTTGCCGTGTTGCTGACGATAGTCGAGAATGGCGGTCCGTGGATGAGGCTGTCCATCGGCCAGTGGGGGCCACGCCACCGCGTGGGCACGGGGTGGAATCAGCGCCTCTGCGGGGCGGTCCAGAAGTCTCTGATGACAGACCTGGGTGTCGTGGGCGCCATCGGCGGCGATAGAAGCGATCGGCTCATCGGTGGGTATTTGTTCCAGCCGCGCAGGAAAGACCTCGGCATCCCGCACCGTGGCGGCGATCAGCTCTGCCGCAATGACTTCGTGCGTCCCGGTATCCACCGCCAAATGGCGCTGGCGCCAAGTCCGCCGCCGCGGGACCCGGTGTTGGCGTCGATGCCACTCACCCGCGCCGTATACCTTTAAGCCGGTGGAATCGATCACGATATGACGCGGTTGTTCACTCGTTCGCCGTCCGATCTGGACGGTCAAGGTGGCTGCCCGGCGGCTGAACGTACTGTGGCCCGGAACCGCGAGGTCCACGTCCAACAGCGTGATGATCGATTGCATCAATCCTTCCAAGGCGCGCTACGGCGGATGAAACACCTCCCGCATCACCCAGCCCCATGGCACGGCCACATCCGAGTACCTGCGGGGGGCTCCACGCCGACTGCTCGGCGCGGTTTCATACCCCTGGGCCCGGTGGGTATCGTCAAACCACACCGTTAATGACCCACGTTCTACCCACCCGATTACCCACAAATTCCAACATATTGTAGTCTATAAGTATTTGACAAGGTCATGATGAGTTGGGTTGCACAGGAACTGGGGGTATAGAGCTGGGAGACGTACGTCGGACCCGACGGCTGATCAAGTTGGTGGAAGATTTATCGGCCCGACCGACCGGAAGCATCCCTTTGGCGAGCGGTGGCTGGGCGGAGACCAAAGCGGCGTACCGGTTGCTGGATACGGAAGCGCTGGACTGGCGAGAGCTGCTGGAGGTCCACACCGAACGCACGCGAGAGCGGTTGCAGGATCAGCCGGTGGTGTTGTGCCTTCAGGACACCACGGAGTTGGATTTCACCTCGCAACCGGGGATTGCTGGTTTTAGGTCGCCCCGAGGAATGGCAGGCCGCCTGGATCGTGACGCACCGTACCCCACCGCCGGATACGCCACCACCGCTGGGTGTTATGGTCCGAATGGTCGCAGGTTTCGGAGGCTTCCTCGGACGCAAAGGCGATGGCCATCCCGGCCCCAAAGCCCTTTGGGAAGGTCTCCTGCAACTCCATGCCTTTGCCATCGGTATCGCCGCCGCCAAACAAGCTTTCATCCCTCCTGGATGATTTATGGGTAATCGGGTGCGTTCTACCAGCGCGGCGTTATACGCCCGCCTGTTCCGAATGCGATATTTTTGTTTCGCTCTACCTGGGCTTCTTTCAGTTCGTGCACAGCGTCCGGATCCGGGGTAAAGGCTTGCTCAAACCCCTTCTGCAACTGTTGGTGGCGTAACCATGCGAACTGTCCGGAATCCATATTGAGCCGGCCAAAATTTAACCCCAAAACCTATGTGCTTCCCGCCTCCAATTTTCCAGCAAAACTAGGACTTGACCAAACCCAGTTGAAGATGTGTGGTTGAGAGGGAAAAATTTCTTGCGAAAGCATTTTTATAAGAATAAAAGATTCCGACAAGTAAAGATCTGTTTCTCTGATTTTATCAATCAACAGATTTTTGATTTCGATAAGATTAATTGAAATTTAAGTAAACCACCGGCTTTGCCGGTGCGACTAGAACAGGCTCTGCCGTTCCAGCGTAAAAAAGCCTCCTGAGGGAAGCTCCGAAGGCCGAAGTCAGGAGGTAAGTGATGAAAGAATGGCAAAGCTTAGCCCACGTGAGATGGGAGTGTTATAATGGTCCCCAAATTTCGGACAGGTAAATAAGGTAGTACTCTGCACGGGTAA
>JAVMKI010000008.1:0-47287 GCA_031732755.1 Candidatus Contendibacter sp.
TCAAACTGCTACTGTCTCCCCGGCAGAGCCGGGGGTTTTCTCTGGATAATAAGCTGTACGCTCCCATACTGCTGCGGTTATGGGTGTCGAAGGACTTTTGGAGCGCGGCGCAGCGGGACAATCTCTGGGCTGGTCTCTACGTCGGCATTCTGTTGGCACTGTTGTTCTCCAACCTGTTGCTGTTCCTGACCACCCGCAGCCGCGGTTTTCTCTTCTTCGCGGTCTATCTCGGCTTTCTCACACTGTGGGGGATCGGCTTTTTGGGCTATGGCTTCCAGCTCCTGTGGCCGAACGGGGTCTGGTGGCAGAACCAAACCCCTATCTTGCGGGCCGCGCTGGTTTGCCTGGCGTCGGCGCTGTTTGTCACGCACTTTTTGGAGACCCGGCGGCGGATGCCGGTGTTGCACGGGCTGCTGCTGATCCTGAGCAGTCTGGTGGTCGGCGTGGTGGCGGTGGAGATGGTCGGCTGGTTCAAACCCGCAGTGCCCATGGCGAAAACCTTGCGCGCCTATGTCGGGCTGGCCACGCTGTTATACCTGGTCTACCTGGCCGCCGGCGCGCGGGCGCTGTGGCTGGGGGTACGCGAGGCCCGCTATTTCGTGCTGGCCTGGTCTTTCCCCCTGTTCGGCGTCGTGATTTTTGCTGTGCCGGATCTCGCCGACCTGATGCGCCAGCATCCTCTGGCCGCCCACACTTTCGGATTCGGCACTGTGCTGGAATGCCTGCTGCTGGTCCTGGCCTTGGGCGACCGTTACCGGCGGCTGCGTGACGACAAGCTAGCCCTGGAGCAGCGCTGGCACGCGGAACAGGCAGCCTATGCCGCGCGGCTGGAGCACGAGGTCACGGCGCGTACCGGAGAGCTGCGCACAGCGGTAGCCCAGCTCGACGCCGCATTACAGGCCGAGCGCCACGCCCGCGATGAGCAGCGGGCCTTTTTGACCACGGTCTCGCACGAACTGCGCACCCCGCTTACCGTGATCGACACAACTCTGCAAAATCTCGCCCGGGACGTCACGGCTGCGGATGAGCAGACCCGGCGGCGCTATGCGCGGGCGTTGGACGCCAGCCGGCGGCTGTCGAGTCTGCTCACCGACTGTCTCAATGAGGATCGCTTCTCGCTGGCCGGTTATGATTTGCGGCTGGCGCTCTGTGATCCCACCAAGCTGCTACGAGACGCCGCCGAGGCAGGGCGTCTGATGGCCCGGGGGCACCACCTGCGGGTGGAAGCGGCAGACCCGCGCCAGCCCCCCTCCCCTTGGTTTGCGACCCGGACCTCACCCGACTGGCTCTGTGCAGCCTGGTGGACAACGCAGCGAAATACACCCCGCCCGGAACCTTGGTGACCTTGCGGGGCCAGCGGACCCTGGACGCGACCTGGTTGGAGGTGGAAGACCAAGGCCCTGGACTGGACCCGACCGAACTGGCCCGGATTTTCGAGCCGCATGTTCGCGGTCGGGCTAGTCGCGCGATCCCCGGCAGCGGCATGGGCCTGCCGCTGGCCCGGCGCATGATCGAACGTCAGGGCGGCACCCTGACCGCGACCAGTCAGCCGGGCCAAGGCAGTGTGTTCCAGATTGCCTTGCCGGCCACCGGTTCACACCCGATAGAGATCAACGCCAAAGCGGTAGCCGAACCGATGCACGGTCTTGAGCGGTAACGACTGGCCCGTCTCCGCTTCCCACCGCCGCCGCAGACGGCTGACCAGTTGCTCCAGGCGGCGCACGTCATAATCCAGCCAGTCATGACCCAAGGCAGCCACCAGTGCCTGCCGGGTCACGGCCTCGCCCGGATTGCTGGAAAGCAGATCGAACAGGGTCATTTCCATCGGGGACAAGGCCATGGCATGACCCTCTGGGCTGCTCAAGCGGCGGTCCTTGAGGTCCAGGCGCCAACCGGGGGCCACCCGCCGTAGCAAGGCCGCGATGATCGCCGCCAGTTCGTCCAGGGAGACAGGTTTGACCAGATAATGATCGGCACCGCTAGTCAACCCTTGCACCTTGTCCCGCAGGGTGTTGCGCGCGGTGAGGAGGATAGCGCCCGCCGCTGGTCGACACGCGCGCAATCGCGCCGTTGCCTCAAAACCGTCGCCGTCCGGCAACATGATGTCGATGATGGCAAGATCCACAGTGGGCAACAACGGCGTGAAATTCGCTAGAGTACCAACCTCCAGGACCCGATGGCCCAACTCCATGAGGAACAAGGCCAATTCCTCTCTCAAAACCTCGTCGTCTTCCAGCAGGAGGATGGTTGCTATTGGTGTGCGCCGGTTATCCTTGGCAAGGGTCTGACCCACCGTATTGGTTGGACTTCCTGGATCAAGAAGAGTCATGCGTCGTGCCGGGGTGGTTCGAAGCGATGACTCCATCGGGTGAATCTCATGGTTCGCTTAACCGACCAGGAGCCGTTACGCATTTCGAATTCATCCCTGGCTAATTCGGCTTCGATGCGCGTTCAGTCGAGCGTTCGCTTCCCAGGTTCACCGCATCCCAACTAGGCCGAAGCGAAATACTCACCATCACGCACTTTGTGCACTAGCGTGCTTAATTCTTCGTCGCTCATTTCACCCAAACCCCGGATCAGCTCGGCGAATAGAACGGGGCGACGTAGAATAATTTCACGGACGTCACTGGCGATCATGCCTGCCCGCGCCAATAACAAATCCGCATCTTCTCCTAGTTCCACCGCCAATCGCAGAACCATTTTCTCGGATGGCGGCGACATCTTTCCGCGTTCGATTTTGCTGAGATACTTCGGTTCCATTCCAATTCGCTGCGCTATCTGCCGAACGGAGTAACGACCGCTGACTTCATGGCGTTGCTCACGTAGCGTCCGGGCATACTGTCCGAATTCCATAACCCCCCCGATTGCTATGTTTATGGTAAAACCCTAGCATTTATAAAGCAATTATGGTGCCAAAATTTAGTGACTGATTGTAAAGGAATCTAAAATGGGAGCTGGCGTTATATGTCAAAACTTGAAACGAAGTCACCTTCATGCGTTTCATTTTGAAACGCTTAGACTTCTGTCGGAAAACCCAGGTTCCTTCAGGCGACGCCATAAAGTGGTGCGGCTGATACCCAGTTCCTTGGCGGTCTGGGCCAAATTACCCTGATGGCTTTCAAGCAGTTTCTTGATTTCCGCCCGTTCCAACCGCTCCAGCCGAGTCATGTCACTCGCATGGATGGATAGAACAGGTGACCACTCACCCACTTCAATCTGAGGCCCCGTATTCAACAATAGAGCCCGCTCAACCAGGTTTTCCAATTCACGCACGTTACCTGGATAGTCATAATCGCTCAAAATTTTCAGGGCTTCCACGCTAAAACTTGTGATTGGCTTATTAAGCTTGGCGCCATATTTTTTTAGGCAATGATCCGCCAGCAAGGGAATATCATGAGGCCGTTCCCTTAGAGGTGGAATATGAATTGGGAAAACATTGATTCGATAATAGAGATCGGCGCGAAATCGGCCATCACGAACCTCGGCCTGCAAATCCTTGTTTGTCGCTAAAATAATCCGTACATCGGCCCGCCGATATTCACTCTCGCCAACCCGACGAAACTGACCTTCCTGCAAAACCTGCAGGATCTTGACCTGAAGCACCTGGTTCATTTCGCCGATTTCATCCAGGAATAGAGTCCCACCATCAGCGATTTCAAACAACCCCTTGCGATCCTGAATTGCGCCAGTAAAAGCACCGCGCTTATGGCCAAACAACTCACTCTCAAGCAATGCTTCTGGAATAGTTCCACAATTCTGCTCGATAAACAGTTTGTCCTTGCGCGGTCCATGATTGTGAATATGGCGGGCCAACAGCGTTTTACCTGTACCGGTTTCACCAGTAAGCAGGACTGTTACCGAGTTATCGATAACCTTACTCACCAACTCGAAAACCCGTTGCATGACAGGACCTTGCCCAACGATATCATTACACCGTAATGCCCTGCTCACTTCATTTCTCAGAAAGACGTTTTCATCCTGCAATCGTTCGTTGGCAGCTTGTAATTCCTTGAGCAACCGTTGATTCTCCAACGTCAGATCGTAACTCTCCAACGCTCGCCTGATGATCGTCCTAATTGCCTGCCGCTCCCATGGTTTAGTAATATATTGATAAATATGACCCTTATTGATCGCCTGAATCAATGACGGGGTATCGGTATAGCCAGTCAGGATGATGCGAATGATGTTCGCGTCGATTTGAAAGATTCGTTCCAGGAGTTCCACGCCGGTCATCCCAGGCATTCGCTGGTCAGCGATGACCAAGGCAATGTCCTGTCTTTCCAAAATCTTCAGTGCATCAACTCCGCTAGATGCCGTGAAAATTTCGTAATCCTCAACGAAAGTCAGCGTGAGACTTCGCAGGATTTCTTTTTCGTCGTCAACAATCAGTAAACCATGGCGTTTCACGTTATTCTCTCCATCGAACGCACGGGTAGTTCAGTCGTGAATTCAGTTCCTTTACCCACCTGACTGGTGGCTCGAATTTTTCCTCCATGCTTTTGAATAATCCCATAGCTGATACTGAGCCCTAATCCTGTTCCAGTCCCGACAGGTTTAGTCGTGAAAAAGGGATCGAAAATCCGCTTCAACTGGTCTTCGGGGATGCCAACACCGTTATCCCTGATCGTAATTTTGACCCATCCACCATCCATGACCGTGTGAATCCAGACTTCACCTCGATTTGGAATAGCCTGCGCGGCGTTTTGCAATAAATTCATAAATACTTGGTTGATTTGTCCAGGATAACACTCCACCAATGGTAGATAACCATACTCACGATGGAGGGTAATTCGATCCGTGTATTGCTTGGCAAGCAGGTTCAGAGTGGATTCGAGACCCTCGTGCAAGTCAGCCAGTACCAGACCGATGTCGTCGGTTCGCGAAAACACGCGCAAATCCAGTACAATTTTCTTAATCCGCTCAGCACCTTCCCGGCAACTGGCGATCAATTCCCGCAAGGTACCTAGGGTGCCTTCAACATGAGCACTTCCCAGCCGTGCGTCACCCTGATGGTTGATTGGGATCGCTGTTTTGGCATCGGCATACGCTTTGACCATTACCGCGAGGCGTTCGGTATAGTCCTCGATGAATTCCAGATTGCTATGGACATAGCTGATGGGATTGTTCAATTCATGGGCGACACCGGCCACTAGTAATCCCAGTGAAGCCATCTTTTCCGAGTGAACGAGTTGATCCTGAGCACGGGCCAATTCCTGATAAGCGGCTTCGATTTGCTGGTGGCGCTGCTGAAGTTCCTGGTTGGCGGTGGATAATTCCCGCGTGCGTTCGGCGATTTTTATTTCCAGATCGTGGTTGATTTCTTCCAACAGGCGGCGGCGCTCGCGCTCGGCCCGCAGCACCCGAACCAGCAAATGGCCACCATAGACTAGCGCAAGGCTCAAGAGCATGGATACAAGGGGAATCCACAGATCCATTCGGCTGAAAACTCCGTAAGCGGCGATCATCGATAACCCGGCTAGTCCCATCGTGGCGATGAGGGCGGCAACCGGTTCCAGGTGGGCGATAAGCAAACTGGATGCCAATATCGATGCCAGCAATAGAATCCACCAAGCAGACGGGCCGATCTCGGTGACGAACCGTTCCTCCAGGACGTTGCTAATGAGGTTAGCCTGAATCTCGACGCCAGCGGAGGGACTGCCGGTCAGCCAAGAAAATGGCGTGAGAAAGGTATCGCCGGACAGGCGTTGCGGTTCGGGAATGGCCTCCAACAGGCGGCCCACCAACACGATTTTGCCGGCGAAGATGCTAGGCGGCAGCATCTGTTCGTAATGCAGGGCTTGATAGTACGAAACCGTTACAATTGTTTTCGGTGGTCCCCGATAAGCGATCAGCACTTCTCGCGATAGATCCCGTTGCCGGAGCCACTGGGCTTCGGTCGCCGCCACGGTTCCGGGCGCTGGATTCCCCAGATAACGCCGGACAACTTGCAGGGCAAACGAGGGCAGGTCGGGGGCCAGCAGCCGCGCCCGCCGTACGGTACCATCCCGATCAATACTGATCAGCGGACTACCCACCGTGGCGGCATCCCGAAACGCCGGAATCGGATCGATTCGGACCGTGTGGCGGAACAGCGGGTCGTTCACCACCGACAGGGCGCTAACCAACACGACATTGTCGGTGCCTTGCAGAACACGGGCTAGTTCCTCGTCCTCGGCCGGTTCGGATGGCTCGGCGAACAGGATATCGAAGCCGATTACCTTGGCGCCGGCCTTGTTGAGTTGCTGGATCAAGTGGGCGTGCAAACGACGCGGCCACGGCCATTGCCGCCCGATCTCGGCCATGGACGGTTCATCGATGGCGACGATAACGATTGGGTCTGGTGCAGGCAACGAGCCGCGCAGCACGAACAGCAGATCGATCCCTTTCAGCTCGAGAAAGGAAAAAAAAGAAAGGTTGGAAAAAAGCAGAGTGATCCCGAAGGCGACTACCGCAACGATAGTCGCCGGCAGGATCAACGCGGTTTGGAGCTTGGGCAAGGCTTTGCCATTTTATGGCAATCCCGGTTCATGGATCTAACCGGGTACCATACTCACCAAAGGATATTTTATTTGCTGCTTAGTATGGGCATGGATCTATCCACACTGGCATACCACCCAGCTTAATAAAACATCCAGTACTTGCCGTCACTCTAAAACCATCCTTACCTTCTGGAATTGAATCAGTATTTACCTTGATAATCTTCGGGTTTCCATGCTGATCCGTAACGACCACATACATGGTTTCAGGGTCAGGATTTTTCAATTCATCAACCTGTACTTCCTTACCTTCAAGTTTCATAAATATTCTCCTTTTAAACTCCGTCAAAAGTTAAGAATAACCCGAGCAAGAACAGACCGCTCAGGAATAAATCGGTGGTTATCAATTTCCTCCGATACTAGAAAACTATAGTCCTGAAAGTGAAATTCCTTGTTCAGTAGATTATTCCCTTGGAAAGCGATAATACCCCACCGCTTGGGCAGGCGATATCCGAGGCCAGCGTTCACCAAGACAAAATTATCCCCTTGGGTCGGCAAGATCGCCAACGACCTTTTATCAAGGTACTGAACATGTTGATTTACATAAATCGCGCCTAAGTTGGCAAAAAATCCTGACGGGTCGAAATATTTGATTTCCAAAGGAATGCTGATCGTTGTCATTTCGGCTGGAGTAGAAAAATACCGTTCCGCCAACAAACCTTCATGAACCTTGAATCCCTCATATTGCCAGGAGGCCGTCATCGCCCAGCGCTTGCTAAACAACCAGTACAGATAGGCATTATAGACATCAAATTGGGAGTGCTCTATTTCATGGAATTCCGGTATATCCAATATCCCAATGGGAATGTCGAGATCCCGCCGCAACCCTTGCAGACCGCCAAAAAGCTGGCTGTTGAACTGGACATCAAGTGCAACACCATAATTTTTAGATGACGTGTAGGAAAGATCATCATAAAACTGATTAAACCCAGCAATCTGCGTCGGCTCAATTGTTTGCGGAGAGGAATAATCCCACTTTACCGTCTGAAATGCCGCAGCCCGCAGGGAAATATTATTGTTAATCGCCCATTGAAACCCGAATTTCGGGTTTATCTGGTCCAAATTTGCATTTGGACTCTGATCAGATTCATAACTCAGCCCCAAGGTCCAGATGATATTTTCTGGGGACTTGATATTCGCATAGCTATAAATGATTCCTTGTTCGCCCGTAGCTTCTGGTTTTACAAAATTGGAATAGTTATAGTTAATGGAGTAAGTTCTAAATCCGCTAATTGAATTAAATTGATCACCTTTATAGATGGCTTGAGCTTCCGCCTGATAACCGCTCTGATCTAATCCCAGAGTGATGGGGTATGGGTACTCGTAACGTTGCACCTCGCTGCGATCCGCGAAGATTACGGAAGCAAGCAAGGTGGTTTGAAGTGAAAGTGAATAACGAGCACCTAAACGTTCGACATCCTGGTCAATCGACTTTCTCAATGAAGTAAACGATCCGTCAAATGCGGACTGAAGGTCTCCCTGGGTGGATTCCCGATGGCGATACTCCGCCTGAACATTGAAATCCGGACTCACCGCCGCTTGCACGAACACATCGTAAATATCGTTCTGTATATCGTCATTTTGCCGGTAACCATTGCTCTGGTAGCGAGACTGGCCGAGACTGTAGGAGAATTGATCCGCCAGACCGGATACGATGAGATCATCGGCCCAGGTGTTTTGACTGCCGCCCAGGGCGGTAGCCAACAGCGTGAGCTGATCCCGTACGAATAGCGGGTTGAATTCATAGAGGGAAGCAGTGGTTATAGCGGAGTTGGGAACCAGCAGCTTGGTTTCAGCCCGTTGGGGAGGAATCGGTGTGATGTTGACCGGTTGCAATAGTTGCGATTGCAATAGCTCACTCACGCTGGCGATTTCAGCGGGTGGCAGCGCCGAATAGGAATCCGACAACAGTCGATGGGCCGAGTAGTTGGTGGGATCGCGGTTGACGGATTGCCAGCCTTCCTGCAGGCCAAGCTCGGTAAAGCCCACCTCGTTGTAGATGCGGCCCAGGGTCGCCGCGCGCGCCGCCAGATCCTCATCCAGCAGCAACCGCGACCGATACACGCCCCGGTTGTCGTTGAGATCAATCGACTTTTGCAGACTCTCCACGGCTTCTATCGGCCGGTTGATGCTTTGCTGACGGATAGCGCCGTAAAGCCAGGGGGTCGGATCATGAGGGTCGAGTTGCTTGGCCAGTTCCAGATATTTTTTCGCCCGCCGGTTATCCTTGGTTTCGTAGAACGCCTTGCCCAGATAGCTGTTGTAGAGCGACACCAGCGGTTCCAACAACGCCGCTTTGCGGATTTCGGTCACCGCCGCTTCGGTCTGGTTACGCTGGAACAGCACCAGACCCAGACCCAGATGCGGTAGGCCCAAGGTCGAATCCTGCTCGACAGCCGCCTGGAACGCGGCCTGGCCATCGTCGATTTGGTTGCGCGCCAGTTGCAGAAAACCCCAGATCGCATTGACCATGGCGTCGTTCGGCGCCTGCCGCCGCGCTCGATCCGCGACGACGACCGCATCCCGCAACCGGCCCATGCCAAATAACAGGCTGCTTTCCTGGATCAGCGCTTGGGCATTGTTCGGATCGAGTTCCACTGCCCTGCGCGCCGTCACCAGGGCACCGTCCAGATCGAACTTGGCCTGTTGGACCCAACCGAGACTGACATAGGCCGTGGATGAGGCCGGATCAGCGGCCACCGCACGCTCGGCATCGGCCAGCGCGTCTGCCTTGCGGTTTTGTACCAACGCGATATTCGAACGCAGACCGTAAGCCACCGCATCGCGGGGATCGAGCGCCAATGCCCGATTCAGCGCTTGTTGGGCTTCGGGCACTTCACCCCGCAAGAGATAGATCCGGGCCGCCTTGATCCAGTAGCGGGGCGACTTTGGGTCACTCACCGGTTCCGCCAGGTCATTGAGTGGGCCCGGATAGTAGAGCGACCACTGCACGGCATCGAGCGGGTTGAGCAGCACGGTCTTGCGCGGCGCCTGGCCAAGCTGGACAGTGGCTTGTTCGTTGGCCGCCACCTGGACGCTACCCTGTGGGTTGCCGAACTCGACCAGGCCGTTGAGGACAGCGAGCCGGGCGGTGTTACTCGGTCCAACCGCGAGGGTTAATTCGGTGCCGCGAATGGAGGCGGTGGCCGGGACGGTTTGGATATCCAACGGTTCACCGCTGTTGCGCACCCAGATTTCGCCGCTCAGTATCCGCAAAACGCTTCGCAACGTTTCAGCGGCGGCGGGCAAAAGACCTTGCTGAGGAGTGATAATCCGCTTGAGTTCCAGTCGGCTGTTGGCGTTGAGCTTGAGCTGAGTGCCGTTGGCCAGCAGGATCGCGGCCCGACTACCATCGCCGGTACGCACTGTTTCGCCCGCCGCCAGGGTGTCGCCCGCGCTCGCCGGTTGCCAGCGTCCATCGCGCCACACCTCGATGCTACCCAGTACACTGATCAGGTGGCCCGCTTCCCCGGCCAAGGCTGAAGATATCGCACCCAACAGGAATAGGAAGAACCCCAGATAGCACTGAACCAGCCACCACCTGACCTGGCGAATCGCTTTCCCTTCCTGAACGGCACTCTCTCTACGCCCACGCACGGTCAGAACCCTAATGAAACTTCATAACCCTAATAATACAACACATATCGATACATTCTGTAATTGAATATGCAGGGAATCCAGTATGGAAAACCCCTACTCGCCGCACTCCGCTGCTGGTGGGAAGGCCAGAGGTGGGGGCGAAGCGCGGCGAGGTTTGGCGGGCTTCGGATTATTTCGCGCTCTTGGCTTCCAGTTCCTTGGCGGTCATCTTCTCGTCGTAGACGCCGGCGCTGACCGCATAGTTACCGGCGGTCAGTACGTAGGCAACCTTGCGATGATTGCCCTCGGCACCCGGCTTGGTCCACATGTATTCGACCCAGCCGCCATGAGTCTTCTTAGCGGCGTCGCACAAGGCCGTACCGATTTCCTGGCCAGTGGCCTTGTCCTTGAGTTCGGCCAACTTCATTCCCTTGACCTTCTCGTTCGGATGCGCCTTCACGACGCCAGCAGTGCAATCCAGTACCCATACGTAAGTGTCCTTCCAGGCCCACTTGCCGTCCTTCTTGTCAAACTCCGACAGAACGACATCGGCGCTACTTGCCTTAACGGCCACCGCCGCTTCCTTAACCTTGGCAACCACTTCGTCGGCGGTCGCGGCATCGGCGGCCCAAGCGCCAGCGGATAAACCCAGCGCGCAGAACGCGGCCACACCCATCAGCAACTGCTTCTTCATCCTCAACCTCCTTTGGGTTTCATTATGTCGATGTGGATCATGTCGCCACGGGGAGCGACACCGATAAACTCTAGTTGCTGAATTCGGGAGGGGCAAGGCATGTGGCGAAAAATCGCCCACTTTCCTCATACTTCCGCCAAATTTCCCTTTTCCTCCAACCAACTCTTGCGATCTCCCGCCCGTTTCTTCGCCAGCAGCATGTCCATCAACACCACGGTATCGTCACCAGTGTCCAAGGTCAGTTGCACCAGCCGTCGCGTGGCCGGATCCATCGTCGTTTCTCGTAATTGCAACGGATTCATTTCGCCCAGCCCCTTGAAACGGGTCACATGGGCCTTGCCCTTCTTCTTTTCAGCGGCAATGCGATCGAGAATGCCTTGCTTCTCGGCCTCGTCCAAGGCGTAGAAGACCTCTTTGCCGACATCCACCCGGAACAGCGGCGGCATGGCAACGTGGATATGTCCCCCCTCCACCAATGGCCGAAAATGGCGCACGAACAACGCGCACAGCAGAGTAGCGATGTGCAGGCCGTCGGAATCGGCATCGGCGAGGATGCAGACCTTGCCGTAGCGCAACCCGTTCAGCTCCTTGGAACCAGGATCGACCCCCACCGCCACGGCGATGTCATGCACCTCCTGCGAACCCAGAACTTCGGCGGAATCCACCTCCCAGGTATTGAGAATCTTGCCGCGCAACGGCAACACCGCCTGGAATTCGCGGTTGCGGGCCTGCTTGGCGGAGCCACCGGCGGAATCACCCTCCACCAGGAACAGTTCGGTACGGGCCAAATCCTGCGCGGTGCAATCGGTGAGCTTGCCGGGCAGCGCTGGACCGCTGGTCACCTGTTTGCGCACCACCTTTCGGCTCGCCCGCAACCGC
This sequence comes from Candidatus Contendibacter sp., assembly GCA_031732755.1. Lineage (GTDB taxonomy): Bacteria > Pseudomonadota > Gammaproteobacteria > Competibacterales > Competibacteraceae > Contendibacter. The sequence continues at coordinate 11,689 of JAVMKI010000008.1, forward strand.
TTTTGCGCGTTCGCCAGCGCCAGTTGGGCGATGCGCTCGCCAGTTTCCGGATGCTGATTCAACCACAGGCTGAGCGTATCCTTGACCACACCGGCCACAAACACCGCGCATTCGCGCGAGGACAACCGCTCCTTGGTCTGGCCGGAGAATTGCGGATCTTGCATCTTGACCGACAGCACGTAGCAACAGCCTTCCCAGACATCTTCCGGCGCGATGCGCAGCCCGCGCGGCGCCAGGTTGCGGAATTCGCAGAATTCGCGCACCGCGTCGGTCAACCCGCCGCGCAACCCGTTGACATGCGTGCCGCCCTGCGGGGTCGGAATCAGGTTAACGTAACTTTCGGCGATGGGCTCGCCGCCTTCCGGCAACCAGGTCAAGGCCCAATCCGCCGCTTCGCGCTCGCCGCCGACATGACCGACAAACGGCGGATCAGGCAGCAGGGGCGTCCGGCTCAGCGCTTCCTTAAGGTAGTCGGTAAAGCCATCCTCGTAATGCCAGACGATCCGTTCGCCGACCGCTTCGTCGGTAAAAGTGACCTTCAACCCCGGACACAGCACCGCCTTGGCCCGCAACACATGCTTGAGTCGGGGCACGGAGAACTTGGGGGAATCGAAATAGCGCGGGTCCGGCCAGAACCGCAGGGTGGTACCCGTCACGCGCCGAGGCGCGGTGCCGACTTCTTCCAAGTCAGACGCCTTGTCGCCACCGGCAAAGGCCATGTTGTACTCCTTGCCGTTGCGCTTGACCCAGACTTCGAGATGGCTGGACAACGCATTGACCACCGATACCCCCACCCCGTGCAGGCCGCCGGCAAACCGGTAGTTGCGATCCGAGAACTTGCCGCCGGCATGGAGGCGGGTCAGAATCAGTTCGACGCCGGGGATGCCCTCCTCGGGATGAAGGTCCACCGGCATCCCGCGTCCATCGTCGGCTACCGACAACGAGCCATCGGCGTGCAGAATCACCGTCACTGCCGTCGCATGGCCAGCAAGGGCTTCGTCCACACTGTTGTCAATGACTTCCTGGGCCAAGTGGTTGGGCCGAGTGGTGTCGGTGTACATCCCTGGCCGTTTGCGGACCGGGTCCAGGCCGCTGAGGACTTCAATCGCGGCGGCGTCGTAGGTAGTAGCATTCATGTGGAGAATCACTGGGATGGCGAGTTTGGGCGCGTACCCTACCGAACCGACGGGACATCGTCCAGTTTGGCTACAAAAGATTGGGGGTTGAGGATCAGAACGATCTCCATCCGGCTTGCCGCTTGCTTCATAATGGGTTCTCCATCCTTGTTAGCGAGAACCTTGCAATGTCCCCAATTGCCTTCATCACCGGCGCCACCTCCGGTTTCGGCGCTGCCTGCGCCCGTCAGTTCGCTGCTCACGGCTGGCGTTTGATCGTCTGTGGCCGACGCCAGGATCGGTTGGAAATCCTGCGCACCGAACTGGCCGCCACCGTCCCAGTCCACGCCGTTGCGCTCGACGTGCGCGACGAGGCGGCGGTCAACGCCGCCGTCGCCGCTCTGCCCACCGAATTCGCCGCAGCGGATTTGCTGGTCAATAACGCTGGGTTGGCGCTCGGACTGGAACCGGCGCATCGCTGCGCCATGGACGATTGGCAGCAAATGGTGGATACCAACATCAAGGGCCTGCTGTATTGCACCCGAGCCATTCTGCCCGGCATGGTCACCCGCAACCGTGGCCATATCGTCAATATCGGCTCGGTGGCTGGCAACTACCCCTATCCTGGCGGTAACGTCTATGGCGCCACCAAGGCCTTCGTGCGCCAGTTCTCCCTCAATCTGCGCGCCGACTTGCTAGGCAGCCGGGTACGGGTGACCAACATCGAACCGGGAATGGCGGAAACCGAATTTTCCCTGGTGCGCTTCAAGGGAGAAGCCGACAAGTCCGCTCGGGTCTATGCGGGAACTCAGCCGTTGCAAGCGGAGGATATTGCGGAGACCGTATACTGGGTGGCGACCCGACCGGCCCATGTCAACATCAACACGCTGGAAGTGATGCCCGTATGCCAGGCATTCGCGCCGTTCGCGATCAACCGCGTCGATTGAGCCAATCGGCCATGCTAGCGGCCGACTGGCGAAAACCCACTCGCAAGCGATACCCTTCAGGAAAAGGAATCACTTTTCATCTTGCGCCGGCCTAGGATGAAGCACGGCGGGTGTCAGGGCCGATTGCGCACAGTGCGCTTCCAACCGCTTGGCTGCAACTCCATCTCGTGGCGCGATATTTTGCAAGCGGCCTTGCCAAAGGTAGGTCGTCAATCTGTAGTACAGCCCGAACAGGGCGACGAAAGCGTAAAACTGCAGATATTCAGGTACGCCCAAGCAGTGGGCGCTGACACCGATCCCACCCACCATCAAGGCAACGCTGAGCAGGATGGCTGTAACCCGGCCATCCGATAGGCCACGATTCAGCAGTAAATGGTGCAGATGTTGGCGATCGGCCACGAACGGGCTGTAACCGCCGCGAATGCGGCGGATCGTCACCGCCACCGTATCCATCAACGGCAGCGCTAGCAGCCAGACTGCCGTCATCGGCGTCATCACCGCCTCCTGACCCTGCGAGAGATGCACCAGAAACCAGGCCAGGATGAACCCAAGCACCGTGCTGCCGGCGTCGCCCATGAACACGCTGGCCTGGGCTCGCCAGGGATGGCGCAGGTTGAAGCAAAGAAACCCAGCAATCGCCATGATCAACGCTAGCAACGCGTCGCTGTCGCCGGCATGTGAGACCGGCGCCATCTGCAACAGAACGACTAGCCAACCAGCGGCGATCAGCGCCAGACCACCGGCCAAGCCATCGAGACCATCGCTCATGTTAAAGGCGTTGATTACGCCGATGACACTGAACAAGGTAAACGGCAAGGCAATGACGCCCAGGAGGATATGGCCCAGACCGAACAGGTCGCCGAGACTGCCCAGGACAAATTCGGCGCCCAACATCATCGTCAGAACCGCGCCGATTTGGAACACGAAACGAACCACGGGCCGAACCGGGCGGAGATCATCGTAGAAACCGATCAGAATCAGCGGAACCAGGGCGACCAGCAATTCCTTGTAACCATGCGGTTTCTCGGGCAACACCATCAGGCTCAGGCCATAGGCGATGCCCATGGCGACTCCGCCCACCAGAGGCACTGGGGTTCGGTGGTGCTTGCGAGTGGACGGGTGGTCCACCCAACCCCAGACCCGCGCCGGGCGGATCAATAGGACGATCAATCCGACGCACAGGCCGAAAGCCAGCAACAGTGGGCTAATGTTCAGAACGATTGATTGCATCAGGTTTAGCTCGCGTCAAGCGGGGCTATACGCATCCGATTACCCACATGCTGCGCTACAACAAAGCAACTTATTGATCTAATCGTTTTTCCAACCACGCAAGATTTCTTAATTTTTTAAAATTAAAAATTTACTGATTCGTAAGTAATCGGATGGGCCATGCGCCCGAAATAGGATCAGTGCATTTCAGTTGGTCTTTAGCCAGTCTAGCACCGAACCGCCGAAACACCACCAGAGCGCTATTTCCAAGAACCCGCCAGGTCATCCACCCAATGGCCTAGATACTCCTTGAACGCCCGGCTTCCATCAGCCAGCGCCTGGGCGTCGGGCAGCCAACGCAAGGGATGCACGTTGCTTGGAAAACGGATCTCGAAATCGGTCGGCGCCGGAATCACCTCAAGATCGGTCGCGCGAAATAGTGCTAGCGCGCGCGGCATATGCAACGCCGATGTCACCAACAGAATGCGTCGGGCATTGCGCGCTTGCAACAGCGGCAAGGAATAATCGCGATTTCCCCGGGTGGTACGGCTGGCGGATTCCTGAAGAATGGCGGTGGCGGGTACGCCCCATTCTTGCAGCAATCCCGCCATGACCAGGGATTCCGATTGCTCGCCGCCGCTCCAAGGCAACCTGCCACCACTCACCAGTACTTGGGGAGCCTTCCCGGCCCGGTACAGACGGGCGGCGTACCAAACGCGATCGATGGCCGCACCCAAGTCTGGATCGGGTCGCAGGGGCGGTGCGGCAACCACCGCCACCCCGCCCAACACCACGATGACGTCGGCGGCGGGCAGTTGCTCAAGGGACACTGGCGGATAACGCTGTTCGAGCGTGGCGCGCAGCCAGTCGCTGAACACGGGCGTGGACCATAGCCACAGCCAACCAAGCGCAACGCCCAACAGCCACGCGCCGGAACGGCGCCGCCCACGCCAGAGCAGCATACCGGCGACGGCGGCCAGCAGCAGGGCGGTCAACAGCGGATAGACCAGTTGGCTGAGAATTTTGGTCAGGAGCAGCATGGGAAGCTACCCGTGAGAGCGTTCCCGCGTGGGTTCTCGATTTTCAGCTCAACCCCCGCGCAGGATGCGCCGTTCGACCAGATAATTCCACAGCCGCTCCACATTAGCCTCAATCGAACTCCGCTCAGTGTCGAGTACCAGTTCCGGCCGTTCCGGCGCTTCGTAAGGTGAATCGATACCGGTGAAATCTCCAATCATCCCGGCCCGCGCCCGCGCGTACAGTCCCTTGGGATCACGCTGCTCGCAGGTCGTCAACGCGGCGCGCACGTAGACTTCGATGAATTCCCCTTCCGGCGCCAGCGCCCGCGCCAGCGCCCGGTCGGCGCGGAACGGTGAAATGAAGGCGGTGATCACGATCAGACCGGCATCGACGAACAGCGCCGCCACCTCGCCGACCCGGCGGATATTTTCGACCCGCTCCACCCGGGAAAAACCCAGGTCTTGGTTCAATCCATGACGGATGTTGTCGCCATCCAACAGATAGCTGTGATAGCCGCGTTGCAACAACCGCTGTTCCAAGGCGTTGGCGAGAGTGGATTTGCCCGCGCCCGACAGTCCGGTCAGCCAGATCACGCACGGCCGCTGCGCCTTCTGATTGGCGCGCTGCGTCCGGCTGACCCTGTGTTCATGCCAGACCACGTTGCGCGATTTGTCCACCAACGGTTGGGTCACGGGTCGCACGATCATCCCCGCCCCGACCGTGACGTTACTGAGCCGGTCGATGAAGATAAACGCCCCCGTTCCTGGGCAAACCTCGTAAGAATCGAAGGGTGCTGGCTGGTTCAGCGTGATCCGGCAATAGCCGATCTCGTTCAACCCCAGTTCCTCGGCGCGCTGATGTTCCAGGGTGTTCACATCAATCCGGTGATGCAGTTCCGTTGGGGTGGCTGGCAGCACTCGGGTTCCCAATTTGAGGTCGTACTGACGTCCCGGCAACAGCGGCGCGTCCGCCATCCAGACCACCTTGGCGTCGAAGGTGTCCGCCACCGCTGGCAAACGGTCGGGGTGGACCAGCAGATCGCCGCGGCTGACATCAATCTCGTCATCCAGGGTCAGGGTCACCGCCTGGCCAGACACGGCTTCGGTCAGATCGCCGGCGGCGGTCACGATGGTCGCGATGCGCGAGCGTCGGCCCGAAGGCAGCGCCACCACCTCGTCGCCCGGCTGGACTACTCCGGCGGCGACGGTGCCGCAGAACCCGCGAAAATCCAGATGGGGCCGATTGACATACTGCACCGGAAAGCGGAAATCGCGCAGGTTGCGGTCGGCGGTCACATCCACCTGCTCCAACAATTGCAGCAAAGTCGGTCCGTCGTACCAGGGCATGGCGGTGGATGGCTGGACGACGTTATCGCCGCGCAACGCCGACACGGGGACGCAATGGACTTCCCCAACTCCCAACTGGGCCGCGAATTCCAGATAGTCGCCGCGAATGCGTGCAAACACCGCAGGATCAAAGTCGACCAAGTCCATCTTATTGATCGCCAACACCAGATGGTGGATGCCCAACAGCGACACGATGAAGCTGTGGCGGCGAGTTTGCACCTGTACCCCCTTACGGGCGTCCACCAGCAGGATGGCCAGTTGCGCGGTCGAGGCGCCGGTGGCCATGTTGCGGGTGTACTGCTCGTGGCCAGGGGTGTCGGCGATGATGAACTTGCGTTTTTCGGTGGAGAAATAGCGATAGGCGACATCGATGGTGATGCCCTGCTCGCGCTCCGCCTGTAAGCCGTCCACCAGCAGCGCCAAATCCAACTCTTCGCCAGTGGTGCCGTATTTGGTGGTGTCGCGGCGCACGGCGGCGAGTTGATCCTCGTAGATCAACTGGGTGTCGTACAACAACCGGCCGATCAGCGTGCTTTTGCCGTCATCCACGCTACCGCAGGTGATGAAGCGCAACAGATCCTTGTGTTCGTGGCTCGCCAGATAAGCCTGGATATCGGTTTCGATTAGGGAGGACGCGTGGGACATGAATTAGAAATACCCTTGACGTTTCTTTTCTTCCATCGAGCCGGCGGCGTCGTGGTCGATCAACCGACCCTGGCGTTCGGAATGACGAGCCAGCAGCATTTCCTGAATGATTTCCGGTAGCGTGGCCGCGCGCGAGCGAATCGCGCCCGTCAGTGGATAACAGCCCAGGGTACGAAACCGGACCCATTCCATGGTTGGCGTTTCGCCCGGTTCCAATGGCATCCGTTCGTCGTCCACCATGATCAGCGTCTCGTCTCGCTCGACCACTGGCCGCTTGGCGGCAAGATAAAGCGGTACGATGGGAATCCGCTCCAGGTAGATATACTGCCAGACATCCAACTCGGTCCAGTTGGATAGTGGAAACACCCGGATGCTTTCGCCCTTGTGGACCCGGCCGTTGTATAGATTCCACAATTCGGGCCGCTGGTTCTTGGGGTCCCAGCGGTGGTGGCGGTCACGGAAGGAGTAGACCCGCTCCTTGGCCCGCGACCGCTCCTCATCCCGGCGGGCGCCGCCAAAAGCCGCGTCGAAGCCATGGCGTTCCAGTGCCTGCTTGAGCGCCTGGGTTTTCATCACATCGGTGTGAACCCGCGAGCCGTGCGTAAAAGGATTGATGCCCTGGCGCAACCCCTCCTCGTTAATATGGACGATCAACTCCAGGCCCAGTCGCCGCGCCTGTTCGTCGCGAAACCGGATCATATCCCGAAATTTCCAAGTGGTATCGACATGCAGCAGTGGAAATGGCGGCTTGCCAGGGTAAAACGCTTTCAGCGCCAGATGCAGCATCACCGAGGAATCCTTGCCAATCGAGTACAGCATCACCGGCTTTTCAAACTCGGCGGCGACCTCGCGGATAATGTGAATACTCTCGGCTTCAAGTTGTTGGAGGTGCGTTTTCAACCGCCATTTCTCCAGGAGGGGGACAAGGCCGGCATTCTAGCGGGCAGCCTCTGGCAAGGCAAAGTCGAACAATCTGTTTCGCAAAGATTACCCAGGACAAAAAGCGCCTGCCACCGCTAAACTGTCCGCCATGCTGTCTCCTTTCTACTTCCCCATCCACTCCTTCGCACTGGCCCTGCTGTTGGCGATGGGCGGCTGCCAAACGATGCTGGACCCTACCCTATCAGCCGCCGAACTCGCGGCCTTGACCGAAATCAACACCGCTGTCAACCACCAGGGCCGGTCTTGCCCCACCGATACTTGTCTGGAAAATTGGCCGGACGTTGCCGATCTGGAACGGCTCGATTACTGGGATTGCAAAGCTTACGCCGTCGCCAAGGCCGACCGGCTGATTCGCCAGCAGGATTACGCCCCGGCTCGGCTGGAATACGTGTTGATCGAAGGATCACCGCTGCGGGTCACCCACACCGCGTTGCTGGTGGACGGTCGCTGGGTGCTGGACAACGGCTTGCGTTGTCAGGTCTGCGCACTGGAGCAATTTTCCGCTGGCTTGCGCATCACTGGGCGGTTGCCGGTGACTGAACTACCCTATTTACGCCAGGCGTTGCAGGTCACCCGCCACCGTTAACCGTTCGTTTCAGGCTCTCTCATCCCGCAAACGGGTTGGCCTGATTTTCTGGCGGAATCGGGGCGACCGGCGGTGGCTGGCTTGCACCTTCGCTGGTTGCTTCGCGCCGTTGGGAGGAGCGCCGTCGTTCCTCTTCCAACAGTCGATGGAAAAATACCGCCGCGAGGAACGCGACGAACACCGCGTTGGCCGGAATTCGCAAGTTGAAGTCCACCAAGCTGTGCAACATCATCAACAATAGCGCAATTCCCGCTCCGGCCTGCGCGAATCGGAACGGCGTCCACTCACCGCGCTTCCAAACCCGTCCCCACTGGCGGAAGTAGAACAGTAGCCAAGCGACGATCAGCACCGCTGCCACCAGCCCACACTCCAACAGCCATTCCAGATAATCATTATGGGCGCTATTGATGGTTAACCCTGGAAAATCCGCTGGATGAAACCGCCGCATCACCCCTTCGAAAGTCCCCGCGCCGCTACCGAGCGGAAAGAATTCACCAATGGCCTGCACCGTGGCGTTGAAAATCTTCCAGCGCCCATCCTGCAATGGATCGTGCAGGGTGAACCGGCTCAACACCGGCGCCAGCCCAACCAGACCCGCCAAACCCACGCCCACTGCGGTGAACGTACCCATCAACCCGTAAACGTTGCGTCCGCCCAAGCGGTAGGAGAACGTCAAGGTGCACAGCAGAATGCCCAACATCGCCATGCTGAGACCAGCGCGGGAACGGGTGAAAATCAGTCCCAGTAGAATCGCCAGAGTCACCGCGCCAAACAGCGCCGCCTGATTGATGCGCGCCACGCTGAACCGGGCCAGCCATTGCCGGAACGTGCGCCCGCGTCGCCCCCGGTGGCCGCTGGCATGGGGAGGGCGACCGTGGCCGATCGTGGCCGCCAACAATGCCAAGCCTACCGGCAGCGCCATTTCCAGCAAGCCAGCCAGATGATTGCGGTTGATATAAGTACCCGAGGCGCTGTCGCCCATCAAAGCGTTGCCGAACCGAAACACGCTGTCTGGCCCATCGCCGTACTGGATCAACCCCAGCAGCGCCTCCACAGTCGCGACGCCCAGGAAAACCAGCGTCAACCGCAACAGATGTGGGGTAGTTAGACGGATCGCCGCTAAAAATACCGCCAGCGGCGGCAATAAGGCCAGCCAACTAGCCTCGGTCGCTGTCGGGATCAATGAAAGCGCCCGCCAGCCCAAGTCAGCGCCGTCGCTGGTTTGGCGCAATGCGTCGGCATAGAACGACCGACCTGGCAGATTCGCCCACAGCCCGAACGGCACGGCGAACAATTGCGCTAGTGGCAGCAGGAACAGCAACGTCAGGAAAATCCACGTTGAACGGGATAACGGCTGCCCTCCAACCGACGGCGACCAGAAGCGCCATGCCAGTAGCGCTAGCGCCGCCAACTCCATGACCAAGAGTGGCAAGGGCCGGTTGCTTGCCCAAAACAGCGGCGCAAAAGTCAGCAGCGCAACCAACCCGTAAAAAAGAACCGCGTCGGGGTCAACGACGCGGTTTGGTTTGATATCCCACATGATTCAAGGAGTTCGACGATCTTCCCTACCGACGGTTATCGCGCGGGGCTGGCGGGCCCATTATCATTACCTTGCGCGATGGCCGTTCCCAAGGTCACCGCCAGCGCACCGCCCACGATCACGCCACCCACGCCACCAATTCCCACGCCCACGCCACCGGCGGCGGCACCCACGCCACCGGCACCAGCGGCGGCACCCACGCCACCCATACCCGCGTCAGCCCACAAGCCGCCTGGGCACTTGGTCACTAAGTCTCCGACCCGTACATTTTCCTTCTCGCCGACGGCGACTGTACAGCCCTTGAAAATCACCGTAACCTTGCCGCCCGATCCAGTGATGATTTGGCTACTGCTCGTAAGGCCCATGTCGTTCCTCGCCGAGCCTCCATTGACCATGACGGCACCTTGCGGCTTTTTGAGGATAGCGACCTCGTCGTTGAGATCTCCACCACTCGCCAAAACAACGCCTGCATTGCACCGCTCCCGCAACGCGCTGACCGTGACTTGCTCTCCTGGTCCCACTTCCACCTCACAGCTCCGAAAAGCCACCTTTACCCCGCTATCCTCGCCGGTTACGATCTGATCGTCGCGGCGGGCATCCATATTGCTTCGCACCGGTATTTCATTAGCGGACACGCTGCCTTTCGGATTCTTGAAATCCGCGATTGGACTCGAGGATGGAGCCTGACCGATCCGCGTGCTCTGGAAGCTGTCCGTGGCGCGAACCTGCGCCTGCCCCAGCCGGCACTGATCCGAGCCCTTCACTGCCAGCAAGCTGTTCGCTGGCAGCGTCACGACGCAACCATCCGCATACGCGACCTCCGCGCGACTACCCGAGACCGTAATGACCCGATTACCGGCGTATAGTGGCATCCCTTCCTGCGCCAACGCCATGGCACTACCCTGGCTGACAAACACCTTACCCTGAGGCTGCCGCACCACGGCAGTCGGATCCATCGCGCTGGCGCCAGTGGCATACCCCACCACACATACCGCAAAACCCGCAGTTATATATCGCTTCATCATGATCTAATCCCCCGCTTATAGCCGCTGCCTATGGAAGGTGAGCATTCACCATTGGCCTATCAATAGGATAGATCAATGCTCCTCAAAATTCACCTATCCGAGACAAAATTGTTAAGCGCTAGCCTTGGCGATGCCGTAAATAGTGGTTAGCTCTGGTGGATGATGGCCAGATCGTCGAACCAGACTCCGCCCTGCGCCTCGAAATCCAGATCCACCCGACCATCCAGCTCCAACCGCAGCAGTTGCACGGGACATCCCTGACCGGGGACCGTAAAATCCACCGTGAATTTCCGCCACTCGTCCGATCCCACGAACGGCTCGCTTTCAGCCAGCAAGGCACTGGCCCCAACACAGCGCATCCGCCAGCGCAGTCCCCGTTCGGTCTTAAAGCTATCCGTCCGCGCCCGCCCCTGCAAGCGGTAGGATCCCGCATCCAGAAACAAATACTGGAATACATGCTGAAACCGCACCCGCTCACCGTTGAAGCTAACATGCAGCGCCTTATCGCCACGCGCTCCATAGGTTTCAATGGTCTCGACCGTCACTCCTCGGGGTGGCGACATCCGCCAGTCGAATCCCAGTTGGGTGATTGGCGCTTCAAAGCTGCCGTTGTACAAATAGCCCAACACTTTAGTCTGCTGTTCATCCAGGCCGTTTAACCAAGCCAGGTAAGCTTCCAGCCAGCGGTTTTCCTGCCACAGGCGATTTAGGTACGCCCGTTGTTCGTCCGCGGATGGCAAATCGCCATTGCGATTACGGTTCTGGTAGAGAAACACCACAGGTTCCGATTGGGTCGCGTTCCTGGCCGCATAGGCGAAGAATCGGTCCCACCATTCGGGCGGATCAGCTAGCAAGGGCTGCAACAACGGACGAGTGGCCAAATTCTCGGTCAACTGCACCAGCAGCGGAAACAACTGGGCCGATGCCTCCGGCCGGGTGCGCAACAGCATGCGCCAACGTGCCAGCGCCCGATCCAGCCGTCCCTGCTCCGACCAGAACTGAGCTGAATGGACCAGCGCCGGACTGCGCAGCGGTCCCAACACATCGGCGATTTCGACCAGTCCCACAGCCGCTGTTTGCCGTCCGGCTTTGACCCACTGGTCAGCCAGCGCCAGGTACGCCAGCGCATCGGTGGGGTTGGCCCAAACCGCCGCGCGTAACAGGCGCTCTGCTTCGACCGATTCGCTCGCGGCCAACGCCACGCCGCGCTGATATAATGCCAGCGGCTGATCATTGCGCCAACGCAGCGCGCCGACGGCAGCCTCGGGCGTTTCCTGACTAGCGTAATAGTCGGCCAGGTTGGTCACCAGTGCCCGCCAGGCCAAAAAACCGGCGATAAGTGACAATCCCATGCCCTTGAAGACGTTTGTCGCGATTCTCCCATCGCTGAAAATCATTATTCGATTAACCCTTCTCTGGCCAGTCGTACTCGATGGCTTCGATCAATAGTTGACTATCGCGCTTTTGGACGGTGAAGCGAATGCGTCCTTCTACTTGATGCTGCTCACCGCTATCGCGCCGCCGCAACTGCAACTCATAACGGCCGGAGCCACTGGCGGACTGACCACGATAAGCCCAACGTAGATCGCGTAACCGGAATCCGCGAATGTAATGATTGGCGAACAGCGCCGCGTAATCCTGCCGGATCCGACTACGAGCGCCAGTCGCAAACAACGCCATGACGCCACTGAGATCTCCACCCTGGTAAGCGCGGATGTAGCGATCCATCAAGCCTTCTAACTCGCCGGCTGTCAGACCTTGTTCCCTGGTCTCCACCGCCACGGTCATTGGTACCGCTGGCGCACGATTCGCTACCGCTTCCAAGCGCGCTTGTTCGGTTCGCGCCCGCTCGGTTTTCAATTGCTCTTCCAGGCGCTGCCGCTCGGCCTGAACCTGTTCCATCTTCGCCTGCTCGATCTTGACCTGCGCTGCCCGCGCCCGCTCGGCTTTCAATTGCTCTTCCAGGCGCTGCCGCTCGGCCTGAACCTGTTCCATCTTCGCCTGCTCGATCTTGACTTGTGCCGCCCGCGCTCGCTCAGCTTTCAATTGTTCTTCCAGACGCTGCCGCTCGACCTGCATCTGTTCCATTTTTGCTTGTTCGCTCTTTGCCTGGTCAGTCCGTGCTTGCTCAGCTTTCAACTGTTCCAAGCGTTCTCGCTCAACCCGCAACTTATTGACCAACTGTTCGGCTTTAGCCTGCTCAGCCTGCAAAGCCTCCAGCCGACGCCGCTCCACCAGTTCCCGTTCGGTTCGCTCTTGCGCCACCCGCGCTTGTTCCGCTTGTAACCGCGCCAACCGCTGCTGCTCGGCCGCCAGCCGCTCGGCCTGCACCTGCTTCATCCGAGTCTGCTCGCTGTTGATCTGCTCTTCCAGTTGAGCGCGCTCCTCACGCATGGATTCGAGCAATGCCCCCTCGGCCACAATCTGTTGCTGGCGCGTTTGTTCCCATTGCGCGCGCTGCTCTCGCAGTTGGGTGACTTGCCGTTGCGCCTGCTGTTCGCGCCGCTCCAACGCCTGCCAATCCGGCGCGGCCAGGAGCGGACCAAGCGCTCCCAGGTCCGCCGACACAGCCGACACAGCGATCGGCTCCGGGGCCGTCACCGCACGGGGAGATGGGTCGGAATTTATGGCCCTGGCTGGCCGAAATCCGCTTGGGCCTACCCCGAAGTGATCCAGATAGAATCCACCCAGCACCAGGATCATCACCGCTGCCAACGTCAACCCACCCCACATCAACCTCGATAACCACCGGCGCTGTGCTTGAGGCCGCCGCCCGGCCGTATGGCGGCTGGACAGCGGCCTAAGACGTTCGACCGTCCTATCCGTTGCTGGATGATGGGCAATCTGTTGGGGCGAGGTTTGTTCTGGGTACTGTTGCTTATCCGACAGGGTACGATCCGATGATCGTGACAAGATGGCCCAAGCTTCATTGATCCGGCTGGCGTAATGATCGGTCCAGGTTTCATGGCCCGCGGCACGATCTGGATGAAACAGCCGCATCAACAGGCGGTAATGCTCCTTGATTTGCTCTGGGGAAACATCCGGCCTGACACCGAGCACCCGATAGGGGTCGGCGCCACGCGCGAGGCACCACTGTTGGATGCAGAACCGCGCTGCGTCCCGCAGTTCCTGCGGTTTGGCGCTGGTCTGACGAATCGCCGCTTCCAGCGCTTCCGGCGAACCATTGGCCAACCACAGTAGTCGATCCATCCCTTCGGGCAGGGGAACAGCGAGAGAAAACCGATCCTGACAATCCAGCGGTTTTCGATAGCAAGCGAGCGCCAGATCAATGATGTCGGTCACGATGATCGCTTCCCGCACCCCGCCTTCATTCTAGGCTGATAGTTTTTTGGCATCCGCCGGTGCCGCTTCACCATAATAACCGGTGTGATAGTAGTAGTAATAGCTACGGTAGTACCCATAGCTGCCGGCTCGGGCCTCTAGCTTGGTCAGAATGGTGCCCAGCACATGCACCCGCGCCCCGCGTAAGCGTTTGAGCGCGCCCAAGGCATAGCCGCGCGGAGTGCCGCCCATCTCGACGGTCAGCAGCGTCCCCTCGCATAGATGGCCGATGATCAGGGCGTCGGCCAAGCCCAGCAGTGGCGGACTATCCAGGATGACCTGATCGAACTTGCCGGCGGCCAGACTCAGTAGCTCCACCATCCGTGCCGATGACAGCAACTCGGCGGGATTGGGCGGCAACGGCCCGGATGGAATAGCGAACAGATTGGCAATATGGGTAGGTTTGGCGATATCCACCGGCTGCGCCTCCCCACCCGCCAGGTAGTTGGTCAATCCTACTTGGTTATCGAGACTCAGAACGCGGTGCAGCGAAGGCTTGCGCAGATCAGTCTCGACCAGCAGGGTCCGCTTACCGGCCTGGGCGAACTGAATCGCCAGGCTCAGCGCCGTGGTGGTCTTGCCCTCGCCAGCCATGGCGCTGGTCACGGCCAACAGCCGGGGCACGCCGCTGGCGGTGGAAAACTGCAGGGCGGTGCGCACCGAGCGGTAAGCCTCGGCGAAGGCGGAACGCGGATCCTCGTGGCCAGCCAGCGCGATGGGCCGATTATCGCCGCGCCCCAGTGGGGTCTTGGGGATCACGCCCAGCACCGGCAAGCCCAGTAACCGTTCCAAGTCTTCAGGCCGGCGGAAGGTATCGTCAAGATGCTCGAACAGGAAGGCCAGTCCGACGCCGCCCAACAGACCCAGCACCAGTGCCAGCAGGGCATTCAACCGTAGATTGGGTTTGTTGGGCAAAGCTGGGACCTTGGCTTCGTCCACTACCGCGATGTTGTTGGTGCCGATGCCCGCCGCCACGCCGACTTCCTTGAAGCGTTGTAACAAACCGTCGTAAAGCTGGCGGTTGGTGTCCACTTCGCGGCGCAGGATGTTGAACTGGATGCTGCGATCCTGCAGGGCCAACAAGTCCTGCTTGATCTGCTCCAACCGGCCCCGTAGTAAATTCTCGGCGGCCCTGGCCGACTCATAATCGGCGGTGATCGCCGCCCGGATATTGCCGATTTCCTGATTGATCAGTGCGTCCACCTGACTGATCTGGTTGCGCAATTGCACCATGGTTGGATAGGCTGGCTTATAGATGCTGAGATTATCCTGGTATTGCGCCTCCAGCTTGGCCTTGCTGTCCTTCAGGGTTTGAATGGTTGTGCTGCTCAACACCTGGCTCAACCCTTGGCCGCGAGTGGCCAGCATCTGCCGATACACGGCCTCCGCATCGACCCGTTTCTTCTCGGCTTCGGCCAGCGCGGTCGCGGTGGCGGCCAAGTCTTGGGAAACAATACTCTGTTTGTCATCCGGCCCCATACTGATGATCTGCTGCTGGCGGGCGAAAGCGACCATCTCCCGCTCGGATTCTTCCAGCTTGGCCTTGACCTGCTGCAAGCGTTCCTGAAGGAAATTGCGGGCGTAGGTGGAAGCGTCGAAGCGCCGCTCCATGTTCATATTGATGTAATTCTTGACCAAGGTATTGAGGATGACGGCCGCCCGCTGCGGATCGGGGCTGTCGTAATACAGTTTGACCAACCGCGAATTGCGCACCGGCTCCACCGTCAGATTACCCAAGAAACCGCTCACGACGCCTTCGAGCCGGTCGCTCTCCGAACGTGGTTTTTGGGAATCCTCCGTCTCGCTGGCCTTGGGCAGCCAGCCGACCAGCCACGTCTTGAATTCAGCCAGCAGTGACGGTGGTGGCGGGGGAAGATCGGCCAGCCCCAACTGGTTGACCACCCGCAAGGCCAAACTGCGACTCTTCAGCAATTCGTATTGCGTCTGATAGTAATCCTGGCTGCTCCAGCCTCTCTCCTCAGGCGCCACATCTCCACTTGTGACGATCTTGATATCCTCGCGGTCGATCTGCAGGGTCAGACTAGCGCGGTAGATCGGCGTCATCAGGAAGGTGGCGGTGACCACGGCGGTCACCACGATCAGCGTGAAAATGAGAATGGTCCAGCGTCGCTTGACGATGACCTGCCACAGTTCGCGGAGGTTGAGTTCATCGCCTTCGGGCTCTTCCTCAACGGTCTGAGATTGAAGGGGAACCGCCGGCATGGGAACACCGGCTGGACGCTCGGCCAAAGCCTGGCCGGGCGGCGGCGGTTCGGGATTGACAGGTTTAGGTAATTCGGAAGCATTCATCACAATAAATCCTTGGAAACGCAGGCGGGCACGCCGTCGCCGCTCAATACAGCAGGAAGGGCCAGAAGGGCAGGATAAACTCTGTCAACTGCTTGGCGGTATCCTTGGCCGCTGAGGTCTCGACCTGAACGACATCCTCACCACGAATTTCGGGATCTGGCGCCTCGCCAGCGCGGATCGCGGCCAGATCATATTCCAGCACCTTACGGGTACTATCCGATTCTGGACGCAGGATTTTCACCGCACTGAGATTGGCCACGCTGGTCGGGCCGCCGGCTTCCGCCACTACTTGCAGCAAGGTTGTCTTTCCCTTGAGCGGAAAAACATTCGGCGTTTTGACGGCACCGGTTACTGTAACCCGCTGACTGGTAAACTCTTCGATAAAGATGGTAACCTGAGGATTCTGCAAGTATTCCTTGGCCAGATGGGCAGCGATGTCAGCCGCCAGTTGCTCGGCGGTCAAACCACCCGCTTGGATTGGACCGATCAGCGGCAGGGAAATCTGACCGCTGGCGTTGACCCGAACCGAACGGTTCAAATCCGGCACTCCGAAAACCTCGACTTTCAGCAAATCTCCAGAGCCGATCCGGTAATCATTCGGGGCGGCGACCGGACCTGGGGCCGGTGTACTGGGCATCGAGCCAGCGGCGGCGGTAGGGGAGGACGCCGGCGAGCCAGTAGTCCCTGCCGGGGTCGGAGCCGAAGACGTTGAACTGGCCATGTCGGTGGACGGGGCATTGGCGCAGGCGGCGATGCCAAGTAACGCCGCCAATAACACAACCCATGGAAACGCTCTAGTTGCTAACAAATGAACTGGCCTCATGAAAATTTTAAGTTTGGGAATCTTTGGAAATGGGATACTTAGCCACGCCGGAATAATCGTTTTAACCAGGAACCCCTCGCGGAGATCGAGTGGGTGTTGGCGCTCAGCGCTGGCGGCGGCAATAACCGCTCGGGATCAAGGTTGTTTAGTATACCTTGTGGCCGGGTTTCCACTAGACGCCAGGCTTCATCAGCGTCCAGCCATCGCTCCGCCGCCCGCTGTCCCTCGGCCAGCAGAGGCGGTCTTCGATCCACGCCGTGCGAATCGGTGGCCAAGATATGCACCCAGCCCTCATCTAGCAGGCGCTCGCCCCAGTACTGGGCCGCTTTGCCGAAACGGCCGGTTAAACTACCAGCGGTTACCTGCAACCAAGCACCCTGGCGAGCCAGGTCCAAGAAGGTTTCGTAGCGATCTTCGATCCAGCTCAAGCGTTCTGGATGGGTGATGACTGGCACGTAGCCGGCCGCCAACAGATCGAATACGGTCTCCGCCAGCCGGGGTGGAGCGACGTGATGGGGCGGCTCTAGCAGGAAATAACGGCTGTCGTGCAGGGTCGGTGCCTGACCCGCGCGCAGGCTCGCCACCAGATCGGGGGCGATATGCGTATCGGCGCCCAGAGTTAACCGCAGTGGAATGCCAGCCTCATTCAATTGCCCCTGGAGCTTGGCCACCGCCTGGCGAATGGCAGGACCGTTGTTGTCATACATCCCTGGATAAATATGCGGGGTGCAAGCGATGACTACAATACCGTCGGCGACGGCGATCCGTGCCATCGCTAGCGACGTGGCCAGATCGGGGGCGCCATCGTCGACACCCGGCAGGAGGTGGCAGTGGAGATCGATCATGATTTTCAAGTACCCGCCGCACGAACGGCTCGCAACAAGAATGGACGCTGTGTCCTGATCCGTCAAATTTCCGCTCCATGGGGTGGCTAGGTGCATTAGATGGAGTGTGATTCCTCCGTTAGCCATGCTCTCGACGCTTTCTTCCCTATGCTACAGTATTTGTTCCATGCCGATTGAATCTCTGTTCACTATTCCTCCTGTAGCGCGCCGTGCGCTGTTGATCGTTGGCGACACTTTCGCCGTACTGATCGCGGTTTGGGCGGCGTTCGCCATTCGCCTGGGCGAGATATGGCCGGCGTTGCTGCCGGAGGTAGCCTGGCTGTTTCCCGTGTCGGTCGCCGTCATCATCCCCACTTTCACAGTGGTTGGTGTGTATCGCCCCATCCTGCGTTACGCCGACGAGAGTCTGCTGTACACCATCCTCCTGGCCATCAGTGCTGGTGTCCTGTTGACGATGGCGGTGTGGGTGCTGCTAGGCGAGGGTTTATGGTTGCGCTCGTTCTGGTTGATTTGCTGGTTGGTGCTAGCGGCGTTGGTGGGTGGAGGCCGCTTGTTGCTGCGGCGTCTGTTGCGCCGACGGTTTCGCCGGGCGACACCGCGCGCCTCAGTGATCATCTATGGCGCTGGTGAGGCGGGCGCACAGTTAGTCAACGCCTTGCGCTACAGCGCCGAGTTCGAACCCGTTGTGTTCGTGGATGACAATCCCCGGTTGTGGGGCAGCGTGGTGCTCGGCCTCAAGGTTCGGGCTCCGGCCAAGCTACCACGCCTGATCACGCAACATGGTGCTTCCCTGATTCTGCTGGCGTTGCCTTCGACATCTCATCATCGTCGCCAAGCGATTTTGGAGTCGCTGGCCCGTTTGCCGGTCCGGGTCATGAATCTGCCCACCCTGGCGGAACTGACCAGCGGCGCGCGGCGCATCGATGAGTTCCGCGAGATCGACGTCGCGGATATTCTCGGCCGCGATTCGGTTCAGCCCGATGACGCTCTGCTGCGGGCACGAGTCAGTGGCAAGACCGTCATGGTCACCGGCGCCGGTGGATCGATTGGCGGCGAACTCTGCCGACAAATCCTGCCATTGCGTCCGCGCCGGCTGGTACTGCTTGAACGTTCCGAATATGCGTTGTACACCATTGAGCAGGAACTGCGCGCCATGCTGACCAATATGGAGCATTCTCATGCTCTCAACGCCAGCGGCACTCCCACCAAGGGTGGAACGGAGATCGAACTGATTCCACTGCTGGGGTCGGTGGCGCAGCGCTGGCGGTTACAGATGGCAATGAAGCGCTTCAAGGTACGGACCGTCTACCACGCCGCTGCCTACAAGCACGTGCCGATTGTTGAACACAATCCGATTGAGGGCATGTGGAATAATGTATTCGGTACTTGGCGCGCCGCCGAGGCAGCCCTCGCTGCCGGAGTTGAAACCTTCGTGTTGGTGTCCACCGACAAGGCGGTGCGACCCACCAACGTCATGGGCGCGACCAAGCGGCTGGCGGAATTGATCCTGCAGGGGCTGGCGGGAGAGAGCGGCGCGACCCGACTGTGCATGGTACGCTTCGGCAACGTGCTGGATTCCTCGGGATCGGTGGTGCCGCTGTTTCGCGAGCAGATTCGTAAAGGGGGACCGGTAACGGTCACTCATCCCGAAATGGAACGCTATTTCATGACCATTCCGGAAGCGGCGCAACTGGTGATCCAGGCGAGCGCCCTGGCCCATGGCGGTGAGGTATTCTTATTAGATATGGGCGAGCCCGTGCGTATCCTCGATCTGGCCCGGCGAATGATTCGTCTGTCCGGTTTGACGGTACACGACGAGATACACCCTGACGGCGACATTGGGATTCAGTTCACTGGCCTGCGCAGTGGCGAAAAGCTGCGTGAGGAATTGCTGATCGGAACCGACGATTTGCCGACTCGGCACCCAATGATCCGTCGCGCTTGCGAGCAATCCTTGCCATGGTCGCGGGTGCGCGATTGCCTGGAACGATTGGCGACTGCCTCGCGAAACTTCGATTATCCAGCGGTACGCGCGATCCTGCGGGAAGCGGTGGCGGAATATCAGCCAGAAAACGGCATCGAAGACTGGGTGTGGCGGGTGACGGAAAGCGAGGAAGAAGCAGAGAACAGAATATCGGAAAGTCCAAACAAAAATTGTCTGGACAACGGAATCTACCTTACCGAAAGGTTAGGCGCCACCGCCGCCGACAATGCGATTGGGAAATGACACTTCCAAGACGATACACCCCACATCGGTCTTGAACGGCCCATGAAGCTCGCCAGGAGGACGACTTGCATAATGACCAGTTTCAAGCCATAGCCCAAACGCTTGGTCATACAAACGGCCACTGACGATGAACACTTCTTCTGGGTAAGGATGAACCTTCCCTGCGAATGCCGATGTATCCGCGCCAGGCAGGAAATGCGTCAATCTTGTATATTCGCCCGTGACTGGATCAATGCTCAGCGTGAGTTCTTCGACCATGCCTTCCAACCCTTGGATCGGCGTCCAACAGCCTCGATTCTCAGGGGTCAACGCATTCCAATATGTCGTCGTTGATTTCGCCATTCGTCATTTCCGTTTGCCGCGACTAAACGGTGAAAACGGCCATCCCAGCATCACCACTGTGCCGTTATACTCCATCGTTATGCTCCACAGCCGTTTTACTGACCGCTAATAGGGCCGCCTGTTCCAGCAACCGCCGCAACTGGTAGCGGTAGATAAACCCTGGCAGGGCGCTGACCGCGAATAAGCATAGCGTCACCACATAGAACTCCCAACCCTGAGCATGGATCGCGCCTGTGGTTTTGTACTCAAACCCAAACCCCATCCCAATAACCAGTCCGTATAACAAACCCCACTCGATCAATCGCAACCAAAACGGTTTCGCCCGCCGATCAGGGCGGGCGAAAATCAACAGCCAGCGCTCGCTTAGCCAGGGCAGGTTGGTGGCGATTACCGCCACCACCGGCCAAAGCCTAGTGATGACCTCTAACATAAAGGGACTGTAACCAAATCAAGTCGGCCCCACCGATAAAGCCATTGCGCACCAACCCATCAGCACGGTCGGATACAGACCCAGCAGCACTAGCAACAAGCCGTTAGCGCTGATGGCGATCTCGGTATCCAGGCTAAGCTGGATCGGCACGGCTTGCTCTGTCTTGTCAAAGTACATGCACTTGACCACCCGCAAATAGTAGAACGCCCCAATCACTGAGAATACCACGCCTAAAACCGCCAACCAGACCAGCCCAATATGAACGACGGCTTGCAATACCATCCACTTGGCGTAGAAACCCACCAGGAAGGGAACGCCAGCCATGGACATCATGATCATCATCATCAGGAACGCCAACCATGGGCTGCGATCATTCAAGCCCTTGAAATCGTCGATGTTCTCCGCCTCAAATCCAGTCCGGCTCAGCATGATGATCACACCGAAAGCGCCAACCGCCATCAGCACGTAGACAATGGTGTAGAACATCGCCGCCGCGTAGCCTTCTGGAGTGCCGGCCAGAATACCCAATAGCAGAAAGCCGACATGGGAAATCGTTGAGTAAGCCAGCATCCGCTTGATGTTGGTCTGAGCGATGGCGACCAAATTGCCCAACACCATGGATGACGCCGCCAGGAGAATCAGCATATGTTGCCAATCACCCAACAATGCGCCAAGACCTTCCACCAAAATCCGCATCACCAAGGCGAACGCCGCCAGTTTGGGCGCCGACCCAATATAGAGCGTGACCGAAGTTGGCGCGCCTTGATACACATCAGGCAGCCACATGTGAAACGGCACCGCGCCCAGCTTGAACGATAGCCCAACCACCAAAAACACCAAACCAAACACCAACACCAGATTATTCGTGCCCAGCTTGGCGGCGGCGACGGCAACCACTTGAAGATCCACGCTGCCAGTTGCGCCATAGATCATCGAGATACCGTACAACAACATACCAGAAGCTAGTGAACCCAACACGAAGTACTTCATGGCAGCTTCAGCCGCCACTGGCGAATCACGGTCCGTCGCCACTAGCGCATACAGCGACAACGACAGCAGTTCCAGACCGAGATACACGGTCAACAGGCTGTGCGCCGACACCATGATCATCATGCCCAGCACGCCGAACAGCCCCAGCACGAAATACTCACCCTTGAACAAATCGCGCTGGCGCAAATAGTCACGCGAGTACAGGAACACGGCGGCGGCGGCCAAATAGATGAACAGTTTGAGCAGATCACCCATCGCATCCTTGACGTAGTGACCGAACATAGTGACCACTGGTGCCTGGGCATAGGTGAACAAGGTTAGCAGGGCCGCGCCCAGCAGAGTCAATTGCGCCAGCCCATAGGTGATATGGCGCTGCCGCTGTTCCAAGAACACGTCGAAAACCAAAACCAGGCAGGTCATGGTTAGGACGAACAGTTCCGGCAGTACCGGCATGAAGTCAGGAGCGACGAAGTTCATGGGGTTTCCCTATTCTCCGATTCTTCTCTGCAGCGGGCTCGGTCACAGTTTAGTCACAGTGATATGCTTCAACAGGTTATCCACCGTGGCATGCATCGTCGAGGTCAACGGATCGGGCCACAACCCCAGCAGCAGCACCGCCGCCGCCAGCAGGCTCAACATGATGATCTCGCGAGTGCACACGTCCTCCAGCTCAGCGACATGGTGGTTGCCAACTTCGCCGAAGATAACCCGCTTGACCAGCCACAGGGTGTAAGCCGCCCCCAAAATCAGGGTCGTGGCCGCCAAGAACGCGATCCAGAAACTGGCCTTGAAACTGCTCAGGATCACTAGGAACTCGCCAACGAACCCCGACGTGCCGGGCAGACCAGAATTGGCCATGGCGAACAGCACCATGAAGGCAGCGAACACCGGCATGGTATTCGCCACCCCACCATAGTCCTTGATCTGGCGGGAATGGACCCGGTCATACAGCACACCAACGCACAAGAACAGCGCGCCCGAAATGAAGCCATGCGACACCATTTGCACCATGCCACCCTCGATGCCCATCGCCGCGCCATTCAGACTGCCGGTGTGGCGGTAGATGCTAAAGGCGATAAAGAAACCCAGGGTGACGAAACCCATGTGAGCAATGGAGGAATAGGCGATCAGCTTCTTCATATCCTGCTGAATCAGCGCGACTAAACCGATATAGACCACCGCCACCAACGACATGGTGATGATCAGCCAGTCCAGCATGGCCGAAGCGTCCGGGGTAATTGGCAAAGCGAAGCGCAGGAAGCCATAGCCCCCGATCTTTAGGGTGATGGCGGCTAGAATCACCGAACCACCTGTAGGCGCCTCAACGTGGGCGTCCGGCAACCAGGTGTGCACCGGCCACATTGGCACCTTGACCGCGAAGCCCAGCAGGAACGTGAAGAAAATCAGTACCTGTTCGGTCAAACTCAACGGTAGTTTGTGGAAATCCAGGATTTCGAAACTGTTGGCCTGGTTGTACATGTAGATCAGGGAAATCAACATGAACACCGAGCCTAGGAAGGTGTACAGGAAAAACTTCACCGTGGCGTAGACCCGGCGTGGTCCACCCCAGATGCCGATGATCAGAAACATCGGGATCAGCATCGCCTCAAAAAACACGTAGAACAGGATAGCGTCCAGCGCGGCGAACACTCCAATCATCAGCCCTTCCATGATCAGGAAAGCGGCCATGTACTGAGCGATTCGGTACTGGATCACTTCCCAACCCGCGATCACCACCAGCACAGTCATGAAGGAAGTTAGCAGGATCAGCGGCATTGAAAAGCCATCCACCCCCAGGTGGTAATGAACCTTGAGCGCTGGAATCCAGGGCATCACCTCCTGAAACTGCATCGCCGCCGTCAAGGGGTTGAACAGCAGAAACAGTGGGATACTGGCAAGAAAGCTTAGAATCGCCACAGTCAGAGCCAGCGCCTTGACCCGTCCGGGGTTGCCGTCACCCACGAACAGGACCGCGACGCCACCGAGAATCGGGAACCAGATGACAAGGCTCAGTAGAGGAGGCAGTTCCGATAGCATGGTTTTTTTCTTCTTCCAGGTTAGCGGGCAACGAACCAGGTCAGCAGGATCAGCAAGCCGATGATCATCGCGAACGCATAAGTATATAGATAACCCGTTTGCAGGTGGCGGGTCACCGCCGCGAACCAACCCACCAGCCGCGCGGTGCCGTTTACCATCAAGCCATCGATCAGCCCAGCGTCGGCGTATTTCCACAGTGCGGTTCCCAGATTCCGGCTGCCGCGCATGAAGAACGCCTGATAGAATTCGTCGAACAGATACTTGCGATCCAAGACGTTGTACAGCTTGGAGAAACGCTGCTGGATCTGATCCGGTAGCTCTGGCTTCATCATGTACAGATAGAAGGCCGAACCGAGACCAGCCAGCACCAGGATGAACGGCAGTCCGGTCAGTCCATGTAGCGCGAAGTTCATCGCGCCGTGAAATTCCTCCGCGACATGCTCCAACACATCATGCGCTGGCATGACTGTGATCACGCCCTCAAACACCTTGCCAAATAGCATGGGTTCGATGGTCATCGCCCCAATCACCACCGAGGGAATCGCCAACAGGATCAACGGCACGGTCACCACCGCCGGCGTCTCGTGTAGATGCTCCTGGGTGTGATGATCCATCCGCTCCTTGCCATGGAACACGATGAAATACAGCCGGAACGAGTAGAACGAGGTCACGAACACACCCAGCATCACCGCGAAGTAGGCAAATCCGGAGCCAGCAATATGGGAGTAATGCACTGCCTCCAGGATACTGTCCTTGGAGTAGAACCCAGCGAAACCCGGCGTGCCGATCAGCGCCAGCGTGCCGAGCAGGAAAGTGATCCACGTGATCGGCATGTACTTCCACAACCCGCCCATCTTGCGGACATCTTGCTCGTGGTGCATGGCGATGATCACCGAGCCCGCGCCCAGGAACAGCAGCGCCTTGAAGAAGGCATGGGTCATTAGATGGAAGATGGCGGCTGAATAGGCCGATACCCCCAGCGCGACCGTCATATAGCCAAGCTGCGATAGCGTCGAATAAGCGACCACCCGTTTGATATCGTTTTGGATGATGCCGAGGAAACCCATGAACAACGCGGTGATCGAGCCGATCACCAATACGAAGCTCAGCGCGGTCTCCGATAGCTCAAACAAGGGCGACATCCGGGCCACCATGAAGATACCAGCGGTCACCATGGTCGCGGCATGGATCAAAGCCGAAATCGGGGTGGGACCTTCCATTGAATCCGGTAACCAGACATGCAATGGCACCTGGGCCGATTTACCCATCGCGCCAATGAACAACAAGATGCAGATCACCGTCATCAGCGACCAGTCGAGGCCCGGGATGATCTGCACCGTCATCTTGGCCATTAGCGGCGCGGCGGCGAATACATCTTGATAATCCAAGCTGTTAAACACCATCAACACAGCGGCGATGCCCAGCAGGAACCCAAAATCACCCACCCGATTGACCAGGAACGCCTTGAGGTTGGCGAAAATCGCGCTTTCACGCTTAAACCAGAACCCGATGAGTAGATAGGACACCAAGCCGACCGCTTCCCAGCCGAAAAACAGTTGCAGGAAGTTGTTGGACATGACCAACATCAACATCGAGAAGGTAAACAACGCGATGTAGCTGAAGAAGCGCTGATAGCCGTCGTCGTCGTGCATGTAACCAATCGTGTAGATATGGACCATCAGCGACACGAAGGTCACGGTGGAAATCATCACCGCCGTCAGGTTATCGACTAAAAAACCGACTTCCATCCGGATGCCTTCAACCACCATCCAGGTGTAGACCGTGCTGTTGTAGGGTTCAGCGCCATCCAGGACGTGATGGCGCAACACCACCAGCGACAGCAGAAAGGAAATCGCCACGCCCAGAATGGTGACCCAGTGGGCGCCAGCCCGACCGATCTTGCGGCCAAACAAACCAGCGATGATGGCGCCAAGCAAGGGCGAAAGCACAATCGCGAGGTAGACGTTTTGCATGCGGCTAACCCTTCAGCGTGTCGAGATCGGCGACGTTGATGGTGCGCCGGTTGCGGAACAGCACCACCAGAATGGCCAGACCAATGGCCGACTCGGCTGCCGCCACGGTCAGAATGAAAAAGACGAAGACCTGGCCGACAGTGTCGCCGAGAAACTGGGAAAAAGCGATAAAGTTGAAATTCACCGCCAGCAGCATGAGCTCAATCGACATCAGCAGGATGATGACGTTCTTCCGGTTCAGAAAGATGCCCGCCACGCTGAGACAAAAGAGGATTGCTCCAAGCACGAGATAATCAGTAAGCGCGATCATCTATCCCCGCCTTTGCTTTATTGGTTTGTTTCGATTCGCACCCGCTTTGGGGACCGGCGAAATTACAACTTTTTTTCCGAGGCCATGCGCACCAGGCGCACCCGATCATTCCGCGACACCCGAACCTGCTGCGCCGGATTCTGATACTTGGCGCCTTCCCGGCGGCGCATCGTCAGCGAAATAGCGGCGATGATCGCCACCAGAAGAATCACTGAGGCGATTTCGAACGGATAGACGTAGAGGGTGTACAGGACGCTGCCCAGTTCCTTGGTGTTGCTGTAATCGGCCGCGCGAGAGACCAAGCTATATCCATCCCCACTGAAATAGCTGGACCCGACCACCAACCCCATCTCGATCACGATCACCAGCGCCACCGCCGCCCCAACCGGCAGGTATTTGATAAAGCCTTCCCGCAACGGCGCGACGTTGATATCCAACATCATGATCACGAACAGGAACAGCACCATCACCGCGCCCACGTAGACCAGCACCAGTACGATGGCCAGAAATTCGGCTTCGATCAGCAACCAGAGCGCAGCACTGGTGAAGAACGCCAGGACCAGGAACAGTGCGGCATGCACTGGGTTGCGCACCGTGATCACCCGCAACGCCGCAACGATCAGGATGAGGGCGAAAACATAGAACAGAAACTTTTCAAATCCCATGAGCGGACCTGTTTTCTTGATTCTGGCAAGGGAGGCCGGCTAGCGATATGCCGCGTCGGCGGCCCGGTCGGCGGCGATCTGCGCTTCGCAGCGGTCGCCGTTGGCGAGCAGTTTTTCCTTGGTCATGATCTGCTCACCGCGCTTCTCAAAATGATAATCGAACACCCGAGTCTCCACGATGGCGTCCACCGGACAGGCTTCCTCGCAGAACCCGCAAAAAATGCACTTGAACAGATCGATATCGTAACGGGTGGTGCGGCGGGTACCATCGGACCGCTGTTCGGATTCGATGGTGATGGCCAGCGCTGGGCAGACCGCCTCGCACAATTTGCAGGCGATGCAACGCTCTTCACCGTTGGGATAGCGACGCTGGGCGTGCAGCCCTCGAAACCGGGGCGATAGCGGAGTCTGTTCTTCCGGGTACTGCACCGTGATCTTCTTGGCAAAGAGGTAACGGCCAGTCACCCGCAACCCCTGGAGCAGCTCCCATAGCAGAAAGCTCTTGAAGTAGTACCGCACGGCGTTCAGGGTATTCATCGCTCGCTTTCTCCGCTCAATCAAACCACGGACCCACGTGCCCCAGCACGCCCAGCCCGATCACCAGAATCCACACCAGGGTCACCGGGATGAAGACCTTCCAACCCAACCGCATGATCTGATCGTAACGATAGCGCGGGAAGGTAGCGCGGAACCACAGAAAGAACAGCAACAGGATCGAAATCTTTAGCGTCAGCCAAATCGCGCCAGGCACGAAGCCGAACAGTGCGCCCAGTACTGGAATGCCTTCGAACGGCGAGAGCCAGCCCCCCAAAAACATCGTGGCCGCCAATGCCGACACCAGGATCATATTGGCGTATTCGGCCAGGAAGAACACCGCGAAGGCCATGCCGGAATAGTCCACGTGGAACCCAGCCACGATCTCCGATTCGCCCTCGGCCACGTCGAACGGCGCGCGGTTGGTTTCGGCGACGCCGGAGATGAAGTACACCAGGAACAACGGCAGTAGCGGCAACCAGAACCAGTGCAGCAGACTGCCCTGCTGAGCCAGCACGATCTGGTTGAGATTGAGGCTGCCAGCGGCTATCAGCACACCCACCAGGGCAAAACCCATGGCGATTTCATAGGCGACGATCTGCGCCGCCGACCGCATCGCGCCAAGAAAGGCATACTTGGAGTTGGATGCCCAACCAGCAACGATCACGCCATAGACACCCAGCGAAGTCAGCGCCAGCAGGTACAACAAACCGGCGTCCAGATGGGAAATCATCATGCCGTCACCGAAAGGTATGACAGCCCACGCCGCCAGCGCCGGCCCGAAGGACAACACTGGCGCCAGGAGAAACAGAAAGCGATCCGCGCGGGTCGGAATGATGATTTCCTTGAACATCAACTTCATGGCGTCGGCGATGGGCTGTAACCAACCCTTGGGGCCGACCCGATTCGGACCCAACCGAACCTGCATGTAACCGATGATCTTGCGCTCGGCAAAGGTTAGATACGCCACGCCCAGCAGCAGGGGCGCCAGCAGGACGATAATTTTCAGCAGGATAATGATGACCGTCAGCAGCGTTTCCACGATCCGATGTCCTGATTGTTATTGGATAGCCACCGGCCCCACCGCCGGGCCAAGCGCCACGCTGGCGATTAGGCCGGCCGGAATCCAGGCGCAACCTCTGGGCACACGGTCATCCAGCACCAGCGGCAGATCGACCGCCGCGCCGTTCTGACGTACCTGAACCTGTTCCCGCCCCGCCACGCCCAACTCGCGGGCTACGTCGGGATGCAATCGCACTTCGGCGGGCCGCGCCAGTGGACTCGCTTGCAGCGAACGGGCACGCCGCACCAACGGATCAACCGCGTAGATCGGCACATCCGCGACTCGCAGCAGCCCATTGGCCTGGAACGGCGTCAGTGGCTGGCTGAAATCCAGCGTGTTGTCTGGCCGAACCGCGCCGCAGGCACTCTGAACCTCGGCGAGCACTTCCTCGGAACTGACGTACTCGAAACTCGCCACGCCGCATAGGTTACCCAGTACCCGCAATACCTTCCACGCTGGCCGAGCGTCACCGAACGGCTTGCTGGCACCCTGAAAACTTTGCCAGCGGCCCTCGGCGTTGACATAGGTGCCCGAAGTTTCGGCAAAGGTCGCCACCGGTAAAATGATCTGGGTTTGGCTCTTGCCGACCAAACGCGCATAGGGGCTGAGCGAAACGATCAATTCAGCGCCTTGCAAGGCCTTGAGCGCCGCCGCGCCATCCCAGCAGTCCAGTTCTGGCTCGACGCCGAGCAGCACATAGGCTTTGCGCGGCGACTCCAGCATCGCGCGCGCGTCCAGACCCCTCACCGGGGCCAGTCCGCCACCCGGCAAGCGGTGCGGCACCACGCCAGCCAACCAGCCGCCCGCTGAATTGGCAGCTTCCGGCAGATAGCCCAGCCGCGCGCCGCTACCCTGCGCCACGAAACCCGCCAGCGCCCGCAAGGAGGCGAAAGCCGGATGGGAAACCGCTAGATTACCCAGCAGCACGGTGGCCGGGGCGCTGTTCGCCAAACTGGCGGCAATAGCGCGTTCGACCTCGCTCGGAACGCCCACGACCAGACCCGCCAGGTTCGCTGGGAGCGCTTGCCCCTTCAATTCCGCCAGCGCCTGGGCCACGCCCGCCAGCGCCGAGATCATGCCGGCGGGATCGGCGACAACCTTGGCCGCGACCGGGAAACGGAAATCGAAATCGCGCGGGTTGATGAACAGAATCTGCCCGCCCGCCAGCGCCGCCTTGCGCAGCCGGTGACCGGCCAGCGGTTGCTCCATCCGTGGGTTGGAGCCGATCAACAGAGCGGCCTTGACTTTCTCCAGGTCTTCCAGCGCCTGCCCCAGCCACGGAAACACCGGGGCCGCGCCTTGATCGCTGAAATCGGCCTGGCGCAAGCGATGGTCAATATTCACCACGCCCAAGCCACGCGCCAGTTTCTGCGCCAGGTACATCTCCTCGACGGTCGCGGTCGGCGCAACCAGGAAGCCGACCGACTCGGCCCCATGACGGGCGATGATATCCTTCAGGCCACTGGCCGCCGCTTCCAGCGCGGGTTCCCACCCGGTCTCGACACCACCGACAAGCGGTTTGGCCAAGCGGTCGTCGCTGTGGATGCCTTCGTAGCCAAATCGGTCGCGGTCGGAAATCCAGGTTTCGTTGACCTGCTCGTTCTCGCGTGGCACCACCCGCTTCACCTGACCGCGCAGGGTGTGAATGAAGATGTTGGAACCGACCGAGTCGTGTGGGGCAATGGCGGCGTGCTGCACGAATTCCCACGAGCGGCCCCGGTAGCGGGATGGCTTGGCGGTCAGCGCGCCAACCGGGCAGAGATCGATCACGTTGCCCGATAGCTCCGAGACCATGCTGTGAGCCACATAGGTGCCGATTTCCATATTCTCGCCACGCCCGGTCGCGCCGAGTTCACGCAGACCGGCGATCTCCTCGCCGAACCGCACGCAGCGGGTACACTGAATACAACGGGTCATGTCGGTCGCGACCAGCGGCCCGATGTCCTTTTCCTTGACCACCCGCTTACGCTCGGCAAAGCACGACACATCACCGCCGTAGCCCATGGCGATGTCCTGCAACTCGCACTCCCCGCCCTGATCGCAGATCGGACAGTCCAGGGGGTGGTTGATCAGCAGGAATTCCATGGTGCCCTTCTGCGCGGCCAGCGCCTTGGGCGACTGGGTGTGGACCTTCATCCCTTCCATTACCGGCGTCGCGCAGGCCGGCAGCGCCTTGGGCGCTTTCTCGACCTCGACCAGACACATCCGGCAACTGGCGGCGATGGACAACTTCTTGTGATAACAGAAGCGGGGGATTGGAATGCCCGCCGCATCGGTGGCCTCGATGAGCATCGCGCCCTTGCGCGCCTTCAGCGGGATGCCATTGACTTCGATGTTGACCTGTTCCTCGCTCATCTTTTACCCACTGCGACCGTGTTGGTGGTTTCGCGGCTCGCGCGGCCTATGCCGCGCCGGCGACCATGCTGCGCTTGTGCTCGATGTAATAGGCAAATTCATGGCGGTAGTGCTTGACGAAGCTACGTACCGGCATGGCGGCGGCGTCGCCCAACGCGCAGATGGTCCGCCCTTCGATCTTGCTGGCCACGCTGTCCAGCAGGTCCAGATCTTCGGGGCGGCCCTTGCCTTCGACGATGCGGGTCACCAGCCGGTACAGCCAGCCAGTACCCTCGCGGCAGGGGGTACATTGCCCGCAGGATTCGGAAAAATAGAATCGGGAGATGCGCTGCAGCGTCTTGACCATGTCGGTGGTCTCGTCCATCACGATCACCGCGCCCGAACCCAACATCGAACCGGTAACCTTGGACACCGAGTCATAGTCCATGTTGGCCTTCAGCATGAGTTCGCCTGGCACCACCGGCACCGAGGAGCCGCCCGGAATCACCGCCTTGAGCTTGCGCCCCTTCCAGACCCCGCCCGCCATGGCCAACAGATCGACGAAGGGCGTACCCATGGAGATTTCGAAATTGCCCGGTTTCTCGACATGCCCGGACACCGCGAAGATCTTGGTGCCGCCGGCGTTGGCAACGCCGAGGTTGGCGAACCACTCGCCACCGTTGCGAATGATGGAGGGCACCGAGGAGAACGACTCGGTGTTGTTGATCGTGGTCGGGCGACCGTACAAACCGTAGCTGGCTGGAAACGGCGGCTTGAAGCGGGGCTGGCCCTTCTTGCCTTCCAGCGATTCCAACAACGCGGTTTCCTCGCCGCAGATGTAGGCGCCAGCGCCCAAGGTCGGATACAAATCGAAATCGATCCCTGATCCCTGGATGTTCTTGCCCAGCAGACCAGCGGCGTAGGCTTCCTTGACCGCGCCCTCGAACCGCTGATACGGCTCGTCCATGAATTCGCCGCGCATGTAGTTGTAACCGACCGTGGAGCCGGTGGCGAAACCGGCGATGGCCATGCCCTCGACCAGGGTGTGTGGGTTGAAGCGCAGGATATCGCGGTCCTTGCAGGTGCCCGGCTCGGACTCGTCGGAGTTGCAGACCATGTATTTCTGCACCGTTGCATTGCGCGGCATGAAGGTCCATTTCAAGCCCATTGGAAACCCGGCGCCGCCACGCCCTCGCAACCCGGATTTCTTAACCTCGTCAATCACCTGATCAGGGGTCATCTGTCCGGCCAGAATCTTCTTCCAGGCCTCGTAGCCACCCACGCTCAGGTAGGTCTCCATGGACCAGGACCGATCCAGGCCCAGTGTCCGATAACAGACTTCATTGGCCATCGCGGGTTACTCCAGGCTATCAAGAATCCAATCCACCTTTTCGGGGGTCAGACTCTCATAATAGACGTGATCGACCTGCATCATCGGCGCACCACAGCAGGCGGCCAGGCATTCTTCCTCCTTCTTCAGGTAGAACTTGCCGTCCGGCGTGCTTTCACCCAATTTGATGCCGAGTTTCCGCTCGATATAGCTCAACACGGTATCACTGCCCCGCAACATGCAGGAAATATTGGTGCAGACCGCGATGCAATGCCGACCCACCGGCTGCAACTCGAACATCGAGTAGAAACTGGCCACTTCGTAGACGGCGATCGGCGGCAGGTCCAGGTAATCGGCCACCGCATCCATCAATTCCGTGGTCAGGTAGCCGCCATTTTCGTGCTGCACCTCGCGCAACGCGGCCAACACGGCGGACTGCTTCCGGTCTGGGGGGTAACGAGTCAGCCAGTGATCGATTTCCGCGCGGGCGTGGGCGGACAGCAGATCGCTCTTACGTGCGCTCATTAGCGGTCAATCTCCCCGAAAACGATATCCTGGGTGCCGATGATGGCCACCACATCGGCCAGCATGTGGCCACGGGTCATTTCGTCCATGGCCGCCAGATGGGCATAGCCAGCCGCCCGAACCTTGACGCGGTACGGTTTGTTGGCGCCGTCGGAAATCAGATAAATCCCATATTCGCCCTTGGGGTGCTCGGTGGCCACGTAGACCTCGCCCTCGGGCACGCAATAGCCTTCCGTGAACAGTTTGAAGTGATGGATCAAGGCTTCCATGTCTTCCTTCATCTTGGCCCGGGGCGGTGGCGCGACCTTGTAGTCGTCGACGATCACCGGGCCAGGATTCTCCTTCAGCCATTGCACGCATTGCTTGATGATGCGATTGGACTGGCGCAATTCCTCGACCCGGACCAGATAACGGTCGTAGCAGTCACCATTGACGCCCACCGGAATATCGAAATCCAGTTGATCATAGACTTCGTAGGGCTGCTTCTTGCGCAGATCCCAGGCGAAGCCCGAACCGCGTAGCATCGGCCCGGAAAAGCCCAGTTGCAGGGCGCGCTCGGGCGACACCACACCGATGCCGACCAGCCGTTGTTTCCAGATACGGTTGTCGGTCAACAGCGTTTCGTATTCATCCACCCGTCCTGGGAATCGGTCGGTGAACGCCTCGATGAAATCAAGCAACGATCTCTGCCGGGTGGCGTTGCGTTCGTCCACATCTTTCTTGCTATGGCAACGGGACGTCTCATATTCATACTTCGGCATCGAGTTCGGCAGGTCGCGATAGACGCCGCCCACCCGGAAATACGAAGGATGCAGCCGCGCCCCGGAGACCGCCTCGTAGCAGTCCATCAGATCCTCGCGCTCGCGGAACGCGTAGAGGAACATGGTCATGGCCCCGACATCCAGGCCGTGCGCGCCGATCCACAGCAAGTGATTCAGAATCCGGGTAATTTCCGCGTACATGACCCGAATGTACTGGGCACGCACCGGCGGTTGAACACCCAGCAACTTCTCAATGGCCAGCACGTAGGCCAATTCATTGCACATGGCCGACATATAGTCGAGCCGGTCCATGTAACCGATGCTTTGGTTGAACGGCTTGCTTTCAGCCAGTTTTTCGGTGCCGCGGTGCAACAGGCCAATGTGCGGATCGGCGCGTTGCACGACCTCGCCGTCCAATTCCAGCACCAGGCGCAGCACGCCGTGAGCGGCGGGATGCTGTGGCCCGAAGTTCAGGGTGTAATTGCGAATCTCAGGCATCGGCGGTTTCTCGGTTAGCGAGACTCGGGCAGGTAACGGTTGTCCTTGCGGATGACGCGGGGCACCAGCACGCGCGGATCAATGCTGACCGGTTCGTACACCACGCGGCCCCGTTCCGGGTCGTAGCGCATTTCGACGTTACCAATCAGCGGGAAGTCCTTGCGGAATGGGTGACCGATGAAACCATAGTCGGTGAGGATGCGGCGCAGGTCCGGATGGCCCTCAAACACGATGCCGTACAGATCGAACGCCTCACGCTCGAACCAATTGGCCGAGGCCCACAACCCCACGACCGATGGCACTACCGGCAACTCATCGTCGGGCGCGAATACGCGTACTCGCAACCGGTGATTGTGGGACACCGACAGCAGTTGATAGACTGCGGCGAACCGCCCCTTGCCGACAAGGGTTTGCTCGGCGGCATATTGGACAGCGGCGGGGCTGCGGCCAACCGCCCGCTCCACCACACCCCGGCTGAATCCCCGGTCGGTGGATTCGTTGGTGGCCCATTCCACTTCGCCGTAAGCCGAGTAATCCACTCCGCACACGTCCATAACCTGCTCATAAGCAAAATCCGGCTCGTCGCGCAGGGCGGTGAACACCTCAATGGCTCGCGCCGGTGAAACTTCGACCGTCACCTCTCGGCGGTCGAGCTTGCAGTCCAGCAGGGCATCGCCAAACCGGGCCTGGAGTTTTTCCACAAGGGTCTGTACATCAGCCATGGCGCAAGTCTCTCAGCGAGCGATGGTGTTGGTGCGCTTGATCTTGTTCTGCAACTGGATGATGCCGTAGAGCAACGCTTCCGCCGTTGGTGGGCAGCCCGGCACGTAGACATCCACCGGCACAATCCGGTCGCAGCCACGCACCACGGAATAGGAATAGTGGTAATAGCCGCCGCCATTGGCGCAGGAACCCATGGAAATTACCCAACGCGGTTCGGGCATCTGATCGTAAACCTTGCGCAGAGCTGGTCCCATCTTGTTACATAGAGTGCCGGCCACGACCATGACGTCGGACTGACGAGGACTGGGCCGAAACACGATGCCGAACCGATCCAGATCGTAGCGAGCCGCGCCAGCCTGCATCATCTCCACCGCGCAGCAAGCCAGGCCAAACGTCATCGGCCACATCGAACCCGTGCGCGCCCAGTTGATGAGCTTATCGGCCGTGGTGGTCACCAGGCCTTTTTCAAGAATGCCTTCTATTCCCATTCCAAGGCCCCTTTCTTCCACTCGTAAATAAAGCCGATCACCAGGATGCCGAGAAAGACCGCCATCGCGGTAAAACCGAACAGACCGATTTTGTCGAGCACGATCGCCCATGGAAACAGGAATGCGATTTCCAGGTCGAAAATAATGAACAGGATAGCCACCAGATAGTAGCGGACATCGAATTTCATTCGAGCATCCTCGAACGATTCGAAACCGCACTCATAGGGCGATAGCTTTTCACTGTCGGGGCGGTGGGTACCCAGGACATAGCCGAGACCAATGACTATCACGGCCATCGCAAGGGAAATGATCACAAAGATCAGAACAGGAAGGTAATTGGACAACATCAGAGTCGCACCTTCGACATGGCAAGCCGGGGGAAAGCGCTGGGTTGGCTAAACTTCAGCTTAAAGAAGACTGGGCGAGGGATTCCGCCGCCTAGGGAGACCGGAATACCCTGGAACAAACCTATCGGGAACAGCGATTGGGGCGAATTCTTATTATAATTTAAACGCCACATGGGACGTAAAACCTCATGGTGGTCTGCGATTCCCGTTTGGGAACCGCATCACGCATCCCAACTCGAAACCTTGGAATGCTCCGCATCGTTATTTTGGTGCCGATGGCCGGACTCGAACCGGCACGGCTCGCGCCACTAACCCCTCAAGCTAGCG
>JAVMKI010000009.1:0-15254 GCA_031732755.1 Candidatus Contendibacter sp.
GGTCGTTCTCGCTTTCCTCGCTATCCTCATCAAAAGATTATGAACAGGCTCTAAAACAGGGCGGGCGCGATGGCCGGCGCAACCAGATGATGAGGTGTACGATGAGCCTGTCCCAGAAGACGTGCACGCCCTGTCGGGGCGGTATTCCTCCGCTGACTTCAAACGAAGCCGAAGCCTTGTTGCCGCAAGCGCCCGGCTGGCAATTGCTGGAGAACGGCACGCGGATCGAGCAGCGGTTCGCGTTCAAAGACTTCGCCGCCGCCTTGGCGTTCGTCAACCGGGTGGGCAATCTGGCCGAACAGGAAGGGCACCATCCCGACATCACCCTTGGCTGGGGCTATGCCAACGTCTTGTTCTATACCCACAAGATCGGCGGCCTGCACGAAAACGATTTCATCATGGCCGCCAAGGTCAACGAACTGTATGCTGAGTGAGGGTTCGTCGGGAATCTCCTCTTTTTCAAAGGGGAGATTCTTTTAGCGGTGTTTTTCCAGCATATCGATCAGAAACAGGATTTTGGCGGACATCTTGGCTGCGAGCGCTCATGATTGAGCAAACACCCCTTCCAGCGAGGACGCGTCCAGCACCCGTTCTCCCCACAGTTCCAACTGGGCCGGTTCCGCTCCCGCCAGTTTCGCCTCCACCCAGCCCGGCACCGGCCCGAACCGGCGGGTCAACAGCCGCCTCAACAGTAGCGATTCGCCTACCAGGATGCCCTTCTCGATGCCCATCGGGATCCCCTTCTCGATGCCCATCGGGATCCCCTTCTCGATACCCTCTTGCACCCATTGTTCCGCAATCGTTGTCATCAGCTCACCCTCATTGCTCAAGACCGCCGTCGCCACCCGGCGCAATTCGTCGGCGTTCAGTCGCTCCGTGCTCGGCCCCTGGGCCAGATAGCGCAGCAGCGTGATCACGTAATCCAGCCCGCTCGAACTCTGCTCCAGATCCCGCAGCAGCCCGAGAATCTCCGGCAACCGCTCCCGCAATTCGTCGCGGAAGATGTATTTCAGGGTCAGCAGCGCGGTCTGCAACATCACCGCGCCCTGCAATTCCTCATCCCGGTAGCCACTCAGATCGATCAG
The DNA here is from genome assembly GCA_031732755.1 of Candidatus Contendibacter sp. GTDB lineage: Bacteria > Pseudomonadota > Gammaproteobacteria > Competibacterales > Competibacteraceae > Contendibacter. The sequence continues at coordinate 1,086 of JAVMKI010000009.1, forward strand.
GTAATAGACGCAATCCGGTATGCACCCCCGCAGCGCCGGCACGTCGGCTACGTCGTCGGCAAACCGCCGGCTGAGCCGCCAAGCTTTCGCGCCGTGATAGACCACCACCGGGATGATTGGCGGCAAGCGACCGGTATGGCCGGCGTTCAGGCATTGCTCCCAAATCCGCACCCGATACCGCAGCAGGTCCAGGCCGATCCGCGATTCCACGTAGCTTTTGTGTTCGAACAGGATGTGGACATAACCGGTTCCGCCGCCCGGTAGATCCACTTCGTACAGTAAATCGGCCGGATGTTGCGCCAGGTCCGGGTCCAGAAATGAGTCCTTGCCCGCGCGCAGCGTTGCCCAATCCAGCGCCGCCGCGACCGCCGGGGGCAGGTAGCGCGCCAGAAACTCCGCCGCGACTTCGGTGCGCCCGAACACCGCCTTGAAAAACCGATCATGCGGGCTGCTTAACGTCGTCATCGTGCCCTCTCCGCTACCCGCGCTTTTCCAGCGTCTCGATCAGGAACAGGATTTCGGCAGCCATCGTGGGGTGCAAATCCGGCGCGTCGGCGATGGTGCGGTTGCGGCTGCCGGTGACGATGGCTTGGAGGGCGTGGAAGTAGGCGCGGAATGAAGCATTAGCATCGGGCCGGGCGGCGAATTGCTGGAGGAGGGTGGCGGCCTCGGCCGAGTCGCCCGCAAGCAGGAACCGGGTTACGGCGAGGGCGACGCGGCCTGGTTGATCGTGATTTTCGCCCCTATCGCGGCGGTAGGCGAGGTAGCAGGCGATGGCCTTGCCCTTCGCCTCCGCCGCAGCGGCAGAATTGCCGGCGTCCGTCTCGATATTGGCGAGGATGGCCCAGGACTTCCACGGTTCAGACGCATGGCTAAATTGCGCGCCGCATTCGATGGCCCGGTGGATTTCCTGCCGCGCTTCGTCCAGGCGGCCGAGCTTGTGCAGGGTATCGGCGAGATTATTTCGGACAATGCCTTCATGCATCAAATCGCGCATCTCCACACATTTGTCCGCCGACTGACGGAAGAAGGCCGCTGCTTCTTCGGGACACCTCTTGTCATACAAAAGTCCGAGGTGCATGAGCGTGCCCGTCTGGCCGGCGACATCACCGAGCCGCACTCTGATCGCGAGCGCTTGCCGGTAGGCATCCTCTGCCGCTTCCGGCTGGCCCGCCGCCTGATACGCCATGCCGGTCTGATGCCAGATCACGGCGACAGAGCCCGGTTCGTCCAAAGCGGTGAACCGCTCGCGCGCTTCGGCATACGCCGCCAGCGCCTCCGGGTAGCGGCCTTGATCCAGGCGAACGGTCCCAAGCTGGCCTTTGCCGACGGCGACATCCCGGTCGGCGCCGCGTTGCTCGGCGTGGCGGATGCCCTCTTCGTAGGCCGCCGCCGCGTCGTCGGGCCGGCTCAGGTCGCGAAGACAGTCGCCTCGTTCCGTGAGGCAGACGGACGCCATCCGTTCCGCGCCTCTGCCAGGCCGCGCCTGCGCAATGGCCTCGGTGCGCTGGCGAGCCTCAATCAGCAGCGGCAAAGCCTGATCCGAGCTGCTGGCCATCAGCAACACGCGGGCCAAGAGGAAGCAGGCCACTGCCAGATCGTAATCGGCGTCGGGATAGGCTTGCTCGCCCTCCGCCCGAGCGCGCTGGAGCAACGCCTGTGCGCCCTCAAACGCTTCGTGCAACCGTCCGCCAGCAAGCTGCTGTTCGATGCGGGTCCGCGCCGCCTCGAACCGCGTGTGAGTCCAGGCGTCGCCCAGCACTGCCGCTGCGGCGTCGCGCACCTGACCTACTCGCGCCAGCAGCCGGGGTTTGCCGAGCACTTGCAGCAGGCTGTAGAGCGACGTGGTCAGAGCAATCGTCGCTTCAGCATCCCCCGCCCGCTGCACTCGGTCGAGCAGCGCAAACAGGTTTGGCAGCTCCAGCCCCGTCAGCGTCGCCGCAAGTTCGGTGTTCTGGTGCTGCTGCTGGTAGAGGAACTCTACATACTCGCGCATCGCCTCGACCCAGCGGGCCGTCAGCGCCTCGCGCTCCGCCGCGTCCAGTCGCCCGCGCAGGTAGGGACAAAGCGCGGGATTGAGCGTGAGATGGTTGTAGCGGTTCGGCGTCGCCAGCCCGGTTTGGATCAACTCGCCCGCCAGCGCGCCCACGTCCGACTTTTCCCACTGCATCATCATGGCGAGTATGTCCAGTTGGACCCCGCCGTGAAACACCCCGAGCACCCGCGCCCGCTCGCGGTTCGCCGCCGACAGGCGTTGCAGGGACAGCTCGACGCTGGCGAAAACCGATTGCTCCCGGCTGCCGGGGAAACGCTGCTCCATCTCCGCCATCAGCTCGACCAGCGATTCGCGGGTGGCCGCGACGCCGCGCGTCCGCAATGCCGGGGCCAGCAGCGCCAGGGTGCGGGCGTGACCATGAACGGCATCCACGAGTTGCTCGATCTCCTCGCGGGCGGCGTCGCTGGAACCGCCATCTCCACCGGCGGCGTTCAGCACCCGCTCGACCAGCTTCACCGCATCCTCGCAGGCGAGTTGGTGCAATTCCCCCTGGTGCCGTGGGTTGGCGAACGGTGTAGGCAGCGCCTCGCGGCTGGTGAAGAGGAGCCGCGTGTTGCCTTGGGCGTTGAGCCGGGTACAGAGCCTCAGGATCGCGTCCAGTTCGCAGTGCAGGTCGTCGGTAAGCGCGGCGGGCGTGTCCTCGGCCAGAAACGGCGGCAGCAAAACGCTCTCCATATTGTCCAGCACCAACACCGTGTCCTGCTCGACCAGCGCGCGTTCAACCGGCAGGATCGCTTGTTCCAGGTCGGGGAAGGTGGCGACGGAGTAATTCGGGATAAGTTGGCGACACAGGGCATCGAGCACTGCCTGAACATGGCCGTGCGTCTCAACCGAGACGAACGCGGCGCGGCGCATCTGCTGCGAACGGACCAGCCAGCGGGCGAACTCGGCGGCGAGCGCGGTCTTGCCTTCGCCGCCTTGGCCGCGCACCACAGCGTAGCGTTCCGTGCGCAGCAACCGTTGCAGCGCCAGCAGCTCCCGACTGCGGCCAACAAAGCCGGTTTCCGGTTCCTTCGGTAACTCGCCAAGACGGGCCGAAAGTTGCTGCTGGAAATCCGCCACGGTCTGTTTGGCGGGCGCCATTTTGAAAAGCTGTGGATCGTCCTTTTCCTGAAACAGCACCGGCACGAACCAATCCTCCAGCCGGAACTCGCCCGCGCCGAAGATGCGCCCGCGAAACGTGTCGTCCTTCAACGCCCGCTGGCCGGCGAGCATGGCGTCGCCCACCCGCTTGCCCCCGGCCAACGCCCGGTAAAACGCCGCGACGAAGCGGCGCGCGGTCTCGACCAGCACGCTATGGCTCATGGCCACCACGGAGGCGACGCCGACCTTCAGCAGTTCGGAGGCAACCGATTCGGACGCCTTCTCAGCCTGCGCGGTCTGGCACGCTTCCAGAAACACCAGCGGGATGCGGTGATCGCGCAGCAGTGGGCCGAGTGTGTCGGTGAAGACGGTCGCGTGCCGGCGCTTTTCGAGCTTGGCGATGTCCTGCGGGTGCTCGAAGCACAGCCCGCCGAGGCCGACGCGGCGGTCGTAGACGCCGTGACCATCGAAGTGGACGACGTGATAGGGCTGTTTTTGATCGCGGGCGCGGTCCAGTTCCTCGCGCAAGGCCGGCAGCGTGGGCGGATCGAGAACATGAATCTTGACCAAACCGGGCAGGGCTTCCATCGCCTCGACCAACGGCAACGCGCTGACGCGGTGGTCGATGTAGCCGCAGGCGTCGTCCTCCGGTCGGGCGGTGACCAGCAGGATGCGGATGGGCGTGGCAACGATGGGAACGCCGAACACCTCAGTTCCTGGCAGCCGGCGGCGAACGCGGGTCGGCTTGGCACCTTGAAACAGAAACGCCTTGCCGTCGTGCAACAGTTCCCACGGCAAACCGAGCAGAGTCGTGGCGGCTTCCTTGGCGGCGAGCACCTCGGCTTCCGGCGCGTCGGCTTCGAGCGCGGTATCCACATGGACGGAGAAGCGACGACCCGCATGAGCGTCGATCCGCGCCCAAGCCTGCATCACGTTCGCGGTATGAGCCATGGGGATCGCGGCTTTGTGCAAACGCTTCCCCCATTCCACGAGGTTCGTTTCAATCTTCCGCGCTCGATCCCGGAAGTAGTGGCTCGGCCAGACGGCGTATCCCTCCAGATACCAGCGCAGGTCATCCGCCTCGATGGGGCCGAGAGGCGCGACGAAGCGCCAACTTTGCGCGCTGAAAACGTCCGGCTGGCCCGGCGTGGCCGGTTCGTAGACCAGCCGGGCGCGGGCCGAAGCGCGGCGGACGCCGTCCTTCTCCCGAAACTTCAGATCGGTCAGTTCGAGAACCAGTTCTTCCAGCGGCTCGGCCTTGGGCTGCGGCGTGGGCGCCACGTCGGCGGGGAGCCGCAGTCCCAAGGCCACGAGGAGCGCGTTCATCGCCGCCTCGACGCCGCCCGCGTCGCTGCTCACCGGGATGTAAACCGGCTCCTCGCCGAAGAACTCCTCCAACACGCCGAGCTTGGTCCCGTTCAGCGAGAGCGGAATGACCGGGAATTGGTCTTTGCCGCGCTGTTCCTGTACCAGGAGCGCGTGGCGCAGTTCCTTGCCGACCCATTTCGATTGCAGCGCGTCAGTGCTGACCACGATGGCGTAAGCCGACGCGGCATCGATGGCCTTCTTGATCTCCAACCAAAGCGGATCGCCGCCGCGCAGCTCGCGCGAGTCGATCCATCCGTCTTGGCCATGGTCGGCCAGCGCCGCGCGCAGTTCGCGCACGAAACCGTCGTCTTGCGAGCTGTGGGAGATAAAGAGCTTGGCCATGATGGCAATCCAGAACAATCCGGGTTTGTAGGTTGGGTTAGCGTACAGCGTGTAACCTAACAGAATCGAATGTTGGGTTACAGCTTACGGCTTAACCTAACCTACGAATCCCGTGAATGCGCCTAATCCAGCGCCGCCGCCGCACCGCGCAACGCCGGGTGAGCGGCGGTGATCACCCAGGTCGGAATCGCCGCCAGATAACCGCTGAACCGGCCCTTGAGTTCGAATCGGGTGCGAAACACCGACCGGACAAAAAAATCACCCAGGCGCGGCACAATGCCGCCGCCGATATAAACTCCGCCCCGCGCGCCCAGGGTGATGGCCAGATTGCCCGCCACCGTACCCAGCATCCCGCAGAACATCTCCACCACCTCCAGACAGTGCCAACAGCTTCCCGACAGCGCGCGTTCGGTGATTTCCGCAGCGCGTGGATTCTCCGCTGGCCAACCTTCCACCTGAGCGAGCGCGTGATAAAGATTCACCAGCCCCGGCCCCGACAACAACCGCTCCGGCGACACATGGCCGAACCGTTGCTGGATGATCCGGCTAACCGCCCACTCCCGCTCGTCGCAAGCGGAAAAAGTGACGTGGCCGCCCTCGGTCTGGAGCGGAATCCAATGACCGCCCGACCACACCAGCCCCGATGCGCCCAGACCGGTGCCAGGGCCAATCAAACCGATGGGTGCTTCCGCCACGGCGGTTCCGCCACCGACCGCCCGGCGTTCGTCCGGCCCCAGCAGGGGCAACGCCCGCGCCAGCGCGGTGAAGTCATTGAGGATCAGCAATTGTTCCAATCCTAGCGCCTGTTGCGCGGCTTCCCTGGAAAACGACCAGTGATTGTTGGTCAGATCGATCCAATCTCCCGTGACGGGCGTGGCGACCGCGACGGCGGCGCGGCGCGGGCGTGGTTCGGGCACATCGCGCAAATAGGCGGCGGCGGCCTGAATCAGATCGGGATAATCAGCGCAGCTCAGGACACGTTCGGCGCTCGTGCGCTGATCAGCGTCCGCAAGGGCGAAGCGGGCATTGGTGCCGCCGATATCGGCGACGAGAGCGGGACATCCCCGAGAATCTGAGGCCATGACAAAGGTTCCTGCCGGGTGGAAAAATCATGAGGGTTCGACGATGGGGCGCGGCTCATCTTAATCATCTTGTAAAATGTTGCATAGCCACATTAAGATAGCCGGAATCTTCGATGTGCCCTTCGGCTTGCGAGGCGAAACAGGAAGGGTCTTTCGATCATAATATCAATCAGGCTTCGACCACCAACCCCGTAAACCTCCAGGAGGACAGGAAAATGGCGTTTCTGAGCGTTGAACAACTGAAAAAAGACTGGGCTGAGAATCCCCGCTGGAAGGGCATCAAGCGCGGCTACACCGCCGAGGATGTCGTGCGGCTGCGCGGCAACGTTCCAGTCGAGTACAGCCTGGCGCAGCGGGGCGCCGAGAAGCTGTGGGAACTGATCACCACCACGCCTTACGTCAACTGCTTGGGCGCGCTGACCGGCGGTCAGGCGATGCAGCAGGCCAAGGCCGGCATCAAGGCTATTTACCTGTCTGGCTGGCAAGTCGCGGCGGATAATAACACCTACATGGCGATGTATCCCGATCAGTCGCTGTATCCGGTCAATTCGGTGCCGGCGGTGGTCGAGCGCATCAACAACACCTTCAAGCGCGCCGACGAGATTCAATGCGCCCGTGGCATCGGGCCGGGCCACAAGGATTTCATCGACTATTTCCTGCCGATCGTCGGCGACGCCGAAGCCGGTTTCGGCGGCGTGCTGAACGCCTACGAACTGATGAAGTGCATGATCCGCGCCGGCGCGGCGGGCGTCCACTTCGAGGATCAGTTGGCTTCGGTCAAGAAGTGCGGCCACATGGGCGGCAAGGTGCTGGTGCCCTCACAGGAAGCCGTGCAGAAATTGATCGCCGCCCGGATGGCGGCTGACGTCTACGGCGTGCCGACCATCCTGCTGGCTCGCACCGACGCCGAAGCGGCTGACCTGCTGACCAGCGACTGCGACGACAACGACAAGCCGTTCCTGACCGGCGAGCGCACCGTCGAGGGTTTCTACAAGACCAAGAAGGGTCTGGAACAGGCGATTTCGCGCGGTTTGGCCTACGCGCCCTACGCCGACATGGTGTGGTGCGAGACTGGCACCCCCGATCTCAACTTCGCCAGGAAGTTCGCCGAGGCGATCCAGAACCAATTCCCCGGCAAGATGCTGGCCTACAACTGCTCGCCGTCCTTCAACTGGAAGAAGAATCTGGACGACGCCACCATCGCCAAATTCCAGCGCGAACTGGGCGCGATGGGCTACAAGTACCAGTTCATCACCCTGGCCGGCATTCACAACATGTGGTACCACATGTTCGATCTGGCGCAGGACTACGTCAAACGCGGCATGTCCGCCTACGTCGAGAAGGTGCAGGAACCGGAATTCGCCGCTCGCGACCGTGGCTACACCTTCGTCAGCCATCAGCAGGAAGTCGGCACCGGCTACTTCGACGACGTGACCACCATCATTCAGGGTGGCGTGTCGTCGGTGACCGCGCTGACGGGTTCCACGGAAGAAGAGCAGTTCCACTAAGCGCCTCGCTACCCGCCGCCTGTCCCTGGGGACAAGCGGCGCTAAGCGGTTGTGCGAACCCGGAGGGATGACCTCCGGGTTTTTGTGTTGGAAACCGCTAAAATAATCCCTGCCGCTTTTGATAACAAACCACCGTCCAAGGAGTTGCCGTGAGCCTCAATTTGCCTGCTGGCGTGCAAGTGAACGCCCCGCTTTCCGACCGTTTTGACGAAATTCTCACCCACGACGCCCTGGCGCTCGTCGCCAAGCTGCATCGCGCCTTCGAGTCGCGCCGTCAAGAATTGCTGCGGGCCCGCGTCGCGCGTCAGGCCCGCATCGACGCGGGCGAGATGCCCGACTTCCTGCCGGAGACCAAAGCCATCCGCGAGGGCAACTGGAAAGTTGCGCCGCTGCCCAAGGCGCTGGAGCGTCGCCGCACGGAAATCACCGGCCCGGTCGAGCGCAAGATGATCATCAACGCGTATAACTCCGGCGCCGATTCCTACATGACCGACTTCGAAGATTCCAACAGCCCGAACTGGTACAACCAGATTCAGGGCCAGGTGAATCTGATCGACGCCATCCGCCGCAAGATCAGCTACACAAACGAGGTGGGCAAGGAATATAAGCTGAACGACACCGTCGCCACGCTGCAAATTCGTCCGCGTGGCTGGCATCTGGACGAAAAACACGTTTTGGTGGACGGGCAGCGCGTTTCCGGCGGCATCTTCGATTTCGGCCTGGTGTTCTTCCACAACGCCAAGGAGCAGATCGCTCGCGGCGCCGGCCCGTTCTACTATCTGCCGAAGATGGAGAGCCATCTGGAAGCGCGGCTGTGGAACGACATTTTCGTGATGGCGCAGAACGAGCTGGGCATTCCCCAGGGAACGATCAAGGCAACCGTGCTGATCGAGACCATCCTCGCCACCTTCGAGATGGAAGAGATTCTATACGAACTGCGCGAGCATTCCGCCGGCCTGAACGCCGGGCGCTGGGACTATATCTTTAGCTGCATCAAGAAATTCAAGAAGAACAAAAATTTCTGTCTGGCTAACCGGGGCGCGATCACCATGGAAGTGCCGTTCATGCGGTCCTACGCCCTGCAACTGGTCAAGGTGTGCCACAAGCGCGGCGCGCCGGCAATGGGCGGCATGTCGGCGTTGATCCCGATCAAGAACGATCCAGAAGCCAACGAAAAAGCGCTGGCCGGCATCCGTCACGACAAGACCCGCGATGCGCGGGATGGTTTCGATGGTGGCTGGGTGGCACATCCCGGTCTGGTGCCCATCGCCCACGAGGAATTCGTCAAAGTGCTGGGCGACAAGCCGAATCAGTGGGAAAAGCAGCGGGATGAAGTCTTTACCGCCCAGAATTTCCTCGACTTCCAGCCGGAACAGCCCATCACCGAAACTGGCTTGCGCAACAACATCAACGTCGGCATTCACTACTTGGGGTCGTGGTTGGCCGGCAACGGCTGCGTGCCGATCCACAACCTGATGGAAGACGCCGCCACCGCCGAGATTTCCCGTTCGCAAGTCTGGCAGTGGGTGGTGAGTCCCAAGGGCACGCTGGACGACGGCCGCAAGGTGACCGCCGAACTGGTGCACGCGATGATTCCCGAAGAACTGGCCAAGGTCAAAACCACCGTCACCGCCCAGGGCGAAGACACCGCAACCTACGACCAGGCTGCTGGCATCTTCGAAAAGATGAGCTTGACCCCGGACTATCCCGAGTTTCTCACCCTGCCGCTGTACGAGGCGATGGATTGAATCGGCGTTGATGGGATAAAAAAGGCGGCGTAAAGCCGCCTTTTTTATTAGCGAATCCCGCGAGGATGGAATACGCCACCGCTATCCTGGCCCCCGCCTTGCCTTATTCATTCGGGCGATTTTCTCCAACGGCTTGGCTACCATGCGTTTGAGCGTTCGCGCGACCGGATCGATGCCGATGCCCGCGTTTTCGAGCGCGGTCACGCCGAGAATAGGTTCCACGTCTTCCGGGCCAAAAATAATCTGGGCCACCGTTTTTGATCCCATGAAGGAGATGAAAGCAAAGCCATAGGCGTATTCGCGGACTTCGCCATTGGCCGTTTCGTAAAAATCCCGCCCTTCGACGACAACACCGGCTTGTTGCAGGGCGCTGGCGGGAGCAAGGCAATCTATCGCCCGGGTATCGACCAGAAACTCGTTTTCGTAGGGTTTGCCCGAACGCGCCAGATTCTCCACGCGAACCGTGACGCGCGTGGGCCCCATGGCGCGTCTCATGGAATTGGGAGGAGCAGTGTTCTTTACAGTGGGCGGTGAAGAAATAGTCAAGGGAGAAGGAGTTGCTGGTACGGTCGGATCAAGACTCACCGGCTCGTGATCATCCAGTAGTGGATCGCCAATCTGAAGTTCCTTGGGCCTGACCGGATGCAGATTTTCTATCTTTTGAGTGAGCGCGTTTAAGTTGGTGCTAGCACACTCAACGGCTTGCAAATCTTTTGAATAGAATCTGGAAAAAATTTCAATGATCTTTTGATACAGCCACGCCGCCTCGTCAAACCTTTCTTGACGATGGTATTGGAGAGCAAGTTGAAATAATCCATTGGCTTTCTTGCAATCCTTTTCGACTGGCGCTGTTGTCATTGTGGTTTGTTCCAAAATGGAGTGGCCCGGATTTCGCTCGGCAAATACCCAGAACCCAGCCGGGCCACTTTAGTTTACGCCAAGTAAACCCGTTCCAGCGCCCCGCGCGAGACGTTGCCCTTGCCGTCCTCGGCTTCGATGTAATAGCGCACGTCGCCGGCGCCGACCGGCAGCTTGGCGGTGAAGTAATGCGCGACGATGGCTGCCCCGGTCTGCGATGGATACAGACCGTTATCGGTCATTGCGATGCGGGTTTCGCCCGCGGCGGCGCGCAGCACCAGCGTCACCCGTTTCAAGCCGCTGATGTCGTGGACGAAGGTATGCACCGTCCCCTCGCGCGGCGCGTCCAGTAAACAACCCTGACCCCAGCGCTTGCCGCCCGGATTTTCCGGCGTGACCCACGGCGCGAAAATGGTTGGGCCGGTGCGGTCCTTGCCGGCGGCGAGCAGCGCGTCCACCTGGCTCTTGACCATGCCATAACCGGCGTTGGCGGCGTTGGTCACCTGCTGGTCCCAGACATGCTGGCCGGTCCAATACCAGTAGCAACTGGTTTCGGCGGTCAGCATCAACCGGCTGATGTCGTCCAGCCACGGCTTGCCGGGCATGGCGTCCTCCAGCGCGTGGACCACATTCTGGAACGCGGTCAGCACCGCCCAGGAATTCAGATCAGGCGAATAGGGCTGGTCGTAACGGCTGAACCACTTCATGAACTGTGGATCGCCGTTGTCGGCGCCGGCCCAGGAACCGGGCTCGATATGCGCGGCTTGCGCCGGATCGGGCGGGAAGCGGTCCAGGTAATCGTGAACCGTGGTCAGCTCGAAGCGTGGATCGCCCTGCAACCACTGCACCAGTTGCCCGGTGTTGTGGTTGTAATAACTGTCCGCGCCGCCGCCGTGATTGTCGCCGTCGGAATGCAACAGGAAGAATGGCGGATGCTTAGGATCAAAGCCGCCAGTATCGACGATTTGGTTGTAGACCTGCCCCAGCACGTCGGGATATTGCAGTGCCCCGAAGCCGCCGCGGGCGTCTTCGTTGCCGATGTAGCGCTCCGCCGGCACAGCGATGATCTTGTGAACTTGACCTTCCGGGTCTTCGTATTGCACATACTCCGGCTTGAGCAGGCTCGGGGAAATTTTCGATCCCGCCCAGATGTTTCGTAGTTGCAGCCAGTCGTTGACCGGCGGATTGACCTGCTCGGCGGGGTTGGGCGGCAGCATGCCTTCGTTGATGCCGGCGTAGGGATAATCCTGGCACGCCCGAAACCGGTGGATGGAGTCGTAGATCACCGCCTTGACCCCGGCCTGATTCAATGCCGGAATCATGCGGACGTGGAACGCGGTTTCCGGCGGAAACATCACGCTGGATGCCTCGACGCCGAACGCGGCGCGGATGATGCCGCGATGCCATTCCACTTGCTTGACGATGTTGCGGGCCGGGGTCAGCGCCATCAGCGGATGGAAAAAGCCGAAGGCCACGAAATCCACGCGGGGATGACCCAGCACCGTCTTTTCTTGGGCGATGGCGCGTAGTTCGTGGTTCCAGCCGCCGAAGCGCCCGCCGCACAGTCCGTCGGCGGCGCAGCGGTCCAGTTGTTCGATCAGTGAACCGCTCCAACTGGTCGAAAGTCCAGCGTGAGGCAGACCACCGTTGATGTACTGACGCGCGGCCGTTGGAATGAAATGGGTGTAGGGACCACCGCGCGCTCCGAAGATCGAATCCTTCTCGCCATCCCAGTACAGCCGGTCGGTGGCGTTGTAGTAGGGCTGGTGCATGTGTTTGTGGATGCCGAAATACAGCTTGACCGGCGCATCGCCTGGCCCGGTCGCCACTCGAATGACCGGCTTGATCTTAGCGTTCGGCGCGAGCCGCATCGGGCGAAACTCCTTGATCCAGTCGCCGCCGCCAGCTTGCCGAATATCGGCCTTGCGGCAACCTTCGACCTGCACCTGGATGTCGCCCGGCCACAACAACCCGGCGGGAATATGGGCGGTATAGCTATACTCGTCGCCGGCGACGGTTTCCTTAAGCGCTTGGCCCTTGATCAGGTGTTGCCGGTCCGGCGCGTGCAGGATCACTTGCGGGAACGGAATCATTCCGTCGGCGACGAAAGTGATGGTAAACGCCGGATTCTTGCCGGACTCGTCGCATTGCAGGGTTTCGGGCAGATCCAGTTGCAGAATGCGGGTGAAAACGTCAGTCATCGCATAACCTCGTTGGGGTTTTCGCTGTTGCCAGATTGAGTTTAATCGGGCTGGCGCGAATTGCTCGCCTAAATCGGTTTGAGCAGGATGACCGCATCCATTAAACTCGCCACGCCCGACAACAAAAATAATATTTTATCCTGCTGTTTTTAATAACTTTTATTGGGGAAACGCGCATGGCCAAAAGCATGAAATTCACCAAGATCGTGGCGACGCTGGGACCCAAGTCCCGCAGTCCGGAAATCGTCGAGGCGCTGCTGCGGGCCGGCGCGGACGTCATCCGGCTGAATTTCTCCCACGGCAGTCACGAAGATCACGCCTTGTCCGTGCGTCTGGTGCGGGAAGCGGCGGAAAAATTGAACCGGCACATCGCCATCTTTCAGGATTTGCAAGGTCCCAAGATTCGTCTCGGTCAACTGGACGGCGGTTCGCTAGACGTGACGACCGGCGAAACTCTGGTACTGACCACCGACGACCTGGTTGGCGGCGTCCGCGATGGGATCAAAACCGTGGCCATCGATTATCCCCGCTTGCATGAAGAGGTCAAAATTGGCGACCGAGTGCTGGTTGACGATGGGCTGTTCGAGTTGGCCATCGAGCGGATCGAGGGCCACGCGATTTTCACTCGCGTGGTCAACGGGGGGCAGCTCAAGCCACGCAAGGGCGTCAACCTGCCCAACATCAAGCTGAAGATTTCGGCCATCACCGCCAAGGACCGCGCTGACGTGCAATTCGCCTACGACCACGGTTTGGATTATGTGGCGTTGTCGTTCGTGCGCGACGCCGACGATGTCAAGGAGCTGATTGATTTGATGCTGGCCACCTATGGCCGCAAGCTTCCGATCATCGCCAAGATTGAGAAGCCGGAGGCTTTTCAGCACATCGACGGGATCATCGCGGTGGCCGACGCCATCATGGTGGCGCGCGGCGATCTGGGGGTGGAAACCTCGCCACAGGAAGTGCCGCTGATGCAGAAGAGCCTCATCCGCCAGTGCAACATCGCCGGCAAGCCGGTCATCACTGCGACGCAGATGCTGGAATCGATGATCAACCACCCCCGCCCCACCCGCGCCGAGGCCAACGATGTCGCCAACGCGATTTTGGATGGAACCGACGCGGTGATGCTGTCAGCGGAAACCGCCGCTGGCGACTATCCCATCGAAGCGGTGCGGATGATGAAAAACATCGCCCTGAGCGTCGAAGCCAGCGATATCTTCAAGACGCTGATGCACAAGAACGTGCTGATTCAGGAAAAGCTGTTCGCCAACGCCCGCCTGCGGGTCGAGGACGCCGTTCATTTTGCCACCATGGACCTAGCCGACAAGCTGTGCGCCCGCTATCTGGTCGGCTTCACCAACAGCGGGGCGAGCGTGCTGAGTCTGGCCAAGTTTCGCCCCTTGGCGCCGCTGATCGCCTTCAGCCCAAAACCGGCTACGCTGCGCAAGCTGGCGTTGGTCTGGGGTGTGGAACCACTGCAACTGGGCCAAGTCAGCTCGGTGGATGACTTGTTGACATCCGCGACCGAGAGCCTGCTGAACAAGGGCATGGTGGTGGAGGGTGAAATCGTGGTGTTCACCGCCGGCGTGCCAATCGGCGCGTCCGGCGGCGCCAACATGATCAAGGTGGTAAAGGTCGAACGGGCGGATTAGGGCGCTGCCACCAGCGTTGCCAGTTGACCAGGAATTTGGGTCCAGGTACTGCGGTTGGTGGTATACCAGATGGAGCCACCGCCGGCCAAACCCGCCAGGTCGGCTTGACCATCGCCATTGAGGTCACCCACCACAAGCTGGCTCAGCCCACCGGGAACTTGGGTCCAGGTACTGCGGTTTGTGGTATACCAGATGGAGCCACCGCCGGCTAAACCCGCGAGATCGGCTTGGCCATCGCCATTGAGGTCGCCCGCCACAAGCTGGTTCAGCGCAC
>JAVMKI010000009.1:15354-17839 GCA_031732755.1 Candidatus Contendibacter sp.
AGGTGCTGAGGTTGGTGGTGTACCAGATGGAGCCATTGCTGGCCAAACCCGCCAGATCGGCTTGGCCATCGCCATTGAGGTCGCCCGCCACAAGCTGGTTCAGCGCACCAGGAACTTGGGTCCAGGTGCTGAGGTTGGTGGTGTACCAGATGGAGCCATTGCTGGCCAAACCCGCCAGGTCATTCTGTCCGTCGTGATTCAAATCAGCGATTTGGAGCCGGTTCAACTGGCCGGCGACCTGGGTCCAGGTGCTGAGGTTGGAAGTGTAGTAGATTTGGCCAACGGCGGTCAGACCTGCCAACCGCAACGCGCTATTCGCCGATTGTAATGTCCAGCCTACGTCTTTCAAGAGGCCAAGGGTAACCGGACCGGGATTATGAATGGATTCGCCATTGGGCAGGGAATACGTCATCAAGGCGTTAGGTGTGTTGTTGTAGCTTTCCGCCAGGTGCGAATAGCTCGAACCCGATTGCCAGGTTACCGGCGCGTAGAGCGGCACCCGCGCGCCGCCGTTGCCCGCATTGGCATTGGCACCATTGAAATAGATATCGCCACTGGTCAACTGCGTGGCCAGGACGGCGGAGGGGTTGGAAAACAGGGTCGTGTCAAGTAGTTTTTGACCCGAACCGTTCTCGGTAAAGCGGTCATAAATGATGGGGGAACCCGTTCCAAATCCCCATGAACCCTGACTGCCGCTGACCTGCATACTGCCCAGGAATCCCAGGCCATGAGTAATCTCATGCAGGACTACGCTCACAAAATCGACTTGGCTAGGAGGGGTATTGCCGTCTGTTCCGAAGTACCAACTGAAGGTGCTGCTGTAGGCGCTATAGATATCCGATTGAGCAGGGTCCAGATCACTGCCGTGCAAGGCGTTGGCGGCTGGCACCGAGTACCAGGTATCGGCAACGGGCGCTCCTGAAAAATTCCGAAAGAAATTATTGGCTCCGCCATGGCCCAGCACTCCGGACGGCAAGTTGTTCGCCCAGCAGGCGTCAATCGTGATGGGAACGGAAGATTGCAACTGCGAAGCCCATAAATTGGCCGCGTAAATAAAGGCGGCTTTCGGCGGACCGGGCCAGGTGGTGCAATTGTCGCCATCCACCACGCCGGCGGGGAGAAAGTTGACGGTGATCGTTGCCTGTACCGCCATCAGTCCTTGTTGCTGCAAGGCCAATTCCTTCGGCTCGGGGACTCGCAGGGTGGAAATATGAGTAGGGTCGAATCGCAGAATAGCTCGTTGCGTTGGAGCCATACTCTCGCCGGTCTGAAGTGGGGAGACAGAGCGTCCTTCTAGAGTCGTGGCATCAGGGACTCCTTCGGCGGCGGCGAGACCAATCAAAGGAGGGAACAGCAAGAGCGAAACAATAGCAGCAAGGTTAAAGGTGGGTTTCATATAGATATCTCCTTCTATAGATGGCGTGTGTAGTGGTGGAGACGGTCTCGCTAAAAGACCACACCAACGCTTGACAGTTCTGCACATCGAATGACGGGAGCCCCCTATAAAAATAGGGGGCAGGAGAAATTGCGCTGGACTTAACCCTATCCCGTGGACTCACATCCCCTTTCCGTCACCCGCGATCTGTTGAAGTTGACCGGGAATATTAGTCCAGGTACTGAGGTTAGTTGTGTACCAGATGGAGCCGTTACCCGCTAGACCGGCCAGTTCGGCTCTGCCATCACCATTGAGATTGAGGGCCCGGAGCTGGCTCAGTGCGCCAGGAATGTTGATCCATGTACTGAGGTTGGTGGTGTACCAGATGCTGCCGTTGCTGGCCAGACCCGCCAAGTCGGCTTTGCCATCGCCATTGAGGTCACCCGCCACGAGCTGATTCAATGCACCGGGGATTTGGGTCCAGGTGCTGAGGTTGGTGGTGTACCAGATGGAGCCATTGCTGGCCAAGCCCGCCAGGTCGGAGCGGCCATCACCATTAAAGTCACCCACCACGAGCTGATTCAGTACACCAGGGATGTTGATCCACGAGCTGAGGTTGGTGGTGTACCAGATGCTGCCGTTGCTGGCCAAACCCGCCAGATCGGAGCGGCCATCACCATTGAAGTCGCCCACCACGATCTGGCTCAAGCTGCCAGGGATGTTGGTCCACGTGCTGAGGTTGGTGGTGTACCAGATGCTGCCGTTGCTGGCGATCCCGGCCAAATCCGCCCACGTCTCACTGCTGTCGAAATTGCCCACCACAAGCTGGCTCAAGCTGCCAGGGACACTAGCCCAAGTGTTGAGGTTAGTGGTGTACCAAATGCTGCCGTTGCTGGCTAAGCCTAGCAGATCGTTCTGTCCGTCGTGATTCAAATCGGCGATTTGGAGTCGGTTCAACTGGCCAGCAATTTGAGCCCATGTGGCTAAATTGGAGGTGTAGTAAATCTGCCCGTTGGTCGTTAGGCCCGCCAACAGTAAGCTGGGATTAGTGATGCTGAAGGTCGCGGTGACGGTGCAGGCCGCCGTGATCGGGCCCGTGGTGTAGGTCGT
>JAVMKI010000009.1:17939-46881 GCA_031732755.1 Candidatus Contendibacter sp.
CGAGGCCGGGCTGATGCTGCCGTGCGCGCCCGCCGTGGCCGTCACCGTGTAGGTTTGTTGAGTGAAGGTCGCGGTGACGGTGCAGGCCGCCGTGATCGGGCCCGTGGTGTAGGTCGTGCCGCTGAGACTGCCACCACAACCCGTGGCCGCCGCCGTGTAGCCCGCGTCCGGCGTGACCGTGAAGGTGGTGGTGGCGCCTTGGGCAACAATGCGCGAGGCCGGGCTGATGCTGCCGTGCGCGCCCGCCGTGGCCGTCACCGTGTAGGTTGGCAAGGCAGCTTGAACCGCAGCGAACGCATTCAGGATACCTGCCCCTGAATCACGATCTACACCAGATGCTTCGATATCCCAGGTGGTGCTGGTCAGTATCGACCGCACTTGTGTCGGAGTCAGCGAATGGTTAGTTGATAGCATCAGGCCAGCGATGGCGGCGGCATGAGGCGCTGCTGCGGAAGTTCCATAAAATGGGTTAAATCCTGGGGTCGCTGTTGATACACCGTCCGCAGCGGTAATATCCGGTTTTTGCCGCACTGTTCCGCCGGTCGCCAGGAAGTTGCCTGGTGTGATGGGCGTGCCATCCGGGTTATAAAATATTTTTCGCGGTCCATCGGAACTGAAGGTTTCCACCGGCGCCGTGGTGCAAAATGGTGTACCTCCACAAGCATTCCAGACGGCGGCGGCAACCCCAAAAGCGTTTTGGGCGGCGCTATGCCCCCAAGTTTGACCCGCCGTGGCGATTTGCAGTCGGCCTCGATTGGTGTTCAGGCGCATAAAGCGGGGAGAGCCGGAATACCTAGCGATGACCAGACGATTGTTAAGATCGTTAGAAGAAGAACCGATTCCCTCAATGGGATCTTGAGTGCCGTCCTGAACCCCTACTGATGCATCTAATATCGCAGTACCTGTGGCATTGAGGAGGAAAAGATCGTAATCGTTAGTGGATGCTCCCAACGGATCTGACCACTGTAAGATAAAGACAGAAGGCGAATCCTTGGTAATCACATTGTAGTTCTGGCCACCGCCAAAATTCTGAGCATCGACATAACCACCTAAGACCGCTGGAAGCGCTATGCCAACATAATCCCCTTCCCAGACACCAGCGGTACCATCGTTCAAGTTACCTGAATTTCCCGCCGAAGAGAAATACAGCGCACCACTGGTGGTTACTGTATTGACGGCTTGAGAGATAATGTCATCCTGAAAGGCCCCTTCCGCAAAGTAGCTAATATCATCCACAATGATGTCACAGCCAGCAGCGCGCAGATTGAGGATATTCTGAGCAAACTGAGCCATGCCACCATAAGCAGTGGCAAAAAATAGTTGCGCGCCGGGAGCAAGGTCATACACGATTTCCAGCATGGCTGTCCCCTCGCTGCTGCCAGGGTTTCCAGACTGCCCGGATAATACTGTGACAGCGGGTAGATCTCCCGATGCCTGAAGAGAAGCCAGGGCGTCAACGCTATCCGAGATCACACCGATCTTGACTCCTGTACCATTTACCCCAAAGGTCGTGCGCGCGTCATTGGCCCGATGGGCTAAATCCCCCTCTGAAGTATTGACCTTGTTCAACATAAACCTATCCGCTTGACGGATGGATTGAACGGCTGGTAAGGCAGCCAAACCCTCTATCTGATCAATGGGAATACTGGCGCGAATAGCGCGGTATTGTGGGAAGCTGTTTATAACGGTTCCCCCCACTGACTTGATCTGGCTGAGTAGTTCATCCGCCACAACAGCCTTAATGTCCACCAGGGTGGTTCCGTCATCCGTAATTTGGACTGCAGAACGCAATGTCGGCACTTGGTTCATCAGAGGATCGCCCCGTCGACGCTTTAACTCGTAGAGCAAGGCGGAACCGATTTTCCGCTGGGCTAGCGTGCGCGATGCCTTTTCCTGCCACAATGCGTTCATCTGGCTAATGACTGCTGGCGCGAAGCCGACTTCGGATTGAGATTGCTGCGCTCCGGCTGGGCTGATGATGCTCAGCATCAAAGCTGCTATCCAACCAAGAATGGTGTAAATTTTCATAAAAAACCTCATGCTTTAATATGGCTCATATTGAGCGTTCGATTTGAGCGTTCGATGCGAGTAACCATTTTAATATCGATAATTTTTCATTATTACTTCCCTCCCATTTCGCCAATGAAATCTGTCGTTACCAGAATATTCGGACTTTCAATCGTCGGACTTTCAATCGAAAGTAGCCGCCGTCAACACCCCCGGCTCAACTTGCAGCGGTACAACGTCGACGCTGTCGATTCGCGCGCAGTAATCCAAATCCTCGCCACAGCCCAGCGCCGCCAGACCGCGCCCATGGTGAGCATAGCGCAGTAATTGCGGGAGCCGATCCTGCCACTGCTCAAACAGCGCCACGGCAGCGATGGACTCATCGTCCCCCGTGCAATCACTGTCACGTTCAACGTTCAGCAGGTGACCGATAGCGCCGGCGCAGATCGTATCCTCCAGCGAGAAGCCGCCGCGCCAACCCGCCGCCACGATCCATACGGTATGCGGTTGCTCTTGCAACAAATAACGTACCACCGCCGCGCGGTTAGTTAGCGAAGCCGTCATCAGGATTGGCACCCGCTGCACCCGTTCCAGAGCGCGGGTACCGTTCGTGGTGCTCATGAACAGTCGCTTGCCGCCGACGCGCTCCGGCGTGCATTCCGCCGGCGAGTTGCCCAAGTCAAAATCCTCCAGCTTTTCACCACCGCGCTCGCCAGCCAGCAACCGCCGTTCCGCTGGCCAGCGTTTGCTGATTTTGAATAATTCATCAATATCATCAAATACTTGAATCGCTTCCGCGCCGGATTCGAGCGCCGTCGCCATCGTGGTGGTGGCGCGCAGCACATCGATGACGACGGCGCAAGCGGGCATATCGAGCTGGAGGCCACCTTTACGGGCCTTCTTGCTTAAATCCGGGACTTGATCGGGAGTGTGATAGACGAAAATTTCCATGATGGTCTAGCGCTTGCCGGCTGCGGGTTATTGGATTTTTGGATCGGGCCAGGGGGAATGATGTCTGGCATCCTTGACTTTATTAAGGTTAATCCACGTCGGCATAAAGCGCCATACGCATCTCCACCATGCAAGACATTACGGATTTGGCTTGATCGACCAATGGCTTTACAAACCCAAAAGCACCTGAAATCCACCGTCTGGAAATGGACTAGGCGCTACTCAACATCGAATGGCCTAGGTGCGGACCGACCAGCAGCGCTATCTGAGATAGAAGGAACACCAGCAGCTTGTTGCTTGTGGAAGCATTGCGCCAAACCGCCGGTAAGTAATCGTTTCCGCTGGTGCTATTGCAGCAACTGCTCGAACCGCCGCATCTCCTGGGCGACCAGTTCCCGACCAGCCAAGTCCCGCGCGGCGGCGGCCAGCGGACTGTATCGCAACGCCAGCGCCCGGTCAGCCACCCGCCGCGCCTCGATCCATTGACCAGTGGCCAACAGAACCACCATTTCCCGTTCCCGCGCGGCGGCTTCGGCTTCAATGGTCAACAGCACGCTCAAATCCGCGCCGCAGCGATAGCAAACCGCTTCGCCCTTGAAGCGGGCGCGACAAACCGGACAACGTTCCATTATGACTCCAGATAGAACAGGATATCGGACAACTCGGCTAGCGGCGCTTTCACGGCGGTGAAATCCTGGGCGGTTAGCGCGTCGGTAATTCTTTCAACGAGATTGATGATGTCCTCGCGGTCATCTTCGCTGGCGCGATCCAGCAGACGTTGCGCCTTTTCCACTACGGCCCGCGCCTGCGCCTGCAACTGATGCGCAGTCGGAGCAACGCCCGGCTCGACGGTTTTGCCCTCGACGGTCTCGGTGCCGCCAAACAGGGCATCCACCCGCGCCCGCGCGGTTTCCAGTTCGCCCTCCTGGAATCGGGTCAGCACGTTATCAATGCGGATGGATTTCTCCAGCCCGGTTTTCTTCTCCCGCGCCGTCACGTTCATGATGCCGTTCAGGTCCAGGGAGAATTGCAGGACAATCGGATTGCCCACCGGAGCCTTGCTCAGGTGCTCCACGGTGAATTGGCCGATCTCGATATTGTTCAGGGCGTCCGGGTCCTCGCCCTGATAGACATGCACCATCACTTTTTCCTGATGGTCGTGCATGGTAAAGAAGACTTCGCTCTTGGTGACCGGAATCGGGGTATTCTTGTGGATGAGCGGTACGTAGGTGAACGGGTAGAGCACGCCGTTGCGCTCGCTCAGGGCGCTGGTGCCGAAGGTGTAGGGGGTAATATCCACCAGCACCGCCGATACTGCTTCGCCAGCCAGCATCCCCGCCTGGATCGCCGCGCCGGTGGCAACGCATAAATCCGGGTTGACTTCGGCCCGCACGGTCAGGTTCAAGTCGCCTTCCAGCCGCTCGGTGATCACCGGGGTGCGGGTGGCGCCGCCGACCAGCAGCACCTCGTCGATGTCGGACACGGTGAGATTGGCCCCCTTCAGGGCGATATGCACCGCTTCCAGGGTTTCATCGATGTAGCCGGCGATCATCGCCTCGTAGTCGACCCGCGCCAGTTCCAGCGACAAGTTGACCGGGGCGCCGGCCTTGTCCAGCAGGTATTCCTCCTCGATCCGGGTGAAGGGCTGATCGGACAGGGTGATCTTGGCGGTTTCCGCCGCCCGGGTGATGCGGGCCATGGCCCGGCGCGACTCGCTGGGATCAGCGCCCTGCTTTTTCAGATGCTCGACGATGTGATCCACGATCTTGACGTCGAAATCATCGCCGCCCAGGCGGTTGTTGCCGTGGCTGGCCAGCACCTCGACCACGTTGTCCTGGATGCCGACCACCGATACGTCGAAGGTGCCGCCGCCCAGATCGTAAACCAGCACCTTCTTGTGGTCCTGATGGTTGGCTTCGTAGGACAGCGCGGCGGCGGTCGGCTCGTTGATGACCCGCATCACTTCCAGCCCAGCGATTTCCCCCGCTTCGCGGGTCGCCTGGCGTTGGGCGTCGGAAAAATAGGCCGGCACGGTGATGACCGCCTTGTGGACCGGTTCGCCCAGATGCGCCTCGGCGACGGCTTTCAACCGCCGCAGGATGATGGCGGAGATTTCCTGGGGCGAATAGGTAGCGTCACCCAGTTCGACCCGGTCAGCGCTGCCCATCCGCCGCTTGATGGACTTGATGGTGCGTTCCGGGTAAAGGACGGTTTTCCTCACCCGGTCCGGCGAGGGCGGTGTCCGGAAGTTCGTCCAGATAGGCGCGGAAGCGGCCCAGCAGTTGCTCTTTGGTTTCGATATCCATGGTGTTATTTCGGGCTGGTCAGGCGCTGGCTCAACAGTTGCCGCAACTGGGATTCCGACGGACGGCGGCGCGTATCGCCGGGGCGCAGGGCAGCCGCCGCCAATCCAATCAAATCGGGCGTTTCCTGATGGAACAGCCGGTAACTCAGTCGATCCTTATGAGTCTTGATGGCTTCGTAGGCGGCGCGAATAGCCTGAAACCGACCAGGATCGCGTTCCGGTGGATGCTCACGCACCCGTTGCAGATAGGCTTTCTTAATGGTGTCGTCGCCGGCGTCTTCGGCGACGCCCAACAGGTCAAAAGGATTGGGCATGGTCAACTCCGGCGGTTACCGCGTCCGCCGCCGGGGAACGGCATGGGGAGATTATTCGGTAACTCCTCCAACAGGTCCTCGATATTCCCGCCGAGCAGCATCATTTTCACAATGGCGCGCTGGATTTCCGGCGGAAAGTCATCGTCGGGCGGCAGTTCATCCAAAATTTGGTCGAGCATCCGGCCACGCAACGTCGGCGGCAACCGCTCCAATTCCCTGCGCATGTCCTCGATCTCCCGCCGCATCTTGGGCGGCATCGGCATCGGCGTCGGTGTCGAGCCGCCGCTCCTGGGTCCGAAGGGCGGAGAGAAAGGGCTTTGACTGAGAAACCGGGTAATCAAGGTCGTGGCGCGGTGCTCCTTGCTGGCGTCGGCCCGTTCCATGGCCTGCTCCAGCCGGCCGTAATCGCGATCCTTCACCCGGTCCAGCTTGCCTCCGGCGCGGCCATAAATCTGATAGTAGACGAGCAGTGGTCGCTCCGGTTGAACCTCCAACGCGCGGGTGGCGGCGTATTCCAGCAGGCCATGATGCGGCGCCTGACACAGACTTTCGCACACCAAGAGCAGGTCATCCTCGCTGGTCAGCACCTTGATCGCGCGTTGCAGCGGCTTCTCCAGGCCTTCCAGCACCGAAGCGAGGTCTTTCACCCCTTCCTCACGATAGGCGTTGAGCAATTGCGCCAGAGCCAGCAAGTCGGCGCGGCTGGCGCTCAGTTTGCGCGGGTCGCTGAGTTCAGCGTTGCGCTGAAGGTCGGCTGGGTCCAGCTTCAGGCGCAGCGCCTCCACCGCCAGCCGTACCCAGGCCAACAGCGGACTGCCGGCGAGGCGGACGCCTTCCCGCAGCCATTGGCGGCCACGGTCGCGCTGGCGTTGTTGCAACGCCAGCAACCCCCGGTTGATCTCGATGATGCCGGTGCGAGCATTATCCCGTTCCAACTGGCTGGCGCTATCCAGTTCCTTTTCCGCCAGTGCATGCTTATCAGCCCGCATCAACTTGCGGGCGTGGGCCAGATGAGCGTTGATCAGGACCGTGCGGGCCTTGCTGTTGATCGGATCCAGTTCCGGCGGCGGCAACGACCCGCACCAGTTCGACCAGGTCCTGATAGGGGGAAGTGGGCGGAATGCGCTCGATCAGGGCCAAAGCGCCGGGCGGATCGGTTTCGAGCTTCAGCAATGCCGTTAGCGTCTGGCGCAAATCGCGGTAGGGCGAGCGAATCGAGATGGCTTTCAGGCGCTCGCGCACCGTGTCCTCGGTCTCGCCCTGGCCGTAGGCGCGCACGCAAGGGAGCGTTAGGGGGAATGGCCTGGAGCACCTCTTTCTGACCGGCGAGCGCCAATGCGGCCAGCAGGATTTCCAGTTCGCTTGCGGCGGACAGGACAGCCGCGTGACTGGCGTAGGCACGCATGGCCTTGGCGTATTGGCCAGAACGCAACGGCCAGTCTATGTACAACTCGGGTTGGGGGGCTTGGCTACAGAGTGTTGGGAGGTTCTCCCACAGCACGGCGGCTTCGCGGTGCATGGCTTTCTGGGCCAGTTGCCGGGCGCGCTCCAGATAGGCGGTGGTCAGCGCCTCGCGCCAGCCGGCTTGCGGCTCGCGCTTGAGCAGCAGATTGTAGACGTCGATGGCGTCTTTGTAGTTGTGGGCCGACAGCAGGGCCGCGCCGCGAGCGATCAGTTCCCGGCTGGGCAAATCTTCAAGTCGAGCGCGGGGGTGTTGAGGGATTGGTTTACGCATCCACGGGAATCCCTCGCCGGATCAAATCGCGATGACGGGCCAGTCCACTTGTTCGGCCAAGGTGCGCGCGTCGCTGAGCACCGCGCACCGCGCCTGTTCCGGTCGCAGCCAGGTCGCCGCAACCCGTTTGAGATCATCGAGCGTGACTTCCAGCACGCGCTGTCGATAGACGCGGCGTTGCTCCGGGGGGCGGCCAAACAGCGTGCCGAAAAAGGCGCTGATCGCTTCGCCAGCGGGTGAACCGGGTTTGTCGATGGCGCCGATGACGCCAAGAATGGCCTCCTCCAGGGTCCGCTCTGGATGGTCGTGGGTTTGCAGCCAGTCCAGGGCCCGGTCGAAATCGGCCAAAGTGTCGGCCAGGCGGGGATCGCGGTAGGAATAAAAGCGGAACGAACCGCTGTCGGGGTGGTAGCCCGCGCCACCGCCGTAAGCGCCGCCTTGTTCGCGGATCGCCCGGTGCAGGTAACCGTTGCGCAGGAAATCACCCAGCACATGCAGGGCCGGGGTGTCGGGATGGTTTGGCGCGACGGTTGGGTACGCCTTGGCGCAGAAATTCACTTGGGTGTTGACCCGAAAACCTTGCCGCATCGATTGTGCTTCCGGGACAGCCAGCACGAACGGTTCCACGGTCGTGGCGTGGCCATTCCGCCAGCGATTGGCCAATGCCTCGGCGATGGCGTCCTGCCGCTCGGCTTCGCTGACGGTTAGCAGTTGTCGGGGCAAGTGTCGCAACCGGTCGCGCAGGCGTTCCAACCGAGCGGCGAAGGTCGCCAACGTTTCGGTGTCGTCCAGCGTCTCATCCAGCGCCTTGAGGCGTCGCAGGCCTTGCAGGCCGTCCCAGCGATGATTGAGCGCCGCCACCGGGCTCAGGCCAGAGGATGCGGCGGCCAACGCCAGCAGATGGCCGTGGTGGGTGATCGCTTCTTCGCGTTGGGCGCGCACCTGGGCGACCAACTCGCGCAAGCGCGGTAACTCGTCGAATCGAGCGCCGGTCAAGGTTTCCCACAGCAGGTCAACCAAGGCGGCCTGGTTGCGGGCCAACGCCTTGCCGGCAAGGACCAGGACGCCCTTAACCTGATTCACGTCATCCATCCCACCACGCACGGCGGCGCGGGCGCTGAGACCACCGGTCACCGCCGCCTGCCGGGCTTGCGTGACCCGGTAATCGCGTCCGGCGCTACCCACCTCGGTCAGACAGGCGCAGAACAAGGGGAGCAAATCGAGTTCATCGGAATCCAGCGCCGGCAAGTCGAGGATGGCTTGCAGGTAGACCATGCCGTTGGTGCCCTGGGCATACCAGGTGGCGGGAAGTTCACCGACCGGGCGGGCGACGCCCTCGGCGATCTTCAGATCCGGCGGCACGTCCGCCAACCCTACCTTGGGCAGGAGTTCGGGATCATCCTGGCGTTGCTGGCGTTCGGCGAGCAGTCGCGCCTGTTCGACGATCTGGGCTTTATCGGCGTCGGCCAACGCGGCCTGAATGGTGGCTAGCCGTTCGCGCTCGGTGGCTGCCTGGCGCGCGGCCAGCGCCGGATCGGGAGCCATGGTCAACCGCACCCGATGCGGATTGTCCAGCAATAGTTGCCGGACCAGATTCGGCACGAAATCCGCCGCCCGGCTTTCCACCCGCAACTGTTCCAGCAGCGGATCGCTGTCCAGCGCGGTGACTGGATCGCCGCCGTGAATCGCCGGAGTCAACGCTTCCATCAGCAGGTGCAAACCGTAGGGGAATCCATCGCCAGTGATTTCCCGCTCGCTCAATTCCAGTTGATGCAGGGCAGCGTCCACGGCGTCTTGCGGTACGCCCCGAGCGGCGACTTGGCGCAACACGTCGAAGACCAGGGCCTCGACCGCTTCGGCGTGTTCGGGATTGGAGCCTTCCAGCCCACAGACGAAGGTGGTTTCGCGGGTGGCGGTGTCGAAACCGCACAGCGGCGACGGCGCGGCGCCCAATTCGGAAGTCTCCAGCGCATGGCGCAACGGCGAACTGCTGTTGTCCAGCAACACGTCGCTCAACAGCCGTGCCCGCAGCGTCGCCAGTGGGTCGGTGATCGGGCCCAGCAACCAGCCCAACACGATATGGGTCTGATCGCGCGGGTCTTCGTCACCATCGAACGGGTAATGGGTAAGGTCCACGAGCGGCTCGGTATAACGCCGTTCGGGGGGAATGGCCAAATCCAGTTGGAGCGCCTGGAACCGGTGGAGCGCCTGGGTCTCGAAATGGTCTTGATGCGCGGTGGCGGGAATGTCGCCGTAGGTCAGAAAAATGGCGTTCGAAGGATGATAGTGCCGAGCATGGAAAGCCTTGAGTTGTTCGTAGGTCAGCTCGGGAATGACCGCTGGATCGCCACCGCTGTTGTGATGATAGGTGGTGGTCGGAAACAGCCGACGCTGCAATTCCTGCCCCAATCGCTGCGTTGGCGAACTGAGCGCGCCCTTCATTTCGTTGAACACCACCCCCTTGAACGTCAGTTCCGAAGTGGGATCGTCGGGTCGGGCGAATTCCAGCCGGTGGCCTTCCTGGGCGAAGTCGCGTGCGTCCAACAGTGGAAAGAACGCCGCGTCGAGATAGACATTCAGCAGATTGTTGAAATCCTTTCTGTTCTGGCTGGCGAACGGGTAAGCGGTCCAGTCGCTGCTGGTGAAGGCGTTCATGAACGTGTGCAACGAGCGCCGAATCATCATGAAGAATGGGTCGCGCACCGGGTAACGCTGGCTGCCGCACAGCGCGGTGTGTTCGAGAATGTGGGCCACCCCGGTCGAGTCCCGCGGCACGGTCAGAAAGGCGACGAGGAACGCGTTGTGCGGATCGTCGGCGGCGAGATGGAGATGCCGGGCGCCAGTGGCGCGGTGACGGTATTCCTGGAATTCCAACCGCAGGGCGGGGATCGGATGACTGCGCAGGGGCTCGAAGGCGGGATGGGACATGATGATGGTGGAGGCAACTAGTGGTTAGATTTTCATCAAAGCGGGATCGGTGGCGTAATGTTGCAGGTACCAATCCACGGTTTTGGCGATGCCCGTGTCGAAAGTCTCCAGCGGTCGCCAGTCAAGGTTATCCGCCATCTTGCGGGCGTCGATGGCGTAGCGCCAGTCGTGGCCAAGCCGATCGGTGACGAAGCGGATTAGCCGCTCGTGGGGAGCCCGGTCGGGGTGACGTTCGTCCATCAGCGCGCAGATTCGTTGGACGATGTCGATGTTCGCCCATTCGTTGCAACCGCCGATGTTGTAGGTCTCACCCAGCCGACCTCGGCGAATCACCGTTTCGATGCCCCGACAATGATCCTCGACATACAGCCAGTCGCGGATATTGCTGCCGTCACCGTAAACCGGAATGGGTTTTTGCAGCAGACAGGAGCGGATGACGGTGGGGATAAATTTCTCGCCGTGCTGGAACGGCCCGTAGTTGTTGGAACAATTGGTCGTCACGACCGGCAAGCCATAGGTGTGGAAATAGGCTCGCACCAGATGGTCGGAACCGGCTTTGGAAGCGGAGTAAGGCGAGTTGGGTGCGTAGGGCGTGGTTTCCGTAAACGGTGGGTCGTCGCGCCGCAGCGTACCGTAGACCTCATCGGTCGAAATATGATGGAACCGGCAACGTTCTCTCGTACTCCCGTCCGACCAGGCCGTGCGGGCAGCCTCCAGCAGGGTGAACGTCCCCACCAGATTGGTTTCCACGAAAGCCGCCGGCCCGGTGATGGAACGGTCCACATGGCTTTCGGCGGCGAAATGGACGATGGTGTCGATTTGATAGTCGCGCAACAGGCAGCTCACCAACGCCCGGTCACCGATATCACCTTGAACGAAGGTATGTCGGGCGGGATCGGGCAGCGCGTTCAGATTGTCCAGCGAACCGGCATAGGTCAACAGGTCGAGATTGACGATGTGGACGGCGGAGTCGGTGGCCAACAGATGGCGGACGAAATTGCAACCGATGAAGCCGGCGCCGCCGGTCACCAGGATATGATGGGGATGATGTTCCATGATGGCGGATTCAGTGAAAGTCGGTGTCGAATTCAGCGACCACAGGCGCATGATCGGATGGGCGCTCCAGCCGGCGCGGGGCCTTATCCACCTGACAGGCGGCGCAAACCGCCGCCAGCGCCGGGCTAGCAAGGATGTGGTCGATGCGCAGACCGATATTGCGCCGGAACGCGGCGGCGCGGTAGTCCCACCAGCTAAAAGCCTGAGCCTCCTGTGGGAACAACCGGAAGGTGTCCTTCAACCCCAAATCCAGCAACCGCCGGAACGCGACCCGCTCGGGTTCGCTACACAGTACCTGGCCGGCCCAAGCGACAGGATCATACACGTCGCGGTCTTCTGGCGCGATATT
This sequence comes from Candidatus Contendibacter sp., assembly GCA_031732755.1. Taxonomy (GTDB): domain Bacteria; phylum Pseudomonadota; class Gammaproteobacteria; order Competibacterales; family Competibacteraceae; genus Contendibacter. Next base: position 29,585 of record JAVMKI010000009.1, read on the forward strand.
GAAGTCGCCTAATACCACCAGTTGCGGATATCGGGCCAATTGGGCGGGTAACCATTGCGCCAGGGCGTCCAACCAGGCCAGCTTATAGAGGTATTTGTCGGAACCGACCGCCTGACCGTTAGGGACATAGAGATTCAGCACCCGCACCGCGCCGACCGTCGCGCCCAGCACGCGCCGCTGCGGATCATCCAGTCCAGGGAGATCGGTGACGACTTCGCTGGCGGGCAGCCGGCTGAGAATCGCGACGCCGTTGTAGGTCTTCTGCCCGGAAAATACAGCGCGGTAACCGGCGTTGGCGATGTCCAATGTCGGAAAGTCGGCATCGATAAGCTTGGTTTCCTGTAGGGCGAGAACGTCCGGTTGCTGGTCGCGCAGCCAGTCCAGCACCCGCGGCAAACGCACGTTCAGCGAATTCACATTCCAAGTGGCGATTTTAAATCCCATTTCAGCCTATCCCATGGATTCCAACTTCGGCCAAACCACGACGAAACCCGGCTATGGTAATCTTAGCCTAGTGCTCGCCGGCTTCGGAGACCCGACATGACCCTCAAGATCGATAAGAAAATTGTCCGCTACAGCGTCGTCAAACTCGACGAACCCACCCCGGCGCCCGGGCCGGACGCGATGCCGGCCGTGCAGCAGATGCACGAAAGCGTAGCTCGGCCCGATGTCCTGCCCGGCGCCACCTACAAAGTCAAAACGCCGCTGTCGGACCATGCCCTGTACATCACCATCAACGATATCGTGCTCAATCGGGGCACGCCCCATGAAACCCGGCGGCCGTTCGAAATCTTCATCAACTCCAAGGCCATGGAGCACTTTCAGTGGATTGTCGCCCTGACCCGCATCATCTCGGCGGTGTTTCGCAAGGGTGGCGACTGCACCTTCCTGGTCGAGGAAATGCGCTCGGTATTCGATCCCAAGGGTGGTTATTTCAAGAAGGGCGGTAAATACATGCCCTCGCTGGTGGCGGAAATCGGCGACGTGATCGAATCCCACATGCGTTCCATTGGCTTGCTCAAGGAAGACGGCCTCGACGCCCACCAGCGCAAAATGATCGACGAACAGCGCGTCAAGTACGAGCTCGGCATGAAAGCCGTCGAGGAAACGGGAGAAAATACCTTTCCGCCGGAGGCCACGCTCTGTGGCAAATGCCACACCAAAGCGGTGATCGTGATGGATGGCTGCCTGACCTGCCTGAACTGCGGCGACTCCAAATGTTCCTGAACTCGCCTCAACCCGAGACCGCGCCATGACCCCGACCCTGCCCGAACTGATGACCGCCATCGCAATCACCGAACCCGGCGGTCCCGAAAAGCTGGCGCCCACCCGCCGGCCCGTACCGCAACCCGCATCCGGCGAAGTACTGATTCAGGTCGTTGCCGCCGGCGTCAATCGCCCCGACTGCCTGCAACGCCAGGGCAGCTATCCGCCGCCGCCGGGCGCGTCCGACCTGCCGGGTCTGGAAGTTGCCGGCACGGTGGTCGCGCTGGGCGAAGGCGTGACGGACTGGCAGATCGGCGATGCGGTATGCGCGCTGCTGACCGGCGGCGGCTACGCCGAATATTGCACCGCCCCCGCTCCTCAATGCCTGCCGATTCCCGCCGGACTCACCCAACAACAGGCCGCCGCGCTGCCGGAAACCTTCTTCACGGTGTGGAGCAACGTCTTCGACCGGGCGCGGTTGCAACCCGGCGAAAGCTTGCTGGTGCATGGCGGCACTAGCGGCATCGGCACCACGGCGATTCAGTTGGCTAAGGCATTGGGTTCGCGGGTGTTCGCCACTGTCGGCGGCGGCGAGAAGGTTCAACCCTGTCTGGACCTGGGCGCGGAACGGGTGATCAACTACCGTGAAGAAGATTTCGTCCAGGTCATCAAGGAAGTCACGAACAACCAGGGCGTGGATGTGATCCTCGACATGGTGGGCGGCGATTACGTCCAGCGCAATCTCAGCGCATTGGCGGTCGAGGGCCGGCTGGTATTCATCGCCTTCCTGCGCGGCGCCAAGGTGGAACTGAACCTGGCGCCGGTGATGATGAAGCGCTTGACCATCACTGGCTCGACCCTGCGCGCGCGGCCCGTCGCCCACAAGGCCCCCATTGCCAGGGCGTTGCGCGAAATCGTCTGGCCCTTGCTGGCCAGCGGCGCGATCCAGCCCATGATCGACCGGGTGTTCCCGCTGACCGAGGCCGCCGCCGCCCACGCGCTGATGGAATCCAACCGCCATGTCGGCAAGCTGCTGTTGCAGGTCGCGCCAACGCCCTAATGCTTCCTTCGACCGCATTGGATTTCAAAACCGATCACCGATAGCCGATGACTCGCACTTCGCTGTTCCAATCACCGAAGAACGATTCGCCATCCGCTTGCAGGATCAGTTCCCGGTTTTTGGGCATCGACAGCCAGACATTGTCGGAATTGTAGGCCCAACCTGGCTGTGGTTGGCCGACCGCGTACAAGTAGAAAGCCATTTCCTGGCCGTTTTCCAACCGCGTCGCAATGCGAAAGCGATGCGGTCCTCCCTTGACGTAACCGGTCGCCACCTGCGCGTACACCAGAATTTCCCGCGCGGTATCGGGAACCGCCGCTGGAATCGGCCGCGCTACCCGCGCACCGTTGCCACCAGGCAGTTCGCCCAGAGCCACGTCAACCGACTGATAAGCCATGCTGGGCGCGGCGTGACTGGCGATCGCCGCCACTCCATGCCGCGCCATCGGCGCCTGGGGTAGCGATTTCACCCTGCGCCGTAGATCCGCCATCGCCGTCTTTGACGCCCTGAGTTCCCGTCTGACCTCGGCCAGCGCCTTTTCACTCGCCGCCGTCCGCGCCCGGCGCGCCTCCCGTTCGGCGATGACCGTCTGCTCCAGGGCGTCCAGCCGCGCGGCCAGCCCCACAAGCCGAACCTCCAGCATTGCCGTGGGGTCCGGTGGCGATCCTATCGGTTCCACCACCAACGTCTGCCCCGCGCAACCAACCAGCAGCACCGTGCCCAAGACCGATCCCCCTCCCATCCGCATCAACTTCATCCTCATTTCCTGGTCTATCCCGCTCGAAACGCCACGCATTATACCGGTCCCCGCCAACGCGGCGGATAGACTATAGTCAACTGACTCACACTTGCGCCGCCCCAGAGGACCCCTTGGATGAACGAACTCGACCTTTCCCAACAAACCCCATTCGGCGCGGATTTTAGCGGCGCCGAGTTTGCCGACAACCCTGAACCTCGCTGTCCCTGTGTGCTGCTACTGGACAATTCCTGGTCCATGAATGGTGCGCCCATCGCTGAACTCAACGCGGGGTTGGCTACCTTTAAAGAGGAACTGATGGCCGACAGCCTGGCCGCCAAACGGGTCGAGATCGCCATCATCGGCTTCGGCCCGGTCGAGGTCATCAACGAGTTCCAGACCGCCGAGCAATTCACGCCGCCCCACCTGCGCGCCAACAAGGACACTCCGATGGGCCAGGCGATTGCGCGGGGACTGGAGCTGCTCAGCCAGCGCAAGGCGCTGTACCGGGAACACGGTATTCCCTTCTTCCGGCCCTGGGTGTTCTTGATCACCGACGGTAGCCCCACCGACGATTGGCAGGCCGCCGCGCTCGAAATCCGCAAGGGCGAGGAAAGCCGCGCCTTCGCCTTCTTCGCGGTCGGGGTCGAGGGCGCCAATCTGGACATTTTGCAGCGCATTTCCTTGCGTCAGCCGCTGCGGCTGAAAGGGTTGCGTTTCCGCGAGCTGTTCCAGTGGCTATCGAACTCGATGCGCTCGGTGTCGCGCTCCGTGCCGGGCACGGAAGTACCGTTAAGCAACCCGGCCACGCCCGACGGCTGGGCCTCGATATGAGCGCGGCGGGCGGCTGGCGCTATGTGTACGCCAGCATCCCCGGCGTGGCGCATCGCGTCGCCGCCGCCGAGTGTCAGGACGCCTGCGCGGTTCGGTGGCTGGATGCTCCCAACGCCACATTGATGCTGGTCGCCGCCGACGGCGCCGGCAGCGCCGCTCAAGCGCGCGTCGGCGCGGAACTGACCTGCCAGACCCTGCTGGCCGAATGCGCCGCCGAGCTGACGCAAACCGTCGCCGCTGCCTGGACGCGGACCGTCGCCGAAATGCTGATCGCGCGGGTGCAAACCGCCGTGAGCCAGCGCGCCGCCGAAATCGGGTTGCCCGTCCGGGCATTCGCCTGCACCCTGCTCGGTGCGGTGTTGACCGATCATCACGCACTGTTTCTGCAAATCGGCGACGGCGCCATCGTGATTGGAACCGGGGACGACTACCGACCGGTGTTCTGGCCACAAACCGGCGAATACGCCAACGAAACCTACTTCGTCACCGACGCCAGCGCCACCGCCCGGCTGGAATTCGCCATGCTGGCCGAACCGGTCACCGAAATCGCCTTGTTGACCGATGGTCTGCAACCGCTGGCGCTGCGCTATCAAACCCGGCAAGCCCATGCGCCGTTCTTCCGCCCGCTGTTCCAGCGCCTGCGCACCGCGCCCGAACCTGGCTGTCCAGCCGACTTGCAAGCGGCGCTGGAACGCTTCCTGGATGCGCCCTCCCTCAACCAGCGCACCCACGACGACAAGACCCTCATTCTGGCCACTCGACTCCCCACCACGACTGCCGAACTCGCCGAACCCGCCGAACCCGCCGAACCCACCGGGAACGCCGAACCTGCACCAGCCGACGCGCCAATTGGCCCTACTTCCGTTCCGGCCGCTGTCCAGGAAGACTACGGTGACGAAGCTGTATAACGGCGCGGGTCATCCGCTCGAACTGGGCGCGGCACTGGGGCGCGGCGGCGAGGGGGCGGTTCACGAAATCGCTGGTCGGCCTGGTTTCGTCGCCAAGATTTATCATCAGCCGATCAGCGGCGACAAAGCGCTCAAGCTGGAAAACATGGCCCGACAAGCCCATCCCGGCCTGTTGGAAATCGCCGCCTGGCCGGTGGACGTACTGCGCGTTCGACCCGATGCGCCAGTGCAGGGCTTCGTCATGCCCCGGGTCAACGGCTACCGGGAAATCCACAGTCTCTACGGTCCCTCGCACCGCAAAAAAGCTTTCCCCCAGGCCGACTGGTCATTTCTGGTCCACGCCGCCCGCAATCTAGCTAGCGCCTTTGAGGCGATCCACGCGCGCGGCCATGTCATCGGCGATGTCAATCCTGGCAACGTGGTGGTTTCGCCCCGGGCGCTGGTCAAACTGATCGATTGCGATTCGTTCCAGATCAGCGCCAATAGCCGGTTGTTTCCCTGCGATGTCGGGGTGCCGCAGTTCACCGCCCCGGAATTGCAGGGCCAGTCGTTTCACGGACTGCCGCGCACCCCCGACCACGATGCTTTTGGCTTGGCCTTGCTGTGCTTTCACCTCCTGTTCATGGGCCGCCACCCTTTCGCCGGCCGCTACCGAGGCAAGGGTGACATGCCCATCGAGCGCGCCATCCGAGAATACCGTTTTGCCTTTGGCCGCCACGCCCACACCCGGCAGATGGAACCGCCGCCCTATACCCTGCCCTTTGCCGCCTTGCCAACCACGGTCGCCGACCTGTTCGAGCGGGCCTTCGCGCCGCCCAAGCTGGCCCAAGGCCGCCCCAGCGCCCGCGACTGGCTGCGGGTGTTGGAGCAACTCGGCGTTGAACTGCGTGCCTGCCGCCGCAATGGCGTGCACAAATACCCGCGCGCCCTGCCGGAATGCCCTTGGTGTGTACTGGAACGGGCTAGCGGAACAGCGTTTTTCATGCTATCGGAGCACTTTTCGACGGATGATCCGGGCATCGGCGGCACCGGCTCTTTCGATCTGGACACTGCTTGGAGCCGCATTCAGATAGTCGCGCCGCCCGGCGACGACGCCATGCCCACTCCCACGCCGCGCGCACCCATCGTTCCGACTCCACTGCCCGAAGTGTTGCAGCACATCCAGCGCGTCAACGGCATCAAGGCGATGGCCATCGCCGGCGTGGCGGTGCTGGCGACGCTCGTCCAGTGGCGACTGGCCTGGCTGTGGGCGCCGCTCGCGGCGGCCGCCTGGTCGCTGCTGCGCGACGGCGCGGTCCACCGCGAAGCACAGCGCCGCCGCCTGGCGCTATTCGCCGCCCGGCAGGAACTCATCGAACTACGCGCCGCTTGGAACCAACACGCCAGCGAGCAAGCATTTACCACCCGGTTACAGGCCCTAGTCGCCTTGCGTGATCGGTATCGGAACCTGGCGGTGGAGCTGCAACGGGACTTGCAACGACTGGAAACCGACCAGCGTCAAACCCAGTTGCGAGCGTTTTTGGAAGGCTATTTCATTGATGCGGCTCAGATTCCCGGCATTCTCACCACTGATCGAATGGCGCTGGCCTCGTATGGCATCGAAACCGCCGCCGATGTCACCGCCGAGGCGCTGAACGGGGTGCCCGGCTTCGGCCAACGACTAGGCCGCCAGCGAACGACGGCGCTGCTCAACTGGCGGCAGGATTTGGAACAGCGGTTTCGCTATGACCCGCGCCAAGGCGTCGATCCCGCCGCCGTGGCCCGCTTGCGCCGGCAATACGCCCAGGAACGAACGCGGATCGAGCGAGACCTTATGGCAGGTCCCGACGAGCTGGCTAAAATCAAAGCGGAAGTTCTCAAACAGCGCGCCCAGCTCAATATCGCCCTGATGCACCAGGCGATGCGGGAAGCGCAGGCCCAGGTCGATCTGCGGGTGTTCTCGCCGAGCCTGGATGCCCTCTGGCGGCGCCGTCGCGGTTAGACGGCCCGCGATAGCCGGAGCATGGCCATGGGTAGACGCAACGAACACACGCGCGAGGAACTCCGGGAAATCGCGCTGCAAGCCGCCGAACAATTGGTTGTCGAGCACGGCTTGACCGGCCTGAGCACTCGTAAGGTGGTGGGCCGCATCGGCTACACCGTCGGCAGTCTATATATGGTATTTCGAAATCTGGACGATCTAATCGCCCAGATGAACGAACGGACGCTGGAAACCCTGCAAACCCGCTTGCTCACCGCCGTCGCCCACCAACCGCCAGCCGCCGCGCTTCGGGCGCTGGCGCGGACCTACATCACGTTCGCCCTCACCGAAACCCACCGCTGGTTGGCCATTTATCAACACCGAATGCCAGAGAACCAGCCGTTGCCCGATTCCTTCACCGCCAAGGTAGCGAGCATGTTCGCTCTGGTGCAACAGCAATTGGCGCTGCTCTGCCCCCGACGGCCCCCGGAGGATATCGCCCTGGCCGCCCGCGCCCTGTGGAGCGGGATTCACGGCATCTGCATCCTGGGCTTCGACCAGAAGCTGGAAATGGCGGGGGGACCACCGATCCAGGAGGTGACCGACTCGCTGCTGGACCATTATCTGGCCGGCTTCACCCACCCGTAGACAACCGCATCCTTCATCTGGCCGCCCATCCCATGGAGAAGCACCGTGTTGTTTTTAAGGGGAATCACACTATCACTGCACCGCCATCGCTTCCACCACTCCTCCAACCATTGGCGAACATATTGAAAAACCTGTTAAAAAAATAGCATCATACTCAAAGTCGGCCACCACGAATGGGAAAAAACCATGCCAAAACTCATCCCCGCAACCTTGACCGCGCTAGCTCTCTGCTCCACCCTGGGAGCCTGCGCCTGGCTGCCGCCGATGGGCACCGCTGACGTCACCGATTCCCAACCAACGGCTGAATCCGTTTACGTGGACTACTGGCAAACCCGCGATCCATCCGAATATCGCCAGCGCACGACCCGACAACCCCTAGCGCCATCCTCGGATGTGGTGGTGATGCAACGACCGGCCCCGCCCGCCCCCGCCGCGCGCAAACCCGCATCCCGGATCGTGATGACGCTCCCAGCGCTAGGCCAACCCGCCACCCAACCATCCAGCGCTGGAATATCGGCGAACCTCGTCGCGGCCACCACACCACCGCCAGCCCGCCAATCCGCGTCGCTCAAGGCCCAGCCCACCACCGCCCGAGCCCGCTCGAAGAGCAAGAATCAACCAGTTCCCGTCAGCAAAGACCTTTGGGGTCGGATGCGCGTGCAGTTGGCGCTAGCTGGTGTGGAACACCCCCGGATCACCGAGCGGATCGATTACCTGAAACGCAATCCTGGTTATCTGAACCTGTTTACCGAACGCGCGCAGCCCTATCTGTACTACATCGTCGAACATCTCGACCGGGGTCAGTTGCCGATGGATCTGGCCCTGGTGCCGATGGTGGAAAGCGCGTTCGCGCCGACCGCCGTCTCCCCCAAGGACGCCGCCGGGCTCTGGCAAATCATCCCGACCACGGGCCAGGAATGGGGCTTGACGCTAGCCGATGGCTACGATGGCCGTCTCGATATTCATACCTCGACCGACGTCGCGTTGCGCTATCTGCGTTACCTGAACAAGCTGTTCGATGGCGATTGGCTGCTGGCGCTGGCGGCGTACAACGCCGGGCCGCGCGCGGTGCAGGAAGCGATGGTGGCCTACGCCGCCGAACCCCATCCACCGATCGCGGTGGAAACGCATCCCGCCGTGGTTTACGCCCTGGCCCTGGCAGCCCCCCCTCGCCTGGCCGCCGCCACCGAACCAGCGCCGCAATCGCTGTTCTGGAGCCTGAAGAAACTGCCCAAGGAGACCCAAGATTACGTGCCCCGCATCGTGGCGCTGGCGCACGTCATCGCCGACCCCGGAGCGCATGGCCTGAAACTCCAGACCATTGCCAATCAACCCTATCTGTATCGGGTTGACCTCACGCCCGAGACCAAGGTGTTCGACAGCGTGACCGCCGCCGGCATCTCCATCGAGGATTTTCTCCGCTTCAATCCTGGGTTCAAATCGGGCGTTGAACCGCCGACCTCCGCCTACAAGCTGTTGCTGCCCCGTGAACAGGCCCAAAACCTGGTGGCTAACGCGCCGGGCGCCCGATTATTGGCTCCCACCCGGTACACGGTGCAAAAGGGCGAAACTCTGGACATCATCGCCAAACGCCACGGCGTTCCTTCCCAAGCCCTGGCGCAATGGAATGGTCTGACCGGCAAAAACGCCCTGAAAGCCGGTCAGCAATTGATCGTCTACCCGCCCTCGTGAGCGGGATCGCCAGCGGTGGAGGTGGTTAATTGTTCGGCGGTTAATTGTTCCCACCATGCGGTGTGTCGGACTGAGGAGCGGGCAGCGGCTGAATACGAAAGGGATGCGCGGCCTTGAACTCCTTGATCCGCCCCTCCGCCTCCTCGATCTGGGCCGGAGTCATCTTTTTGGCGACATCTTGCTTGGCCTGTGGCGCTTGGCTGTCACCCTGGAGGTCCGCCAACGCGTACCAGAAATAGGCTTGCGCATAGTCGGGTTTCATCCCTTGGCCTTCCTCATACATAATGGCTAGATTGACTTGCGCTTGGGGCAAACCCTGCTCCGCCGCCTTCTGATACCACTGCATCGCCAGAGTGTTATCCTGTGGTACTCCCTTGCCTTGGTCATACAGCACGCCCAGATTGAACTGAGCGAAGGGAACGCCCTTTTCGGCCAACGGCCGGACGATGGCCACCTCAGCGGCATAATCGCCACGCTCGTGGGCATTTCTGGCTCGATCCCAATCACCATCGGCCGCCCAAGCCGGAGCAGTCGTCAGCAGGCTACCCACCAGCAGTAGAAAAAACGATTTATTCATGATTTGGTTACCCAGTATGCAATGATTCGATGACGAACCTGCCCAGTTTAACATTCCGCCATCCAATCCTTCCGTCAGCGACCCATGGGAATTTTTAGCGGGGCATACACTCCATTGTGCTTTAATGACATGCCGATTCCGTCCGTATACTTTCGAAAATATCCGCCCATCGCCCGAGTGGCGCCGCCGTGGCCCTACTATCTTTCCAACCCCGCGACATCCCTAACCTGATCACTGGCTTGCGCATCCTGCTGGTGGCGCCCTTCCTGGGGCTGCTGCTGAAGGAATACTACGGGCTAGCGCTGGCGCTGTTCGTCATCGCCGGCATTTCCGACGCGCTGGACGGCTTCCTGGCCAAATACTACGGCTGGACCAGTGAACTGGGTGGTTTGCTCGATCCTATCGCCGACAAGCTACTGCTCGTGGGGGCGATTCTGACGCTGGGCTGGTTGAACGAATTGCCGGGCTGGCTGGTGGCGCTGGCGATCCTACGGGATCTGGTGATCGTCGGCGGCGCGGTCGCTTATCACCTGCGAATCGCGCGCTTTCGCGCCGCCCCATTGATGATCAGCAAGTTGAACACATTCATGCAACTCGCGCTGGTCGGCGCGGTGATCGTTCATTATGGTTTGGTTCCGCTACCGGCATGGCTACTGACCGGTGGGATTTATTTGACCGCCTTGACCACGGTTTGGAGCGGCATGGCTTATGTCTGGCGCTGGGGAAGGCTGGCTTGGCGCAAACGCCCGGCCAGCCCTTCCCCCCACGACGCGCCCTGAATGCCCAAATGAAGGTACTCCCGATGGAACGCGCCTATCACACCCGCTTCTGGCTGATCCTCGCGGCGATTCTGACCGGCCTGTTATACCTATTGGCGCCGGTGTTGACGCCGTTCCTCTTCTCCGCGCTGCTGGCCTACCTGGGCGATCCCCTGATCGACCGGTTGGAAGCGCGCCGGCTGGCGCGGTCCTGGGCGGTGACCCTGACATTCAGCGCAATCCTTCTAGGCTTGCTACTACTGTTGTTGCTGCTGATTCCCCTGTCGGCGCATCAGTTCAAAAGCCTCATGCACAAGCTGCCCACTTATCTCGACTGGCTGCAAACCAGCGCCATCCCCTGGCTGCATAATACGCTGGGCGTCGACCCAGCGTTGTTCGAACTGAGCCAGTTGCACGACAAGTTGCTCACATATGCTCAGGAAATCGGCGATCTGGCCGGTAGTTTGCTGGAGTCGCTGCGGGCCTCGTCCACCGTGATCTTCGCCTGGATCGCCAACCTGGTGCTGGTGCCCGTGGTGACCTTCTACCTACTGCGCGACTGGGATTTGCTGGTTGCCCGGGTCCGCGAACTGCTGCCACGCCGCATCGAACCGACCGTGAGCAAGCTGGCGTGGGAAGCGGACGCCGTGATCGGCGCGTTCCTGCGTGGTCAGTTTATCGTGATGACGGCTCTGGGCGTCATGTACTCGGTGGGACTGGCCATCATTGGGCTGGATTTTTCCCTGTTGATCGGGATGCTGGCCGGTTTGGTCAGTTTTGTCCCTTATCTGGGTCTGATCGTTGGCGTTCTCGCCGCTGGCATCGCCGCCCTGTTGCAATTCCACAGCTTTCTGAGTCTGATTCCGGTTTTGGTCGTATTCGGCGTCGGTCAATTCATCAGCGATTTCTTTCTGACCCCGAAACTGGTCGGCGACCGCATCGGTCTGCATCCGGTAGTGGTGATGTTCGCGGTGTTGACGGGCGGCCACCTGTTCGGTTTCTTCGGCATCCTGCTGGCGTTGCCGGCAGCGGCGGTCATCGCGGTGTTGCTGCGTCACGCCCACAATGAGTACCTTAAGAGCGGGCTTTACCAGGATTGAGGCCCGATGCGTTCCGCAATCCCGTTTACAATTGATACAGCTCGCGGTCCGCCAGCAGACGCAGGCCGTGCGTGGACAGCAGGCGCGTGGCTTCGACCGGGTCATCGACCTCCATGCACCACACCGCCCGCTGGCCTGGCGCAACCACGAACCCGTAGGCGTCTAGCACATTGATCTGGCGCGCCGCCAGAATCTCCAGCAACTCGTGCAGGCCACCCGGCTGATCCGCAATGGCAATGGCCAGCACCGGCTGAAGCGCGGCGGCAAAGCCTTGTTCCATCAGAACATGATGGGCCAGGCGAGGATCGTCGACCAGCAATTTCGCCACGCCGTACTCGCGGTGATCGGCGATCGTCATCGCCCGGATGTTGATCCGATGATCGCGCAGGATGCCGATGATGGCGTTTAGCCGCCCCGGCCGGTTATCCACGAACACGCTCAGTTGTTCCGCCATGACTCGTTCCTTGCCCCGTTCAGAACGCGGGCCGTAAATCCACCACCCGTTTGGCCTTGCCTTCCGACACCGGCAGGCTGCCCGGCTCGTGCAGCTCAACCGCCGGCTTGACCAGAATGACCGAGCGCAACGCCTCGCCGATGCGCTCGCGCAGGTCATCCAGGGTTTGCGGGTCGCCGGTGAACAGTTTGGCATAGATCTCGGTCTTGACCACCAGCCGATCCAGCGAACCCCGTTTTTCTAGTTGAATCAGATAATTGGTCCCGACTTCCGGGGTCTTCATCAACACGTCCTCGATCTGGGATGGGAACACGTTGACCCCGTTGACGATCAGCATGTCGTCGCTACGGCCTCTCAGTCGCGCCAGTCGGCGATGACCGCGCCCGCAGGGACAGTGGCCGCTGACCAGGTGGGATAAATCTCGGGTGCGATAGCGCAGCAACGGGGTGGCCTGCCGTTGCAGGGTGGTCATCACGATTTCGCCGGTCTCGCCTTCCGGCAGCGGCTGCAAAGTCTGAGGATCGACGATCTCCAGAATGTAGGCGTCCTCCCACAGGTGCAGCCCGGTCTGATACACGCACTCGAACGCCACGCCGGGACCGTTCATTTCGCTCAGGCCATAGGAGTTGTAGGCCTGAATACCGAACAGTGCTTCGATCTTGCGGCGGGTTTCCTCCGAATGCGGCTCCGCGCCAATGAACGCCTTGCGCAGCTTCAACTGGTCCACGTTCACGCCCTCGCCGGCCAGCGCCGCATGCAGGTGCAACAGATAGCTGGGGGTGGCATGCACCACGGTCGTCTGAAAATTCCGCATCAGTTGAATCTGACGGCCGGTGTTGCCGGAACTGGCCGGAATCACCAGCATCCCCACCCGCTCCGCGCCGTAATGCAGGCCCAGCCCACCGGTGAACATCCCGTAATTGGTCATGTTCTGGAACACATCGCGGGCGGTGGCGCCGGTAGCGACGATGCAGCGGGCGACCAGTTCGGTCCAATGGTCGATATCGCGCCGGGTGTGATAAATCACGGTCGGCATCCCGGTGGTGCCGCTGGACGTGTGCAGGCGCACCACCTGCTCCACCTCCATAGCCAGCAGGCCATCGGGATAGGCCGCGCGCAGGTCGTCCTTGGTGGTGTAGGGCAGCTTGCGCAGGTCGCGTAGGCTGCTCAGGTCTTCCGGGTGGGTTAGCCCGACCTCGGCCAACCGCCGCCGGTAGAAGGGCGTTTTCAGCGCCCAGGCCACGGTCTGACGCAGATTGGCGAACTGCAAGCGCTCCAGCGCCTCCCGCTCCATGAATTCAACCGCCGGGTTCCAAACCGGTACGCCCATGCCTCTGCCTTCTTGCTCTGAGTGATAGTCGTGAAATGGTAACATGTTCACTCGGTCTTGCCGCCATCACGATCCTGGAGTCCGCATGCCCCGTCTGATCCTGCTGCTCGCCCTGATGCCGGGGCTGCTCATCAGCGCCTGCGCCGCCCGCGAGTTCGAGGCAACCCCGATTTCGCTCGCCGATCAAGTCAGTCCCGGCGATGTCCATGCGGGCGTCCGACTGCTCGGCGCGCTGCGGCTCAGCGAGGTGTCCATCGACGGCTTGCGATTGTGCGGCTTGTCCGGCCTGGCTTGGGACGAGGACGCTGGCCTGTTGTACGCTCTCTCTGACGAGGGCCGCTTGTTTCATCTGCGACCGGAGTTTGACGCCCACAGCTATCTGACTGGGGCACAACTGGTCGCTGCCTACCCGCTGCGTGACGAAAGCAACCGACCGCTGCGCCCACCGTTCAGCGACGCCGAGGGCTTGGCCATCCGCAAGGAAAATCATCAAAGACCGGGCGACACGGCGCTGGTCGTCTCGTTCGAGGGAAAACCGCGCGTGGTTCGCTATGGCACCAGGGGTGAGTGGCGGGGCGAGGAGCCGTTACCGGCGCTACTGCGCGACCCTCGCAACTACCACGACTCCAACCAGGCGCTCGAAGCCATCACGATCGACCCACGCTGGGGTGTCCTGGTCGGCTCCGAAACACCGATGCGCGGTGATCCCGCCGGTCAGGTGCGTATTTTCACCCGCGAGGGCCGATTCTGGAATTATCCGCTCGGCAAGGCCCCCGGCAGCGCGCTGGTCGACATGACCATGCTGCCGAATGGCGGTCTATTGACCCTGGAACGCGCGTTCGTCAACCCCTTGCGGCCTCTGATCATCAGCCTACGCCGCACCGAACCGTTGCCCGCGCCGGGGACAACCCAGACGCCGCTGAAGACCGTTGACGTGGCGGTATTCGACAGCAGTCGTGGCTGGCTGTTGGACAATTTCGAGGGGTTGGCTCATCACCGCGACCAACGGTTCTTCATGATCAGCGACGACAACTGCAATGCCTGGCAGGCTACTCTGCTGGTGTATTTTGAATTGCGGCCCACTGCTTCGATAGTCGCCCATTAGGGACCATCAAAAAGGCGGGTTTCACCTTCCACGCAGCGCGTTGCTCCGGGAAACCAGTTAACACATTGTTCCGCTAGCGGGGAACGATTACCCTATTCGCCGCGCCCCATTTGGGGTCTCCCTCGCGCCACCCTATCCAGAGTGTGATCATGGCAAAGAATATCCCATTGAACGAGCGCATTATTTTTGCGCTCGACGTTGATTCTCCAGGCGAAGCCGAACGCTGGCTGGACCGCCTGGGCGCGCATGTGAATTTCTATAAGGTCGGCCTGCAACTGTTTTTGGCCGGCTGGTTCCCAGTCATCGACATGATCTTGGCGCGTGGCCACCGGGTCATGGTCGATCTGAAATTCTTCGACATTCCCGAAACCGTGGCGCTGGCGGTTCGCGAATTGAAGCATCGGGGCGCGGCCTTTATCACCGTCCATGGCAACGATCCGATTTTGCGCGCCGCCGTGCAGGAACGAGACGGCGCTAAAATTTTGGCCGTCACCGTCCTGACCAGCTTCGATGAATCCGACATGCGAGAGATGGGTTTCTCCGGCACCATCGAACAATTGGTCTACCACCGCGCCCGCAAGGCTCTGGACCTCGGCTGTGATGGCGTGATCTCGTCGGGGCTGGAAGTCCCCCGCCTGCGCGAGGGGTTGGGCGACAAGTTCTTGATCGTGACGCCAGGCATCCGGCCAGGGACGAACGATGTCATCCAGGAGGACGATCAAAGGCGCATCGCGTCGGCGTACGCCGCCATTCGCAACGGTGCCGATCACGTGGTGGTGGGCCGCCCCATCCGCAACGCCGAAGACCCGGTGGCGGTCGTCAAAGCCATGCAGGATGAAATTACCGCCGCGCTATCCTGAATATCCCATCGACTCGCCAGCCGCGCCACCTTCGCCCCGGCGAGGTGGGAGTTGCTTGGATGACGATGGTTCCCTTGCGGTTCGCCAATCGATATGGATTTGACGTCATTTGCGTAGAGCGTGGACTATCACGACAGTTTTGACGTTCTTGCGCTCGTTCGGGGCGATCCGCCCCGATCCAATTCGACACCTCGCGGCCAAGCCCGCCAAACGACGGGTCTACCTCCCGTCCACCCCAAGCGATTCTGTTAGAATGGCCCATCATGGATGTTTCCTGGATTCTCGACGATCTCAACGAACCTCAACGCCAAGCAGTAACCGCCCCATCGGGACCCCTGCGGATCCTGGCCGGAGCCGGCAGCGGCAAAACCCGGGTGTTGACCCGGCGCATCGCCTGGCTGCTGACGGTGGAGAACACCTCCCCCTGGTCCATCCTGGCGGTGACCTTCACCAACAAAGCCGCCGCCGAGATGCGCGGCCGGGTGGAAAAGATGCTGGACCAGCCCATCGGTGGGCTTTGGATCGGCACTTTTCACGGCATCGCTCACCGTCTGTTGCGCCAGCACTGGCAGGAAGCGGGGCTGCCGCGCACCTTCCAAATTCTCGACAGCGACGATCAGAACCGGCTACTCAAACGGGTGCTGCGTGACCTGAATCTGGACGAGAAAAAGTGGCCGCCGGCTCAAGTGGCCGGCTTCATCAATCGCTGCAAGGACGAAATCCAGCGTCCCGCCGAGTTGCCCGATGACGGCAAGCCGGTTCAGCGCCAGTACCGACAGATCTACACGATCTATCAGCAGGAATGCGCGCGCGGCGGGCTGGTGGATTTTGGCGAGCTGCTGTTGCGCGCCCACGAACTCTGGCGCGACCACCCGGATTTGCTGGCGCATTACCGGGAGCGGTTTCAACATGTGCTGGTGGACGAATTCCAGGATACCAACACCATCCAGTACCAATGGATACGGCTGCTGACCGACGGTCGGGGCGATGTCTTCATCGTCGGCGATGACGACCAGTGCGTATATGGGTGGAGGGGTTCGAAGGTCGAGAACATTCAGAAATTCGCCGACGACTTCCCCGGCACGCGCACGATCCGCCTGGAACAGAACTACCGTTCCACCCACAACATCCTCAAGGCCGCCAATGCGCTGATCGCCCACAACGCCGCCCGGCTGGGCAAGAACCTGTGGACCGCTGACGGTGACGGCGAGCCGATCCAAATTTACAACGCCTTCGACGAAACGGATGAGGCGCGCTTCGTGGTCGAGCGGATTCGCCGGTGGGTAGAACAGGGCGGCCAGCGCCGCGACGCCGCGATACTCTACCGTTCCAACGCCCAGTCGCGCGTATTCGAGGAAACGCTGGTCGCGGCGGCGCTGCCGTATCGGATTTACGGCGGCTTGCGCTTCTTCGAGCGGGCCGAAATCAAGGATGCCCTGGCCTACTTGCGGCTGGTCGCGCACCGCGACGACGATCCTTCCTTCGAACGGGCAGTGAACACCCCACCCCGGGCCATCGGCGAGCGCACCGTGGACCTGCTGCGCGCAGCGGCGCGCGCGCAAGGGAGTTCGTTATGGCAGGCCGCGCTGGGCCTGTTGACCAGCGGTGGGCTAAGCGGTCGGGCCGCCAACGCGGTGCGTGGCTTTCTGAACCTGATCGAGGCGCTGGATTGCAACAGTCGCGGCCAACCGTTGCCGGAGCGGATGGAGCACGTCATCGCCCACAGCGGCCTGCGCGCCATGTACGAACAGGCCAAGGATAACAAGGGCGAGATACGGATCGAGAATCTGGAGGAGTTGGTCAACGCCAGCGGCGATTTCATCACTCACACCGATCCGATCGTGGTTGGTGTGGACCTGGACGAGCCAAACTGGCTGAATGCTTTCCTGGCCCACGCCGTTCTGGAATCCGGGCAGGCGCAAGGCGCCGCTGGCGAAGACAGTGTGCAACTGATGACCATGCACATGGCCAAGGGGTTGGAGTTTCCGCTGGTATTCCTGGTGGGGTTGGAGGAAGGGTGTGATTCAAAGTGATGCGACCCCCATAATATTGCATGACCTACTGATACC
>JAVMKI010000010.1:0-6211 GCA_031732755.1 Candidatus Contendibacter sp.
CCGCTTCGAGCGGCTCACGAACTAAAGCCCCCGGCTCTGCCGGGGGATACTTACTCTGTTGATATTGAAGAAAATAATTCTTCAAAAAGTGGGACGGAAGGCGATTTTGAAACCGTCCCAGCCGTCCCAGGCACTGGCGAAACCGTCCCAGCCGGCCCGTTGCGGCCGTACTTTTTCATGGTAAGAGCCGACAAAAGCTGTCTGAGCGCGTGCCCCGATTTGGCGAAACGCCATGAAGTTGATGTGCCCGGCCTTTACTATGTGCCTGTCGTACAAGAAAAAAACGGGAAGGATACCCAATCGAAGCATGGCGACCCGGTATGGATTTCCATCCCGTTTGAGTTGTTGGCGACGACGGACGACGGTCAAGGCCACGGGCACGGCCTTGCGTTGCGGTTCCTCTCGATTCATGGCCATGCCCACACCTGGACCTTGCCGCGCGCCCTGCTGGTCATGGAAGGCCGGGAGTTGTTTCAAAAATTATACGACATGGGCTTTCACATGTCGGTGACGGACAACGCCTTCCACCGCCTGCGAGAGTATTTGAACCGTGCCCGGTCGGAAGTTGCAGATATGCCAAAGGCCCTGAGCGTCGCCCGGACTGGCTGGGCAACGGGCGGGCGCTTCATCTTGCCCGATGAGATATTCGGCGCGAACGGTTCGGATATTTTCTACCAATCCGACGACCCGCGCCCTTCCCCCTACACGTTGCGGGGGAGCTTGGAAGGGTGGCGGAACGGGGTGGCGGTTCCCGCCGCACCTTACGATCTACCGGTCTTCGCCCTCTCGTGCGCGTTCGCCGGCCCGCTGCTGGAACCGTTGCGCATCGAGAGCGGCGGTTTTCACTTTGAGGGACTCACGTCCACCGGCAAGACCAGCGCGCAACGCTTCGCCCTGTCGGTTTGGGGCGACTCGCGCGAACTGCTGCAAACCTGGAACGGGACGCGGGTTGGCGTTGAGCTGGTCACCGCTGCTTATTCCGACACCCTGCTAGTGTTGGATGAGATTGGACAGGCGGACCCCAAGGCGATCGGGGAAATCGTCTATCTGATCTGCAACGAGAATGGCCGAACGCGCGGCAACGTCCGGCTGACCCATCGCGCCAATCTACGCTGGCGGACCTTGCTGCTGTCCAGTGGCGAAAAATCCCTTTCGCAAGTCATGGCCGGTCCTGGCGGATTTCCGCCCGCCGCCGGTCAAGAAACCCGGCTGGCTCATATCCCCGTGGACGTGGACGGCGCGGGCATCTTCGCCGGGCTTGCGGAGCCAGACCGCCGAAAGGCGTTGCTGGGCGACATCGGCCAAGCGGCCAAGCGGAACCACGGCCACGCGGCCCGCGCCTTTTTGACCCGGTTGACGGCTCCCGACGGTTTACCCGATCCCGAAGAGACCGCCGCCCTGGTGAAGTCCAAGGCCGCGCGCCTGGCTGGGGCGGATTCCACGAACGAGATTGACCGGGTGGCGTTGCGGTTCGCCCTGGTCGGTTTTGCCGGCGAACTCGCCACGCGCTGGGGTATCACCGGTTGGGAACACGGCCGCGCCTTGGAAGCCGCCGCCGCGATGTTCGAGCGCTGGAAAGCCCACTGGGGCGCGGCCAATCGGGATGAGACCTTGTTTTTGTTGCGCTGCAACGAATGGCTGGCCGAACACCAAACCGGCTCATTCGCCGAAATCAACCCGCTCGACAAGAACGTTTTGAATGAGCAACGCATGACCAGCCTACGGCCGTTCTACGGGTACACGGCACTCAGGGATGAACGGCGGACCTTCTACCTGAACGCGGCGGGTTGGAAGGACTTGACGCGGCTTCATGGGCGAGGGGTAGCCCTCAGCGCCCTGAAGCGAGTCAACCGGTTGGAGGGTGGCGGGAGTGGCGACGGTGGCCAGCGCGAGCGCATCAATGGGGAGCGGCAACGATTCTATGTCATCCACACGGAGGGGGATTGATGCCGCTGGGACGGCTTGGGACGGTTTTAAAATTGAAACCGTCCCAGGAATTGCCAGGAATTGAAACAATAAGATGATGATCTTGAATAGTAATTATTTCTTGGGACGGTTGGGACGGCTGGGACGGCATGTTTGTATCCGGTCGGTTGAAGGTACTCCCAGGCGCTCAACCACGGGTCATCGCGAAAGGCGCGGGAAAACAGACTTTTCCACATTTCCATGCAAACACACAGACTTAGATGACTTCCAGCCTGCTGAATCGCATCTCCATCGCCGCCGTCACTGGCCATTGGCCATTGGCCCTGGTGAACGACATCCGCCGCGCCCTGGTGGCTGGACTCCCGGCGAAGGACCGCCGCGCGTATCGCAACGCGCTACTGCGAAAAGCCGCCGGCCTGCTGGAGGATTCGAGTTGCTGGGCGCGGGCGACAGCCATCTCGGAAATCCTGGCCCGACAAAGCCGGTTTCAGTCCGATCCGTTCCAGCGACTACTGGCTGAGGCGCAACAAGCCGCGCCGATCCCAGAAACAACCCGGCAAATTTTTGCCCTTCTGAAATAAATCCCGTTTATTTTTCAGAAAAAACCATGGTTTCATCTCGACATGGACATTCTCATTTTCGATGAAATCACCGCCGCCATGGCGCAACGGGTGGTCAACCAATTGCGCGAACAACCCACCGAGCCGGTCACGGTCCTGGTGAACTCCCCCGGCGGCGATTTGGCCGCTGGCCTGGCGATCTTGAACGCCCTCCGCGCCCATCGCGCGACTGTTGCCGTGCAGATTGAAGGCATCGCGGCATCCGCCGCCACTCTGCTTTGCTGCGTGGGCACGGTCCGCATGGCTGACGGCGCGGCGCTGATGGTTCACGCCCCATGGATGAGCATCACCGGCAACGCCACCGATCTGCGGGACAGTGCCGAGGGGCTTGACGCCATGGCCGCCGGCATGGCGGCCGCCTACCGCGCCAAGACCGGCCGGCCCGCCGCCGAAATTGACCGGCTGTTGGATGGCCGGGACCACTGGTTCACCGCCGACGAAGCCCTTCGCTTCGGGCTGATCGACGAAATTACCCCGGCCCGGCGCGTTGCCGCCAAGCTGGGCAACTTGAAATTGCCTGAAAGGTTCAAATTCATGGCTGAAAATACTGAAGTCACCCGTACCCAATCGCCTACCGCCGACGTGGTAGCGCTCCAAGACGCCGCCGCTAAAGCTGCCCTAACCCGCGAACAGGAGCGCCGCCGCGAAATTCGCGGCCGTCTGACGGGAAGCCTGGCCAAGCGCCAGGAGTTGCAGCAAGTGCTGAGCGAGTGTCTGGACGATATGCACTGCACGCCCGAAATGGCGAGCGCGCGGCCGAGCCGCTCGGCGGTTCATGGGCGCTTCCGCCCGACGCGGTGACCATGCCCGCCGGCCCCATGACACGCGAATTCCGCGCCGCTGAACGCGCCGCCCACATTGGTAATCCGACGGCCTTTGGTGGCTTTGGTGGTCGTGAATTCATTCGCGCCGCCGCTGACTCCCTGGCGATCCGCATGGGCACGCCGCCCAAGCAGGTTCACCCGGCCGCCGCCGACTTCCGGGAAATGCCCCTCACCGCCATGGCTGGACTCTGCCTGAACGCCGCCGGGCAAAGCGTCGTGGGTAAATCGCGTTCCAGCGTGATCCATGCCGCGATGACGACCAGTGATTTCCCCGAACTGCTGGGCACGACCGCGAACCGTTCCTTGGTCACCCGCTTCGAGGCCCTGGTGAGCGACCATCGGCAACTGTGCGAGTCCGGCAACCTGGTCGATTTCAAGGAAAGCAAAGTGGTGAATGTCTCGTTCCTGCCCGGTCTTGAGCGCAAATACGAGGGTAGCGAAATCAAGTTCGGAGCGATCACGGACGGCGCGGAATCCTACCGACTGGCCACCTATGCGCGCGGGATGATTTTCACCCGCGAAGCGATGATTAACGATGATTTGGACGCCTTTGGCGCGCTGCTGCGCACCGCCGCCAATGCGGCCGCTCGGCTGGAGCGCGATCTCGTCTTTGGCGTGCTGACCGGCAACCCGACAATGGCGGATGGTACTGCCTTGTTCCATGCCAACCGTGCGAACCTGGATTCGACCCATGCCACGACTGGCGTGGCGGGTCTGGGCACGGCCCGCGCCTTGATGCGGAAGCAGAAGGATTCAAGCGGCGGTTTTGTCCTGACGAATCCGCGGTTCATCGTGTGCCCGGTTGCCGAGGAAGCGACGGCTGAAGCCCTGGTGGCGAGTTTGACCTTTCGCCCGGAAGCGAACGTCGAACAGCAAACGCCCGGCTGGGTGAAGGCCCTCGTCGTCGTCGCTGATCCACGCTTGGACGAATCTGACGCCGCCGACTGGTACTTGTTGAGTGATCCCGCCGTTGCGCCCGTGATCCGGCTGGGCTATCTCAATGGTGTCACCGTGCCCACGGTGGAACAGGATGCGGATTTCGACCGCGACACCATGAAATTCAAAATCCGGTTTGACATCGCCTGTACGGCGGTCGGCTATGCCGGCGCGGTGAAGATGGCGTAATTCCACCATGACGCCGCCCGCCTTTTGCCAACCCGATCCGAATCGCCTCAGTCCGCTGGCGAAAGCCTGCGCGCTGGAGGCGCTTGAAGTCCTGGGAAGTCCCGACCATCACGCCCTCGTGACGACCACCGCGAACATGGCACCACAGCACATCATGGCGATGTTGCTGCGCACCATCGGAAAACTGGCCTGTAGCGAGGCGACGACCGAGGAAATTCGCGGAGCATTGCTCATGGCAACGGCCTGGATTTCAGCGGCCGCTGAGGCCATGGCCGCGCAAAATCACTGAACAACCGGGGGAACGAGCGATGCGGGCGAGACAGTGCAAGGCCATAGCCCCGCGTCGCCACCGGGGCGTTAAATGGCCCGCACACCGGCCGCCACCCGCCAACCTCCTTGGCGGGTTTCGGAATCTCCCCGCCGGCCCAGCGTGGAAAACTGGAGGATAGGGGATACCAAGACTATGAGCCAAGTTTCGGTTCGACTTGATGGCACGGCCTTTGACCGCCTCAAGCGGTTGGCCAGCACCAGCGGCCAACCCTATGCCGCCATTATCAGCCGCGCCTTGGAAGTTCTGGACAGTTCCGCTAGCGATGGACTAGCGCCCGCTAGTGGACGGGTTTACGCCCAACTGGCCGAAGTGGAACGCCGCGCCTGGCGGAAGAAGGTCCGGCAATGGCGGGCGGAAGGCTGAGAGTTTCGGCGGTATCGCCAAGCGGATGTTCAAGGATCACGGCATCACCGGCCTGGATGGCTTGCCGTTGCACGGTTCCACCGTTCGCGGCATGGCCGCCGCCGGCCCGGCCGGGGTGGCGGGCTGAAAATCACCCATGTGGCTATATGGCGCGCTGGATCGGGGTCACTTTCCGGGGTCACTGGAGAAATCCAGTAATGGAATCTGCTGGTAAAACAAACTATTGAATGGACAATTGCAAGTCCTCTCTCGCCGGAAATCGAAACCCGCCAAGCGCGGGTTTTTTCATGCCTTTGGTGGTATCTGACGGCGAAGTCTCAAGCCAAAAACCACCGCGCCGTGAATGAAAAAGATTCTTGCATCGAAGTCCTGCCTGAAGGCAACGCGGATGGCCAACGATTCCCGGTCTCCTTATAATCCCATAATCCCGCTTTTCAAGAAGTCAGGAAATGTCTAGGGTTTGCCTGGAGCGGCATCCACCGCTTCATCTGTGCGTGTGGGTAGAATCGTTTCGGGCAATCACCTTGATTCGGGAATCGAGCAAAGCCGGGATTTCGTGCGCGGGTACAGGACGGCTTAAATAGTAGCCCTGGATTTCATCGCATTGATTGGCGCGCAGAAACGCCAGTTGCGTTTCATCCTCCACCCCCTCGGCGATGACGGTTAGCCGCATGCTGTGGGCCATGGCAATGATCGCGAGTGTAATGGCGGCGTCTTCCTCGCTGGTGGCGATCTCGTGCAGAAAGGACTTATCAATTTTCAACTGATCGATGGGAAATTGCTTCAGATAGCTCAGCGAGGAATAACCGGTGCCAAAATCGTCGATGGACAATTTGATGCCGATGCCCTTGAGCGCGTGCATGGTCGCGATACTGCCTGTCACATCCTTCATGACCAGGCTTTCGGTGATTTCCAGATCAAGGTAGCGCGGCTCCAGACCAGTTTCCCGCAAGATTCGGGTCACCATGGGGTGTGATTCAAAGTGATGCGACCCCCATAATATTGCATGACCTACTGATACC
>JAVMKI010000011.1:0-40633 GCA_031732755.1 Candidatus Contendibacter sp.
CCGCCGCCAAACAAGCTTTCATCCCTCCTGGATGATTTATGGGTAATCGGGTGCTCTTAGATCACCTGTAAATCCAACAACGAGTCGCTCCCCAATCTTATGAATTTTCTTCCTTACACCACAGATTCGTCGCTTACCGGATTCGGGTTTCTTGTTACGAAGGTCGGGCTTCGTTGGAAGAAAGATGTGATTCGCGTGGGGATAGTTATCAGTAATTAGGAAGTCGCCGACGAGCGCGGGAACACCGTTGACTGAAAATGCAGCGACAAGAGTCATATGAATGGCTAACGGACCAAGCTCACCGGCCCGCGCACAGTGAATCCGAGTAATAAGCACCAGCATTAAGCGCGGGTCCGGTGCAGCGCCATGTTAGGCTGGATAACTTTGTACAAAGTAGCGGGTTACGGTTGCCGTTAGCCCGCCACTTCTAGCATTTCATGTGTAGTCAATTCCATCTATCAAAAAGCAAACATGCCATACCCGATTATTCGGGGATTTTTCTGTCACGTCATACTTTGAGTTCATAGCTTCAATAGTCTTTCCATTCCCTTGACTAAAAGCCACATGCCCAACCTTACCTTCCATTGGTTTTCTGACGAACACAGCGCCTGGTGTTTTTACTGCTACTTGATATGGAATTTTCTGTACCGAAGCCATTCCGTCGCGATACCAGCCACCAGAATATGGTTCAAGCTTTTTAATCGGCTTGGAGTTATCAACACAACCATACACTAATCCAGATACCTGATAGACCACCCATGAACAAAATTCAGCACAGTCCCATGGGCCTTTATAACCAGGGTTTTCAAAAGGCACGTCTGCGCCAAGAATATACTCCTCCCCTAAATGCTTCATTGCCTCTGCGACAATATCATGACCTGTTGCCATACCTTATCTCCTCTGTTGTAGAAATTGCTGTAAACGTCGATAAGCCTAACGTCCTGTTCACTGGACCGGCGCTGCGCTATGCAGAACGTCCGGGACGACGGAGCCGGCGCGCAGCGCTGGGTCCGAGTGAAACAGAACGTTAGCCGTTGCGGAGGTACTATGGTGAAACTTTACCAGCTAGGTTCTTTGGCCAGTAATTGGCACTGCTCTTAAGCCGATTTTCTGCGGACGGGTCAATACTTTCATTACCATACTTCGTTTCGCACACAGGTCGCAGATATCGCGGCTCGAACTTGCTATAAGCCCCACCAAGAAACTGCTTGTATGAGTCGTGCATAGGCTCAAATTTCCCGGTAGCGGCCGGAATGCTAGCATCATCGAACTCAAGTCCGCAGCTAGCCGCCTTGTGGATCATCCAACGCAATGACACATCAGCTATTTGGCTGTCACCGTAGCCACCCCCAATATCAGCGTGAGCCCCACTAAACCAAGATTGTTCGAGACGTTGGTTAGGCTTTTGTTTCGGATCCCATAGTGAGCATTGGTATGTTTTTCTGTGTTCATCAATCGCTAATGCGTGGAACGCATTCTCTACAATCCCACTAAGTTCGGTATCGTGGAACTCATAATACTTCTTGTTGAACCAATCGAACGACTCAATCGGTACGCCTAAAGCGCCGACAGTATCCCATACACCTAAGCACTTTATCGCAATTTCGTAGCAGTACTCAGATCGGAAGTACTTCGCGTTTTCTGAGTCAGGGCCCTCATCACGAGTGCGATATAGAGCGTAAGCATCATCCACCAGATCGATATGTGATTGTTTCAAAACGCCTGAATTCCTAATTAGCCCCACTAAGCTACGGGCAGTATAGGCGCCACGGCTAAATCCGAATATATACACCTCGTCCCCAGGCTCATATTTGCTTGCTAAATACTTATAGGCATCTTTGATTTTTTCGGATAGCCCTACGCCAAAAACGCCACCACGTACCCTGTCGTACCAGTTCGTGCCGACTCCTGTCTCGTAATATTTTGTCTGCTGAATCCCGTGGCTGTCGTTGTCCAGCACTAAATTGTGTAATTTCCAAACATTAGTACTTACGTCGCCATCAACCTCAGGATTAGAGTCGGGAGTATTCCAGGTGCCATCAAGGCAAATAACAATTCTCTTGGTCATGCAACTTTCTCCTCATTAGTTAAATTTCCAACTATACGGCTAACGGGGCGCGAGTTGAGCGTCATCCCGCACGGAGCGGACCCGCCGCCCTGCCGAGAACCGCTGGAGTTTCTCCGGCGGTGATGGGCGGCGGGGACGTGAGTACGGGACGACGAAGTCGCCCCGAAGGGGTGACGTTCCAACGAGGGTTCGACGGCGCTCGCGCCGGAGAACCCGAAGTGGGCTCAACTCGCGCCCTGTTCGTCGGCGCGAAGCGCCGACGAACTACAAGTAGACACCCTAAAAGGCGTGTTGTTTTGCACCTGATAGGTGCATATTAACAATATCATGAACATATCATTATGTAAGGAAAGGCATTACAAAGATACCAATCTCCTAGATAGTGTAGTCATAAGATTCGAGATATGAGAGGATCATGGGAGCTAAAGAAGGAGAGGCCCCATGAAGCACGCAGTTCCTACCCATCGCCGCCACGACATTTCAGATGAAACCTGGGCCTTGCTGGAGCCGCATCTGCCGGGGCGCGCGGGCGTGTGGGGCGGCATTGCCAAAGACAATCGATTGTTTATCAATGCGGTGTTCTGGATATTGCGCACGGGCGCGCCGTGGCGAGACTTCCCGCCGGATTACGGGGGCTGGAGCAACACGCACCGCCGCTTCATCCGCTGGCGGGACAAAGGGATTTGGGAGAAGCTGCTGGAAATTCTGATCGATGAGCCGGACTACGAATGGCTGATGATCGACGCCAGTCATTGCAAGGTCCATCCCCATGCCGCCGGAGCCAAAGGCGGAAACCAGGACATGGGCCGCACCAAAGGGGGCTCAACACCAAGATTCATCTGGCCGTGGATGCGCAGGGTCTGCCGGTCAGAATCGTTGTTACAGCAGGTTCCCGGGCGGATTGCACGCAGGCAGGCCGCCTGATCGAAGGGATCGACGCCGATCATCTGATCGCGGACAAAGGGTACGATACCGACGCCATCCTCAAGCAGGCCGCAGCGCAAGGCATGAATGCCGTGATCCCGCCAAAGAAAAACCGCGTCACCCAAAGGCCGTACGACGAAGATCTTTATAAACTCCGCCACCTCGTCGAAAATGCGTTCCTGCACCTCAAAAGATGGCGCGGCATCGCCACAAGATACGCCAAAAACAGCAAATCTTTCCTCGCCGCCGTCCATGTCCGCTGTCTCGCACTCTGGCTCAATATCTCGTGACTGCGGTATCTAAGGCGAATCACGCTTCGACCTCTCAATCAACCCATATCTCGTGACTACAGCCTCTAAGCCCCTGGTCCATTTTCCGGGGTCCACTTTACACATCCGATTTATGCAACAAAACTGCGGAGTACCGACACGGCCTGTTCAGAACTCGCGCCGTGCGGAACCACACCCAGAAGCGGCGCATTCAGACGGGTTTGCAGGGTTTCCAGATTGGCCTCGAAGCGGGCCATGGTCGGATCGATCCGGTTGGCGACCCAACCGGCCAGGGTCAGATTCCGGTTCGTTATCGCCTCGGCGGTGAGCAGAGCGTGATTGAGGCAGCCCAGCCGCATTCCCACCACCAGCACCACCGGCAAGGCCAAGGCTTGCGCCAGATCCGCCGCGTCGGTCCGCTCGTCAAGCGGCACCAGAAAACCGCCCACGCCTTCCACCCAGACCACGTCCGCCAGTGGTCGCAGCCGTTCGAGGGCTTGGCAAATCACTTCCACGGCGATGGGCCGGCCTGCTTCAGCGGCGGCGATGTGCGGCGCGATGGGCGGGGCGTACAGATACGGATTTACCCATTCCAGTGGTGGCTGGATCGAACTGGCGGCCAGTAGTTGCACGACATCGTCGTTGCGCCCATCCGCCTCGATCCCCGCCGCGATGGGCTTCATGCCGACGGCGGTCAGTCCTAGTCGGCGCGTGGCGTGCAGCAGGGCGCAAGTCACGTGGGTTTTGCCCACGCCGGTATCGGTGCCGGTGACGAAGAAAGCGCGGTTCATGGCCGGGTAGCGATCAGCCACACCCCGTCGTAGGTCAACGGTAAACCAGTGTCCTCCCGCAACTGTTCGTAGCGCGCGTTGATCGCCTGCCACGCGCCGCGACTCAGGGGCGTGGGACGGCGCTGCTCGACTTCGCGGGCGCCGACCGCCTTGACGCTGCGCAACGCGCCGCGCGCATCGGGAAAGTGGCGGCGCACCGGTCGCCGCTCCCAGACCCGCACGCTCCACCCAGCGGCCCGGCATTCCGCCAGCAACTGTTCGGGTGGCGACATGGCCAGCACATGGCTGTAACCGTCAACCCCGGCGAAGGCATGGCGCAGTTCGGGAAAGTTGTCCGCGCCGAGCGTGGCGACCGCCAGCCACCCGCCCGGCTCAAGCACCCGCCCGGCCTCAGCCAGACAGCGGCGGGGATCGTTCCATTGCCAGGTCAGACTTGACCAGTAGCCGCCGAAACCACCATCGCCGAAGGGCAGAGCCTCGATGTCGGCGCAAATCATCCTGGCGCCGGGGTGCCGGGTTCGCGCCACCGCCAGCATCGCGGGCGCGAAGTCGAGCAGGACCAATTCGGTTCTGGGCCAGCGTTGCGCCAACGCGCGCGCGCCGTAGCCGGTGCCACAGCCAGCGTCCAGGAGGGTAGCGGGTTCCCGATCCAGACTGGCTTGCAACAGATACGCCGCCAGTCGGTCGGCCATTTCGCGCTGCACGTCGGCGGCCGCGTCATAGCCGGTCGCGGCGTGATCGAAGGCTTGGCGAACACGCGGCTTGGCCGGCAACGCGGCGGGCGGATTAAGCGCGAGGATCGGTACAGTCATGGAGAGCCGCGATGAGGTCGTCGATTTGGGATTCGCGATGCGCCGCCGACAGGGAAATCCGCAGCCGGGCCGTGCCCGCCGGCACCGTCGGCGGCCGAATGGCCGGAACCCACAGCCCACGTTCGAACAGCCGTCCAGCAAGTCGCACGGCGGCCTCGTTCCCGCCGATTAGCAACGGTTGAATCGCGGTGGGCGAGGGCGACAAGCGCCATGGCAGACCATTCAGACCGTCCCGCAACCGCGTGATCAGACGTTGCAACTGCGCGCGCCGGTCGTCGCCAGTCGCGATCAGGTCCAGACTGGCGAGCAGCGCGGCGGCCATGATCGGGCTGGAGGCGGTGGTGAAAATGTAGGAGCGCGCCCGCTGCTTCAGCCATTCGATCACCCGCTGGTCGCCGGCGACGAACGCCCCGGATACGCCGGCCGCCTTGCCCAGCGTGCCCATCAGAATCAGGCGCGGCGACGGTGGCAAATTAAAATGGGCGAGACTGCCACGCCCGCTGGGTCCAAGCACGCCGAACCCGTGGGCGTCGTCCACCACCAGCCAGGCATCGAAACGCTCGGCCAGATCGAACAGCTCTGGCAACGGCGCCAGATCGCCGTCCATGCTGAACACCGCGTCGGTGAGAATCAGCTTGCGCCGGGCGCGGCTTTGCTCCAGCCGGCGGGTGAGCGCGTCCACATCACCATGGGGATAGCGCACGTGCTCGGCGCGGGCCAGCAGAGCGGCGTCGATCAGCGAGGCGTGATTCAGCTTGTCGGCGAAAATGGCGTCGTCGCGGCCGACCAGGGTGGGGGCGACCGCCAGATTCGCCATGTAGCCAGTGGTGAAGTACAGCGCCCGCTCCCGCCCGACGAACGCCGCCAACCGTTCCTCCAATTCAGCGTGCGGCCGCAGATGACCGCTGACCGCGTGCGACGCGCCGCTGCCCACGCCCCAGTGCGCGGCCGCATCCTGGGCGGCCCCGACGAGAGCGGGATGATTCGCCAAGCCGAGGTAGTCGTTGCTGCAAAAGGCGACAACGCGCCGACCTTCGATCACCGCTTCCGGTCCACAAGGTGCGTCCAGCGTCCGGCGGCGGCGCAACAGACCCTCGGTGGCCAGTTGAGCAAGACCCGCTTCCAGTTCGTCCCAGATCATGCCAGTGCCGCGTCCAGGGCCGCGACCGCCCGCTCGGCCAGCAGCGCGGCTTCGTCGTCGTCGAGAATGTAGGGTGGCATGAAGTAAATCGTGGTTCCCAGCGGGCGCAGCAGGATTTCACGTTGCAGCGCCTCGCGGTAGAAGCGCGGGCGAAAATCGGGATCGTCAGTAGCGATGTCCACCGCCCAGATCATGCCGCGATGGCGGAAATGCCGCGCTCGGGGATGGTTGGCCAGCGGCGCCAGCAAGGTTGCGAACCGTTCGGCGAAGCGCCGGTTGCGGGCCAGCACGTCGTCCTCGGCGAAAAGGTCCAGGGTCGCCAACGCCGCCCGGCAAGCCAGCGGATTGCCGGTGTAGGAATGAGAATGGAGAAAGCCGCGCGTCACCGCATCGTCGTAAAAGGTGGCAAACACGTCGTCCGTGGTCATCACGGTGGACAAAGGCAGATAACCGCCGGTCAGTCCCTTGGACAGGCAGAGAAAATCGGGACGAATGCCGGCCTGTTCATGGGCGAACAGCGTGCCGGTGCGCCCGAACCCGACCATGATCTCATCGGCGATCAGGTGAATTTCATAGCGGTCGCATAGGGCGCGGGCTAGTCGCAAATACTCCGGGTCGTACATTGCCATGCCGGTCGCGCCCTGCACCAGCGGTTCGACGATCAGGGCAGCGATGGAGTCATGGCGCGCGGCCAGCGTCGTTTCCAACGCGGTCGCCGCGCGACGGGCCACTTCGGCGGTGGTTTCTCCTGCTTCCGCCTGGCGCGCGTCGGGCGAGGGCACGGTGATCGCCTGCCGCAGCAGGGGCGCGTAGACCTCCTTGTACAGCGCGACATCACTCACGCTCAGCGTGCCCAGCGTTTCGCCGTGATAACCGCCGGCCAGACAGAGAAAGCGGTTCTTGTCGGGCTGGCCGTGATTGCGCCAGTAGTGAAACGACATCTTCAAGGCGATTTCCACCGCCGAGGAGCCATCCGAGGCGTAGAAGCAATGACCGAGCGTGTGCCCGGTCAGCGCCGCCAGCCGTTCGGACAGCTCCACCACCGGCGCGTGGGTAAACCCGGCCAGAATCACCTGTTCCAGCCGGTCGAGCTGATCCTTGACGGCGGCGTTGATGCGCGGATTGGCGTGACCGAACAGATTGACCCACCACGAGCTGATTGCGTCCAGATAGCGCCGGCCCTCGAAATCGTACAACCACGCGCCTTGGCCGCGCGCCACCGGCACCAGCGGCAACACGCCGGTGGCGTGGAGCTTCATCTGGGTACAGGGATGCCAAACAGCCTTGAGGCTGCGGTCGAGCCAGTCGCGGTTGCTCATGGACGGGTTCGACTAAACCCCATACAAACCCAGCTTCTCGAACAGGGCTTCGTCGCGCGCCATCTGCGGGTTGCTGGTGGTCAGCAGCTTGTCGCCGTAGAAAATCGAGTTGGCTCCGGCCAGGAAGCACAGCGCCTGTTCAGCCTCGCTCATCTGCTCGCGCCCGGCGGACAGGCGCACGTAGCTGCGCGGCATGGTGATGCGGGCGGCGGCGATGGTGCGCGCGAATTCGAAGATGTCGGTCAGCTCGTTACCGGCGAGCGGCGTGCCGGGAATGGCGATCAGGTTGTTGATCGGTACCGATTCCGGCGGTGGATCGAGATTGGCCAGGGTCGCGATCAGTCCAGCGCGATGCAGGCGCGATTCTCCCAGGCCGATGATGCCACCGCTGCATACCTTCAATCCGGCCTCGCGCACGCTGCGCAGGGTATCGAGGCGATCCTGGTAAGTGTGGGTGGTGACGATCTCTTCGTAAAATTCCTGGGCGGTGTCGAGGTTGTGGTTGTAGTAGTCCAGGCCGGCTTCCCGCAACTGTTGGGCCTGTCCTTCCTTGAGCATTCCCAAGGTAACGCAGGTTTCCAAGCCAAGCGCCTTGACCGCCCGCACCATGTCCAGCACCGGCCCCATGTCCTTGTCCTTGGGACCGCGCCAGGCCGCGCCCATGCAGAACCGGCTGGCGCCCTTGTCCTTGGCGGCCTGGGCGGCGGCCACCACCTCTTCTAGCGGCATGAGGTTGTGGGCTTCCAAGTCGGTCGTGTAGCGCTTGGATTGCGAGCAATAACTGCAATCCTCGGAGCAGTTGCCCGTTTTGATCGAGAGCAGGGTCGAACGCTGCACTGCGTTGGGAGTGAAATTCGCCCGCAAGACTTCCTGCGCCCGGAATAGCAGGTCAGCGAAGGGCAGCTCAAATAGGGCCAGCACGGCTTCCACACTCCAGGCGGACTGCAACGCGGTGGGTGCCGGAGCATAAGCGTGCGGCATCGGCTGGGAAAGAAGGGCTGCATTATTCATGAGACGTGATTTCCAGGTTTAAGGATGAAAAGCCTTTGAATGGGAATTCGGTGTATAGCCCATGGATGGGATTGAAGTGAAGCTTATCGCCGATGGCGTCCCTCGCCTTTCGATAGCCTCAAGATAGCATCGTCAAACCGAGAGTGGGTAAAAGTGAGTGAAATTGTCACACATTAACCAAGCGTGCAAAGCGGATCGAATGAATGAGCATAGTAAGGAAACAAGGAATGCGTCGCCATGATTGGGGCTTTATGAAACCGTGAGTTACTAAACCCCATTTCCTTCATATGGGAAAGTTGGAAGTGAATGGAAACCGCTGAAATCCATGAAAATTAGTAGGCAATTTTTACAGCCACCAAATTGCAATTTTCAGTTGTTCGTTTGATCGGAACCTTCTAGACTAAAATACAACAATATGTCTCTCTCCGACAAAGAGTTGTTATGATGATACGCTCTTTGTGGGGGATGGTTCCAGAGTTTACTTCCATATCACCAGAGCGTGAGGGCATCGTTATGGCGCGGCGGATGCTAACATCAGAAATACTGAAAGCCGACAATCAATTGTTCGCCGGTACGGGCGGCGTCAGCGCGGAAAATCAGGGTCGCGGATTCATCCCTGGTTTCCTGGATCGGGACACCGGCGTGCTTTACTGCTCGTGTTGGGCGGATGGCCGCCCGGCGCCTTTTCACGCGCTGGATGGCCTGCCCGATCATTTGGTCCGCGGGCGCGATCGCGGGGGCCATATCACGGCGATCAAGGCCAGCGTCGTCGCCGGCTTCATCCGCCAAGGTTGTTTCTACACCCGCGAACAGGCCGCCCATTGTCTGGATTAGCGCCGTGCCCGCCGGGATTTCATCCACGCCCGTTGTCCTGATCACCGCCGGTTCCAGCCGGTGCCTTGCATTTGGAAACAACCCGACTATGGTTGTTCATGAGGTTCGCGGCAACCAACGTCTAACCCATCCGAACGCTACGGTTTGCGGCTGAAACCACCAAAGTCTGTTCGAAGCTATCCGGCCCGGTTTGGGACGCCGGGTGTTTCCAACTTCCCAAGCACACCTCACGGACCTTATCGCCATGACGATCAAACTCCTGGAAAGAAGCACGCCCGCCTCCTGGCTGACGGAATTGCCGCCCCTGGGCATGGATGTCAAAAGCATCGCCGCCGATTTCCGCCACTACTTCAGTCACACGCTGGGTCGCGACCGGCATACCAAATATGCCTACTACATGTACGAAGCGTTGGTGCTGACCCTGCGTGACCGGCTGTGGGAGCGCTGGAAGAATACTCGCTACGCCTACGAACAGGATGGCGGCGTCCGGCGCGCCTACTATCTGTCGATGGAGTTTCTCATGGGGCGCGCGTTGAGCAATGCGATGCTCAACCTGGGCGTCACCGAACCGGTCAGCAAGGCGCTGTACGAAATGGGGCTGACGCTGGAAGAACTGGCCGAGTGCGAGAACGACGCCGGTTTGGGCAACGGCGGTTTGGGTCGGCTGGCGGCTTGCTTCATGGACAGTTGCGCCACCCTGCGCCTGCCGGTGATCGGCTACGGCATCCGCTACGCCTATGGCATGTTCCGCCAGCGCATCGAGAACGGCTACCAGGTCGAGGAGCCCGATCACTGGCTGCGCAGCGGCAACCTGTGGGAACTGGAGCGGCCCGAGTACACGCAACGGATCAAGTTCGGCGGCCGCACCGAAGGTTACCTGAAACCGGATGGCGAGATGGGTTGGCGCTGGCTGGACACCCACGACGTGTTGGCGGTGCCCTACGACGTGCCGATTCCCGGTTACCAGAACGGCACGGTCAACACCCTGCGGTTGTGGTCGGCGGCCGCCACCGACGAATTCGATTTCGAGGATTTCAACTCCGGCAGCTACACCGAAGCCGTCGGCGCCAAGAACATGGCGGAAAACATCACGATGGTGCTCTACCCCAACGACGCCACCGAAAGCGGCAAGGAGTTGCGGTTGCGCCAGCAGTATTTCCTGGCCTCCGCCAGCTTGCAGGACGTGATCCGGCAATGGGTGCGCGTGCATGGCGAGGACTTCAGCCAGTTCGCCGCGAAAAACTGCTTCCAGCTCAACGATACCCACCCGACCATCGGGGTGGCGGAACTGATGCGGATACTGCTGGACGAACACGGGCTGACCTGGGATCGGGCCTGGGCGATCACCAGCAAGGTCATGGCCTACACCAACCATACGCTGCTGCCCGAGGCGCTGGAGCGGTGGCCGGTGCGGCTGTTCCGGCAATTGCTGCCGCGCATTCTCGACATCATCTACGAGATCAACGCCCGCTTCCTGGCCGAGGTCGCGCGCCGCTGGCCCGGCGATATCGACCGCCAGCGCAACATGTCGCTGATCGAGGAAGGTTACGAGCAGCAGGTGCGCATGGCCTATCTGGCCATCGTCGGCAGCATTTCGGTTAACGGCGTGGCCGCGCTGCACTCGGAGTTGCTCAAACAGGGGTTGTTCCGCGAGTTTTACGAGTTGTGGCCGGAGAAGTTCAACAACAAGACCAACGGCGTCACTCAGCGCCGTTGGCTGGCCAGTTGCAACCCCGGCTTGAACGCGCTGATCACCGACACCATCGGGGCGGGCTGGGTCACCCAACTCGACGAGTTGCGCAAGCTGGCTCCCCACGCGGACGATGCGAAATTCCGGGCGAAGTGGCGGCAGGTCAAGCAGGATAACAAGGTGCGGCTGGCGAGCTTGGTCGAAGCCGACTGCGGCGTGACCTTCAACACCAGCGCTCTGTTCGACGTGCAGGTCAAGCGCATTCACGAGTACAAGCGCCAACTGCTCAACGTCCTGCATGTGATCCATTTGTACGACCGGATCAAGCGCGGCGACACCGCCAACTGGACGCCACGCTGCGTGCTGATCGGCGGCAAGGCGGCGCCGGGCTATTACATGGCCAAGCAGATCATCAAGCTGGTGAACAATGTCGCCCGGGTGATCAACAACGATCCCGACGTTGGCGACAAGCTCAAGATCGCCTTCCTGCCCAACTACCGGGTGTCGGCGATGGAAGTGATTTGCCCCGGCACCGATCTGTCCGAACAGATTTCGACCGCCGGCAAGGAGGCTTCGGGCACCGGCAACATGAAATTCATGATGAACGGCGCGGTCACCATCGGCACCCTGGACGGCGCCAACATCGAAATTCGGGAGGAGTGCGGCGACGAAAACTTCTTCCTGTTCGGCCTGACCGCGCAGGAAGTCGAGACGCGGCGGCAGAGCTACAATCCGGTGGCGATCATCCATGGCGATTCCGACATCGCTCGGGTGATGCACCTTCTGGAAAGCGCCCACTTCAATCAGTTTGAGCAGGGTATTTTCGATCCGATCCTGCACTCGCTGACCAGCCCGCACGATCCGTGGCTCACCATTGCTGACTTCCGCAGTTTCATCGACGCGCAGAAGCAAGCCGCGCAGGCGTACCAGGATCAGGAGCGCTGGACGCGGATGAGCATCCTCAACACGGCCACCAGCGGCAAGTTCTCCACCGACCGCACCATGTTGGAGTACAACGCCGAAATCTGGAATCTGAAGCAACTCCCGGCGATGCCGCTGGCCTGATCGCCACCCGATTCCCGGTCGTATCCGATCCCCCCGCATGGGGGGATTTTTTTTGTCCCACCCGCGGCGTCCAGGCGCGACCGACCCCTTGAATTCCCCCTAACCACCGCCATTTTGTGAGGAAATCAATTCCTCATAGGGGTAAATCTCCGATGCGCATGGACAAACTGACCAGCAAGTTTCAACTGGCCCTGAGCGACGCCCAGAGTCTGGCGGTGGGCCGCGATCATCCATTCATCGAGCCGGCGCATGTGATGGCGGCTCTGCTCGACCAGGACGGCGGCACGGTGCGGCCGTTGCTGGTTCAAGCCGATGTCAACGTCAACTTGCTGCGCTCGCAACTGGGCGAAGCGCTGGATCGGCTGCCGCGCGTCGAAGGGACCAGCGGCGACATCCAAATCTCCAACGCCTTGTCGCGCTTGCTGAACCTGACCGACAAGCTGGCTCAGCAACGCAAGGACGTTTATATCTCCTCCGAACTATTCGTGCTGGCCGCGCTGGAAGACAAAGGCGAGCTGGGCGCGCTGCTGCGCAAGGCCGGCGCCACCAAGAGCCTGATCGAGCGCGGCATCGAGGCGATGCGCGGCGGCCAAAAGGTCGAGGACCCCAACGCCGAGGATCAGCGCCAGGCGCTGGAGAAATACACCATCGACCTGACCGAGCGGGCCGAGCAAGGCAAGCTTGATCCGGTGATCGGCCGCGACGACGAGATTCGCCGCACCATCCAGGTGCTGGCCCGCCGCACCAAGAACAATCCGGTGTTGATCGGCGAGCCGGGCGTGGGCAAGACCGCCATCGTCGAAGGCTTGGCCCAGCGCATCATCAACGGCGAAGTGCCCGAAGGCTTGAAGAGCAAGCGGGTGCTGGCGCTGGACATGGGCGCGTTGATCGCCGGGGCCAAGTTCCGGGGTGAATTCGAGGAACGGCTGAAAGCGGTGCTCAAGGATTTGGCCAAGCAGGAAGGCCGGATCATTCTGTTCATCGACGAATTGCACACCATGGTCGGTGCTGGCAAGGCCGAGGGCGCGATGGACGCCGGCAACATGCTCAAGCCGGCTCTGGCGCGTGGCGAGCTGCACTGCATCGGCGCGACCACCCTAGATGAGTATCGCAAGTATGTGGAAAAGGATGCGGCGCTGGAGCGGCGTTTTCAGAAGGTGCTGGTGAACGAGCCGGGTGTCGAGGACACCATTGCGATCTTGCGTGGGCTGAAGGAGCGTTACGAGGTTCACCACGGCGTGGACATCACCGATCCGGCCATCGTCGCCGCCGCCACGCTGTCGCATCGCTACATCACCGACCGTCAGTTGCCCGACAAGGCTATCGATCTGGTGGACGAGGCGGCCAGCCGTATTCGGATGGAGATCGATTCCAAGCCCGAGGAAATGGACCGGCTCGACCGGCGCTTGATCCAGCTCAAGATCGAACGCGAAGCGCTGAAGAAGGAAGACGACGAAGCGTCGAAAAAACGTCTGAACCTGTTGGAGGACGAGATCAGCCGGTTGGAGCGCGAATACAACGACCTGGAAGAAGTCTGGAAAGCGGAGAAACTGGCCCTGCACGGTTCGGTGCAGGCCAAGGAGGAATTGGAGCGGGCGCGGCTGGATCTGGAAACGGCCCGGCGTGCCGGCGATCTGACGCGGATGTCCGAATTGAGCTATGGCCGTATCCCGGAACTGGAACGCAAGCTGGCGCAGGCCAATGCCGCCGAGCATGGCGAATTCAAGCTGCTACGCAACAAGGTGACCGACGAGGAAATCGCCGAGGTGGTGTCCAAATGGACCGGCATTCCGGTTTCCAAGATGCTGGAGGGTGAGCGCGACAAGCTGTTGCGGATGGAGGAGGCCATTCAACGCCGGGTGGTGGGCCAGGACGAGGCGGTCAAGGCGGTGAGCGACGCCATTCGGCGGTCGCGCGCCGGGCTGTCCGATCCCAACCGGCCCAATGGTTCCTTCCTGTTTCTCGGGCCTACCGGGGTGGGCAAGACCGAGCTGTGCAAGGCGCTGGCGGGATTTCTGTTCGATACCGAGGAGGCCATGGTGCGGATTGACATGTCGGAGTTCATGGAGAAGCACTCCGTGGCCCGGATGATCGGCGCGCCGCCCGGCTATGTCGGTTACGAGGAAGGCGGTTATCTGACCGAGGCGGTGCGGCGGCGGCCGTACAGCGTGATCCTGCTGGATGAGATTGAAAAGGCGCACCAGGACGTGTTCAACGTGCTGCTGCAAGTGCTGGACGACGGGCGGCTGACCGATGGCCAGGGGCGGACGGTGGATTTTCGCAACACCGTGGTGGTGATGACCTCCAATCTGGGTTCGCAGTTGATTCAGGAATTGGCGGCGCAGAACAACTATCCGCTGATGAAGAGCATGGTGATGGCGCAGGTGGCCGATCATTTTCGGCCTGAGTTCATCAACCGGATCGACGAAGTGGTGGTGTTCCATCCGCTGGGTCGGGAGCAAATTCGAGCCATCGCCGACATTCAGATCGGCTATCTGCGCCAACGGTTGGCCGATCGGCAGATCGCGCTGGAAGTCACTCCGGCGGCTTTGGACAAACTCGGTGAAGCCGGCTTCGATCCGGTCTACGGCGCGCGGCCCCTCAAGCGGGCGATCCAGCAGGGGTTGGAAAATCCGCTGGCGCGGCGGATTTTGGCCGGTGAGTTTGGACCGGGCGACACGGTGGCGGTGGAGGCCGGTCGGGAAGGTCTGGATTTCCGTAAGCGATTGCCGGCCAGACTGGCTAAATAAAAACCAATCGAGGCGCTGTTAAAGCGCCTCAGTCATTTTGGAGCGCCTGGCCGATCCGCTTGCCGCTGGTTCCATTCTCGTCAACACTAATTCAATAGCCCGCTGCGTTTTCTGGTGGTGTCTCTCCGTTGAGAGTCGAGTACGATGAATCCACATCGGTCACGGCAGGTTGCGGCGCGAGCGTCCGTCCACCCCGGAGGATTTCCCTTATGCAACAAGAACCGCTTGTCGGCAAACCGCTCAGCAAACCCGGGTGTTGGCGTGATAGGAGTAGAGACTATGACGACGCGACAGGCGTTGAAGGTCAAATGCTGGAAGTGCGAAGACGTGTTTACGATGAGCGCCGAGGTTTCCAATAAGCCCGGCCCACTGGTGGAAAAAGCCGTTCCATGCCCCTTTTGTAAAACTACCAACCAAGTCACCGTTCGCGCTGGTCAAGTGAAATCCACTGTCTTGTATCGGGACGGTTATTCCGCTGAGGTGATCGAACTGA
Source organism: Candidatus Contendibacter sp. (assembly GCA_031732755.1). Classification (GTDB taxonomy): domain Bacteria; phylum Pseudomonadota; class Gammaproteobacteria; order Competibacterales; family Competibacteraceae; genus Contendibacter. The sequence continues at coordinate 15,168 of JAVMKI010000011.1, forward strand.
ACAGGCACGGTGCGTTGTTGGGGCAGATATTTGAGGGTATGCCGCTTCCATAAAGCGGTCTAATTACACAAACTAGAGTGAAACGATGGCGAACCAAAACCGCCCGCCGATGGATGAACCGGGAAAAAAGAATTTCGAGCGTCCATCACGCCCGCACGATAGGGGCGTGCGCAACAGACCTTACTATCCACCCCGTCCGGTTCCCGATCCGCCGCCGCCCAAACCGATACCACCAGACAAGGAGCACTCAAAATGAGTGATGTGCGCCATACCTTGCGGTTTTCCGCTCGGATGAATATTTCCTACCACGAGGGACTGGAACGCTTCTATGGTCAGTGGTTAGGCTGGTCGTCCTTTGTCTCGTTGATTTTGTCCAGTACCGCGTTTGCTGCCCTCAGTAACTTGTTTCCACAGGGTTTGCAACCATTCCGCGAGTGGGTGTTGGCCGCTTTAGCCTTGACTGTGACGATGTTGAACGGCGGCGTGCTGGCGTTTGGGATGCGCGGCAGGTTCATCACCCACGCGGAACTGAAACGGAAGTGGGTCGACTTTTTGGGGCGGGTGGAAACTGCCGAGGAAACAGAATTGCCCGCGCTGGAGCGCAAATTCCACGAACTCAACGCCCAGGAGCCGGCTTCCAATCTTCGCCGTCTGAATCGCGCCTATGTGGACGCCTGCACGATGCTTGGCGTTAAACCGGTATAGCTTCGACCTGAAAATGCGGTGCTCTGTAAAGGATTTCACCATGCCGGTCTATTTCCATACAACGCTGATTTTGCAGTCGCCCGCCGACTTGGCCAGCCGTTTCCCTCACGTGCTCAGCTTGGCTCAACGTAACCGTTCGGATCCCTTCCGTCCCACACGGCGATGGGTTCGCCGCGCTCAACAAATACTAATAAAAACAATTTATTGTAGGATAGGTTGAGGAATGAAACCCATCGGTATGGGGCGAAACGACCATGGTATCTGAACGGTGATAGCTCAAGGCTCAACAACTTTTTTTGAAGGACCGGACGTAATCTTCATCGATCTAGCTTATACTGTATGACGTATCTTTTATGATACATTTGGCAAATTTCACAGTCTCTGCTTTCTGAGCGAAGCGATCAGGGATGGAGGAGGTGAATAACTGCACGAATGTTCTAAGCTTGCGGTGAGCGCCGCACCTCACTAAAGAGCCAGCGAGATGCGGTGATGTGGCATTGTAAATAAAATCATACAATTATATGCGATGACAAATTTGGTATTACTGAGCGACTGCTTCGCAGCCCGCGATAATATCTATTTGCATCGCCCCAAAACTAGGGGATGGCACCATGAGTGCGCCAGGTAATGAATTCCGTGAAGCCGAATACTTGGGACTTGGCTTTCTTGCGGTTACAAGCAGTGAACTTCTGGATCAACTGCTCGCAGGAAAGTCGATTGATGAAGACGACAAGCATACACTACGCCGTGCGATCGACTTTCTTAAAAAGGCATCAAGCGGGGCGCGGCTCGTAAATTCTGGCGTCAGTTCAAACGCTAACGCTCTAGAAACGGTTAGCAAGTTTGCGTATTCAGTTGAGCCATTAAGATTTGTGCAGGATAAAACTGGGTCTGCTGATATAGAGGCTGTCTTCAAAAAAATGGCTACTTCGATTGAGGTAGCTATGCATAACCCTGCTAGTGCCAGTATAGATAGAACTTCCTTGACTACTGCAAAGAATTTCTTCTCCAAGCTTCATGTGCTTTTCACCGATTTGGTCGAAGCAAGCAAGCGACGTACAGGTATTGACACTATTTTTGGATCGGCATTGTCAGGTCTGAAATATGTCTAACTCAGACTATGAGCCATTGTCACATCTAAAGTGCCACGCTCATATCCTGAAAGAAGGATTGTTACAGCGTATCGATGAACTCTCTGTTTCGGACTATCCAGCCAAAACTCCAAGCCAGATTATCGGCTTTTTACGGGATTTTCTAGCCAGTCTTAGTGAAGTAATAGAAAAATCCGTATCTGAGGAGCGCCTTAAGACATTGAGTTCATTGATACAAAAACTCGGAATTTTCCTGGAATGGCTGGACAATGCTCATACAGAGCAAACACCGCGAGGACTTGTAAAGCTTCTTGAGAATATTATCGACCATATGTACCAAAATTCACAATTTATTGCGTGTCCTCAAGCACAGTATAACTATACAATTAGTGACTTGGGAGACTATATGAACAGGCTCGTTGAAGCTTACATTCCTCACTCGAAGCAGAAAGATTTGCAGGAATATTTATCTTCTCCTATCAAGCTCATCTCGTTCCCACGGATCGAGCGTGACAATATGTTATCTCATGCTATTTTTGGTCATGAGCTCGGTCATCCCATTGCATCTGACTATCTCGAAGCAGAAAGTAAAGATGATAGATACCAAGAAACTTGCAAGCGTTTACAACAGCAGGTCAGTGAGTTTGTCAATGAGGAATTAAAAAAATCAACTGTAACCGTAAGCAATAGCGATAAATTAAAATATACAACACAATTATTCGAGAAAATCCTTAGAATTCGAGAACGCGCTCTAGAGGAACTCGTCTCTGATGCTGTGGGGATTTTTATCTTTGGGCCGAGTGCTTTCTTCGCGTGCTTTGAGTTGTTCTTAAGTAGTAACTTAGACGCAGAACCCACATCTGATGAGTTCTATCCACCTCCACGTATGCGTATTCGTCTCATGTTGGATTTGATGGAAAAGGATGGCTTTAATAATCAATTTTCTCAGCTTGAGAATAACCAAGCTATTGCTTCATATGTAAAAACAACACGAATGTTCCTTGAGAATGCCAAACAGTTGTCCGCTGTAAAAAAAGATCAAGATAAAATCGAGAATGATCCAACACTAAGGATTGCATACAATTCGATGGAAGCAAGTCTACCTGAAGCATATAATTTTGCTAAGAAAGAAACGGAGAAAGTTTCTTTTAATAGTGGCGTAATATTCTCACAGTTGCCCGAATTAGTCCGGAGGTTGGAATTCAGCATACCGCCGAATGAAGTTGGAGATCCAAGCAACCCTCAAACTGTAGACTATCGAGCGACTCTACTTGCATCATGGATGTTTAAGCTACATGGTTTTAGTTCAAATTCTAGAAATCCCCTATCGAATGCAGAAATTAATCAACTGCACAAGCTAACGTTATGCGCCATTGAGTATGTAATTCTTCAAGACGATTATAAGCGTCATATGGAGGGCAACGCGTGAGCGTTATCGGAAAGACTAAACTTATGAAGCTTCTTTGCCGTAACAAAATGGATAGGCGGCTCATTATCACTCCACTTTTAAACCGTGACCAACAAGTCAATGAAGCGTCAGTCGATATTCGTTTAGGTAATGATTTCATCGTGACACGACGCGGGAACCTTGCGCTGCTAGATCCAGCATCACATGATATCCGGGAGCATCGCTATCAAACAAAGCACTTTGTCAACTTCCGCGAATGTTTCTATTTGCATCCGCATGAGCTTGTCCTTGCTGGAACGTTAGAGTACTTTCGACTCCCTATCGATGTGGCAGCTACTGTTACCTCGCGTTCCAAGTGGGGGCGTGCGGGTCTGGTAATCGCCACGGCAACCGCTGTACATCCAGGTTTTTGCGGAACGATCACTCTGGAACTGCTAAATCTTGGTGAAGTGCCACTCGCGTTGTACCCAGGTACTAGCGTGGCTCAAATTGTGTTTTATGACTGTGAGGGGGGTACCCTCTACAAAGGTGATATGGCGCATAAGACTGGAGCACATTTTTCTAGCCTGTCTCAAGACAGCAAAAAGACTGATAGAACATATTGGCTTCCCTCTCACCATGACTCCTAAGGTGGGGGAAAGCACGACCCTCAGCAACCTCTCGCAGATTCATAGGATTACGACACGGCGCTACGCTATCTGGAGGAGTCGCTGGCCATTAGCCGGGCCATCGGCGACCGGGCGGGATTATGTCCAACGTTGTTCAATATAGGCCATATCTATTGGCAGAAAAATGAACATCAACAGGCGCTTGCTTACTTTGTTGCAGCCTACCAGATTGCCAAGGGAATCGGTTATGCGGAGGCCCTGATGAATCTGGAAAATCTGGCGAAGCAACTCGGTGGCAGCGGTTTGGAAGACTGGGAACGGTTGTCGCAACAAATGGAATCCGGTGAATAATCCGCGCAGCGCAAACCGATGAACCAAGCCCAAGCCATCCCACGTTTTACTCTCTACGATCAACTGCTTACCCTGCCGGAGAATCAGATGGGCGAGATCATCGGCGATCAACGTCAAGACACCGAAATCGCCGTGCCCGATCTGGCCGGCTGGGTTTGCGAAATCCTCTCGCCGTCCACAGCGCAAAATTTAGCCAACTGACGGAATGCCGGTCAGCGCAAGATTGACGCTTGTCCCGCCCAGTGCGATGCCGGAAAATCCACCACGATTCACAATCCAACGTGATGCCCATGAAAGGGAGTATGAAAAAATGAAACGGCAAGTACGTAAAGCGGTATTCCCCGTAGCCGGTCTCGGAACGCGATTTCTGCCGGCGACCAAGGCCAGCCCCAAGGAAATGTTGCCTATCGTCGATAAGCCATTGATCCAGTACGGGGTCGAGGAAGCGGTAGCGGCCGGCGTCGATACCCTGGTCTTCATCATCGGTCGCACCAAGAACGCCATCGCCGATCACTTCGATAAGGCCTACGAACTGGAAGTCGAACTGGAGACGCGCGGCAAGACCGACCTGCTACAGATCGTGCGCAACATCGTTCCACCTCGGGTGGAGTGCGTCTATGTTCGCCAGGCCGAGGCGTTGGGTCTGGGCCATGCCGTGCTGTGCGCCCGGCCGGTGGTCGGTGACGAACCGTTCGCGGTCATTCTCGCGGATGACCTGATCGAGGAAGACGCCAAGGAAGGTGGGGCGCTGAGCCAGATGGCCCGCCATTTCAACAAATATCAGTGCTCGATTCTGGGCGTGGAGCGCGTGCCCAAGGAAGAAACCCAAAAATACGGCATCGTCCATCCCCTGCCGTTCGCCACCCGGGTCAGCAACGTCGATGGCATCGTCGAAAAACCCAAGCCGGAAAATGCCCCCTCCAATCTGGCGGTGGTGGGTCGCTATATCCTGACTCCGCGCATCTTCGATCTACTGCAAACCATCCCACGCGGCGCGGGCAACGAAATTCAACTGACCGACGGCATCGCCGCCCTGTTGAACGAAGAGCAAGTGCTGGCCTACGAATTCTCGGGCCGTCGTCACGATTGCGGCAGCAAGCTGGGCTATCTGATCGCGACCGTGGAATACGGCGCGCGCCATCCCGAACTGGGCGAGCGATTCCAGGCCTATCTGCGAGCGAACGCTCACCGGCTTGACGAGTCCGCTGCGGTCGCCAACGATTGACCGCACGGAGTCCATCGAACGGCGGGGGCTGTCGAACAGCCGCCGATTCCGTTGGTCCCGACCGGTGAGGAGAGTGCGATGTCGCAAGGTTTACTGGTGATCAATGCCGGTTCGTCCAGCATCAAGTTCTCGGTGTTCGCCTTGTCGGCGGACGGCAGTGATCTGACGCTGGTCTGTCGCGGTTTGCAGGAAAACATCGGTGAGAACGATCCCCACTTCAAGGCGTTCGATCACGATGGCCGGGTGCTGGCGGACGTTCGACCGACGCCACCATCCGGCCAGTATCGCAAGGTGGGGCCGGATCACCGCCGCCGGGCATCCGATCCGCCCTCGCCGTCTTCCTCGCCGGCCACGGTGGCGGTTTACGACCATCAGGCGGCGCTGCGCGACTTGTTGGCGTGGTTGCGGGAGTCGCCGGATTTGCCGGACGTGATCGCGGTCGGACACCGGGTTGTGCATGGCGCCGAGGAGTACAGCGACCCGCAACGGTTGACCCCGGACATCCTGGCCCGTTTGGAGCGCTTTATCCCACTGGCGCCGCTGCACCAACCGCACAACCTGGCCGGCATCCGCGCGCTGCTCGCGGTGCAACCCGACCTGCCGCAGGTGGCCTGTTTCGATACCGCCTTCCACCATGGGCAGCCGGAACTGGCGAAGCTGTTTGCGCTCCCTGACACCTATCGCGCGGAGGGCGTGCGGCGTTACGGATTCCATGGCCTGTCCTACGAGTACATCGCTGGGGCGCTGGCGGAGGCGATGGAGACGCCGGCCACCGGTCGGGTGGTGGTGGCCCATCTCGGCAACGGGGCCAGCATGTGCGCGATGCGCGATGGCCGAAGCATGGCCAGCACCATGGGCTTCACCGCCGTGGAAGGTTTGCCGATGGGCACCCGCAGCGGTTCGCTGGACCCCGGCGTGCTGATCTACCTGATCGAACGGCACGGCATGGGCGCCAAGGACCTCACCAACCTGCTGTACAAGCAATCGGGCCTATTGGGTTTGTCGGGGTTCAGCAACGACATGCGCGATTTGCTGGCCAGCGCGGAGCCAGGCGCGAAACTGGCGGTGGACTATTTCTGTTACCGCATCGCCCGCGAATTGGGCTCACTGGTGGCGGCGCTGGGGGGATTGGACGCGCTGGTGTTCACTGGCGGCATCGGCGAGCACGCGGCGGCGGTGCGCGAGCAGGTGGGCGCGCTGTCGGCCTGGCTGGGCATCGAGCTGGATGCGGCGGCCAACGCCAGCGACCGCCGCCGCATCGACCGCCCCGGCAGCCGAACCGCAGTATGGGTATTGCCCACCAACGAGGAACTGGTCATCGCCCGGCATACCCAGCGACTGGTGCTGCAAGGCTGAAAGCGAAAGGCGGCAAACCCCGAAGCGCCGTTTCTGTCGCCTCGACCGGCGTCCGCGCCGGTTGCGCTCACGCTTTCCAGCGCCGATCCCGGGGCTTCTTGGGCAAGGTGGGCCATCGGGAAGTTCACCACGCTTGCTCGCGCCACGCGGGTCGCAAAACCGGTTCCCAGCCCGGTTCGCCGGGGGTAGCCGCATGGTCGGCGGCGACGCCCAGCCCCACGACCGCCAATAGCGCCTCGCCCCGGTACACCAGTGGCGACCGTTCCCGTTCCCAGAGTGGCGCGCTGGCCTCCTGCCACAGCTTTTTCAACGCCTGCCCGTGGCGACGGCCAGCGGGGCGGAAGTGTTCGCCGCCCTGGCGGAAGCGAACGGTCAACGCGGCATTCGCCAGCACCGGAGCGCGCAAGCCAGCGCCGACGGTCTCCCGGAACGTCAACGCACCGATGCCAGGCAGTTCCAGCGGTGGATAACCGTTCGCGGTGGACCGCCAAACGAAGCATTGGCGCGGGTCGCGCGGCGTCAGCGGTGGCATGGCGTACAGCGTATCCCGGTAGCGCCGCACTTCGCCGCCGGGCCAGTGGATGCACGGTTGCCGGTCGCGACCGGCGGTCAACGCGTCGCGCAGGATATGCCCCAGTTGCTGGTGGCCGGGAACCGGCAAACCCCGTTGCCGGAACCAGTAGCGCAGCAGGTTCCGCTGGCGTTGCTCGCCCAGTTCCCGCAACGCCGGGATGCACAGGCCATCGGGGCGATGCGTGACGACGCGGGATAGATCGGCAGCGGCTTCCTGATCCAGCCAAGCGGCGGTTTCGGCACACCAGCGGGCGGAACGGGCCAGCGTGCGGTTGACGGCCGGCCAGCGCTCCCGGAGCAGTGGCAGGATGCGGTGGCGGAGATAGTTGCGGTCGAAGTTGGAATCGGCGTTGCTGGCGTCCTCGATCCAGTGCAAGCCGTGTTCGTGCGCGTGGGCCAGCAGATCGGCGCGGTCCACCTCCAGCAGCGGTCGCAACAACCAGCCCCGCCCCAGCCGGGCCGCCGTCGGCATGGCCGCCAACCCGTGCGGACCCGCGCCGCGCAGCAGTTGCAGCAGCAAGGTTTCGGCCTGATCATCGCGGTGATGAGCGGTCAGCAGAGCGGTGTCCGGCCCCAGTTCGGCGGCGAGCGCGGCGTAGCGGGCGCGGCGGGCGGCGGCTTCGGGACTGTCGCCAGGCGCGGGCCGCGCTTGAATCCGCAACGTGCGCAACGGGATGGCGAGCGCGCGGCAAATTTCGCCGCAGTGTTCACCCCAGGCGCCCGAGGCGGCTTGCAACCCGTGATCCACGTAAATCGCCGCTAGATTCCGGTGCGGCCAGCGGTCGCGGTGGAGCGCCAGGATGTGCAACAGGACATGGGAATCCACTCCGCCGCTATAGCCGACCACCAGCCGCCGCGCTTCGGGATGGGCGGCCAGCAATGCGTCCAGACGTTCGAGGAGCAAGGCGGGCGTCAGACGAGGTTGAGAGACGCTCAGGAATCTTTTTCCTTGCCCAACAGGCTGTCCTTGCCCAGCAGGGCCGCCACGCTGCTCTGCCAGGATAACTGCGCCGAGGTCGCTGGTTCGGCGGCCTTGAACACCCCGTATCCCATCAATCGCTGGTAACGCTGTTCCAGCAAATCGTCCACGGTCAGCGCCTCCAGTTGTTGCAACTGCTCGCGCAGCGCGGTCCGCAAGGCTCCCGCCATCCAGTCCAGATCGCGGTGCGCGCCACCAGGCGGTTCGGGAACGATGCCATCGATCAGATTCAGTTTGAGCAGCCGTTCCGCTGTCAGCCCCATGGCCTCGGCGGCGTCGGGCGCTTTGTCGGCGCTCTTCCACAGGATGGCCGCGCAGCCTTCCGGCGAAATGACCGAATAAGTGCCGTATTGCAACATCAACACGCGGTCGCCCACGCCGACCGCCAGCGCCCCACCGGAACCACCTTCGCCGATCACCGTGCAGATGACGGGGGTTCGCAGCCGGCTCATCTCGAATAGATTGCGAGCGATGGCCTCGCTCTGGCCACGCTCCTCGGCGCCGATACCTGGATAGGCCCCCGGCGTATCGATGAAAGTCAGCACCGGCAAGCGAAATCGCTCGGCCAGCTTCATCAACCGCAGCGCCTTGCGGTAACCCTCGGGACGGGGCATCCCAAAGTTCCGGTAAATCTTCTCCTTGGTGTCACGGCCTTTCTGATGGCCGATCACCAGCACCGGCCGGCCCTCCAGCCGCGCCAGTCCGCCAACAATGGCGTGGTCGTCGGCAAAAGCGCGGTCGCCGTGGAGCTCCACGAATTCGGTGAATAACCGCTCCACGTAGTCCAGGGTATAGGGTCGCAACGGATGACGGGCGATTTGGGAAATCTGCCACGGCGTCAGGCTGGCGAAGATCGAATCGGTCAGCGCCTTGCTCTTGGCTTCCAGCCGGGCGATCTCATCGCTGATGTTCAAATCCTGCTCGGCGCTGAGATGGCGCAGTTCCTTGAGCATCGCCTCCAGTTCGGCGATGGGTTTCTCGAAATCCAGGCAATTGTTCGGGTTCATCGGACGCGGCTATTCCTTGTCGGGCAGGCGTACCGCCAGATACAGTGATTCGTTCTCGCGCCGCACCAGCAGCGGAATTGCCTTCCCCTTGGGCAATTCCCTGGCCAGTTCGACAAACTGGCTAGCGCTCTTCACCGGTAGATGGTTGACCTGCAAAATGATGTCGTCCGGGTACAGGCCGGCATTGGCGGCGGGCCCCTCGTCGAGCGTGGCGACCAGCACGCCCTGTTCCTCCGGGCCCAGGTTGCGGCGCTGTTCGTTGCTGAGATCGGCGACCGTGAGGCCCAGGCGCGGATCGCTGTGTTCATCCATGGTGGCGACCGGCTCCGGTGTGGTTTCCAGCCGGGCGATGGTGGCCTTGATTTCCAGCGGTTCGCCATTGCGCAAAATGGACATGGCCACGGTCTTACCGACCGGGGTTACGCCGATCATCCGCGGCAATTGCGAGGAATCCTCGACCGGCTCGCCGCCATAGCGCAGAATCACGTCGCCCTGTTTGAAGCCAGCGCTGGCCGCCGGGCTGTCCGGCAGGATCTGCGCCACCAGCGCTCCGCGTGGTCGGTCGAGATTGAAGGCCTCGGCCAGGTCGTTGTTGACCGCTTGCAGCAACACGCCCAGCCAGCCGCGCGTCACCTCGCCGGTCGCTTTCAACTGTTCGACCACCTGCGTCGCTAGCTTGATGGGAATGGCGAACGACAGCCCCATGTAGCCGCCGGTGCTGCTATAAATCTGTGAATTGATGCCGACCACCTCGCCGCGCAGATTGAACAGCGGGCCGCCGGAGCTGCCGGGGTTGACCGCCACGTCGCTTTGAATGAACGGTACGTAGGCGCCAGTGGGCAAATTGCGGCCCACCGCGCTGACGATGCCTTGAGTGGCGGTGTGTTCCAGCCCGAACGGCGAGCCGATGGCCAGCACCCATTCGCCGACCTCCAGCGCGTCGGAGTCGCCGATCTTGACCGTTGGCAGATTTTCGCCCTCGATCTTGAGCAGCGCCACGTCGGTCAGTTCGTCCACGCCGATCACCTTGGCCGGCCGTTCCCGCTGATCGCTGAGCCGGACGATGATCTTGTCGGCGTCCCGAGCGACATGGGCGTTGGTCAGGATGTAACCGTCGGCGGAGAGGATGAAGCCTGATCCGAGAGAATTGGCTTGGCGCTCGCCGGGTAGTTCCGGGCGCTCCTGGAAGAAACGCTTGAAAAATTCCAGATAGGGATTTTCGGTGCCGGGCAGTTCCGGCAAACCAGGGGTGGAACGAGTAGCCGGTTTGCGGCTGGGCGCCTGGGTGGTGCTGATGTTGACGACGGTGGGTTCGTTTTGCTTGACCAGCTTGCGAAAATCCGGCAGCGGTTGCGGGGAATCGGTCTGACGCGCTGGAGCGGCGGTCATCCAGCACAGCAGCAACAGCGCGCCCAGGGGGCGCGGAAAACGGTGAGGCAAGCTCATGAGAGCGATGATCTCCTGGAGTAAGGATGCGGATAACGACGTGCGATGCCAGGGAGGCGGGGCAAACACCAGCAAGACCGGAACGGGAATCGATGGCCGGGCGGTCAAATCACCCAGATCGGATGGCGCGGCGCCAGAGTGCTATACACAGTATAAAATAACTGTCAAGGTTCGGATAAAAACGAGCACGCGGTCAAATCGGGAGGTCCAGTCAATCATCGAGACTGGATCGGACAGCGCCATCGCCGTTTCTGGCGATGGCGCGTGACTTAACCAAATAATGAGGGCCAGAGATGGAACAGATTCCGCAACCGAGCGTGACTGATCATGACAAGGCCACCCAGTATCTTCGGGAATTGGCGAGCAGACTGGTGGAGTTGGATGGATCGGACCTGTTCATCACCGCGGGTAGCCCACCAGCGTTCAAGATCAACCAGGAAGTCCTTCGGGTCGGCGACCAGAAACTGCTGCCGCAACAAACGGAGTTGCTGGTGCGTTCGATCATGAACGACCGCCAGGCGCGGGAGTTCGACCGGTATCATGAATTCAATTTTTCCCTGCACTTCCCCAATCTTGCCCGTTTTCGAGTCAGCGCCTTCACCCAACGCGGCAGCGCCGGCATGGTGCTGCGGCTGATCAAGCCGCGAATTCCGACCATCGAGGAGCTCAACCTGCCATCGGCGCTCAAGGACATCGTCATGACGCAGCGCGGGCTGGTCATCTTTCTGGGTGGCACCGGTTGCGGCAAGACCACTTCCCTGGCGGCGATGCTGGATTACCGCAACAGCCAGCGTCGGGAGCACATCATCACGATTGAGGATCCCATCGAGTTCTTTCACATCCACAAGGAATCGCTGGTGGACCAGCGTGAGGTGGGTGTGGATACCGAATCCTACGAACTGGCGCTGAAGAATACCTTGCGGCAAGCACCCAATGTGATTTTCATCGGTGAGGTTCGGGACCGCGAAACCATGCAATACGCGATCAATTTCGCCGAGACCGGTCATTTGTGCCTGACCACCCTGCACGCCAACAATACCGATCAGGCCTTCGACCGGATTGTCAATTTCTTCCCGGAAGAAAAGCGGACGCAGGTGCTGATGGACCTGTCGTTCAACATGAAGGCGTTCATCTCGCAACGACTGGTGCCGCGCGAGGATCGGCCCGGATTGATTCCAGCGGTGGAAATCCTGCTCAACACCCCATTGATGGCGGAATTGATCTTCCGCGGCCGGGTCAAGGAACTCAAACCGATCATGACCCGCTCTGGCGATGTGGGCATCGTCACCTTCGATAACGCGCTGTTCAAGCTATACGAAGCGGGCCAGATCAGCTACGAAACCGCGATCCGTTATTCCGACTCCGCCCATAATTTGCGATTGCGCATCCGGCTGGAAAGCCAGCGAACGCCACCTATGGTCAACGAGGCGCTGCTGCAAATCGAGGAAGAGAAAAAACAAGAAGAGGAGGACAAGGGAAGGCCACTCTGAGCGAGCGCCAGGCGGCGGTACGGTCAAGAACCCGGTCCGCAAGCCGTTGGGCCGGGGGCCTGATAACCCGTCGGCGGCGAACGACGGCGTGTTCGCGCTATCCAAAGGCGGTGGTGGTCGGGTAAAGTTTTCTCATCGCCGGTGTGTCGACCGGAAACACCCTTGAGACCAGCCATGCGCGACTACTGGATTGCTCCTTCGATTCTCTCCGCCGATTTCGCCCGACTTGGTGCGGAAGTCGACGCCGTGCTGGCGGCCGGCGCGGATCTGATTCATTTCGACGTGATGGACAACCATTACGTCCCCAACCTGACGGTCGGCCCCATCGTGTGCGAAGCGCTGCGCCAGCACGGCGTCACCGCGCCAATCGACGCGCATCTGATGGTCAAGCCGGTGGATCGGATCATTCCCGATTTTGCCGCCGCCGGCGCCAGCTACATCACTTTCCATCCAGAAGCCAGCGAGCACATCGACCGCAGCTTGCAGATCATCCGTGATTGTGGCTGCAAATCCGGGCTGGTGTTCAATCCCGCTACCCCGCTGGAATATCTGAAGTACGTGATGGACAAGGTGGACATGGTGCTGCTGATGGCGGTTAACCCCGGCTTTGGCGGTCAGAGCTTCATCAACGGTACCTTGAACAAACTGCGCGAGGTGCGCCGGATGATTGACGCCAGCGGTCATCCGATCCGGCTGGAAGTGGACGGCGGGGTCAAAATCGCCAATATCCGCCAGATCGCCGAGGCTGGAGCCGACACGTTCGTCGCCGGCTCCGCCATCTTCAATACCCCCGACTACCGAGCCACGATCGCGGCGATGCGCGTCGAATTGGCCCAGATGGAGTATCCCCCTCATGTTTGAATGTGTCGCCGCGCTGTTCTTCGATCTGGATGGCACTCTGGTGGACAGCGTTCCCGACTTGACCGCGGCGGTGAATGCCATGCTGCGACGACTGGATCTGCCGGAACGGACGGAAGCGCAAGTGCGCACCTGGGTCGGCAACGGCATGAACAACCTGATTCACCGCGCCCTGACCGGCGACATGACCGGGCAGGCGGACCCCGAGCTGTTCGCCCGCGCCCGCCCGCTGTACAAGGCCGCCTACGCCGAGCACATCAGCGTCTACAGCAGCCTTTATCCCGGCGTGGTCGAGGGCCTGATCGAACTGCGCGCCACCGGCTTGCCGATGGCTTGCGTAACCAACAAATCGGCCGAGTTCGCCCTGCCTCTGCTGGACCGGCTGAACATTGGCCATTTCTTCGCCACCGTGGTCGGCGGCGAGTGCGTGCCCAATCCCAAGCCTGCTCCGGATGCGTTGCTGCTGTGCGCCGAACGGCTGGGCATCCCGATTCACCAGGGCCTGATGGTTGGCGATTCGCGCAACGACGTGGGCGCGGCCCGCAACGCGGGTTGTCCGGTGGTGTGCGTGCCCTACGGCTACAATCACGGCTATGACATCCGCGATGCTCAGCCGGACGCCGTGATCGCCTCGCTGGCGGATTTGCCTGCCTTGCTGCGGGAGAGGCCTTGCCCCGGTTTGTCGGGGACGATCCGGGCCGCTGAAAGGGGAGGCTAACGAAAAATACGGGAATTTGTTGTTTAAAACAGGATGTCGATTTCCGATATCAGTGGTGTCCAGCCGACAACCACCGGATCCAAAATCAGGCCGGGTTTTGTCCCGCGCCTTGAATCAGTCTTCCGGCGGGTTGGTGGACGGCTCCACGGCCTGACCAGAATCGAGAGTCATTTCCAGCAAATGAATCCGCCGGTTGTCGGCGCGCAGCACCCGGAAATGGAATTGCCCCAAATCCACGGCCTCGCCATTCTTGGGCAGTCGGCCCAATTCCATCATCACCAGCCCACCCAGGGTATCGGCCCTTTCGTCGCTCAGGGCGGCTTTGAAGTGCTCGTTGAACTCCTCGACCGGAGTCAGCGCCTTGATCAGGAAGGTGTCGCCTTGTATTCGGATGGACGCGCCGTCGTCCACATCGTGTTCGTCGTCGATTTCGCCGACGATTTCCTCCAGAACGTCCTCGATGGTGATCAGGCCGGCCACGCCGCCGTATTCGTCCACGACGATAGCCATATGCAGGCGGCTACTGCGGAATTCCTTGAGCAGAATGTTGAGGCGCTTGCTTTCGGGGATGAACTTGGCTGGCCGCAGCAGGGCGCGCAGGTCGAAATCCTCGCGACGGTCGAAGGCGTGGGCCAACAGATCCTTGACGATCAGGATGCCGATGACATTGTCCTTGCTCTCGTCAATCACCGGCAGGCGGGAGTGGCCGGATTCGACGATCTCGGCGATGAGGCGTTCCAGGCTCCAGTCGTGTTCCAGCACCACCATCTGGGCGCGCGGGATCATGACGTCGCGCACTTGAGTTTCCGACACCCGCATGACGCCTTCCATCATCGCCAAGGCGTCGGTGTCCAGCAACTCCCGTTGCCGGGCATCGCGCAGCAGGTCCATCAGTTCGTCCCGGTCCTTGGGTTCGCCCATCAGGGCGAGGCTCAAACGCTCCAGCCAGGAAGGTTTGTGGCTGGATTCGGATCGTTCTTCGTTCATAGTGGGTTTGGTGAGTCTCCATAGGGATCGGGGTAACCCAATCCCGCCAGAATACGAATTTCCAGGGATTCCATGGCGTCAGCCTGCGCTTCATCATGATCATAGCCCAGCAGGTGCAAAACGCCATGAGCGACCAGGTGCGCCCAGTGTGCTTCCGGAGGTTTCTCCTGGACCACCGCCTCGCGCAACACCACCGGCGCACAGATCACGATGTCGCCCAGCAGCGCGCTCTCGACCTCCGGCGGGGCCGCGAACGGAAAAGACAGCACGTTGGTTGGCCCCGACTTGTGGCGGTAGGTCTCATTGAGCGCGGCACCCTCGGCTTCGTTGACCACCCGGATGGTCAATTCGGCGTTCTTGGCGTAGTCCGCGCCGACGAGCGCCGCCTCGACCCAGCGGCGGAAATCGAGTTCAGCCGGCAGTCCCGGCAGGTCCAGTGCGATTTGCAGATCCAGTTCCAGGGTCATGAGGGCATTGTTCTGTTTGTGGTGGGCATGGATATTGACAAGGCTGTACGAAAACCAACTGCTTGATGATCGGCGCCGGCTTACCGACGACGATCCACCCAATCGCTCGCAAGTGAGTGCCTGCGCCCACAAGGTGTTGATTTTGCGAGAGCGGTTCCTGGCAGCCTCGATGGGCGCGGTCGAGATTGATGAATACTATAGCCGACCCTAGGGATTCTGGACTATCCGGGCGGTTGGGAATCTTTCCTCGTTCCTTATTCCTCAAGAGGGAATGGAGAGGATCGCGGGCCGGAATTTTCCGTCCGGTCCACCCAGGGCGTTTGCGGTCGCCAGCGCGCAACTGATTGGCCCAAAACGGGTCACGACGGAGCGGCGAGGTAGGTTGGCGGTGGAAAACGCCCTGATGGCGATATTGCCCAGCGTGATTTTTTATCGAGCTGGTTAGCATCAAAACGACGTGCTTCCATCGCGCATTCATGCATGCATGGACGCCATTTCGGAACCTTGGCACACTTCACTTAGAATAATCGTCTAATGTTCGATGCCTCGACGCAAGGATCCATGATCGCCACTCTCCAAAATGACCGCTTGTTGCGCGCGCTGGCCCGCGAACCGGTGGACCGCGCGCCAGTCTGGTTAATGCGCCAGGCGGGGCGCTACTTGCCGGAATACCGCGCTACTCGCGCCCGTGCCGGCCATTTCATGACGCTGTGTCAGACCCCGGAATTAGCCTGCGAGGTCACCTTGCAGCCGCTGGCGCGGTTTCCGCTGGATGCGGCGATTCTCTTTTCCGACATCTTGACCATCCCCGACGCCATGGGCCTGGGGTTATCCTTCAGCGAGGGCGAAGGCCCGCAATTCGCCCGGCCATTGCGTTCGGCGGCGGAAATTGATCGGTTGGCGGTCCCCGATCCGGAGGTGGAATTGCGCTATGTCATGGATGCGGTACGGCTGATCCGCCGGGAGTTGGCCGGGCGGGTTCCCTTGATCGGTTTCGCGGGCAGTCCGTGGACCCTGGCGACTTACATGGTCGAGGGTGGTTCCAGTAAGGATTTCGCTCGAATCAAGGGCCTGCTCTATGACCAGCCTGACGCCCTGCATCGTCTGCTGGACGTGACCGCGCGCGCGGTGACCACCTATCTGAATGCGCAGGTTGCGGCGGGCGCCCAGGTGCTGATGGTGTTCGATACCTGGGGCGGTATCCTCACGCCGCGCGCCTACCGGGAATTTTCGCTGACGTCCATGGCGCGCGTCGTCGCTGATCTGACCCGCGCGGCCGAGGGCCGGTCCGTTCCGGTGATTCTGTTCACCAAGGGCGGCGGCGCTTGGCTGGAAGACATCGCCGCGACCGGTTGCGATGCGGTGGGAGTGGATTGGACCGTGGATCTGCGTGACGCCCGTCGCCGGGTAGGCGACCGGGTGGCGTTGCAAGGCAATCTCGATCCCGCCGCGTTGTACGCCGCTCCCGACCGCATCCGTCAGCAGGTCGCGCAAGTGCTGGCCGACTTCGGTCCCGGTCCTGGCCATGTCTTCAATCTCGGCCATGGCATTCAGCCAGGGGTCGAGCCGGATGCCGTCCGGGCGCTGGTCGAGGCTGTGCATGAATTGAGCAGATCGAACCATGCGAGCGCCGCGCGGTGAGAACGCCAGGATGACGCGCCCGGCGAACCCACCACGGCCAGCCCCAGTGCGGACCTTGTCCTCCGGCGTCGTGGTGGTGCATTGGAACCGCGATCATTACGACTATCTGCTGTTGCGGGCCTACAATTATTGGGACTTTCCCAAGGGCGTGGTGGAGGCCACTGAATCGCCGTTGGAAGCGGCGGTGCGCGAAGTCGAGGAAGAAACGACGCTAACCGACCTGCGGTTCCGCTGGGGCGATGTGTACCGGGAAACCCATCCCTACAATCAGGGCCGCAAGGTGGCCCGTTACTACATCGCCGAGGTGCCGACCACGGCGGTGTGGTTGCCGCCCAATCCGGAACTGGGCCGGCCCGAACATAGCGAATACCGGTGGGTGGATCGCGCCGAGGCATGGACCCTGTTGACCCCACGGGTGCGGGCGATTCTGGAATGGACGGACGGCGTCATCGTCCGGCCCCCGCGACGGCGTTGAGCGGATCGCCGGATACCTTTCCCCATCCTGCTTGGAGACTCCACGATGGCTCAGAATTACCAGCCTCTTCCGTTTCACCCTCTGGACAGCGGCGCCAGCTATTTTCGTCCCAGGCAAGCCCTGCCGGAGCGAGTGACCGTCGCCGATCCGGCCTTGACGGTGATGACCGATCTCGGCCAGGTCACCGCCTACACCACTGAACTGACCATGCCGTTGAGCAAGGCGCGGGACCTGATGATCAAGCGTGGCGTGCGGTTGCTGCTGGTGAACAACGCGGATCGGCAGGTCATCGGATTGATTACCAGCCGCGACCTTGAGGGCGAGAAACCGGCTCGCATTCTGACCAAAGCCGGTGGCGCCTGGGAAGACCTGCTGGTCGCCGATATCATGACCCTCCAACCCAAACTGGAGGTGCTGTTGATGGAGGAGGTGGCCGACGCGCGGGTGGGCGACCTCCTCACCACCCTGCGCCAGGCGAATCGCCAGCATGCGCTCGTGGTGGACGCCGATCCGGAAACTGGCCAGCCGGCGGTGCGGGGCCTGTTCTCGCTGTCCCAAATCGGTTTGCGGCTGGGGCTGGACCTTGACCCTGCCCAACAACCCACCACCTACGCCGATCTGGAACGCGCCGGGATCGACCGCCCAGTCGCCACCGCCGATTTGTGAGCCAGCGGCAAGTAGCGAATGACGAGGGAAGGCGTGGGAAAGCGTCTTGCGGGCCGGGATACGGCCCAACGCCATCCCGTTTGGCGCTATTTCCCCATCGCCAGCGTTTCCCGCAGGCGACCGACATCCACCTCTCCGGCGATAACCCCCTGACCGAGATCGCGTAGCAGGATCAGTCGCAGCCGGCCAGCCTGGACCTTCTTGTCTACCGCCATCAGCCGTAGGAAATCGTCGGGCGTCAGTTCCGGTGGCGGGACCAGCGGCAGGCGGGCGCGGGCCAGCAGCACGCGCACCCGTTCGACCTGTTCCGCATTCAGCCAGCCCAGTCGCGCCGACAGATCGGCGGCCATGATCATGCCCACCGCCACCGCCTCGCCGTGCAGCCATTCGCCGTAGCCCACGCCGGTTTCGATGGCGTGACCAAAAGTGTGGCCGAGATTGAGCAGGGCGCGTTCACCGGTTTCCCGCTCGTCGGCGGCGACGATCTCGGCCTTGTTGCGGCAAGAGCGTTCGATGGCCTCGCTCAGAGTGGCGGCGTCGCGCGCCAGCAACGCGTCCAGATGCGCTTCCAACCAGTCCAGAAATGGGCGATCACGGATCAGTCCGTACTTGATCACCTCGGCCAGACCGGCGCTCAATTCGCGGTCCGGCAGGGTAGCGAGGGTATCGGTGTCCGCCAGCACGCCGCGTGGCTGATAAAACGCACCGATCATGTTCTTGCCGAGCGGATGATTGACGGCGGTCTTGCCGCCGACCGAGGAATCCACCTGGGCCAGCAGCGTCGTCGGAATCTGGATGAAGGACACGCCGCGCTGATAGCAGGCCGCCGCGAAGCCAGCCATGTCGCCGATCACCCCGCCGCCGAGAGCGATGATCGTGCAATGCCGGTCGAAGCGCTGATTCAGCAGGGTGGTGAAAATTTCATTCAGCGTCTCCAGCGTCTTGTAGCGTTCGCCGTCGGGCAAGATGACCGCCTCGCAGCGCAGCTCGGTCAACGCGGCGCGGACGCGTTCCAGATACAGCGGCGCCACGGTAACGTTGCTGACCACCAGCGCCTGCCAGCCAGCAAGACAGGGCCGCAGTAGATCGGCCCGTCCGAGCAGACCGGGACCAATGTAAATCGGGTAGCGGCGATCGCCGAGTTCGACATGGAGCGTTTTCATGTTTTCGAGGATGAGTCGGGCTCAAAGTGGCTGGAGTTCCGGACGGATCAGGATATCGTGCGTCACCTGACCCGGAGAACGGCCCTCGGTCAAAATGACGCAGTCGGTCACGGCGCGGTAGAGCGGATCGCGCTGTTCGAACAATTGCGCCAGCCTGGCGCGGGGATCGGTGGTTTGCAACAAAGGTCGTTGGGTGTCGCCCCGGGTGCGGCGTAGTTGTTCGTCCACCGAGGCGCACAAATAGACCACGAAGCCACGCCCGGCCAAACAGCGGCGGTTGTCGGGATCGAGCACGACGCCGCCGCCAGTGGCAAGAATGATGTGCGGGCGCCGGGTCAGTTCGGCAATGACGGCCTTTTCGCGGGCGCGGAACCCCGCCTCGCCTTCCACCGTGAAGATCAGGGGAATGCTGGCGCCAGCGCGTTGCTCGATTTCGTGGTCGCTATCGAGAAATTCCCGGCGCAACGTCAGTGCCAGGCGGCGACCGATGGTGGTTTTGCCAGCGCCCATCGGGCCAATGAGAAAAATGCTGGGAAGAGTAAGCGGCATGGGCGATAGGACAAGACAGGGGTGGAGGATTGGGAGGCGTTCTAGACGCTGGGCGGTAGGTGTCGTTCCAACCGCCGTACGTCGGTGGCGGATCGTGCCGTGGCGCGTCTGTTTTCAAAATCCAGGAACCGCGTTGATCACCGGATTGTCATCGGCAACGCCACTCCACGCGCCTCCGCGTCCCGGCGGGCGTGGCGCCAGCAATGTTCCAATCTCATCGGATGCGTCGCGTCGGCGGTCTGTGGGTACGATTTCTTCCATGAAGCCTTCTCTTTACCTCGATCATCTGACTCTCGTATCTCAAATCTCGTGACTACGCGTGTCTAACGTATTCCTCGTTTTACTCTTTGTGGGGCAGGTAGTCCTCCCGCACCGGCGAAAACACCTCAATCGCCATGGCGTCTTCCAATGCGTGCGCGCCGTGGTCGACATCCGCGGGGATACACCACGCGTCACCCGCCTGGACCTCGCGTTCCTGGTCGCCGATCTGGAGCCGGAGCCGCCCTTGGACCAGATAGCCAGTCTGTTCGTAGGGATGCGCGTGGACGGGCAGGGCGCTGCCCCGGCGGAGCACGAACTCCGCCAGCAAGGTCTTCTCGCCGAAGACCCGCGTCTTTTGCTGGACGCCGGGCAGCAATTCCCGGTAGCCGCTCGCGTGTTGCGAGTCAAACATGGTCGTTTTGTCCTCGTTACGTCACTAAGCAATATTGGCCCGCGCGGGGGCTAACCGACATCGGGTAGACCCGCCGAGTCGCCGCGCCGACCGGGTTGCCGAAGGCGCGCCGACAGCCAATTCCCCACCGGCTTGCGCCATCTTGTCCGAAACGCCAACATCACGTTGCGTGTGACGGCTGGCGTGGGCAGCGCGGCGGGCCATGGTTGCGTTGCGGTCCGGTCAGCGTGGAAGGGATTATACTGTAACAAAGTCTTCCGCCCACGCACCCGGCGCGTTCTCGGCGGAGGCCTGGAGTCTCCCCTACCTTGGAGGAACCGCCGATGTTTTATCCATGGCTCTTCTTTTATCCGTGGCCCTTGATGATGCCGAGTCTGTTTTCCTTCATGTCGCCGACCACCTTCCTGTCCGTGAGCGCGCCCGGTTGGAACTATAACCCCGTCACTGAATGGGGCGAGGGTGATCTGGTTGTGGAAAGACGCATAGGCCAGCAGGTGGCGACGCCAGGACGCCAATTGGGAATTCTGGGTGATGCGCTCGTGGCGCTGGTCAACTATCTGGAGCATCCCGACCAGCCGATGCGGGATTCCGACCGAGAAGCGATTGGCCGACTGGTGCGGATGGTGGAGATGATCAAGCCCATCGTGGCCGAGGGAATCCGCAAGGAGGAATTGCGGAAGATCCGGGCGACAACGGTGCATTTACCCATTAGTCAGGTGAAGAGAGGAGATTCGCCGACCACTTGAACAATATCAACTGTGGAAACCGCCGTTCCAGGCTGGGTCAGCTTGAATCGATGAGGGGGTGAGATTAAACTTAAATCATCACAAAAATAGTGGAAAAAGCAATGGCACGTAAACCGACGATCTCTTTACTCAAGACTCTCTCCCTCTTCAGCGTGACCGCCCTGGCGAGCGCGGTGGCGATGGCGGCAGGGCAATGGTCAGCGCTCCCGGACCAAGCGCCCACACCCGCCGACAATCCGACCACCGAAGCCAAGGTGACCCTCGGCAAGATGTTGTATTTCGACACGCGCTTCTCCTCGACGGGTACGGTGTCGTGTTTTTCCTGCCACAATGTGATGGAAGGCGGTGACGACCATCGGCCCACCTCGATTGGTGTCCACGGTCAGGTCGGTGGCCGCAACGCGCCGACCGTCTGGAACGCGGCTTTCCATTCAGTGCAGTTTTGGGACGGGCGCGCCGCCACGCTGGAGGATCAGGCCAAGGGTCCGCCGACCAATCCCATCGAAATGGGCATGAAGGATCTGGACGCCACCATCGGCCGCATCCAGAAGATTCCCGGCTACCAACCCTATTTCGAGGCGGCGTTCGGCAAGGGTGATGTCGTGACCATCGACAACGCCGCCAAGGCTATCGCCGCCTACGAACGGACCCTGATCACACCCAACAGCCCCTACGACCGCTATGCCAAGGGTGACCGGACCGCCATGACCGCGCGGCAGATCAAAGGCATGGAAACCTTTGCCCAGGTGGGTTGCATCGCCTGCCACTCCGGTCCGGCTTTCAATGGTTCGACCAACCTGCCGCTGGGACAGGGCTTTTTCATGAAGTTTCCCACCTTTCCCGGCAGCCAGTACGAGACGCAGTACAAACTGACCGAGGATCTTGGCCGCTACACCGTCACCAAGAAAGACGCGGACAAGTCCATGTGGCGGGTGCCGACCTTGCGAAACCTGACCTATACCGCCCCGTATTTCCACAACGGTTCGGTCAAGAGCCTGGACGAAGCGGTGCGCGTCATGGCCAAGACCCAGCTCAACAAGGACCTGAGCAAGGACGAGGTCGAGGATATCGTCGCGTTTCTGGGGGCCTTGGATGGTGAATTTCCCCAACAGACCATGCCCCGGTTGCCGCCAACCCCTGGCGACCTGCTGACGGAAAACTAACCGGCTTCGCAAGGAACGGGAAAGAGGATCAGGGTCAAATCGGGTTTTTGGCCCTGTACCACGTGCTTCGCGCGCCGCCGCACCCGTCACCCGCGCCATTTTCCGTCCACTCCTACCCGATGTGGGTGTAAATCCAGGGGCGCGATGCGCTCGTGCCCTCGCGGGGCTTTGAGATCCACCCGTTCCGCCCCAGCGTTCAGCATCCATTCGCGCTTGATTCAGCGTCGGCTCAGGCAATTCCCTAGATCATTGGGTTCGTCGGGCGATGAACCATCGCCGGCTTCACCTTCACGGGGAGTTCGCCCCGTCCTTGATCGAGGATCATGCCGCCCCGTTCGGCGGGTAGGAGTAAACCGATGAAAGCCATGAAGTGGATACGGAGTGCCGTCGTCGCCACCGCGATCCTGGTTCCGCTGCAAAGCGCGAGCGCTTGGGGGGGTGGCCACTATGGTGGGGGTGGCTACGAGGAAAGTCACCGGCCCTACTACGGGAGGGGTGACGACGAGGGTTATCGGGGTCACTATCGAGATCACTACCACAGGCGTTATGGCGACTACCGATGGCACCGGCATCCCCATGGAGGTCCTGGTTACTACGGGCGGCCTTGGTTCGGCTATCGAGGACCGGTGGTCGTGGTTCCGCTCCCACCGCTTCCACCCCCGCCGCGCCCTTGGTAAACCCATAGGGTTCCGCCATTGGTCAAGGCCCGCATCCATGGGAGCAAAACGGGCGGGCGCCGACCGTGAGGGCGATCCACCCGTTCGGTGAAAACGGGGTGCTTTCCCCTTTTCCTCACCGTTGCTACCGCCGCGCCATCACCGTCACCCCGGTAATCACCAGGGCCGAGCCGATCAGTTGCGCGCCACTCACTGTCTCATCGAGCAGGAACCACGCCAGCAACAGCGTCACGATGGGTCCCAGGCTGCCGGTCAGAGCGACCGGGCCGGGACCGAGACGGTGGATCGCTTCCGCCACGCCCCACATCGGCAATACCGTGGAGAACAGGGCCATCGCCAGGGCCAGGGCATAAACCGGTTCGGGCTGCGCCAGCGCGGCGAGCGGACGGAGTAGCGGAAACTGCCCAATCGCTAGCCCACAGGCGACGAGCGAGGCGAAGGCGGTGATCCGCAGCGCACCGAGTCGACTCACGATTTTCCCGCTACCCAGCAGATAGAGCGCGTAGGACAGCGCGCTGCCGAACACCAGGGTTCCACCGAGCGCGAGGTCGCGCGCCGCGCCGGCCCAACGCAGGTCGTGCGCCACCGCCAGGGCAAGGCCGGCGTAGCATAGCGCTAGCGCGCCCAGCGTCCGGCGGGTGAGTGGCTGGCCAAGCCACAGCGCCGCGAGGAGAACCACCAAAGTGGGATAGATGAACAGGATTAGCCGCTCCAGCCCCGCGCTGATGTAGTGCAAACCCAGAAAATCGAGATAGCTCGCCAGGTAGTAGCCCAACAGCCCCAGCCCGCCCAACCATCCCCAGTCGCGCAACGTCAAAGGGTTTGCCGCCCGGTCCGCGCCGACCCAAGCCATGCCGAGGAAAAACGGCAGGCTGAACACCATGCGCAGAACCAACAGGGTTTCGGCATCCACACCGTACCGATAGGCGAGCTTGACCAGGATTGCCTTGCCGGAAAAGCCGACCGCCGCCAGCACGGCGCAGAGCAGACCGACCCGATCCAGGGCGGTGGTTGAAGCCGGGTGGGTATTCGGACTCACGGCGGATTGATCACCGCCGCCCGGCGATCCTGGTCCACGTGAGTGTAAGTCGGCGTGGTCGCTAGACTCTGTCGTTACGAGATTTTGAGCCAGGGGGCGAGGAGACATCGGATGTGGACCGTGACAGGGAAGGAAGCGGAGTTTTTGGCGTAGCGGGTAGCGATGCCGCGCCATTCATCTGATGATGGCGCGGTCTAGTGGTATTGTAAGCACCACCATGCCTTGGTGGGCGAAGGAACCGGCTGGACCGTACGGCCGCGCCGACATGGCGGCGCGCGGCATGGTTGCGTATCCTTGACCCAAGTTAGGTTTGTCACCCCCAGACTTCCACAGTTCAGAGTAAAACTACATGGCCAGCGTCAATAAAGTCATTCTGATCGGCAACCTCGGCAAGGACCCGGACGTGCGCTACATGCCCAGCGGCAAGGCGGTCGCCAGCGTTACCATTGCCACCAACGAAAGCTGGAAGGACCGTAATACCGGCGAGAAGCAGGAGCGTACCGAGTGGCATAACGTGGTGTTCTACAGCCCCCTGGCGGAAGTCGTCGGTCAATATCTGCACAAAGGCTCCTCGGTGTTCGTGGAAGGACGATTGCAAACCCGCAAGTGGCAGGACAAAAATGGCCAGGATCGCTACACCACCGAAATCATCGCCAATGAAATGAAAATGCTCGGCGGACGTGGTGGCGGTGCCGGTGGCAGCGCGCCGTTTCCAGGAGAGGGACCGGAAATGGATTCCACTCCCGCGCCGAGAGCGCCGCAGGGGCCGGCACCGGCGCGACCACCGCAAGCCGCGCCGCAACCTCAGCCAGGCGCGGATGGGTTCGACGACGACATTCCGTTTTGAACCTGGAGCGAGGTCCAGGACGCGCGTTGCGATTCTCACGGTAGCTGAACGGTTCTCGCGCCTTCAATTCGAACGGTTCCTACACCAATGCGGCTTGGCCACTCGGGAAGATCTGCGCGCGCTGGCGCGGAAACTGGATGATGTGAATCTCCGTTTCGCTGATCTCAGCGAAAACCTGGAAGAGACCGCCTGATCCCGATTCCCATTGCCGAGCGCGGCGTGAATCCATCCGGCTTTGCCGGATTTCTCAGGCTCGCCCCAGCGCCTCGTTGGCGTGCGTCAACAACCGTGCCAGCCATGGTTTTCTCCCAGTGTAAGTCACTTCATACAGCTCGGCGCCGGCGCTGGCGTCCAGCAGATAATCGTCACTGGTGCGCAGTTCGTCCGCCAACCGGCGCGTCAACGCTTGGGTTCCATACCAATATTCACCGGTCGCCACTTGGTCCAAATCCAGTTGCGGGCGGTGCATTTTCACGAATTCCTTGAACAAAACGTGAGTCGCCTCGATTTCCTCCTGAAACTTGTGGCGGCCCTTGTCGGTGTTCTCACCGAACAGCG
>JAVMKI010000012.1:0-39656 GCA_031732755.1 Candidatus Contendibacter sp.
TGGCGCAGATGCTCAAGGGCGGCGTCATCATGGACGTGGTCAACGTGGAGCAGGCCCAGATCGCCCAGGAAGCGGGCGCGGTGGCGGTCATGGCCCTGGAGCGGGTGCCGGCCGACATTCGCAAGCAGGGCGGCGTGGCGCGCATGTCCGATCCAGGCCTGATCAAGGCGATCAAGGAAGCCGTCACCATCCCGGTCATGGCCAAGGCGCGCATCGGCCATTTCGTCGAGGCGCAAATCCTGCAAGCCCTGAAGATCGACTACATCGATGAAAGCGAGGTGCTGACGCCCGCCGACGAGGAATGCCACATCGACAAGACCCGCTTTGAGATTCCTTTCGTCTGCGGGGCGCGCAATCTGGGCGAGGCGCTGCGGCGAATCGCCGAGGGCGCGGCGATGATCCGCACCAAGGGCGAAGCCGGTACCGGCAACGTGGTCGAAGCGGTGCGCCACATGCGGACCATGAACCGGGAGATTCGCCAACTGGCCACGTTGCCCACGGAAGAAGTCATGAGCTTCGCCAAGGTCAACGGCATTCCTTACGAACTGGGGCTGGAGGTGAAGACGCTAGGTCGGTTGCCGGTGGTCAATTTCGCCGCTGGCGGCATCGCCACACCCGCCGACGCCGCCCTGATGATGCAACTGGGTTGCGATGGCGTGTTCGTCGGCTCGGGCATTTTTAAATCCAGCGATCCGGCCAACCGCGCCCGCGCCATCGTCAAGGCGACCGCTTATTTCAACGATCCCGAGCAACTGTTGGAGGCTTCGATGGATCTGGGCGAACCGATGGCGGGGTTGGACGTGGCTACGATGGCCAGCGAGCAACGGCTGGCGGGACGGGGTTGGTAATGAACGCGGTCGCCGGCCCCGGCGGGATCGGCGTGCTGGATTTGCAGGGTGGGGTGCAGGAGCATCTCGACCACCTGCGGCGGGTCGGCGTGGCCGCGCGACCGGTCAAGCGCGCCGCTGATCTGGCTGGACTGGCCGGGCTGATCATTCCCGGCGGCGAGAGCACCTGCCTGGCGCGGCTGCTGAGCATCTTCGGCCTGGATGCGGTGATCCGGCGGGCCCATGGCGCGGGCCTCAAGTTGTGGGGCACCTGCGCCGGAGCGATCCTGCTGGCCCAGGAGAATATCGGCGAAGCTCCGCTCCTTGGGCTGATCGATATCGCCGTCAGTCGCAACGCCTTCGGCAGCCAGCTCGACAGTTTCAATCGCGCGGCGCTGGCTCCGGCGGTGGCCCGCGAGCCGATTCCACTGACCTTCATCCGCGCGCCGAAGATCGTGCGGGTAGGGGAAGGAGTGCGGGTGTTGCTGCGACTGGACGATTACATCGCGGCGGCGGAGGACGAGCAAATCCTGGTCACCGTGTTCCACCCGGAACTGACGCCCAGCCTGGCGTTTCATCGCTACTTCGCCCGCAAATGCGGCCTGAATGTGGTTGGCGACGACGCCGGTCTCGATCCCGACTGGACGCCGTTAAGCTGGACCCGGTTCGGTTTTCGGGTCTGACGGCTTTTTCGGTAAAGCCGACTGGTTTCAAATCAAGGAATTATCCGCAGAGCGTGTTTGCCCGCGAAAGGAGTTAACCGCGGCCAAAGTTGCTCCCGCCATTGATCAGTTGGTTTTCGTACCCACTCCAAATCCCCCTGCTTGCCTGCCTCGCTTTTTTTTCGCGGAAAGCCCAAAAGACGCGGAAAAAAGTCGATGATCGTATTTACTTGTAAGGAATGACGAGAGTGAGAAAGCGGCGTCCATGAGTCCGCCGCGCGGTTCACCCGCGTCTATCGCGGCTTTTTCCGAGAGGCTTCAAAAGGAAGCGTGGCGATCAAGTGATGCGATGAACGCTCGGCACGATTTAACCGACGCACGGAACGCGTATCCATGGGCGAAACGGCAGATTTTGCTGTCCGGGGTCATTTTGACCAGCATGATGGCGGGATTTCTCCTCTACGATTCCTGGGTGGATTATCGCCGCACGTTGGAGTCCGCCGAACAGCGCCTGACCGGTTACCGCATCGCGTTGGCCGAACATGCGAGGACGACCTTCAACTCGGCCCAATGGGTGCTGGATCAAGCCCACGCTTATCTGGAACACCGTGATCTGGCCGATTTTTCCGAGTGGGAACTCGGTCAAGCGATGCAGGCTTTTATCCGGCATTTCCCGCATATCGGCTGGATCAATATCATGAATGCCGAGGCGATCAGCGTCGCGAACACGGCAGTGTATCCAGTAAATAAGACACCACTGGCTTATCGCGATTACATGCGGTTTCATCAACAAAACGTATCAGTGGATGCCTTGTTTTTTAGCAAACCCGAAATCGGTGTTCTGACCCAGCGATGGCGTTTCTTTATCACGCGACGGTTATCCCGCCCAGATGGTTCGCTGGCTGGCGTGATCGGCTGCGCTTTTGACCCCACTTATTACGACGCCTTTTACCAGAAACTCGATTTGGGACGGACCGGGCGATTCCGCCTGATTCGCAATGACGGGCAAGTCCTCGTGCAGTCGCCGTTTTCCAGCGAGGCGATGGACCTGAACCTTGGCGATCAACACCTGTTCACCGATGAGTTGCACCGATCTCCCTCGGGGATTTACCGGGGTCCAGCCACCGGCCCTGACCCCTCGGATTACCTCGTCTCTTACCAGCGGGTCGAACCGTTCCCGGTTATCGCCACCGTCTCCATGAGCCGTGCGGAAATCATCGCTCCCTGGCGGCGGCGAACGCTGGCGAAAATCGCTGTTGCGTCGGTCCCGTTGTTCGCCGCCGCATGGTTGGGTTTTATTCTGATCCAATCCCTGGCTCAGCGCGAGCGCGCCGCGAACGCGTTGACCGAAAGCGAACGGAAATTCCGCGCCATCTTTGACCACGCCCCTTATGGTATTGCCATCAACAGCCTGGACGGCCGATTTCTGGAGGTCAATCAAGCCTGCGTCGAGATGAGTGGACTGAGCAAGGAAGAGATACTTACGCGCCAGATATGCGACGTGGTCAACGTGACCGACGGGCAGGTCAGCGCCACACTGGAGGCCTTGTGGCGCCACGGCGCGATCAGGAATGTGGAGACCACCATAAAGCGCCCCGACGGATCGTTGGGCCATGTCCTCTGTTCTTCGGTTCTGTTGCATAGCCAAAGCGAGGCCCAGGTCTTGTCCGTGACCGTGGACATCACCGATAAGAAACGGGCGGAAGCGGCGCTCCAGGAGAGCGAGGCGACGCTGCGCAGCTTGTTTAGCGCCGCGCCGGTGGGTCTGCTCACTCTCCGGGATCGCGTGCTGCGCACGGTGAACGAGCGATTTTGTGAGATCGTGGGCTACCCGAGCGCGGTGTTGGAGGGACACGGCGCGCGCCAGCTTTATGAAACCGACGAAGAGTTCCAACGGGTCGGTCACGCCCTGTACGACCGGCTCTGGGACACCGGCCTGAGCTATAACGAGACGCGGTTTCGCCGGGCCGATGGGACTTTCCGCGACGTGTCCCTCCATGCCGCGCCCCTGCGACCCGACGATCCATCCGCCGGGGCCGCCGTGGCGATCCAGGACATTACCGCGCAAAAACAAACCGAGGCGGCGCTGCGGGCGAGCCGGGAGCGGTTGCATAACATCGCCAGCAACGTTCCAGGCGTGGTCTTCCAGTTCTACGCCCGGCCGACGGGCGAACTGGGGCTTTACTACCTCAGCGTGCGCGCGGAAGAACTCTTTGGCATTACCTTGCGGTTGGAAGACGCTTTTCCCCAATTCACCACTTACATCGTTCCCGAGGACCGGAAATTGTTCCTCGCCTCGATCCAGCAGGCCGTCGCCGCAGCGAGCCCTTGGGATTTTGAAGGGCGGTTCGTCAAGCCGACGGGCGAACTCATCTGGTTCAAGGGCGTTTCCACTCCCGCGAAACGGCGGCGCGAACTGGTTTATACCGGGATCATCCTCGACATTACCGAGCGCAAGCAGGCCGAGGAAAAGCTGCATGCCTATTTGGGGTACCAGCGCGCTTTGCTCGACAACTTCCCCTTCCTGGTTTGGCTGAAGGATGAGGATAGCCGTTTCCTGGCGGTCAACGCACTGTTCGCGCGCACCTGTGGACTCGACGCGCCCGAAGCGCTGATCGGCAAGACCGACCTGGAAATCTGGCCCGCCGACCTGGCCGAGGCTTATCGAGTCGACGACCGGGAAATACTGGCGAGCGGCGTGTCGAAGCATATCGAGGAAATGATCGAACAGGCCAGTCAACCGCGTCGCTGGTTCGAGACCTACAAATCGCCCGTGCGGGTGGGCGATCGCATCGTCGGCACGGTCGGCTACGCCCGTGACATCACGGAACGCAAGCAGGCCGAGGAGATCATCCGCGGGAGCGCCGAGCGCGCCCAACGGCAGCGGACGGCCGTGGTGCGACTGACAGCCGGTGCGGGGATGGCCGGTGAGGCCACTCCGGAAGGTTTCCAGCGTCTGACCGAAACGGCCAGCGAAGCCCTCGGCATCGCGCGCGCCAGTATCTGGTTGTTGTCGGCGGACCAGGCGAACCAGGCGGAGTTGCGTTGCGCCGATTTGTTCGAGGCGGGTCCACGGCGCCACTCCGCGGGCATGATCCTGTTCGCCAAGGATTACCCGCAATACTTTTGGACGCTTGAAAGGGAAGGCCGGATCTATGCGATGGACGCCCGAACCGATCCGCGCTCCAGCGAGTTTACCGAGGGCTATCTGATTCCGCTGGGCATTACCTCCATGCTCGACGCGGCGGTTTGTACGGGTGGCCAGATGGCGGGCGTGGTGTGCCTGGAGCATATCGGGGAAATCCGCCAATGGCAGGCCGACGAGGAAGCGTTCGCCGGCGTGATCGCCGCCATCGCGGCGGAGATGCTGGTTAGCGCCGCGCGCCAGCGCGCCGAGGCGGAACTGCGCCAATATCGCGAACATCTGGAGGACCTGGTGGCCATGCGTACCACCGAACTGCGCCAAGCGATGAATCAATTGGCGCAGGCCGAAAAACTAGCGGCGCTGGGCAAGCTGGTGGCGGGCATCGCGCACGAACTGAACACGCCAATCGGCAACGCGGTGCTGGCCGCCAGTACCTTGGCGGATCGGGAGCGCGATTTCACCGCCCGGATCCAAGCGGGACTCACGCGCTCCACGCTCCAGCAATTTGTCGCCACGGTGCGGGAAGGGAGCGAGATTTTGCAACGCAACCTGCGGCGCGCGGCCGAATTGATCAGTAGCTTCAAGCAGGTGGCGGTGGATCAGTCCAGTTATCAACGGCGCACGTTTACCCTTGAGGAGGTGGTGCGCGAGATCACGCTAACGCTCAGTCCGACGCTGCGCCGTTCGCCCACCACCCTGTCGGTGGCCATTGATCCCGACTTGCGACTGGACAGTTTTCCGGGCCCGCTGGGTCAGGTGTTGATGAATCTCATCAATAACGCGCTGGTGCACGCCTTTCATGGGCGCGAACGAGGCGTCATTCGGATCGAAAGCATCCCCGCCGCGCCGGGTCACGTTGGCTTGCGGGTGAGCGACGACGGCAACGGGATAGACCCGGCGCATCTGAGCCGGCTGTTCGATCCGTTTTTCACCACCCGGCTGGGCCAGGGCGGCAGCGGGTTGGGACTGCACATTGTTTACAATCTGGTGACCGGCTTGCTTGGGGGCACGATTGCGGTCCACAGCACTCCCGGTCAGGGCGCGGCGTTTGACCTCGGACTGCCGTTGGTCGCGCCCCCAGCGGCGGCGCCCCCCGGCGAGACTCGCGCGGAAGCCGATTCTCCTCACGCATCCCATCGAAACGGCTGGAGCCAGAATTCTTCATGAACCCCACTCTCTCACCGGGTGACGATGAAGCTCTCGCCTTCGCGGACGAGCAGGCGGATTTTCCACTCGCATCGGCGGAGCCCTGGCGCATCCTCATCGTGGACGACGAGGCCGATGTCCACGAGGCGACCCGGTTGGCCTTGCGCGATCTGGTGATCGAAAGCTGCCGACTGACCCTCCTCCATGCCTACTCGGCCCGTGAGGCTTACGCCATCCTCGCGCAAGACTCCAACGTGGCGGTGATCCTGTTGGACGTGGTCATGGAATCCGAGGATGCGGGACTGCACTTGGTCAAGCAGATTCGCAACGATCTTGGCCGCCAAGCCATTCGCATTATTCTGCGCACCGGCCAGCCGGGCTATGCGCCCGAGATCGACACCATTCATACCTACGACATCAACGACTACAAGACCAAGTCCGAACTGACGCGGGTGCGACTGTTCACCAGTCTGACCGTGGCGATCCGCTCATACCGGCAGATTCGCCAACTGGAGATGAACCGGCGCGGCCTGGAGTTGATCGTCGCGGCCAGCACCGGTCTGGCCAAGCAACGCGCCCTGCAAAGCTTCGCCGAAGGCGTCGTCACCCAGTTGTGCGCGTTGCTCAACATCGCTCCAGAGGGCTTGGTTTGCGTCTTTTCCCGCCAAGGAACCAACGAAGCGCCGCGGATCATCGCCACCGCGGGCCGTTACCGCACGTTGATCCAGCACCCCTTGCACGAACTGCTCGACGCCGAGATGCGCGGCGCTCTCCAAAACTGCCTGTCGCAGAAGCAGCACACTTTCAAGCAGGGCGCCACCTGTTTGTATTTCAACGTCAGCGAAACCAGCGGCATCGCGGTCGGCGTCAATCCGGTGCGCGAGCTCGACCCGGTCGACCGCGATCTCATCGAGGTCTTCTGCGCCAACATGTCGGTCGGGTTCGAGAACGTCCTATTGCACAACCGACTGTACGATTTCGCTTACCACGATCAACTGTTGCATCTGCCCAACCGCAATCGCTTCATCCAGTTCATCGACGAGAATCGCGCCAATTCCCAAATGACGCTGGCGCTGGTGGATCTCGACGATTTTGCCGAGATGAACACCGTGCTCGATCATCGTTTTGGCGATCAGGTTCTGCAAGCCGTGGGCACACGCCTGGCGCGGTCGTTTGGCCCTCAGGTGATCCTGGCTCGCGTGGCGGGCGACGTGTTCGGGTTGTTCGGCCCCCAGGATAAAATTCACCAGTGTGGCATCAAGCAAGTTTTTCTCGATCCGTTCGTGGTACAGGGGGAAACCATCCGCATTTCGGCCACCAGTAGCCTCATCCGGCTGGACAGCGACTCTTCGGCGACGGGAGAGGAACTGCTCAAGGATGCCAGCATCGCCCTGAAACAGGCCAAGCTGCTCCATCGCGGGCGGGCGGAGTATTTCTCGGCGGATATCAGTCGGACGGCGCGCGCGCGCATCCGCATGTTGAATAACCTGCGCGCCGCTTTTTCCGCTGAACGGCTGTTCGTCGTGTTCCAACCCCAGGTCGAATTGGCGAGTGGCCGGGTCGTGGGCGCGGAGGCGTTGCTGCGCTGGAGAACGGAGGACGGGCAATTCGTCCCCCCGGATCAGTTCATTCCGCTGGCCGAACAATCGGGCTTGATCATTCACATCGGGGAGTGGGTGCTGCGCACCGCTTGCCATCAGTTGAAACGCCTGGATGCTCTGGGATACGTGGACTTTCGAATGTCGATCAACGTTTCGCATATCCAGTTTCGCGAGCCGGTTTTCGTCGCCCTGCTCGATCACATCCTGAACGACTGCCAGGTCAAGGCTGGACAAATTGAACTGGAACTGACCGAATCCGTGGCGATGGAACATCCGGATTCCATCGCCACCAAATTGGCCGAAATTCGGCGCATGGGCGTCTCGATTGCTCTCGATGATTTTGGGACCGGCTATTCGTCGCTGAGCGTACTCAAGCAACTCAACGTGGACCGGCTGAAGATCGACCGCACTTTTATACGGGAAATCGATTCGTCCGGTGACGTGAACGGTATCGCGACACTCATCGTGGCCTTGGGGCGTCAGCTCAACCTGAGCATCATCGCCGAGGGGGTGGAAACCCCGGAACAACGCGTCTGCCTGCGAGCGATGGGTTGTCAGGAGGGACAGGGTTATCTGTTCGCGCGCCCGCTGACGGCCAAGCAACTGGAGGCCTGGCTGGCGACTGGGCAATCGCAAGACTGACGGTTTTCCTCCCATTCAGGTCGACGTTCATTCTCTTGTTCAACCCCTGCCGGGTTTTAACCACACGACGGCGCGCGCTGCTTTGAATCCCGATACTCCTCCCACCGATCACGCCTATCGAACCACTCGCCGCAAGGCGGGTTACGAGCGCAAGCAAGCGCGCGCCACCCGCGAGAAGGGCCTGCTACTGGTGTTCACTGGCCCTGGCAAGGGCAAGACTACCGCCGCGTTCGGCATGGCGTTGCGCGCCGTCGGGCACGGGATGCAAGTGGGCGTGGTGCAGTTCATCAAGGGAGGGCAAGACAGCGCCGAGCGCGCGATGCTGAGCCGGTTCGAGAAGATGGATTTCCAGATGATCGGCGATGGCTTCACCTGGCTGACCCAGAACCGGGAGCAGGATATTGCCACGGCGGAACGCGCCTGGGCCGAAGCGGAGCGGATGATCGGTGATCCCCGCTACGATCTGGTCATCCTGGACGAACTCAACATCGTTCTAAATTACGGCTATCTCGACTTGGCGCGAGTGCTGGCGATATTCTCCGCCCGGCGGCCGGAATTGCATATCACGGTGACCGGGCGTAACGCACCGGCGGCGCTGATGGACCTGGCCGATTTGGTCAGCGAAATCCGCTGCGTGAAGCATCCCTATCGTGAGCAGGGTGTGAGGGCGCAACGAGGGATCGAATTTTAACAGGGCTGTCCGACCGGGCCGGAAGCGCCGGGGTACGATTTGGAGGAATGCTTTTGCCAAACGGCATGGATTTGCGCGCCAGTAAAAACCAGAATAACTGGGAAGCATTCCAGCACATAGCGCGGTTCAGGATTCTCCATTGTGCCAAGAAAGGCTGATCGGAATGCGATAAAGCCGATCAGGAACCCCGCGCCTGGCGCATGCCGGAATTTCACCATTCCCAGAACGGCGGTGACGACCAGCAAGAGATTAAGCAGTGCGTAGCCGATGGAAAACAGGGATTGCGAAGGTGGATTGAAGCGCCACCAATGCTGTTCAAGTCCCAGTTGTTCCGTGCGAGGCCGAAACCACATGTTTGCGATGCGAAGAATTGGAAGAGAGAAATAATATTGCAGTGGATGTTGCGCGATGCGCTGACGCGCAAACTCAGCGAAGCGGTCATCCAATTCTGGGGTGAGGAAGTGCTTTTCATTGTATGCGGTGAATAGTGCCAGCAACTGTTCCCGCTCCATCGGGCTGTCGGATGCTTGGGGAGGAATCTCGTTAAGATCGACGGTATCGGCGGTATTCGCCGTTTCTGAAGTAACCTTCCAGAAAATATCGTACAACGAGACAAAATCGACGGGCCAGGTCTTGAACCATCGATTGAACCCAACGGTTACATATTCCCAGGGATCGTTGGTATAACGGGGTGCCAGGGGTTGAAATTCCTGGAAGACCATCCAGTTACGCCAAGTCCACGGTGCCAGCGCTCCCACTACGACCATGGTAACCAACGCACCAGCCAGGAATATCTGAGTTTTGTGGTAACTTCGGACCAGTCGCCAGCAGAGAAATATGCCGAGGACCATGAAAAGCATGATGCCGTCCGGCCTGAATAGCGTGGCCCCGGCAATGCCGAATCCGCAGAGGAGCCACCATTTGGTCCCCCAATTCCGAGTCTCCTCAAGGACCAGGATGCCCTTGACGGCCGACCACAAGGTCAAGGTGGTAAAAAAGATGGACAGGGTTTCAGTCAACGCGACGGCGGCGTAGTTGGCGGTGAACGGACACAGAATGGATGCCCATAAGGCTGTAAGCGCCACCCCTTCCCCGAACATCGCGCGGGTGAGGGCGGCGATGAGAAGGCAGGAACCGAGATCGAACAGCGTTTGAATCAGCAGGACGGGAAGATATTGGCTATCGCCGAATACGAAAAAGACTGCTGCGAGAAAAGCTGGATAGCCAGGTAACCGTGTATAAGTTGGCTTGGGGATGCCATCTTCCATCTGCCCATAGGTGCCATGATCCACCCAGGTCTTGGCAATTTCAGCGTAGAAAACGGTATCGTCATCAGTAGTGACTGGAAAGTGGACGATGAAGAAAAGTCTGAATACGAAACCGGCGAGGAGTGCGTAAAGATAAAATCGTCGATGACGGAGAATAGGCATTGCGGTATTGTGTACTGTCGGATGATGAAGAATAGGCATTGCGGTATTGTGTACTGTCGTTTGACTGCTGAGTCGAGCATATCTAAATTTTCAGGGGTCGATCAGATGTCCTTGCGTAAGCGCGGCACCGATCCAGATTTACTTGCCACCGGGCACGATTTCACCGTTCACCGGCGGGACGGGTGACGGGGGTCAGCAAGTCCATTCATGCACCGGTGTCCCACTTTGTTGCCGCTCCAAATAGGTTTGGGTCAGTTCATTCAAGTCCGGGCCGTGACGGGTGAGAAAGCGTTGCTGCCAGTCGGCGCCGGTGCGTCCGCTCTCGACCCGCGCGGCGATCAGGTCCAGATATTCGGCGATGTCCGCCCCGTGAATATCCAACGCCCGCAGCCCACGCCGAGCCAGTGGCAGTAGCTCTTCCAACAGCAGTCGCCGCAGCGGCAGCCGCTGGCCGTTCAGCCACATCACCTCGGCCCGTAGTCCGTCCCGCGCCGCCGCGTAGAAATTGGCCCGACAATGGGCGAATTCCAGCACCGCGCCCACCGGTGGCGTTACCCGCGCCAGTTCGTGAACCAGCCCGTAGTACAGCGCCGCGTTGGCGATCGTGTCGGGAATGCTGGGGCCGGCGGGCATCACCCGATGCTCGATGCGCAGATGGGGGGTTCCGTCGGCCTCGAAACCCAGCAGCGGCCGGTTCCAACGCCAGATGGTGCCGTTGTGCAAGCGCAGGTGTGGCAACAACCGACCGTCGGATTCCACGCTCAGGTCCACCGGCAGCAGCGGCGGGTAATAAGCTTGATTTTCCGCGAACAGCTCCAGCAGCGAATCTCGAATGTAGCCGCCGCCGAAGGTAACCCGCCGGTGGCTCGGATCGTTGGCGCGCGTTCCACCCGCCAGCGCCACGCCCTGTTCGAACAGCGGAATGCGGGTTTCCTGCCACAGCCTCTTGCCGAACAGCAACGGCGAATTGGCGGCCACCGCCACCATCGGCGCCGATAGCGCCAGCGCGGCGTTGAAAAACGCCGCCGCGTCGCGAGCCGTGACCTGCAAATGAGTCTGGAACGAGGTGGTGGCAGCTTCCAGCATCACGTCGGGATGAGTCAGATACAGGGTTTCGGTGCCGTGAATGGCCAATTCCATCGGTTGACCATGGCGCTGTCGAAAAATCTGGTCATTGATGGCCCGATAACGCTGCTGGTCCGACATGTGATCGGGACTCAGGTCCTGGACCCGCAAGGTGGGCAAAATGCCGACGAGAGCCATCGCCGCGTCCAGTTCGGCGGCGACCTGCTGACAACGTCGCCATAGACTTTCCAGATTGGCGTGCATTCGTCGCAGAGCGTCATCGCGCAGAGGCAGGGGCGGGGTATTGAGTTCGATATTGAATACGCTCAGTTCCGGCACCACCAGCGGATCGGCCAGGCGCTCCAGAAAAACCCGGTTGAGCGGAGCCGGTCGGCCCTGGCGATCCACCAGCCACGCCTCGATCTCAAAACCGGCAACGCCGCCCGTCGGCATGAACCGCTCATCGCGAAACCAATCGCTCAGGGTGGCGGTTTCCAGACGCAATTGCGTCTGAAAGCGGCGAAAATCCTGGCGGGTAAAGGTCGAGCGGGAAATTTCCTGCCCCATGGCGGTGTCTCCGGGTGGCGGGCGGGGCCAACTATAGCCGGCCGCGCTCGTCGCGGAAGGCAAACCCCCGTAACGGAATATCCAGGTTCCGGGTCAGGGCGATGGCCTGGAACCGGTCGCCCATTTCGCCGGGCAGGGTCAGCAGCTTGACCTGCCGCGCTTGGTCTAGATAACGGGTCGTGTCGGCGGGATCTGCCTCGGCCAGCAACTCCATCAGTCCGCAGCCGAACAGGAAATGGTTTTGGGGGGCGTAACCGGCGACTTCCAGGCCGATGGCGCGGGCGGCGGTGGCCACGGCGGTGAAATCCACGCTGGCGGTGATGTCTTGCAAACCCGGCAAAATCAGCGGATCGGCATGGACCCGGTGGCGGTAGTGGCAAAGCAGGGTGCCATCGGTGCGTTCAGGATGGTAATACACATGGCGCGGGTAGCCGTAATCCACGAACAGCAACGCGCCCGCCGCCAGCGGTTCGGCGATGGCGCGCAGCCAGTCTTCCAGGTAGGGAACGTATTCGGAGCAGTAACCTTCCGGTAGTGGCCAGCCCAATTCGGCTTCGATCCGCGCGACTACGGCGGTCACCGCGGGGTCTTCCGCGCCCTCGGCCCAGTCCAAACCAGTTTCGTTCCAGACGACCGTCGAGCGGCGCGGGCCGTGCGCGGTGATGCGGAAGCGTTCGACCGGAAGCGCGTCCAGCACTTCATTGCCGAGCACGACGCCGCGAAAACCGGGTTCCGGTGGCTGGTCCAGCCAGGCCACTCGATCTAGCAATTCAGGCACCCGGTCGGCCAGACACTGGCGCTGGCGCTGGCGCAGTTCGCCGCTCGGTTCGAGAATGGCGTAGCGGTGCGGCAGGGCATCCAGGGCGCGCAGTTCCAGCAGGATATCGGCCGCCATGACGCCGGTGCCGGCGCCAAGTTCGAGGATTTCACCGCCGTCGAGCGCGTGCAGGATTTCCCGGCACTGACGAGCCAGACAGCGCGAGAACAGAGGCGACAGCTCCGGCGCCGTGATGAAGTCGCCGCCCGGACCGAATTTGCGTGCGCCGGCGCGATAATAGCCCAGACCGGGTGCGTACAGAGCCAGGTCCATGAATCGGGCAAAGGCGATGGCTCCACCGGCATTGGTGATCTCGGCGTGAAGATGGTCGAGCAAGCGGGCGCTGTGCGCGGCGGCGGCGGGATCGGGAGTGGGAAGGGTGTTGAGGGAATCGGCGTGCGGGGTCATGGAGGGCGGTGGGCGGGATCAGTGGGGAAGAAAATGGCGTTTGTCGGGTGGATTTCGTTTCACGCATCCACTTTACGCTATAGAAGGTCAACTCAGGTCAATCGAAAGACCACCGGTGTTGGACTATCCATCACTTTGATCGGGGTATTCGTGGATACAACCAGCCTGTAACTTCGTTAGAATAGTCGAAGGTTCAATTTTATCCCTCCTTGCTCGCTCAGGCTGATCGCCGCGCTCGATGAAAACACCACGGATTTTCTTACTGTTGCTGCTCTTTCCCTTTGCTCCGGTTCCAACTCAGGCGCAACCCGGCTCCACCACGCAACCCCCGGCCGTCTATGTCAACGATACCGTGGAAATACCATTGCGCGCGGGCGCTTCCAACCGCCATAGGATCATCGGCGCGGTGCGGAACGGCGCGCCGGTCGAGGTGCTGAAGGTGGATGCCGCCAAGGGTTATACCCAAATCCGCACTCCCGCCGGCATCAAAGGTTGGCTGCCCAACGATCAGCTCGGCTCCACGCCTAGCAGTCAGGAACAACTGGCCGAAACGCGCCGGGAACTGGAGCAGTTGAAAGCGCGGCATTTCGAACTTCAGCAACACATGGACAGCATGGTCAGCAAACCTGACGCGGAATCCAAGAGCTATCCTCAGCTTTACGAGGAGTCCCTGCGCCTGCGCCAGCAACTGGCGTACTATCGCAAGGCGGCGGCCGACACGGTGGCGATTGACGAGCGCAACAAGAACTTGCAGGAGCAAGCGGTGACCCTGGAGCGGGAGTTGCAAATCGTTCAGCAGGAAAACCGGGCGCTGCGCAACGACAACGATAATATTCGATTCCTGATGGGAGTGATCTTGCTGAGTGCGTGTCTGTTGGTGGCGGTGATGATGCCGCGCATCCGGGAGCAGAAACGGGCGCAGTGGAGCCGGTTGTGAGGAAACGAAGGGTCGGGGCGGGTAGTCGTCGCCTTTGCCTGGCGTAAGCGTGAGCTAGGACGTTCGAGCGGAATCCCAGTGGCGTTCGATGATGACGCCGACCTCACGGGTTCCGGGCACCGCGCCGGGCTTGCGCATGGTCAATCGCAGCCAGGGCACCGCGAATTCCCGCCATACGAGATCGGCGATGCGCTCGCTCAGGGTTTCGACCAACTGGCAGTCGCTGGCGGCGGCGAATTCGATGATCCGTTGCGCCACGGCCTGATAATTCAGGGTATCCTCCAGGCGGTCGGTCGCCGCCGCCACATGGATGTCGGCGCCCAGTTCCAGATCGAGAAGCAGGGTTCGGCGCTGCTGGCGCTCCATGGGATAAACGCCGATGAGGGTTTCGACCCGCAGGTCGCGAATAAAAATGATGTCCATGATAGGACTCCGTGCGGTGGCTTATTAAGGCCTAGGCTGCTGCCTCGCTTGGTCCGGCTCGCGCGATCCAGTGTGGTAACCGCTCCAGCGTGGCAACGGGAATGTCGGCTCAGTAGGGTGCGGCGGGCCGGGCGTGGTTGGGTTGCGCTATATCTTTGGTCTTGCGCCGACTGGATATCCCGCCGCTCATGCAGTTTGCCAGACCACGCGCTCCAAACCCAGGGCGACCACGGCGAAGGCGCGCAGATCGGTCAGACCGTAGCGATCCCGCAGAGCGGCGCCATACCGATGTGCTTGATCCGCCGCCGCCCGCAATTGCGTCTTCACCGGTGGCAGGGTGGCCAGCTCGTCGTGGGTTTTCTCCCGAACCTGCTCCCCGGTTAACTTCAGGTCTTTCAGACTAACGTATTTGAACTCCAACAGAAGATCGAGGGCGGTCACGCCGCGCCGATCCGGGCGCACGATCAGGCTGAGGTCCACATAGCCATGCTTGACTTCCGTTTCCGAGACCATCATGTACAGCCGGTCGTCGAACAGTAGAGTCAGCGCCGCGATCTTGATCGTCAGCTCATTGGTCCAGCGATAATCCCGATTGGACAGCACTGGGAAATAGCGTTGTTCGATAAAGGCGACCAAGGGCTGGAGATCGCCGGTCTGACAAACATGTTTGCGAATCTGGGGGATGCGGATTTTGTCCTCGTATTCGGGTAGCCAGAGGTCCTGCAAACGTTCCACGTACAGCGAGCGGGCGACCAGATTAGGGATGTTCAGAATGGTCTCGTCGAAGTCGGTGCGCCCGGCCAGGGTCAAAATCCCAAAGTAGTATAACAACGAGGCCATGAATGGCTGATCCTTGACGGCGGCCAGCATGTCTTGCACGCCGAAACGCCGGGCCAGTTGCGGAATGATGATGCCTTGTTCGCCATTGATGGCCTGAATCAGCAGATCCTCGCCGTGAGGCAACTGGGAGATGTAGACCAGTTTGCCGCGATCCATCGCCAGATTGTCGTCCAGCATCTGGCGCGGATAGCGGCCCTGCCTGCCCAGGCATTCCAGGAAGTACAGGCTCAACGTTGGGTTGTAGAGACCGTCCTTCGCTTCTTCGCTAAACCGGTAGCCGTTATAAAACGTGCGCATGGTGTGCAGCGCTTCGGCGACCGACCAAGTCGCGCCGGCCGCTGCCAGGCGTGTCAACACGGCGGCGAGTTCCGTTTCGGTAAACCCGCACAAGTCGTTGAATTCATCGTTCAGATAGATGTTTTTCGCAACGTTGTAACCGCTGGTCATGTCGCTGAGGACGACAGGGGAGACGCCAGTGATGAAGACCCGATCCAAGCCTTGCCCGCCGGCGGCTGCTTTCACCGCTTTAAACACGGTTTTCAGCAACCCTTCACCATACAACAGGGCTTCGTAATAGCCCAGTTTCTGCCCGGTCATCAGGACTTCATTGGCGAAATTGTCGTATTCGTCAATCAACAGATAGAGTTTATGGGGCGTTTCAAAGATTGCGGTCAAGATAGATTCCCAGGAGGAAATAGCGTTGTCTGGGTGAATCGCAACAGGCGTGGTCAGGTGATGGGCGTAGCGACGCTGGAACTGGGCAATACGGTCATTCAGATGCTGGTGCAACGCCGCTTCGATATCTTTCATCGCTCCCTGGACCTTCACCAACGAGAAGTCCCACTTCATCACGAAATATTGGTTATGCAGCGGAGTGGGGTTTTGCCCGATGGCCAGATGCCCGAACAGGGCGCCGAATTGATCGGCCCGGTTCACATCGTAATAGTGTTCCAACATGGACAGCAGCAAACTTTTGCCAAACCGGCGCGGACGGATGAAGAGTAGTTGCCGGCCCGCCTCTTCCAACTGGGGCAGGCGGTCGGTGCGGTCCTGGTAGAAGTACCCTTCCTGGATAAGCGTGGCGAAGTCGCTGAGGCCGTAGGGAAATTTCATGGAGTGGTCGGCTCCCGGTCAACGGATCGGGAATCCACGATAGCACACTCCCGGCAGGACGCGCCGGGGACTGCGGTGCCATCACTTGATACCCGTCGGCGAGCCGCCCGCCCTGCGGATATAGGCCGCGTCGAGCGGCCGGGAACGCTACAAATGGCCGCCATGTCCCGGTCGACATCCTCACGGGTGGTTCGCGCGCCTTCGATGCTGGCATACGGCACCCAGTAGCGCCCTTCCCAATTCAGATACTCCATGATCGTCGGCAGGCAGGTTTTTGCTGGTTTTGCGCGGGGTGTGGAACAGGCGAGCAGGGACTGACCAGCGCTTTTTCGCCTGATCACCGCTCATCTGGCTGCGTTCCGCTCTGGCCGCTCAAATTGCCGCCTTGACGGGGCGTGATATACTGAAATCGAACCGCACACGACGCTTAGGGCGTTTGGCCCGAAAACCCGGCAGCGGGAGGCGATCAGTGTAGTGGTTTGATTTCAGCCGCAATCGGTTGGCCGTACATCCCATGTTCGTGACCTCATTATTATTTATCGTGCTGGGCTATCTGGCCGGCTCTGTTTCCACCGCGATCATCGTCTGCCGGGTAATGAATCTGCCCGATCCCCGCAGCGAAGGCTCGCGCAATCCGGGCGCGACCAATGTGTTGCGCTTTGGCGGCAAGAAAGCCGCCGCGATCACCCTGGCCGGCGATTTTCTCAAGGGCCTGCTGCCGGTGTTGCTGGCGCGGTGGGGGAGTCTGGATGAAACCGGACTGGCCCTGACCGCGCTGGCGGCGTTTCTGGGGCATTTATACCCGGTGTTCTTCGGCTTCGAGGGCGGCAAGGGCGTGGCGACCGCTTTCGGCGTCATCCTCGGCCTATCCTGGCCGGTGGCGCTGGCGGCGCTGGCGACCTGGTTGTTCATGGCCTTCGTGGTCCGCATTTCCTCGTTGGCGGCGCTGACCGCCGCCGCGTTGACGCCATTGTTCGCCTGGGGCTTCGGGATGTGGGGCGTTCCGTTCGCCGCCGTGCTGTTCATGGTGGCGCTGCTGGTCTGGCGGCACCGTTCCAACATCCAGAATCTGCTGGCCGGGGCCGAGGATAAAATCGGCACGGATCGACCGGAGGGTTAGAAGCGGCGAACGGGGGAGTCAAGCCAGGGGTTGGCCACGCTCCCGAAACTCCGTCAGCGCCTGTTGGAACCGCCGGTACAGCCGCTCTGGCGTCCGTCCCTGGAATAGCGCGTCCAGGGCTTCGAATTTGGCCCGTTGCGCCGC
This sequence comes from Candidatus Contendibacter sp., assembly GCA_031732755.1. Taxonomy (GTDB): domain Bacteria; phylum Pseudomonadota; class Gammaproteobacteria; order Competibacterales; family Competibacteraceae; genus Contendibacter. The sequence continues at coordinate 17,579 of JAVMKI010000012.1, forward strand.
GAAGCCGCGCTTGGTGAAACTGTCGACCGGATAGCCCTTGGCCATCAGCCGGTTCATATCGGTGAGGTTGGAAGTCTTGTCGGCGCAGGACAGCGCCAGGATGACCGGGTCGTTCAGCATTGCCAGGCGTTCGCGGTAGTGTTGCTGACGGTCTTCCCAACACTGACTTTTGTCGGTTTCCGACACGGCGGCGACCAGCGCCGCCACTCGCGCGTTGCCGATGGCCGCCGCTAGCGTCGTTTCGTCATAACCGCAATCCTCGATGATGTCGTGCAGGTAGGCGGCGGCGATGGGTTCCGGGTCACGAACGCCGCTTTCCATTAGCAACCACGCGACTTCGGCCAGGTGCAGGAAATAAGCGGGGCGGTCCTCGCCGGGTGGGGCCTTGCGGCGGTGGCCCATCCGACGGTGGGTGTGTTCCGCCAACCGCATGGCGTTGGGGACCAAGGTATCGAGGACGTTCATGCGACAACCTCATAATGGCAGAGGGTGATTGTCAACAAACTGTTTGGTCATCGGTCGGTAAAAATCCTTTATAATTTCACTCCGCTATTTTGTTTCGATGAGGTCTTCTCATCGCTCCACAGGAAATCCAAGGTCGTGAATAAAAAGTCCAGTTACAACCACGAGGAACTGCTCGCCTGCGCCCGGGGTGAGTTGTTCGGTCCTGGTAACGCCCAGTTGCCATTGCCGAACATGTTGATGATGGACCGCATCGTTTATATCGGTTCCGAGGGTGGCCAATACGGTAAGGGCGAGATTATCGCGGAACTGGACATTCATCCCGACCTCTGGTTTTTTGGCTGCCATTTCATCGGCGATCCGGTCATGCCGGGCTGTCTGGGGCTGGACGCCATGTGGCAACTGGTGGGATTTTTCCTGGGCTGGATGGGTGGCCAGGGACGGGGGCGGGCGCTGGGTTGCGGCGAGGTGAAATTCACCGGCCAGGTGCGCCCGGAAGCCAAAAAACTGACATATCACATTCACATGAAGCGGGTCATCCTGCGCAAGCTGGTCATGGGCATCGCCGACGCGAACCTGGAGGTGGATGGCCGGACCATTTACACCGGCAAGGATTTGCGGGTCGGCTTGTTCACTTCGACCGATGGCTTTTGAGGGTAGCGACGATGAGACGGGTAGTGGTGACCGGTATCGGTATTGTGTCCAGCATCGGCAATGACCGCTGGGAAGTGCTGGAATCATTGCGGCAGGGTCGCAGCGGTCTGGAATTCGCCGAGGATTACAAGGACATGGGCCTGCGCTCCCATGTGCGCGGGCCGTTGCGGATTAACCTGGCGGAGCAGATTGACCGCAAGATTCTACGGTTCATGGGCGATGCCGCCGCTTTCAGTTATATCGCCCTGCGCGAGGCCATCGCCGACGCCGGTTTGCCGGAGGCGATGGTATCCAATCCACGCACCGGTTTGGTGGCCGGCACCGGCGGCGGTAGCCCGCAGAACATGGTCGAGGCCGCCGATTTGCTGCGCAACAAAGGGCTCAAGCGGGTTGGGCCGTACATGGTGCCCCGCACCATGAGCAGCACCACCACGGCCTGTCTGGCGACCCCGTTCAAGATCAAGGGGGTCAACTACAGCATCGGCTCCGCCTGCGCCACCGGCTCGCATTGCATCGGTCATGGTGGCGAACTGATCCAGTGGGGTAAGCAGGACATCATGTTCGCGGGCGGCGGCGAGGAAGTGCATTGGAGCCTGACCCATCTATTCGACGCCATGGGCGCGCTGTCCACCAAGTACAACGCGACGCCGCAAACCGCCTCGCGGCCCTATGACGCCAACCGCGACGGCTTCGTGATTTCTGGCGGTGGCGGGATGGTGGTGCTGGAGGAGTTGGAGCACGCGCGCCGGCGCGGCGCGCGGATCTACGCCGAACTGGTCGGTTACGGCGCGACCTCGGATGGGTTCGACATGGTGCAACCGTCCGGCGAAGGCGCGCTGCGCTGCATGAAACAAGCGCTGGAAGGCGTGGCCAAGCCAGTGGACTACATCAACACCCACGGCACCAGCACGCCGGCCGGCGACATCAAGGAACTGGAGGCGATCCGCGAACTGTTCGGCGAACGGATTCCACCGATCAGTGCCACCAAGTCGTTGACTGGCCATGCGCTCGGCGCCGCGGGTGTCCATGAGGCGGTTTACTCGTTGCTGATGATGGACAACCGCTTTATCGCCGCCTCGGCCAACATCGAAACCCTCGACCCGGCGGCGGAAGGGATGCCCATCGTGCGCGCGCGGGTGGATAACGCCGATCTGAAGGTGGTGATGTCCAACAGCTTTGGCTTTGGCGGCACCAACGCCACGCTGGTATTCGAGCGGTTCGAAGGTTGACGACCTAGTCCGCCAACAGCCAGTCGCGCACCACCGCGATTTGATCGTCGGCCACCAGCGTCGGCGCGTGGCCTATGCCCTGTCCATTACATACAAATCCCCTCCCCTGGCGGGGGAGGGGATTTTCTATTTTTATTCAAGATAAATCTTAGCTTTATAGATATTTATCATGGACAGGCCCATGCTGAGAAATTCGATGGCTGGGCGCGGTTTGATGCTCGAAGCTGGATTGTCTCTCAAGCACGTATTTTAAGTATTTGCAACGCATATGTGCATATTTTGTATATACTTTGAACGAACGAACAGTGGCGGGCGGCGGACATCAAGCCGGCAGCACAATCCGCACGCCGCCCCTACAGCATCTCGCCAGGGGGTTGTTTCATGCTGAACGCAACGCAACGCGACCATTTCCTCGTCGTCGCCGGCCTGATCGTCGGCCTCTTCCTGACCCCGGCCGCCCCGGCCGCCGGTCTCAACGACAGCGGCCAGCAAACCTGCTACAACGGCTCCACCCTGGTCGCCTGCACAGCAGCCAACACCGGCGACGCCGCCACCTATCCCCGCCAGGACGGCCGCTACGGCCGGGATGCCGCCGCCACGACCGGCGCGCTGACCAAGAGCGGCGGCGCGGCGGGCTTCGACTTCACCGCCCTCGATGCGACGGGCCAACCAACCACCCCCTCTTCCGGCCCCACGCCCCACCCGTGCGTGCGCGACAACGTCACCAATCTGACCTGGGAGGTGAAGACCGACGACGGCGGGCTGCGCGACAGGGACTGGATCTATGCCTGGTACAGCACCGACAACGCCACCAACGGCGGCAATGCGGGCAACTCGGGCGGCGATAGCTGCGGCGGCACACTGGCAGCCTATGCTAACCGGTGCAACACCACGAACTATATCGCCGCCGTCAACGCCGCCGCCCTGTGCGGTTTCACCGACTGGCGCCTGCCCAGCGTTCGGGAACTCCAGACCCTGGTTCATTACGGCGCCTCAAATCCCGCCATCGATACGACCTATTTTCCCAATACACCAGCGTCCCTCTTCTGGTCGGCTTCGAGTTATGGTTCGGATCCAGCCCTCGCGTGGATCGTCTACTTCCTCGATGGCTTCGTCGGCACCGATACTAAGGTCCTCGGCGACCTAGTACGGCTGGTGCGCGGCGGACAGTTATAGGTTCTTTGACGCTTTTTGCGAGGGCGGCGGGCATGGCCCGATACGACCACCTGCCGATCTAGAAGGATGCGGTGGCGCTGGCGGCGCTGCTGGAAGAGGTGGTGCGCCGCTTCCCCCGCTATCACAAATATGCCCTGGGCGCGGATTTGCGCCGCCAGGCGTATGCCGTCTGCTGCGGGGTGGTGCAAGCGGGCGAGGGGAGCGAACGGTTACAAGCTGCTCGGATTCGCATCGCTGCCCTGCCGCGATTGCTGCGCTCGCTGCGACGGATGCGGCAGTCCCATGTTTTGGTGCTGGAGCGAGGCTACCTGAAAACCGGGTTCAAATGCTGGATGTTCCATTCGCTCTGGTGGCCCGCGCTCCAGGCCGTTACCAGCCCCTCATTGCGACCCTTTGAGAGATAAACCCTCACCCAAACCCTCCTCCCAGAAGACGAGGAGAGCACAAGGAAACGACCATGCTTGCTGATCGCGTCATCCCGTCCCGTATGCCGCACTTGGCGATTCTGGCCCTGGCTTTTCTATTCGTGCCGACGGCTTGGGTACAAGCGGCCTGCACTGCCGGCAACCCCAACGCCAACCTCGTCGAGTCCACGCCCACGGCGGACTTCAACACTTCCGCCATCGACGGCACCGTCATCCACACCAAAACCAGTCTGATGTGGAAACGCTGCGCTGAGGGACAGACCTGGGACGGCGCGACTTGCACTGGCGGCGCCAGTAACCTTAATTGGCAGAACGCGCTAACGGCGGCGAATTCGACTTTCGCCGGTTACTCCGACTGGCGCTTGCCCAACGTTAAGGAACTGCAATCCATCGTCGAGACCTGCGGTTTTAACCCGGCCATCAATCAGACTGTTTTCCCGGCGACCCCAGCGTCCCTCTTCTGGTCGGCTTCGAGTTATGGTTCGTATCCAGCCTTCGCGTGGGGCGTCTTCTTCTACGGTGGCAACGTCTACGCCAACGATAAGTCCTTAGGCAACCGCGTGCGGCTGGTGCGCGGCGGACAGTCCATTGATTATTTTGATCTTTTTCTCGGCGCGGTGACGGTGGGCAAGGCGGTGACGGGCGCGGCGGCAGCCAGCGTGCCGGCGGCAACGACCTTCCCAGTCACGCTCACTTGCGGGGCGACGACGCTAGGCCCCCTCAACGCAACGACCGCCGCGTCGGCGGTCTTCACCAACGTCCCTCCGGGAAGCTGTACTGTGGCCGAAGGCACGTCGCCCACCATCGCCGGGGTGACCTGGGGGACGCCGACATTTAACCCCTCGGCAACCGTGACGGTGACGGCGGGCGCCACTACGGCGGTGACCGTGACCAACACGGCGAACGTGACCGCTTACGCCATCACCGTCACCGCCAACCCGACGGCGGGCGGCACGGTCAGTTGCACGCCGAACCCGGTCGATCACGGCGGCACCAGCAATTGCACCGCCACCCCCAATGCCGGCTACACCTTCGCCAACTGGAGCGGCGACTGCACGGGCAGCGGCGACTGCACGTTAGGCAACGTCACCGCGCCCAAGACGGTGACGGCCAACTTCACGGTCACGGCGGCCAAGACGTTTACTGGCCCAACGGCCACCGGTACGGGTAACGCCACGGCCACGGTGACCGGCGGCGGTGACACCTGCGGCTTTGGGCGCTCGCAATTCGTGGCGTTGGCCAGCGTCCCGGCTACACCACCCTCGGGTTACACCTTCCCCCACGGCCTGTTCGACTTCGCCCTCGCCTACTGCGACGGCACGGTGACCATCACCATCACCTATCCCACCGCCGCCGGGACGGTCTATTGGAAATTCGGTCCCACACCCGACAACGCCAGCCCCCACTGGTACTCAATGCCCGGCGCCACCGTCGCCGGCAATATCGCCACCTTCATCATTACCGACGGCGGCTGGGGCGACGATGATCTGACAATCAACCGCAGCATCGTGGATCAGGGCGGGCCGGGTGTTCCAGGCGGGGGCGCGGCTGCGGCCAACAATATTCCCACCCTGTCCGAATGGGCCATGCTGTTGCTGATTGGCCTGCTCGGTTACAGCGGTTGGCGGCTACGACGGAGAGCGTTCTAGCCAAGATCGGACCATCGCCAGCGGGCGTACAGCCAGCCGATGCCAGCGACGGCGAACACCGGGAAAATAATCCCGGCGATGGGCGGCGGTACGCCTCAATCCGCCAACAGCCAGTCGCGCACCACCGCGATTTGATCGTCGGCCATGAGCGCCGGAGCGTGGCCTATTCCAGGGAGTTCGATCAGTTTTGCCCTGGGGCCACGCTCGGTCATGGCGATGGCGTCGGCGTGGTTCAGCACGTCGGAATACGCCCCGCGCAGCACCAGGGTCGGGCAGCGGATAGCGTCCCACATCGGCCACAGGTCAATATCCTTCAGTTCCATGGTCTTGAAGAGCGCGGCGATGCCGGGATCGTAGGCGGTCGTATAGCGGCCGTCTTCCAGCTGCCGGGAACTGTGGATCAGCATGTGCCGCCACTGCTCCTCGGTCAGTTTGCCGAAGGCGGGGGCGTAGGCGCGCAGCGCGCGATCCATGGCGTCGAACGTGTCCCAGATGGCCACCTGTCCGACATATTTGGCGATCCGTTTCAGTCCGGCGGCGGGGATGAGTGGCCCGACATCGTTGATCAGCAGCTTGTGGACCGGTGTGCTGGCGTAGCTGGCCAGGAACATGCCGATCAGCCCACCCATCGAGGTGCCGACCCAATCCACCCGCTCGGCGTCGATTCGCGCCAGCAGCGTGGCCATGTCGTTGACATAGAGCGGGTAGGTGTAGTCGGTCTTGTCGTCCAGCCAATCGCTCTCGCCGCGGCCGACCACATCCGGACAAATCACCCGATATTCCCGCTCCAGCGCGGCGGCCAGGAAATCGAAATCGCGGCTGGTGCGGGTCATGCCGTGGACGCAGATCAACACCTTGGGATTGGCGGGGTCACCCCATTCGGTGTAGTGAACCTGGTGAAAGCCGTGGGGACCGAGCGCGCGGTAAACGTGGGATGTCATGGCCATTGCATTGCTCCCTGTGGTTGTCTTCCTCCCCCTCGCGGGGAACGGTTGGGTGGTGGGTGGAATACTAGCGTCGCCGCATTATCGGGCCGACCGGATGGGGTGGCTATAATAATCGTCATTCACCCAACGAGAGAAAATACCGGCATGGCCATCTTGCATTACAGTGAAAGCGGCCAGGGCGAACCGCTCCTTTTACTGCATAGCGGTGGAATGAGCGGGGCGGAATGGGCGCCGCAAATCCCCTTGTTCGCGCGCCACTTCCGGGTCATCGTCCCGGATCATCTCGGCCATGGTCGCAGTCCGATGGTGGCCGAACGGTTGACCATCGCCGACATGGGCCGCGCGGTCCTAGACCTGCTGGACCAACTGGCATTGCCGGCGGCGCATCTGGTGGGGTCCTCGCTGGGCGGGGCGGTGGCGCTGTGGCTGACCCTCTACCATTCCCACCGAGTGAGCAAGCTGGTGCTGTACCGGGTCGGCTACCGCAAGGATGCGGAGACTCACGCCGGCACCCGTGACATGGCCGATCCCGCCTATTGGCGCGGCGTTGGCATGCACAAGTGGCTGAGCGATATCCACCGGCCGCAGGGTGGACCGGACGCCTGGGAGGAGGTGATCGGCCGGGTATCGGAGGCGCTGGAACCGGCCACGACCGATCATGCGCACGATTTGGAGATTTTGGAGCGTATCGCTCAGCCGACCCTGATCGTGGTGGGTGATCGTGATCCGGTGGCGCCACTGGATCAGATTCTGGAAATGTTCGGGGCGATTCCCCACTGTGGGCTCTGGGTGATGCCTTGCGCGACCCATGTGACCGCCACCAGCACGTGGCGGGCGGAATCGTTCGCGCTGGAAGTGACGCGGTTTTTGCAGCGGCAACAATGACCAAGCGAGAAAGGATGGCGATGATCGGGATATCGAAAATTTTGGCGTTGGCGGCGGCGCTGAGCGTAGCCGCGCCGGTTTGGGCGGGTGAATACGATGTCACCTTCGGTATGGTGCAGCGAATGCTAGGCCAGGCGACCAGGAATGATGAAGCAGGCTTGAACGCGAGTCGGCAACAACTGGAAAGTGGTGTCAAGCCGGCTCACCGCAACGCCAAGGAAGCCCGCGCCCTGAATCAACAGGGGCTGGATGCGCTGAAACGGAACGATTATCAGGCAGCGGTGGCCGTGTTTCAGAAAGCGCAGGAAGCGGATCCCGCCGATGTCGAAGTGGCCGGCAATCTCGGTTACGCCAACCTGAAGCTTGGTCAATTCAAGCGCGCGGAACATCAGTTGGTCTACGCGATTTCACTATCGCCGGGACGATCCTCGTCCTGGTTCAATCTTGGCCAGGCGTACGGGGCGCTGGGCGAGGTCGAGAAGGCCACCGGGGCGTTCGTCGCGGTTTACCGCTTTTCCCAAAATCCACCCAAGACCCTGGACTTCATGCGGCAGGCCCTGGCCGCGCCGGAAAACAACGAGACAACCCGCGTCGCGTTGAAACGGGCGCTGGAGTTGTTCGGAGCCCCGCTTTAGTCCACATCCACTTCATTGACCAACCGCGCTGATGTGGGGCCGGTACGTCCGTTGCTCCATCCTGATGGATGGAAGAGGATCAATACGCCTCGTCCAGAAACGAGCGAATGAATTCGGCCACGGCCTCCTTGCCCCGGAAGATGCCGTAATGCCCCTCGCAAAGAATGTCCGCCTCCAGCGCCAGCAGTCGTTCCAGCGAAACCCGGTAATCAGCCCGGTTCGAACGCAACCGCAAATCGAGTGGCCCATGCACATCCTGACCGAACAGCACGGTTTGGCCTTCGGATTCGGCCAGATAGGCCACGGAACCAGGGGAATGGCCGGGGATGTGCAAGGCGGTAATGGTTCGTCCGCCCAGCGGCAGCGTTTCCCGCGCCCCGCGCAACCGGCGGTCCACCGGACAGGGATAGAGCTTGGCGCCATACCAACTGGCCGCCGTGGCCTCGTTGTCTCCTTGTTCGAGGAAGCCGGCGTCCAACTCGTGGGCAACCACCGGGCAACCCAGCGTCTCGTGCAGGTCGTGGGCGCCGCCGCTATGGTCGTAGTGACAGTGGGTCAACAGCAGATATTCGATTTCTTCGGGCCGCACGCCCACCGTGGCGATGTGGCCGAGCAAGCGCCGTTGACCACGGCCAGCGCCCGCATCCACCAGCGCCGCGTGGCCATTGAAATGGATCAGATAGATGGCGGCATCCTCGGCGGCGGTCAGTTGCTGGCCGCCAACCTGGAAGATTTCACCCGTGATGGCAATGGGTTGGGCCATGAGAATTTTATCCTTCCCGTTGCGTGGGCATGCCGTTGCGTGGGCATGCGGGTTCGCCGCGCGGGTTCAGTCCGTATTTTCAGAGGCGGTCGCCATTTTTTTATGGCCGCCACATCAGTTTGGTTCGGCGAACTCGACCGGCCGCGCCGCGCGCGCCAGTTTGTCGAGGACTCCGTTGACGTAGCGGTGACCCTGTTCCGCGCCAAATACCTTGGCCAGTTCCACCGCCTCATTGATGACGATCCGATAAGCCAGTTCGGGGTGCTGGGTCAGTTCGTAGCCGCCGATCCGCAGAATGGCGCGCTCCACCGGATCCACCTGCGCCAGTGGCCGGTCCAGGAACGGTTCCAGCGCCGCGTCGATCTCCGTGACCCGCGCCGGCACTTCTCGGACCAGCTCCCGGAAATAATCCGGGTCAGCCTTGCGCAAGTCCTCGTCGGCCAGGAATTGCGCCGCGATCCAGGTGGGAGCCTGGTTGGTCATCTGCCATTCATACAAGGCTTGTACCGCGCAGCGTCGCGCCCAAGCACGTTTGCCTCCCTGGGGTTTGCGGATCGGACCAGCCACGGCTCACGCTTCCAACCGGCGCAGCAGACTGACCATCTCCAGTACCGACAGCGCCGCATCGGCGCCTTTGTTTCCGGCCTTGGTTCCCGCCCGCTCCACGGCTTGGTCGATGGTGTCCACGGTCAACACGCCAAAACCCACCGGAATGTCGTATTCCAGCGCTACGCTGGCCAATCCCTTGACGCACTCGCTGGCCACATATTCAAAATGCGGGGTGCCGCCGCGAATGACCGCGCCCAGGGCGACGATGCCGTCGTAGCGCTCACTGGCGGCCAGCCGTTGGACGGCCAGCGGCAGCTCGAAGGAGCCGGGCGTCCAGACCAGGTCGATGCTGGTTTCAGGCACGCCGTGTCGGCGCAGGGCATCCACCGCGCCGTTGATCAGGCTCTGCACGATGAAGCTGTTGAACCGCGCCGCCGCCAGGGCAAAACGGGCATCCTGCGGGGGAGTAAAGTCGCCTTCGATGGTCGTGATGTGTTGCATGGGGAGTTCCGCGCCAATGGGGGAGGAAGAGGATTCAGGAAACATGCTCGACGATTTCCAGATTGAAGCCGGACAGGCCGGTCAGGCGGCGAGGCGCGCCCAACACCCGCATCCGTCGTACCCCGATATCGAGCAGGATTTGCGCGCCAATGCCGTAAGTGCGTAGTTCGGCGGACTGATCAGTGGTTCGCAAGGATTCGTTGGGGCCAAACTGATAGCCGCGCATTCGCCGGATCAAGGTCGCTGGTTCTTCGGGACGACTGAGGAACACCAGCACCCCGGCCGGTTCGTTCGCCACCCGGTGCAACGCATCGCGCAGCGGCCAGCCGCTGTCGGGCAGGCGCAGAGCCAACAGGTCGCTCAACAGGTTTTGCACATGAACCCGCACCAGAACCGGCTCGTTGGCGTGGATCTCGCCCTTGACCAGCGCGAAATGCGCTTGCCGTCCGACCACATCCTGATAGGTCAGCACCCGGAACGGGCCAAATTCGGTACTCATCGACGCATCCGCGACCCGTTCCACCGTCTTTTCGTTCTGCATGCGGTAACGGATCAACTCGGCAATGGTGCCAATCTTGACCCCGTGCTGCTTGGCGAAGAGTTCCAGATCGGGCCGCCGCGCCATGGTGCCATCCTCGTTGAGGATTTCGACGAGGACCGCCGCTGGTTCCAGGCCGGCCAGCCGCGCCAGATCGCAGCCGGCCTCGGTATGACCGGCGCGGTTCAGGACGCCGCCGGGCTGAGCCATCAATGGAAAGATGTGGCCAGGCTGCACCAGATCCTCGGGCCGGGCGTCGGGGCGGACGGCGGTGCGGATGGTGTGGGCGCGGTCGTAAGCGGAAATCCCGGTGGTGACGCCTTGCGCCGCCTCGATGGACACCGTGAAGTTGGTCGAGTAGGGAGATGAGTTGTCCTGGACCATCAACGGCAGGTGCAGTTGCTGGCAGCGTTCGCGGGTCAGGGGCAGACAGATCAGGCCGCGCCCGTAACGGGCCATGAAATTGATATCCTCGGGACGCACCAGCGAGGCGGCCATGATCAGGTCGCCTTCGTTTTCCCGGTCCTCGTCGTCCATGATGATGACCATCTTGCCCTGCCGCAGGTCGGCGAGGATTTCGTCAATGGTGTTGAGCGCCATCATTTAGCTCCAAAAGCCGTGTTCGCGCAGCAATGCCTCGGTGAGACCGCCGCCGCCCGGTTGCGCGGCGCGCTCGCCCAGCAGCAGCCGCTCCAGATAGCGGGCGATCAGGTCTACTTCCAGATTGACCCGCCGGCCGATCTGGCTGGCGGCGAGAGTGGTTTCCGCCAGAGTGTGCGGGACGATATTGAGTTCGAACGCCGCGCCGTCCACCCGGTTGACGGTGAGGCTGATCCCGTCCACGCAGATCGAACCTTTTTCGGCGATGTAGCGCGCCAGTTCGTCCGGGGCTTGAATGCGCAACCGCCAGGAACGGCCGTCCGGACGCCATTCGGTGACCGTGCCGATGCCGTCCACGTGGCCGCTGACCAGGTGCCCACCGAGCCGGGTGGTCGGGGTCAGCGCCTTTTCCAGGTTGACTTTCATGCCCGGTTTGGCCCCGTCGAAGATGGTGCGCTCCAGGGTTTCGCGCGAGACATCGGCCCAGAAGCCGTCGCCGGGCAATTCGATGACGGTCAGGCAGACGCCGCTGACGGCGATGCTATCGCCAAGCTGGACATCGCTCAGATCGAGCTTGCCGGTGGCGATGCGCAGGCGAATGTCGCCGCCGCGCGGTTGGAGCGCGGTGATGGTTCCGACTGCGGTAATGATGCCGGTGAACATGGTGGGGTTCTCGAAGGGATTGGAGAAACTGCCGAAATTCTTCTACCGTAAATCCCGCATCCTGCGCTATTCCCGAATACATCGCATAGGTTCCCCATCGCTTCCCTGTCCCTGCCTCCTTGCGAAGCAACCTGGCGAGCGGGGACATGAAACGCCGTAGCCTGCCTCATGGTTTGTCGAGGGTGACTTTGTCGTTCATGTATTTTCTCTCGTCGACTTTAACCGCACCCGCCAATCCCTTCCCACCGCTCTCATTTCCAGAATTTCCAGTTCCCACCGCTCGCTCATTCGCGTCAATTCCGGCAACTGAAACAGCCCACGCGCCTTGTCGCCGAGCAGCAACGGCGCCATGTAAATTACCAGTTCATCCACCAGTCCCGCTTGCAACAATGCGCCGGCCAGGGTTGGGCCACATTCCGCATGGACCTCGTTGCATTCGCGGCGGGCGAGTTCCGCCATGACGGCGGGCAACTCCAGCCCCTGTTCGGCGCGCGGCAACAGGACCATTTCCGCTCCCGCCGCCCGCAAGGATTCGTGCGCGGCGGAATTGGCAACGGCGGTGAAAATCAGCACTGGGCCCGGCAACCGCAAGGTTTGCGCGGTCGGCGGCGTGCGCAGTTCAGTGTCGAGAATGGCCCGCAACGGTTGGCGGGTCGCTTCCGGCAGGCGGACGTTGAGGCTGGGGTTGTCGGTCAGCACCGTGCCGATGCCGGTCAGGATCGCCGAGGCGCGCGCGCGCAGCCGTTGCACATCCCGCCGCGCCGCCGCGCCGGTCAGCCATTGGCTTTCGCCCGAAGCCAGCGCGGTGCGCCCGTCCAGGCTCATGGCCAACTTGAGGCGAACAAAGGGACGACTCCGAGTCATGCGTTGGATGAAACCGGGATTCAACGCCCGTGCTTCCGCTTCCAGTAGGCCGCATTCCACCCCAACGCCGGCCTCCCGCAAGATCGTGAAGCCCTTGCCGGCGACTTGCGGATTGGGGTCGGACATGGCCGCCACCAACCGGGCAATCCCCGCCTTGAGCAGGGCGTCCGTGCAAGGTGGGGTGCGACCATAGTGGCAGCAGGGTTCCAGCGTGACATACGCGGTCGCGCCGCGCGCCCGTTCGCCAGCGGCGTTGAGGGCGTTGACCTCGGCATGGGCCGCGCCGGCGCGCTGGTGCCAGCCTTCGCCAACGACGATGCCATCCTTGACCAACACACAGCCGACATGCGGGTTGGGATCGGTGTGGTACAGACCGCGCCGGGCGAGCGCCAGGGCGCACGCCATGTAGCGGTAATCATCGGGGGACATTACACGGCATCCGCTGGATCGGGCGGCGCACCCTGCAAGCGTTCGATTTCGATCCGAAAGGCGTTGACATCCTGGAAGCTACGATAGACCGAGGCGAAACGGACGTAGGCGACCTGATCCAAATCGCGCAACTCGTCCATGACCCATTCGCCGATGCGCTGGCTGCTCAACTCCCGCTCGCCGCTGGCGCGAGCGCGATTCTTGATGCGCAGGAGAGTTTCCTCGATCCGCGCGGCGTTGACCGGGCGTTTTTCCAGTGCCCGCAGCAGGCCAGTGCGCAGTTTTTCCTCCAGAAACGGTTCGCGGCGGCCATCGCGTTTCATCACCGGCGGCATCAGCAATTCCGCCGCTTCATAGGTAGTGAAGCGGGCGTTGCAACGCGGGCATTCGCGGCGGCGACGGACCTTGTCGCCTTCCGCCGACAACCGCGAATCAATGACCCGGGTATCGGGCGTGCCACAGAACGGACAATGCATCGCCGCCGCTCCTCGCGCCTGCCGCCAGGATGATCAGCCGTACACCGGGAAGCGGGCGCACAACTCGGCCACTTGATCACGCACCCGCGCGATCACCGTTTCGTTGCCGAGATCGTCGAGGATGTCGCATATCCAACCGGTCAGTTCCCGGCATTCGCGTTCCTTGAACCCGCGCGTGGTGATCGCCGGCGAGCCGACGCGGATGCCGCTGGTGACGAACGGCGATTGCGGATCGTTGGGCACGGCGTTCTTGTTGACGGTGATCCAGGCCCGGCCCAGCGCGGCGTCGGCCGCCTTGCCGGTCAGCCCCTTGGCGATCAGGCTGACCAGGAACAGGTGATTATCGGTGCCGCCGGACACCACGTCGTAACCACGCTCGATAAAGACGCCGGCCATGACGCGGGCATTGGCGAGGACCTGCTTTTGGTAGTCGACGAAGTCCGGTTGCAGGGCTTCCAGCAGCGCCACCGCCTTGGCGGCGATGACGTGCATCAGCGGGCCGCCCTGGGTGCCGGGAAAGACCAGTGAGTTCAGCTTCTTCTCGATTTCGGGATTGGCGCGGGCCAGGATCAGGCCACCGCGCGGACCGCGCAGGGTCTTGTGGGTGGTGGTGGTGACCACGTCGGCGATGGGGACCGGATTGGGATAGATGCCGGCGGCGACCAGCCCGGCGACATGCGCCATGTCCACGAAGAAATAAGCGCCCACCTGATCGGCAATGGCGCGAAAGCGCGGCCAGTCCACCACCCGCGAATAGGCCGAGAACCCGGCGATGATCATCTTCGGTCTGCATTCCAGCGCCAGCCGCTCCACCTGGTCGTAATCGATCTCGCCGGTGGCCTCGTTCAGGCCGTATTGCACGGCTTGATACAGTCGCCCGGAGAAGTTGACCTTGGCGCCGTGAGTGAGATGGCCGCCGTGGGCCAGGCTCATGCCGAGCACGGTTTCGCCTGGCTCCAGCAGCGCCATGTAGACGGCGGCGTTGGCCTGCGAACCGGAATGGGGCTGCACGTTGGCGTAATCGGCCTGGAACAGTTGCTTGGCGCGGTCGATGGCCAGTTGCTCGGCGATGTCCACGAACTCGCAGCCGCCGTAATACCGCTTGCCCGGATAACCTTCGGCGTACTTGTTGGTCAACACCGAACCCTGGGCTTCAAGCACCCTGGGACTGGCGTAGTTTTCCGAGGCGATCAGCTCGATGTGGGCTTCCTGACGCTGCTGCTCGCCCCGCAGAGCGGCCCACAACTCGTTGTCAAATCCGGCGATCCGCATCTCTCGACTGAACATTCGCGACCTCTGCAAAAACAGGTTCCCACTCTCTCGAACAGTGAAAGAGCGGGCGAACCGATGGAAAGCGATGAATACTACCTTACTTTGATCGCGAGAGGCAGGCTTTTGCGGAAGAGCGGCGTCCCCGTGGAAGCGGCGCGGGAACGCTCGGCGTGGAGAACGTCTCAGCGCATCGGAGTTTCCAGAAAGGAATCCACGACAGCAACCCAGGCCTTGCCGACGTTGCGCAGATCGTAGCCGCCGCCACCGACGCCGACGATGCGGCCCTCGGCGAACTCCTCGGCGATCTCGCACAGGCCGCGCGCGGCGCGGCTGTGCGCGCGGGCCGAATAATGCAGGTGCGCCAGCGGATCGCCGTCCAAGCCATCGGCGCCGCAGTTCATGAAGATGAATTGCGGTTCCCATTGGCGTAGGAAACCCTCGACCTTGTCCCACATCATCATGAAGTCGTCGTCGGCGGACAGCGGCAGCAGCGGGATGTTGAGCTTGCGGCCCTTGGCTTCTCCCTTGCCGACCTCGTGTGGAAAGCCGCTTTGCGGGAAGTTGTAGCGGCCATCTTCGTGAATGTCGGCAAAGATGACGGTCGGGTCGAATTCGAACGGATAAAACACGCCATCGCCGTGATGGGCGTCGATGTCCACGTAGGCGATGCGTTCCAGGCCATACTCCTGTTGCAGGATCCGAATGGCCACCCCGACGTCGTTGAACACGCAAAACCCGGAAGCGGTGTCGGGCATGCTGTGGTGCAGACCAGCGATGGGAACGAAGATGCGCCGGGCCTCGTTGTTCATGACCTTGCGGGTGGCGTCCACGACGGTGCCGACCACCACCGAGGCATCCTCGAACACACCCTTGTAGGCTGGGGTATCGCCGTAGTCCAGCAGGCCATCGCCCGTTGCGGAGAAAGTTTTGACCTTCTCCACGTAGTCGGCGGTATGAAACAGCTTGAGCTGTTCTTCGGTCGCCATGGCGGGTTGAAGCACCCGAACCTGATAATCGAAGTGGCGCCGGTGCATTTCGTCCCAGAAAGCGTGGATGCGGTCCTCGCCGAACGGGTGATCCTCAAATCCGTAACGGCCCAGTTCTTCGCCGGCATAGACGGCCACCGTTCTACTTCGCGCCATCACACTCCATCCTCTCGCTTTGGGGACATTGATTTTTTCATGGCGTTATCATAGTCCAGTTCCAGGTAAGTTGGGCGGTGGCGCCGCCGAAATCCATCAGTCGTTCGCCCATCGCTCACCGCTCACCGCTTGCTTCATCCCGAAGACTCAATGAGGGGAGTTCTCATGACCGCTGTAGAACAGCAGGACATCTTTCCACGCGACCGCCAGCCGACCGTTCGCATCCTGGCGATGCCGGCCCACACCAATCCTAACGGCAACATCTTCGGTGGTTGGATCATGGCGCAGATGGACGTGGCCGGCAGCGTGGTGGCGGTGGAGTATGCCGGCGGGCGGGTGAGCACCGTGGCGGTCACTTCGATGGAATTTCACAAGCCGGTGTTCGTCGGCGATCTGGTGAGCTGCTTCGCCCGGATTCAGAAGGTGGGTTCAACCTCGATCACCGTCAAGGTCGAGGTTTTCGTTCAGCGCGCCCACGATGGCCAGTTGCTGACGGACAAGGTCACCGAGGCAGTGATCGTCTACGTCGCCATTGACAATAACGGTAACCCCCGCAAGTTGCCGGAGCGGGGGGCGGATTTTGGACAGTATTGGTGAAGGGACCAGCGCCGCTGGCCGGGTTGGAGTGAGGCGAAAACCCGCGTTCCACTAGGATGATGCGGGAATTGGCCGCGCTTCGTCCTCACTGTCTGGCAAGGACTACCGGGTCTGGCAAGGACTACCGGACAAGACCTCCGAGAAGCGGTCTACAGCCGGAACGGGTTGGGCTACCTGGTGAGTTCCCAAGCCACTGAAAGTCATTGCGCGCCGCTGGCCCGAGGAGAACCGGGCGCTGTTCGAGCCGATTTTGCTGACGCGCATCGGGGGTGGGAACGGTCGTCCGCCCAAGGGTGATCACGATTCGTCGGTAGAACGTTGCCACCACTTTTTCGCCCAGTTCGGTCGCATCGGCCGCTGGTTGGATCGCTCCGCCAAGCGATTGCTCGGCGGGCTTCAATCGGCCGCTTGCCTTTTCTGCCTCCGCTCGGGTTTTGTCCGGTAGTCCATAGGCTTGTTCCGTGCGGATGCTGTAGTACTTGAGGCGGATCTTGTCGCGGACGTTGTCCAGCGACTTCGGGGGTTGACGCACCGCAGCGCGAGGTGTAATTTTATTGATCATTAGGGGATCGGTATCTTTGTAATGCCTTTCCTTACATGATGATATGTTCATGATATTGTTAATATGCGCCTATCAGGTGCAAAATAACACGCCTTTTAGGGTGTCTACTTGTAGTTAGCCCGTCTCCCACATTGATTTTGCTGGAAATTATCAATAAAATCCTGGCAAAAACTCCAAAAATCGGTTATGCAGCGCCGCTGCGGCGCCACTGACGCATAACAAGTTGATGCGGTCAGTGGTGCGAGGCGACGCTGCACGAGGAGTGCTAGTGGTTCAGCCAGATTTTCTGAAGAGGCAGTCTGTTGTGGTGCGGGGACGGGCTAACGCCCGATGGACCGGACAACGCGCTCTACTAGAAGTGGCCACGGGTAAACTGCGTGATAAGCGCGCGTTGCCGGTCATCTTGGTTGGTTAGCTTTCATTCCTACAAACGGAGAACATATGGCTGATCCACAGACTGTTGCCCAAAGCACCGAAATGGTGATCAATTGGGTTGATCTAATCTCTTTGGTTTCTTCAATTGCTTCTCTCATCCTTGCAGTTGGAGCAATTTGGCTTTCCATAGTGTTCTATCGTTTATCTAGCCAAGCCTCCCAGGCAACTACAGAGGCAGCAAAAGGAATTGACGCCAGCGTTCAAAGACTAGAAAAGCTTTTTGATAAGCTCTATTCGGACACGTTCTCGATGATGAGAGACACGGTCACCGACATGAGAAAACACATCTGGAGCAAACCAGAAGCAGACAAGAGCGAAATATCGCCCGAAATGAAGCGAGAAATTCAGGCGCAAGTAATGTCAGCCTTAGACGATAAATCAGTCCAAGGCGGAGAAAATAAAGAAGAAATTGCAAGAAAACTAGAGGTTGCATTCGAGGGTATATTAGAAAAGGCACGCAGCAAAAAGAGACTTATCAAAGCCGAAAAAATACTGAGTGCCATCAAAGAATTGGGGCCAATAAAAATAGAGAAACTCGCCGACGCATTGGATGTGACTGTGGAAGATGTTGTTATCCCCCACATATTTAACTTGCGTAAAGAGGGGAAGATTACGTGGAGTGGATCAGAAAATGGAGTGTCGTCAGACTCAGTTGTTGAGGTGGTTAAAGAGGGCGAGGATCCAAGCTAACAATCGCTTCGAGAGGGACGCTCCAACAGCCGGCTTCGCCGCCTGTTTCCGCGCCCCTCAAGCTAAACGTTAGGCACAAAGGAGAGCAATAATGAAAATATCTAGACAAAATCAAAGTAATGCCTCTGGTAATTGGAAAGGATGGCATATTCTCACAGTCGGTGAGGCTGGTTTTTCAATGCTTGATGGATATGCACGACATCATCACGGGATTGATATTCAAATAATTCAAAGATTTGCAGATAAAATTAACCAAAGAGATGAATCTGGAAGCCTTTATCCAAAAGCTCCAATAAGTGCTATCCCACGACGTTTTTTTCGAGATATTTCAGAAAATGAGATTCCAAATCATTTAGACGACTTCAAACACCACATAAAAGAATTTATCGAGGCAAATAGAAATAAAATACATGCAAGGAAAATATTGATTGATTTCCATGTTTCACCTGAACCCGTATCAGAGTTATATCTTGCCGCGACGGAACAGATATTCAAAGAACATACGAACGAGAGTGAAATTGATGAGATTGTACTTTTTACATAGAAATCTGCGCTAACAAGGCGCAAGCAAAACGTGACTTATAGTTAAAGCCTAACTGGGCGTTGCACCTGACCGTGCTACGCACGGCAGGTGAACGAAGTCGTTAGGCATTTAAGATGGTAAATATATAAATTCGTTACAATTAATATGTGGAAAATGATTTTACTATTACCATTAATTATATTGGTCATTGTAATAATGGCTCTGAATGATAATGGGGGGAGAAAGCGCCTTACCTCAGAGTATGTATCAACTACGCTTGGAAAATATGTAATCAGTGGTTATATTGATAACGATATATTTCCGAATGATGCTCAGATCACGATAAGCCCGAAGTCATTTATATTTGCAACAAATAATGCACAACAGGAACTAAAAAATATACTTGACAAAACAAGCGCAACTGATGGCGCTATAAAATCCCTTAGCGGGATAGATTACGTAAGATACATATCAAATCTATTTGCCATTGGTACACAATTTGAAGGAAAGGTAAAAATCAATCAGCCTCCTGATGAGAATTCAGTAAATATTTATTTTCTTAAAAAAGACCCAGGGAATCTTTCATTGCACTTTGCGGATAATTGTTCGTTTATTGGATATAATAGAGCAATCATTTGTGATGCAAAATTTATAAGAGGTACAATAGATCGTCTTCGCACTATAACAAAAAGTTATGATGTGGTTCTTTATACGCCTAAAGGGCCAATTGACCTATCAACAGATAGCAAATCTCAAAAAATGGTTGCCAACCTTTTGATGTCAAATTTTATGACTTGGGTTCTTGGTCATGAAATAGGTCACGCTATCAACGATTATGAATTTGTAACGAAGCTGAATAAATCATTACATTTTGATTTAGAGTACAACGAGAAAGAGAAAGCGGCTGACGCTTTTGTTGCAAGAGCAATTTTGCATTCTGAAGGGGACGCCTCGACTTTTAAAACGATGTTGGGTGAGTTTATACAGCAAGAATTTCGCGAAGTATTCAGGAGTACCAATCATTTAACAAACGAAGGCTTAAGAGAGCTTGAAGAAAGCAGTTTTCCTTTGCATAATAAATTAAAGGTAAATGTTTCAAAATACCAGGTTCCCCTCATTTTAAGGGCTCTTCATGTCATGGATAATATGCTAAGCCTTCAGCCCAGCCTAGACAGCACAGGGTATTATCAAGAAATCGAAAAAAATATCCACATAGAATATTCAATTTTACAGAGACTATTTTTACAGGGGTTATAAATGAAGCAATCAATTATAAATATTGCGTCCATAATATTTTTGGTCGCCGCCACATACGGCACATACTATTATACTAGCCCTGAAAGTGGTCTAAATTGGTGGGGCGAAATATTTCCTTATGGTAAATTCATTTCAACAGTTTTGCTGATGTTGATAGGAATTGTTTTTGGGTGCCTCTTTCGCCAAATAAAGAACAAAACCGGAAATATATCAATATTTACAGAACTTAAGATAATGTGGGGTTCCCCTTCATTTTGGTCTGCAATTCTAGTAGCACCATTGGTTTTTGGTGGTGTATTTTTTGTCGGCGACGAAAATCCAGCCAATAAAACCGCTCTGTTTTTGGCTTTCCAGAATGGGTTTTTCTGCGAATCTATATTTAACACGATGTTTAAGACAGAGCATGGTAGGACGGATTAGCGATGGTATTACCCGCCATTCTACGGAGTGCCATCCGGCCTAACATTGCGCTGCACCGGAACCCGCTTCGCTGCGCTACGCGGTTCCGGTAAGCTTTTTCGTTATGCCTCAAACCATTTGCCTTGGGAGATGACCTGATGGAAGCGAAATTTTGGAAAATAGCAGCAAGCCTTGGTATTCCAGGTTTTGCTCTTGCTGTTTTCTACAAGCTCTACGACAAGTTCGATTGGCCTCTCGCTTCTATTGAACCCAACAGGATGTTTATTCTTGTCGTAATTTTCATGGTCATCATTGCCGTGATTGTGATTATTGCCCTTGTCATCTATCGTCCCAAGGCAACTGGGGAGCAGATAGTCCATAAATACGACAGACTTAAAGAAGGTCTATCCTCGCCGGAGCAGAACGTCGCTTTACTCCAAGAGATCGCCAACTCTAACGACCCAAACAAGGAAAAGTACCTACAGGAATTTATGGACTTCAAAAACATCAGTTTTCTTGAGCTTGCCGCCACCAAGTTAGCCCTTGAGGAAATGCGTAAGTCGAAGAAAGTATCAGGACTCTTCGAGTCTGCAAAGCGAAAGGAAAGAGAAAACCTGTCTAATATCTCCGGCGCTACAGGCGATCAAATGCTTGATGCCGCTATTATTGGTTTGAAGTATTGGAGGTTTCTAAATCGGCGCAATCACCCACAGTTCTCGGAAGTCGAAACCGCAATTGCAAACTCGCTTTCGTTCAAGAACCCGGAGCAAATTGTAGAAACGCTCAAGAAGATATAAATCGAGGCATAACATGGCGCTCAAGCCGACCCGCTTCCGCTACGCTCCAGCGGTCGGCTTAGCTCTACGTTAGCCCTATCAGGGCATAAAACTAAAGGAGAAACACGTATGACAAAGAAAAAGGCAACCGAAAGTGCGAAACAAGTCGAAAGTGTGTTTCGCTGGGCAGAAAAGTCAACTATAGACGCGATTAACAAAGAATCCACACATGTGTACGGCGACAGACACATATGCAGAACGGACGAAATTGGTTTTGCCTTCCCTCGGAATAGAAGCCCCCTTGAACTGGTTGTGGATGCGTCCGAAGGGTTTATCCCCCTTTGGGAACAAAATACGGTACTAAATTGGCGCTTTAACGAGCGCTCATTACGTAATTTTGTAGACCCAGAAGAATCGAAGAAGCGGATCAGAGAGTTAATTGGGAAGGCAGTTATGGCATGGGGAAATGCCGTTCCCGTTAAATTTCGGGAGCGTAGTGATTTATGGGATTTTGAAATCTCTGTACGTGAACTGGATGATTGCACTACAAGTGGATGCGTTCTAGCGAGTGCGTTTTTTCCAGATGGTGGTCGCCATGAATTAACGATTTATCCGCGGATGTTCCAAGAATCCGAGCATGAACAAATTGATACGCTTGCGCATGAAATGGGGCATATATTTGGTCTAAGGCATTTCTTCGCAAAGGTGAGCGAAACTGCATGGCCATCGGAAGTATTTGGTCAACACAAGCCTTTTTCAATTATGAATTACGGCGCCAATAGTGAAATGACGGATGATGACAGAAGTGATCTACAGAGTTTGTATCGATTGGTATGGTCTGGACAGTTGACGCAAATTAATGGAACCCCTATCAGACTTGTGCGCCCATACCATGCTGTCTAACCACGTGATTGGTAGTGGCTTTTCTAAGAGCCTGTTCATAATCTTTTGATGAGGATAGCGAGGAAAGCGAGAACGAC
>JAVMKI010000013.1:0-36898 GCA_031732755.1 Candidatus Contendibacter sp.
CGTTACCACCTGAGAATCACATCCTCGTCGTTAATAGATTATGAACAGGCTCTAATCACCCACAGGCCGGAACATCCTGTGGTTACAGGGTGGAGGAAGCCCGCGCCGATGGGTGGCGGGCGTCAAAAGATAATCGTATGAAACGAGAATTGCCAGGCTTCATCGACGAAAAACGTAGGGTAATCACGCCATGATATTTTCTCAATACTTATCAACCAACTACAACATGTAAATATGGTGCATCAGCAGATTGATATTCAATTAAATCAACTTGTTATGCTGAAGTGGCATGGTTGCCTTGGACGAAAAACGGCGATTATTTGACTTACCGACCACTTGACAGGAAACTATCAAGCTTTATCAATGTCCTCCGTTGCGGTCCCTAACCCGCTCGCATCCCGATGCCCACCACCGCCTTCGCTCCGCTAACCGATCCATCCAATGCATCTTCGCTCGTCACCGTGCGCGGCCTGTCGTTCCACCGGGGCGAGCGCGCCATTTTCCAAAACGTGGATTTGGAGATCCAGCGCGGCAAAATCACGGCCATCATGGGGCCGAGTGGCGCCGGCAAAACCACGCTGCTGCGCCTGATCGGTGGCCAGATTCGCCCCGACGCGGGCCGCATCGAAGTGGATGGAGCCTGTGTCCACCAACTCGGGCGCAAGGAGTTGTACCAGTTGCGCAAGCGCATGAGCATGCTGTTCCAGAGTGGCGCATTGTTCACCGATCTCACCGTCTTCGAAAATGTCGCTTTTCCACTGCGCGAGCACACCCGCCTGCCGGAAAATCTGATCCGCACTCTGGTGCTGATGAAACTAGAAGCGGTCGGGTTGCGCGGAGCGCGCAATCTGATGCCGAGCGAACTGTCCGGCGGCATGGCCCGGCGGGCGGCACTGGCGCGCGCCATCGCCCTGGATCCCATGATGATCATGTACGATGAGCCATTTTCCGGCCAGGACCCCATCACCATGGGGGTGTTGATCAAACTGATCCGCACGCTCAACGACGCCTTGGGACTCACCAGCATCATCGTTTCCCACGATGTCAAGGAAACCGCTTCCATCGCGGATTACATCTATCTGATTTCCGACGGCCTGGTTGTGGATCATGGCCCTCCGCGCGCCCTGGAAGGCTCCAGTTCGGCCTGGGTCGAACAATTCCTGCACGCTCTGCCCGATGGTCCGATGTCCTTTCATTACCCCGCGCCGACGTATGCGCAGGACCTGTCACTGGCAGAGGAGCCATCCCGGTGATAGGCCGCCTGCAACGGCTGGGGCGATCAACGCTGAGCTGGCTCAATCGCCTGGGGCGGGCGAGCTTGTTCCTGCTACGGCTACTGGGCGCGCTGACCGCGCTGGGCCGACGGCCCGGTCTAATCATCAAGCAACTCTATTCGGTGGGCGTGTTGTCGCTGCCGATCATCGCCATGTCCGGCCTGTTCGTGGGTATGGTGCTGGGATTGCAGGGTTACACGAATCTGGTGGATTTCGGCGCGACGTCGAGCTTGGGCACGGTCGTCGCCCTGTCACTGGTGCGAGAATTGGGGCCAGTGCTGGCGGCGTTGCTCTACGCGGCGCGGGCAGGCTCGGCGGTCACGGCGGAAATCGGCTTGATGAAAGCCACCGAACAGCTCGCCGCCATGCAGATGATGGCGGTGGATCCGTTCGCCCGAGTCTTCGCGCCGCGCTTCGTCGCCGGTTTCATCGCCATGCCGCTGCTCGCTGGTATCTTCACCGCCATCGGCATTCTGGGCGGTTATTTTGTCGCCGTTCACCAACTCGGCGTGGACAGCGGCGCCTTCTGGTCGCAGATGCAGGCGGCGGTTGGGCTGGTCGACGACGTGATCAACGGCGTCATCGTCAAGAGCGTGGCGTTTGGCTGGATGGCCAACTGGATCGCGGTGTTCGAGGGCTACGACGCCATCCCCACCTCGGAAGGCATCAGCCTGGCGACCACCCGCACGGTGGTGAATACCGCCTTGGTGGTGCTGGCGCTGGACTTCGTGTTGACCGCCATCTTTTTCGGAGTTTAAGCGCAATGGGCAATTTCAAAAAACTGGAACTGGCGGTTGGGATCTTCGTCGCCCTGGGATTGGCGGCCTTTTTCATGCTGGCGATGAAGGTCAGCAATATCGCCGAACTAAGCGAGGACAAGGGTTACCGGATCACCGCCCGGTTCGAGAACATCGGCGGCCTCAAGGTCCGCGCCCCGGTGACCATGGCCGGGGTACGCATCGGCCGGGTGGTCGGCATCGACCTCGACCCGCACCGCTACGAAGCAGTAGTTACCCTGTCCATCGAACCCCAATACAACCGGTTGCCGACCGACTCCAGCGCCAGCATCCTGACCTCGGGAGTGCTCGGTGAGCAGTATGTCGGGTTGGAACCAGGCGGCATGGAGGAGTATCTGAAGAACGGCGGCAATCTGAAACTGACTCAGTCGGCCCTGGTGCTGGAAAAACTGATCGGACGGATGGTCACCAACGCCGCGTCGGGCGACAAACCGTCGGACAAGAAGCCGTGATGCATGGTTGGTACCCCAACCGGGCTGAATCGCCGACGGGTCGGGTGAACAAGCGCGGCGAAATCAACGTCGGTTCATTGCAGCACCAATGGCGAGAAGCACTGGCGGCTAGTGATTCACTAGATTGATGGTTAGCACGGAGGAGTTATCCGGTTCGTATGAAAAAAGTGATTGCTCATGGTTTGTTACTGCTGATGCTGGTCAGCGGCGTGCTTTGGGCCGCGGTCAAGCTTCCACAGGAAGTGGTTCAAGATACTTCGACGCGGATGCTGAGCGCCCTGCGCCAGAATTACGTGGCGCTGAAACAGGATTCCAGCCAGATCTATGGCCTGGTCGATCAGATCGTGCTGCCCAATTTCGATTTCGAGCTGATGTCGCGCTGGGTGCTGGGCCGGGCCTGGCAGCAGGCCACCCCGGAGCAACGCCGCCGCTTCACCGAGGAATTCCGCACCCTGCTGGTGCGCACCTACGCCAAGGCGCTGCTGGAATACGCGAACGAGGAGGTCCGGGTGTTGCCACAACCGAGTCCCGCGGACGGCAGCGAAGCGACGGTCAAGACCGAGGTCCGACTGAAAGCCAGTCAGCCGATCCAGATCAACTACAGCATGCATCTTGGCAACGATGTCTGGAAGGTCTACGACGTGACCGTGGATGGCGTCAGCCTGGTGACCAACTACCGGGGGACTTTCGCCACGCAGATCCGCGACAACGGCCTGGACGCGGTGATCGCTGACCTGCAACAACGTAACAGTGCGCGGAGTCCTCGCTGATGGCTACCGCAATCGCTGAACGCGAGGGCGATACTCTGCGGATTCGGGGCGATCTGGATTTCGATTCGGTCACGGTGCTGTGGAACGCGACCGAGTCGCTGTTCGCCGCCGGTCCGCTGGCCCGGATTGATCTGCACGGCGTCCGCCGCGCCAACAGCGCCGGCGTGGCCCTGCTCGTGGCGTGGCTGGGCCGGGTTCGGCGCGAGCGGCAAACGGTGGCGTTCGTCAACGTCCCGGCGCAAATGCGGGCGATCATCGAAGTCGCCGATCTGGATACCGTGCTGCCCCTCGTTTGAAAGGCAACGCCAACCCCTACCCAACTTTACTTCCACTGTCCACGGACTCTCATGCAAGCCCAGGATATTGAGCGTTTGATCGAGGAACAAGTACCGGACGCGCGGGCCATGGTTCGCGGCGACGACGGCGTCCATTTCGAGGCTGTGGTCATCAGCGCCGCTTTTGCGGGCAAATCCCTCATCCAGCAACACCGCCTGGTTTACGCGGCATTGGGCGAACGGCTGGCGCGCGAGGACATTCATGCCCTGGCCCTCAAAACCTTTACGCCGGAAGCCTGGCAACAACAATCCTAAATCCAGGGACGACAACCGCACATGAGCAAACTGATCATTCGTGGCGGCGTGCCGCTTCAGGGCGAATTGCGCGCCTCCGGGGCTAAGAACGCGGTGCTGCCGATCCTGGCCGCCACGCTGCTGGCCGACACCCCCATGACCATCCGTAACGTGCCGCACTTGCAGGATGTCACCACCACCATGGAACTGCTGGGGCGCATGGGTGTGGACCTGGTGGTGGACGAGCGCATGAATATCCAGGTGGATCCACGCTCCATTGGCAGCTACCAGGCGCCTTACGAGTTGGTGCGGACCATGCGCGCCTCGATCCTGGTGCTGGGGCCGCTGGTGGCCCGCTTCGGTCAGGCCGAAGTTTCGTTGCCGGGGGGGTGTGCCATCGGTTCGCGACCGGTGAACCTGCACATCAAGGGCCTGGAAGCGATGGGCGCCGATATCAAGGTCGAAAACGGCTACATCCGCGCCCGCGCCAACCGCCTGAAGGGCGCCCACATCGTCATGGACCTGGTCACCGTGACCGGTACCGAAAACCTGCTGATGGCCGCCGCGCTGGCTCAAGGCACCACGGTCCTGGAAAACGCCGCCCGCGAGCCGGAAGTGGTGGATCTGGCCGACTGCCTGAACGCGATGGGTGCCAAGATCGATGGCGCCGGCACCGACACCGTGGTCATCGAGGGGGTGGATTCCCTGCGCGGCGCTAATTATCAGGTGCTGCCGGACCGAATCGAAACCGGCACTTACCTGCTCGCCGGGGCGATCACCGGTGGGCGGGTCAAAGTCAAGGATACCCGACCCAACACGCTGGATGTGGTGCTGCTGAAGATGGAGGAAGCGGGCATCTGGGTCAATACCGGTCCCGACTGGATCGAAGTGGATATGAATGGCGGTCGGCCCAAAGCGGTGCGCGTCCGCACCGCGCCTTACCCCGCTTTCCCGACCGACATGCAGGCCCAATTCGTCGCGCTGAACGCCATCGCCGAGGGTACGGGCATGATTACCGAGACTGTGTTTGAAAATCGGTTCATGCACGTCCAGGAACTCCGGCGGATGGGCGCGCAAATCGAGTTGGAAGGCAACACCGCCATCAGTGTCGGCGTGCCGCAACTGACCGGAGCACCGGTGATGGCGACCGATTTGCGCGCCTCGGCCAGCCTGATTTTGGCGGCGCTGGTCGCGGATGGCGAGACCGTGGTAGATCGCATTTATCACATCGACCGCGGTTACGACTGCATCGAGGAAAAACTGTCACACCTGGGCGCGCGCATTCACCGGACTGTGGGTTAGGCTTGGAGAAACACACGGAAGACTATGGAAGAAGACGTTGTCAGCTTCAGATTGCCCAAACCGCCCATCATGCCTATTCCATTGACCATTGCCTTGTCCAAGGGGCGCATCTTCAAGGAAACCCTGCCGCTACTGGCGGTGGCGGGCATTGCGCCGCTCGACGACCCGGAAACCAGCCGCAAACTGATCCTCGACACCACGCAGCCGGACGTGAAGCTGGTCATCATCCGCGCGACCGATGTGCCGACCTACGTCCAATACGGCGCGGCTGATCTGGGCGTGGCCGGCAAGGATGTGTTGCTGGAACATGGCGGCGAGGGACTGTACGAACCGCTGGATCTGAATATCGCCCGCTGTCGGCTGATGGTGGCCGGTGACCCCCACCATCGGCCCCGTTTGAATCGGCCGCGCATCGCCACCAAATACGTCAACACCACCCGGCGCTGGTTCGCCGACCAAGGCCGACAGGTGGAGGTCATCAAGCTGTACGGTTCGATGGAACTGGCACCACTCGTGGGGCTGGCGGACTACATCGTGGACGTGGTGGACACCGGCAACACGTTGAAGGCCAATGGCCTCGCTCCGCTAGAGCATATCGCCGACATCAGTTCGCGGCTCATCGTCAATAAGGCCGCCATGAAGATGAAGCACGCCCGGATCAAGGCCATCATGGCCAGCATGGCCGCAACTGTGAACGCTTGATGTCCACCCGCGTTCTTTCCTCATCTTGTGCGTCTTTCCTGCTTTTTGTGTTTTCCGTGGATCATCCTCCCTGGAGTCGGCTATGCCCACCATCCAACGTCTGAACAGCACTCATCCCGATTTCTGGCCGCGCCTGGAAGCCTTGACTGCTTGGGAAGGTGTTGCCGACGAGGCTGTAACCGCCACGGTGCGCGAAATTCTCGCCCAAGTGCGCGGGCGCGGCGATGACGCCCTGCTGGCCTACACCCACCGCTTCGACCGGCTGGAAGTTGGCCACGCCGCCGATTTGGAAATCTCCATCGAACGTCTGCGGCAAGCCCTCACCGCCATTCCCGCCGAACAGCGCGGGGCGCTGGAAACCGCCGCCGCGCGCATCCGCGCCTACGCCGAGCGGCAGAAACAGGAATCGTGGACCTTTACCGAAGCCGACGGCACGGTTCTCGGCCAGCGGGTGACGCCGCTGGACCGGGTCGGCTTGTACGTGCCTGGCGGCAAGGCGGCTTATCCGTCGTCCGTGCTGATGAACGCCATTCCCGCCAAGGTTGCCGGCGTGCCGGAGGTCGTGATGGTGGCGCCCGCGCCGGGCGGCGAGTCGAACGAGATGGTGCTGGCCGCCGCCGCCGTGGCCGGCGTGGACCGGGTCTTTCGCATCGGTGGTGCGCAGGCGGTCGCGGCGCTGGCTTACGGTACGCCCACCGTGCCGCGAGTGGACAAGATCGTCGGACCGGGCAACATCTACGTGGCTGCCGCCAAGCGCCAGGTGTTTGGAACCGTCGGCATCGACATGATCGCCGGCCCGTCGGAAATCCTGATCGTTTGCGATGGGCTGACCGACCCGGACTGGATCGCCATGGATCTGTTCTCGCAGGCCGAACACGACGAGGACGCCCAACCAATCCTGATCAGCCCGGACGCGACGTTTCTGGACCGGGTCACCGCCAGTATCACGCGCTTGCTGCCGACCATGGAACGGCGGGCGATCATCGAAGCCTCGCTGACCCGGCGGGCGGCGCTCATTCAGACGCTTGATCTAACGGAAGCCGCGCGGGTGGTCAATTTCATCGCCCCCGAGCATCTGGAATTGTCGGTGGAGCAGCCGGAAGAACTGCTGCCGCTGGTTCGTCACGCCGGCGCGATTTTCCTGGGCCGCCATACCGCCGAGGCGCTGGGCGATTATTGCGCCGGCCCCAATCACGTACTTCCGACCTCACGGACCGCGCGCTTTTCCTCGCCGTTGGGCGTCCACGACTTCCAAAAGCGGACCAGTCTGATCGATTGTTCGCCCGTCAGCGCCAACACCTTGGGACGCACGGCTTCGATCCTGGCGCGTGGCGAAGGTTTGACCGCGCACGCGCGGTCGGCGGAATTGCGGTTGGCGCATACCGCGCGCGGTTGAGGACCGTTGTGGGTTTCTGACCCCGCGCCCAGCGCGGTGGGCGACTAAGCGGCTGAACAAAGCGAACCGCCTTGGCTTCAAACAACCCGGTCGGGCCCGCCGGGCCAAACGGGCACCATGAGATGCCTGTCAATCTTTTTGTGTAAATGCGTTTGGTTGGACCGTATCCATGGTCAACCGCGACAATTGTCGACACAAGGTGATGGTGTCCTGCTCGCTTTTAGTGTGTTTGGCCAATTCACCGGCCAATGTTTCCACTACGGATGCCGCAATCGATCCACCGCTTCAAAGGGTACGCTCATACGCAGTTAATGAAGAATATGCAGCCTCTTTTCCCGGATTCTCCCACACCCACGAGAAGCTGAACCATGGCTCCTACTATCGCCATCATTGGCGGCACCGGCCTCACCAGTCTGGATACCCTGCGAATCATCCATCGGGAAACCGTGTCCACGCCCTACGGCGAACCGTCCAGCCCAGTGATTCACGGTGAACTGGGCGGTCGGGCCGTGGCGTTTCTGGCCCGGCATGGGCCGCATCACACGCTTCCGCCGCACAAGGTCAATTATCGGGCCAATCTCTGGGCGCTGCGCCAGACCGGCGTGAAACAGGTGATTGCGGTGGCGGCGGTGGGCGGTATCCGCGACGACATGGAACCCGGCGTCCTGGCGTTTCCAGATCAGCTCATTGATTACACTTGGGGACGGCATTGCACGTTTTTCGAGGATAACCTCACACAGGTTACCCATATCGATTTTACCGATCCGTATTGTCGAGAGTTGCGGGAGCGGCTGATTCAAGCCGCGCGCGCGCTGAATCTCAATGCCCGCGAATCCTGTACCTATGCGGCGGCCCAGGGACCACGGTTGGAAACAGCGGCGGAAATCCGGCGGATGGAGCGGGATGGCTGCGACATCGTCGGCATGACTGGAATGCCGGAGGCAGCGCTAGCGCGTGAGCTTGGACTGAGGTACGCCACCTGCGCGGTGGTGGCCAACCGGGCGGCCGGCAAGGTTCCAGGCACGATGATCACCATGGCCGAGATCGAGCGAAATTTGATCGAGGGCATGGGTAAAGTCGAGGCCCTGCTGGCTTGGGTGATTCCGCTGCTGGGGGAAGCCGTCTCCTGAGCCAAGGAGAAGCATGAGGGGAGGGGATGGGTTAAACTAAGCGATGACTGTACGAGTCGGGACCGCCCTCGCTAAGCTGGTTGGTCGTCCAAGGCCTGGCGGTGGGTTTTTCGCTCAAGGTCAAAAAAGAACCGTGCATCGTCGCAACCAGGAGGAAAGTCATGAGTAAAGGCGCCGATATCAAAAAGGAAACCAAAAAGAAACCGACCAAGACTCTCAAGGAGAAAAAGGCTGAGAAGAAGGTCAAGAAGGAGAATAAGGGTTGAGCAGATCGCTGTTCAACCGCCGCGCATCCGTCGTCCACTGCGCAGGTCGCGGATTTCCGTGGGCCGGGCCGCGCCGCCAGTCGAGCCGGGCAACAGATAGTCAATCGCGGCTCCCAACTGTCGGCGTACCGCCAACGCGCCGCGGGCTGGCGGATGGCCGCTGAGGTTGGCGCTGGTGGATACCAGCGGATGCCCGCAGGTCCGACACAGCGCCGCCGCCAGCGGATGGGCCGTCACCCGCACCGCCAGGGTGTCGTGGCGACCCCGCAGCCAGCGCGGGGTGTCGGGCCGGGCGGGGATCAGCCAGGTGTAAGGCCCTGGCCAGGTGGCGGCTAACCGCGCGTGGTCGGCCGAAGTCAGTGGTTGCAAGAATGGCGCAAGCTGGGCGAAGTCGGCGGCGATCAGGATCAGTCCCTTGTGCGGTGGCCGACGCTTGAGCGCCAGCAGGCGTCGTACCGCCGCTTCGTTGCGCGGATCGCAGCCCAACCCGTAGACCGCCTCGGTGGGATAAGCAACGAGGCCACCGGATCGCACCACCCGGACGGCGGTACGCAGCCGCAACAGGTTCATCATGCGCTAACCACCGCGAGAGCGCTTTGCCGCTTTTGCGGGCGCGGCGGCGCGGCGCCGGGCGACCGGTTTTTTCTTCTCAGGCGCCGCGCGCAGCAGGCTTTCGCATTCGGTCAGAGTCAGGTTGGTCGGCTCACGGCCCTTGGGCAGGCGAACGTTCTTCTGACCATCGGTGATATAGGGGCCGAACCGGCCATTCAGGATTTGCACGGCGGAGCCGGAAAATGCCTGAAGAACCTTGTTGGCGGCCGCCTGCTGGTGCGCGGCGATCAACTCCAGCGCCCGTTCGCGGCTAACGCTGTACGGGTCTTCGGTCTTCAGCGAGACGTAACTCTTGCCATAGCGCACGTATGGCCCAAAGCGGCCGATGTTGACTTGAATCGACTCGCCAGCGGCGGTCGCGCCCAGGTCGCGCGGCAACTGGAACAGAGCCAGCGCCTCCGCCAGGGTGATGGTGTCCAGCCGTTGTTCCGGGCGCAGGCTGGCGAAGCGCGGCTTTTCGGCGGCGTCCTTGTCGCCGATCTGCGCGAACGCCCCAAACCGGCCCATGCGCACCGAGATCGGCTTGCCCGTTTTGGGGTCCTGCCCCAGTTCGCGGCTTTGCACCACTTCCTGGCGCGACACCTTCTCGGTCTTTTCCTCAACCCGTTGCTTGAACGGGTGCCAAAAGTCGCGCATCAGCGGCAACCAATCTTTCTCGCCGCGCGATACCGCATCCAGACCGTCTTCCAAGTGGGCGGTGAATTCGTAGTCCACGTACTGCGTGAAATGCTGGGTCAGAAAACGGTTGACAATCCGACCGATGTCGGTTGGTTGAAAGCGACTGTGGTTCAGCACCGCGTAATCGCGGGCCAGTAGAGTCGAGATGATGGTCGCGTAGGTAGAGGGGCGGCCAATGCCATATTCCTCCAGCGTCTTGACCAGGCTGGCCTCGGAGTAGCGCGGCGGCGGTTCGGTGAAGTGCTGTTCCGACCGCAGCGCCAGCAGGTCTACCCATTCGCCTTCCCGCAACGGTGGCAGCGCTCGGCTTTCGTCTTCATCGGCGGCATCGTCCACATCTTCCCGGTACACCGCCATGAAACCGGGGTCGGCAACGGTCGATCCGGTGGCGCGAAAGCTGTTGCCGGGACCGCAGGCCAGGTCCACGGCGACCGTGTCGAGCGTGGCCGGGATCATCTGACAAGCGACGGTGCGTTTCCAGATCAATTCGTAGAGCGCGTACTGGTCGGCGTTGAGATGGGCGCGAATCATTTCCGGCAGCACCGTAATCGCGGTCGGCCGAATGGCTTCGTGCGCCTCCTGTGCATTCTTGGCCTTGGTTTTGAATAGCCGTGGACCCGCCGGCAGATTATGCGCGCCGT
The DNA here is from genome assembly GCA_031732755.1 of Candidatus Contendibacter sp. GTDB lineage: Bacteria > Pseudomonadota > Gammaproteobacteria > Competibacterales > Competibacteraceae > Contendibacter. The sequence goes on from JAVMKI010000013.1 coordinate 10,590, forward strand.
AACGCTGAGCGATCAGGGCGCGAATGTCGTTGAGAGCATCCTGCGCCAGGTTGACCGAGTCAGTGCGCATATAGGTGATCAGGCCGACCGCGCCTTGGCCGGTATCCATGCCTTCGTACAACTGTTGGGCGACGCGCATGGTGCGCTGGGTCGAAAAGCCCAGCTTGCGCGAGGCTTCCTGTTGCAGGGTAGAGGTCGTGAACGGCGCGGCGGGATTGCGTTTGCGCTGCTTGCGCTCGATTCGGGCCACCCGCAACCGTCCGACCTGATCGGGCATGGCGGCCGGATCGGATTCCATCAATTGAACGTGGGCGGCGGCCCGCAACGTCGCTTCCATGGTCCGCGCCTGTACGCCATCGGCGATGCTGAACGGCGTCAGTTTTTCGTCGCCGTATTCGGTCAGCCGAGCGCTGAATGGCTGGCCGGTCTTGGCGGCGTCGGCCTCCAGCGTCCAGTACTCGCGCGGTTGAAAGCGCTCGATCTCTTCCTCGCGCTCGACGATCATTCGCAGCGCTGGCGATTGCACCCGGCCGGCGGACAAACCAGGCCGGATTTTCTTCCAGAGCAGCGGCGACAGGTTGAAGCCGACCAGATAATCCAGCGCTCGCCGGGCTTGCTGGGCGTTGACCAGGTCCAGCGACAGCGTTCGGGGATGGGCGACGGCATCCTGGATCGCCCGCTCGGTCACCTCGTGGAATACCACCCGCCGCACCGGTTTGTCCCCGAGCAATTCGCGCTGGCGCAGGATTTCGTACAGATGCCAGGAAATGGCCTCGCCCTCGCGATCCGGGTCGGTGGCCAGATACAGCGTCTCCGCCTTGGTGGCCGCCTTGGCGATGGTTTCGACATGCCGCTCGTTCTTTTCAATGAGCTGGTATTTCATCGCGAAGTCGTGGTCTGGATCAACCGCGCCTTCCTTGGGGATCAGGTCGCGCACGTGACCGTAGGAGGCCAAAACCTCGAAGTCCTTGCCCAGATATTTTTTGATCGTCTTTGCCTTGGCCGGCGATTCCACGATGACCAGATTCTTGCTCATGATTGTGATGCGAGTGGCTGGGGACAAAATGGCGCTGACGGCGCTGGGGGGTCGGGGAGGTATCGCCCACCAGGATTCGCCAGCGTGGCGCCCGTCCGTGAAGGACCGAAAGCGTGCCGTGGTTCGATTCTGTTTGGCTAATGAAGGTGGCCGGGAACGGCGTCGAAGACCAGGTCTTCCAACCAGGCGCAAGCTTCTTCCCGACCGGGCTGATTGAACAGTACCATCAGAATGATCCATTTCAACTGGTGCAGGCCGATATCGTCGGATTCCAGCGCCATGACCCGGTCGATGACCAGTTCGCGAGTCTCCGAGTCCAGGATACCGCTCTGTTCCAGGAACAACAGGAAACCCCGGCATTCCACATCCAGTTTATCCAGTTCCTGGTCGATGTAGATGCGGCAGGAGCCTGGATCGACAACTAGCGGGGCTGTCTGACGATCCACCAGGCTGTCCAGCCACTCGAACGCCTGGTGGACTTCCCGCGAGGGAAAACCGGCGGCCAGCAGTTCGCTCTGGATGGATTCACGATCGGGGTCGGGGTCCGTCTCGTTGTCCATGTAGTTCTGAAACAGATACATCAGTACGTCCAGCACGTTTTCTTTCATTCCGAGGCTCGTCTGGAAGGGACAAGGCCCCCGCCGACGGGCAAGGGCGCGAACGCGGCGGGGACAGCCCACGGCGCGAAACCGCCATCGGTTGGGACGGCGGTTGGGATTTTAGAGTTTCAGCCGGCCATACAGGCCGCCAGGGATGGCCGCCACGTAACCTTCGAGTTCCAGGATCAGCAGCATGGAGGAAAGCGCTTCCGCCGTCAATCCACACCGATCCGCCAGCAGATCGATACTCACGGGTTCGTCACCCATGGCCACCAGTAGTCGCTGATATTCCTCGTCTAGCGCGGTCGAGGGCGACGCGACGGTGGGGCCAGATGCAATCTCGCGGGTTGCCGCCGCCAAGGCGCCCAGTTCCTCCAGAATGTCGGTTGCCGTTTCCACCAGTTTTGCTCCCTGGCGGATCAGAGCATGGCAGCCTTTGGCCAATGGATTGTGGATCGAACCGGGAATGGCGAACACTTCGCGACCCTGTTCGCTGGCCAGGCGGGCGGTGATCAGCGAGCCGCTCTGGGCGGCGGCTTCCACCACCAACACACCCAGCGCCAGCCCACTGATCAAACGGTTGCGCTGGGGGAAATTGCTTGCCGCCGGCGACGTGCCGATGGCGAATTCCGAGACCAGCGCGCCGCGTTCGGCAATGGCGTGGGCCAGATCCCGGTGTTGGGCGGGGTAGACGCGATCCAGGCTGGTGCCCATCACCGCGATGGTTCGTCCACTGACCAGCGCGCCCTGGTGGGCAGCGGCGTCGATGCCCAACGCCAGCCCACTGGTGACGAGCAACCCGCATTCGGCCAGATGGGCGGCGAAGCGGTGAGCGGTTTCGCGGCCCAGGGGCGTGGGATTGCGGGTGCCGACGATGGCCAGTTGCGGCAGGCGCAGACAGTCTGGATCGCCGTGGACGAACAACAGGGGCGGCGGGTAGGGGATTTGCCGCAACAGTGGTGGATAGCGTGGATCGTCCAGACACAACAGATAGTTGCCGGGTTGTTCCAGCCACGCCAAATCTTCCGCCACCCGGCGCCAATCGGGGCGGCGCAAATAATTGAGCGCCGCGTCCGGCAATTCCAACGCTTGCAGCTCGGTCCGGTCGGCGGTGAAGGCACCCGCCGCCGACCCGAAACGTTCCACCAGTCGGGCGAACCGCGCTGGTCCGATTCCCGGCGCTCGCAACAGCGCCAGCAACCAGGCCGGTTCGGCCGCGGGGATCGCGTCGTCCTGGTTCAGGGCGTGGCTACCCGGTCTTGCAGGCGGATGGATCGTTCGGCCTGCATCACCAACCCATAGCTGACCAGATCGTGAACCTTGTAGATCATCAACAGGCCGGAGCGCTCGCCCGGCACTTGCACGGTTCCGCCGGAGACGGGATCCGCAACGGCGCGGTCCTTGCTGTAAATGGCGAGGACGTGGCCTGGTTCCAGACCTTCTTGAGCACCCAGATTGATGATGACGCTACTGTATTGGGTGATCTGGGTGACGTCGGTATCCAGCTTGGTCAGAATGAAGCCTTCGGTATCGGGGGGAGCTGGATGAGGTTCAAAATTGTAAAGTTCGTTTTCCGGTTCGATCTCAAACAATCGGTCGCCGGGGCGAACCGGCGCGATGGTGTGGGTCAGGGTGAAAGTGGCTGGATCGCCGTCCTTGTCGAGCAGGACATCGCCCAGATAGATGCCGGCGGTGCCGAGGTAGCGGCCAGAACCGGGCTCACGCAATTCCTCGCCAGGGCGGAACACCTGATAGCGCGGCTGGTCGAAGAGGGCGCCGCGGGCGTAAACTCGGTCGCGGTCGACGTAAACCACCTGCTCGTCGTCATCGGCCACGATATAGGGCGCTCCCTTCCACTGCTCTTGGCCCAACACCAAGGCGCGAGTCAGGAAGGATTCGATGGCGTCTCGGGGGACCGGGGGAATGGGCTGGGTCAGCGTTTCGACCCGAACCTCCGGCGACAGCTTGAGCAGTGGAACCTCCGCGCGTTCGCCAACCTCTAACTGAGGTTTGCCGCTGGGATCGTAGCTGAATTTGAGCACGTCGCCCGGATAGATGCGGTTGGGATTGCGGACTTGCGGATTCTGCCGCCAGATTTGCCGCCACTGCCAGGGTTTTTGGAGAAACCGCCCGGCAATGCTCCACAGGGTATCGCCGGGTACGACGGTGTAGGTTTGGGGATGGTCGGGACGCAACGCGACCGGCGCGGGCTCAACAGCCACGCCCGGTTTGGCCACGACCGCCTTCGATCCCGGAGCGGGTGGCGGTTCGCCGGAAGTCGGGCTGGTGGAATCGGGCTGTGGGGGTGTTTGGGCGCACGCCCCGAGCAGAACCGCCGTCGCCAACGACAGGGCGATTCCGGGGCGCCTTGAGGAACGCGTGGTGTTCATAATCCGTGCTCATCCTCCGGTGACGTGGGCGGGGAGTGTAACGAATCACCCCCATCGCGCAAAGTATAGCCCCAGTACGGGAGTTTCTCGTATGATTTCATCCGAATCATCGCCGCCCAAATCGAAAGGGGCGTTCACGGAGCTGCCATGGCGCGCTTGAACATCTTGCACTATCCCGATCCCCGGCTGCGCAAACCGGCGTTGCCGGTGGAGGCCGTTGACGACCGCATCCGTACCCTGGTGGACGACATGCTGGAAACCATGTACGCCGCGCCGGGCATCGGCCTGGCCGCGACCCAGGTCAACGTCCAGAAACGCATTGTCGTGATGGACGTGTCCGAGCAGAAGAATCAGCCGCTGGCGTTCATCAACCCGGCGCTGCTGGAGCGGGAGGGTTCGAGCGAGGTGGAGGAGGGGTGTCTGTCGGTGCCAGGGTTCTACGAGACCGTCCGCCGCGCTGAACGGGTGCGGGTCAGTGCCCTGGACCGTAACGGCGAACTGTTCGAGCTGGACGCCAGCGGCCTGCTAGCGGTATGTATCCAGCACGAAATGGATCATCTGGACGGCAAATTGTTCGTGGATTATCTGTCGACGCTCAAGCGCGACCGCATTCGCAAGAAGCTGGAGAAACAGGCTCGCCTCGAAGCGCGTGCCTCCTGACCATGGCCATGCCTGGTCGCGAAATCGATCCGTCCCACCCGTTCGCTAGCCCTGCTTGCCCCCGGCGGGACGGCGCTTTCATCCCCAACGACACTGCATGACCACCATTCCGCCACGGTTGATCTTCGCCGGCACTCCCGACTTCGCCGTTCCGAGCCTGCAAGCCCTGCTGGACGCGGGATATGCGGTCGAAGCCGTCTATACCCAACCGGATCGGCCCGCTGGCCGTGGCCGCCAACTGCGCGCCAGCCCGCTCAAGGCCTGCGCGGCGGCGGCTGGCGTCCCGGTGCATCAGCCCGTCACCTTGCGCGACGCCACCGTGCAGGCGGAGTTGGCCGCCCTGAAGCCGGATTTGCTGGTGGTCGCGGCCTACGGCCTGATCCTGCCGCCGGCGGTACTGGCCATGCCGCGCCTGGGGTGCGTCAACGTCCATGCATCGTTGTTGCCGCGCTGGCGTGGCGCGGCGCCCATCCACTGGGCGTTGCTGGCGGGTGACACCGAGACCGGGATCAGCCTCATGCAAATGGACGCCGGGCTGGATACAGGTCCGGTGCTGGCGCGGGCGGATTACCCGATCCCGCGCGGGATCACGGGCGGGGAACTGTATGAGCGACTGGCGCGGTTGGGCGCTGAAACCTTGCTGGCGATCCTGCCGGATCTGCTGGCCGGACGCCTGACCCCGGAGCCGCAGGACGAGGCTCTCATCACTTACGCCCCCAAGCTCGATAAGGCCGATCTGGAACTAGATTGGAGCCAACCCGCGCTGGAACTGGAACGCCGGGTCTTGACCTTCAATCCTCATCCGGTGGCCCGTACCCGCCTGGGTGATCAAACACTGCGCGTCTGGCGGGCGCGCGCCGAAACGGAACTGGCCGCCGCCGCGCCGGGCACGGTGCTGCGCGAGGCGGGCGATGGCATCGTGGTCGCCACCGGTTCCGGCGTTTTGCGGTTGACCGAGGTGCAACTGCCCGGCGGACGGCCACTGCCGGTCGCGGCGTTTTTGAACGCCCGCCGGCTGATGGGCCAGCGCTTGGGCGCGGTATGAACGTCCGCGCTGTCGCCGCCCAGGCGCTAGGGCAGGTCTTGGGCGAGGGTCGGTCGCTGGCGGTGGTTTTGCCAGCGGCGCTGGAGCGCGTCGCGCCGCGCGATCGCGGGCTGCTCTGGGAGTTGTGCCATGGCGCCTGTCGCTGGCAACCGGAATTACAGCCACTACTGGATGGTTTGTTAACCCGGCCGCTCGATCCACGCGAATCGGTGACGCGGGCGCTGCTGCTCGTTGGTCTTTACCAACTCCTGCATTTACGCATCCCCGACCATGCCGCGGTCGCCGAAACCGTCGCCGCCGCTCGCCAGTTGCGCAAACCCTGGGCAGTGGGTTTGACTAATGCCGTGCTCCGGTCGTTCTCGCGCCGGCATGCGGAACTGCGGGCGCGACTGGAGACTATTGAGGAAGCCCGGACAGCTCATCCGCGCTGGTTGCTGGAATGGTTGCAACGGGATTGGCCGGATGACTGGCCAGCCATCGTCGCCGCCAATAACACCCGCCCCCCCTTCACCTTACGGGTCAATCCACGGCGGTGCGACCGTGATGACTATCGAACGCGGTTGACGGCGGCGGGCCAACACGCCGAGCCGGTCGCGGCGGCGCCGGCGGCGTTGACGCTGGCCGAGCCGGTTGAGCCCGCCGCGTTGCCGGGATTCGCCGACGGCCAGGTTTCGGTGCAGGATGCCGCCGCGCAACTGGCCGCGCCGCTGCTGGACGCGCGGCCAGGAATGCGGGTGCTGGATGCCTGTGCCGCGCCGGGCGGCAAAACCGCTCATCTGCTGGAATGCATCCCGGATTTGGACCTGACCGCGTTGGATCAGGATGCCGCCCGGTTGGAGCGGATGCGGGACAACCTGACCCGGTTGCGACTCGCCGGCCGGTTGGTCCCAGGTGACGCTAGCCGGCCAGCGGATTGGTGGGACGGTGTTCCCTACGACCGGATTTTGCTGGATGCGCCGTGTTCGGCCACCGGCGTCATCCGCCGTCATCCGGACATCAAGCTGTTGCGGCGGGAAACGGATATCGCGGCGCTGGCCGACCGGCAGCGAGCGCTATTAGCGGCGTTGTGGCCATTGCTGCGGCCCGGCGGTCGGTTGCTGTACGCCACCTGTTCGATGTTGCGGCGGGAAAACGAACAGGTTGTGGCGGCTTTTCTCGCTGCCCAGCCGGAAGCCAGGGAACAGCCGATCCCAGCGGATTGGGGCCGCGCGCTGGCGCGGGGTCGCCAGATTCTTCCTGGCGAGGCCGGCATGGACGGATTTTATTACGCCGCGCTGGTCAAATCGGCGGCCATGGGAGGGTCGCCATGCGGGCTGGCGCGCGGATGATGGTTGGGTCGGCACGCGCCGCGCGCTGGCTGGCGCTGTTGCTCGGCCTGCTGTGGGCCATCAGCGGCCGCGCGGCCGGTTTCGAAGTGCTCAGCGCCGCTACCCGGCTGGAGGGAGGGATTTATCGGCTGGATGCCCGGATCGAATATCGGTTCAGCACCGCGGCGCTGGAGGCGCTGCAAAACGGGGTGCCGCTGACCGTCGAGGTCGAGATGGAGGTACGTCGGCGGCGATCCTGGCTGTGGGACGAAACCGTCTATGCCCTGACCCAACGCTTTCAACTGGAATATCATGCGTTGAGTCGGCAATACCTGGTTGGCAATCTCAACAGCGGCGAGCGCCGCGCTTTTCCCACCCGATCCGCCGCGCTAGGGTTCATGGGACGCATTCAGAATTTTCCCCTGCTTGATCGGAGCCTGCTGACCGGAAACGAGCGCTACGAGGGCGCCCTGCGGGTTTTGCTGGACATCGAATCCTTGCCAGCGCCGCTGCGGCTGCTCGCCTATCTCTCGGACGACTGGCGGCTGGCCAGCGAGTGGCGCACATGGCCGCTCTGATGCGTCGACTGGCGCGTGGCCGGGGACGGTGGCCGGCGTTGGCGCTGCTGGGACTGTTGCTGGTCATCCTGGTGCTGATGGGGCGCGTCGCCACCAACCCGACGCAGTTTGGCCAGGTGTACTCCGGACTATTGCTGCTCAGCACCATCGGCCTGGGGGCGCTGGCGATCCTGATCCTGTACAACCTGGTGGCCTTGCTCAACCTGTACCGCCGCCGCGCGCCTGGCGCGCGCCTGACCTTGCGGCTGGCCAGCATCTTCGCGGTGCTGGCCATCACCCCGGTGGCCGTGGTCTACGGGTTCTCGCTGCATTTCCTGCAGCGGGGGATCGATAGCTGGTTCAACGTCCAGGTGGATCGGGGACTCGGGGATGCGTTGGAACTGAGCCGCACCGCCCTGGATTTGCGGATGCGCGAGGTGCTCAAGCAAACCAACCGAATCGCTGGAGCCGTGGCCGATAGCGATGACAGCCAAGTGGCCCGCCGGTTGGATGAATGGCTCGATCTGGGCGAGGGATCCGAACTGACTCTGTTCGGGCGGGGGGGGCGCATCATCGCCACCGCCACCACCGACCCAACGCTGATCGTGCCGGAACCGCCGCCGGAAGCCGTGCTGCTGCAAGTTCGCCAAGGTCGCGATTATGTCGGTTTGGAACCGATCCGCGACGCCGGTTTTCATATCCGGGCGGTGGTGCGGGCCGCCACGACGGGCGACGAGGAGCGGTTGCTGCAAGCGCTGTTTCCGGTGACGGACCGGCTAAGCCTGCTGGCCGATGCGGTGCAAGCCGCCTTCGACAGCTACAAGGAACTGATTTTTCTACGAGCGCCGCTTAAGGCCAGCTTTACCCTGACGCTATCGCTGGTCCTGTTGCTGGCGGTGTTGACCGCGTTCTGGGCGGCGTTCCATGCCGCGCGCCAACTGGTGCGGCCGTTGCGGGAGTTGGCCGAGGGCACCGAGGCTGTCGCGGCGGGCCAGTTTGACAAGCAACTGCCGGGCACCGGGGAGCACGAACTGGGGTTTCTGGCGCAGTCTTTCAACCAGATGACCCGCAGTCTGGCCCAGGCGCGCGATGCGGCGCGGCGCAGTCAGGAACTGGTCGAAGGTCAGCGCGCCTATCTGGAAACCGTGTTGGCGCGGCTGTCGTCCGGGGTACTGACGCTGGATCAGGCGGGTCGGCTGCAAACCTGCAACGCCGCCGCCAGCCAGATTTTGGGCGTGGACCTGACCGCCTTTATCGGTGTGGATCACCAGTATATCGTTGCCGCGCAGCCGGCATTGGAGGATTTGATCGAAGCGATTGGCCCCCAACTGAGCAATGCCACGGGCGACTGGCGGCAGGAAATTGCCTGGTTCGGAGGAACCGGGCGCCGGATTCTGCTTTGCCGCGGCAGTTCGTTGCCCAATACCGTCGGCCTGCGGGGTGGCCATGTGATTGTGTTCGACGACATCACGCACTTGGTGCGGGCCGAACGCGATGCCGCCTGGGCCGAGGTGGCGCGCCGCCTGGCCCACGAGATCAAAAACCCGCTGACTCCCATTCAACTTGCCGCCGAGCGTATCCGCCACAAATATCTGAAGCAATTCGACGACGAGCAGGGCCGAGTGCTGGATCGCGGCACTCACACCATCATTCAACAGGTCCAGGCGATGAAGGAGATGGTGGACGCCTTCAACGAATATGCGCGCCCGCCGCGCCTGCAACTGGCACCACTGGATCTGAACGAGTTCGTCGCCGAGGTGCTCTATCTCTACCGCGACTATCCCGCCGGGGTGGAGATCAAGTTGGAGCTGGCTCAGGAATCGTTGCCGGTCAACGCGGACAAAGTGCGCCTGCGCCAGTTGTTGCACAACCTGGTCAAGAATGCCATCGAGGCCATCCGCGATGGCCACGGCTCGACGCTGTGGATCGGCACCAGCCGCGCGCACGTCGTCGGCGCCGATTGCGCCGAACTGAGCGTGCGCGACGATGGACCGGGTTTCCCCAACACCATTCTGGCCAACGCCTTCGAGCCGTATGTGACTACCAAACCCAAGGGAACCGGGCTAGGATTGGCGATTGTCAAGAAAATCGTTGAAGAACACGGCGGCTGGATCCAGTTGGAATCACCGCCCGAAGGTGGGGCGCGGATCGTGATCCGCTTGCCGCTGTTGCGCGACGGCGTCGGACCGCCCGCGCTTTCCGCCGTGCCATTGCACACCGAGAAGGAGGCCGGATGAACGCGCCTTATATTCTGGTCGTTGATGACGAACCGGATATCCGTGACCTGGTAAAGGAAATTCTAGAGGATGAAGGGGGGTATACCGTTACGACCGCGGAAAACGCCGCCGCCGCCCGCGAGGCGCGTCGGGTCCAGCGACCCGATTTGATCCTGCTCGATATCTGGATGCCCGACACCGACGGTATCAGCCTGCTTAAGGAGTGGAGCGAGGGCGATCATTTACCCTGTCCGGTGATCATGATGTCCGGGCACGGCACGGTCGAGACCGCCGTGGAAGCCACCCGGCTGGGCGCCTACGATTTTATCGAGAAGCCGCTGTCCATGGCCAAACTGCTGCTGACCGTGGAGCGGGCGCTGGATGCGGATCGGTTGGCGCGGGAAAATCAGAACTTGCGCCGCCAGCAGCGGGTGGTCTCCGAACCGGTGGGTCGCAGCGAGGTCGTGCAGCGGTTGCGGGCCCAGGTGCTCAAGATCGCCCAGCACGATGCGCCGGTATTGATCTTTGGCGAACCGGGCACCGGCAAGGAGGTTTACGCCCGCTTCCTGCATGCCCACAGTCCACGCCGAGCCGGCCCGTTCGTGGATGTCGGGGTCGGCTCCATCGCCCGCGAGAACGCCAGCCTGGAGCTGTTTGGCTCCGAACAGGGCGACCGGATTCATTATGGCCGGTTGGAGCAGGCCAGCGGCGGCACGCTGTTTCTCGACGAACTGGCCGACATGGACCTCGAAGCCCAGGCCAAGCTGGCCAGCGCGCTGGAGAATCGCTCCTTTCTGCGCATCAGCGGCAAGGAATCGGTGCGGGTGAATGTGCGGGTTGTGGCCGCCACCCACCGTGATCTGGAGCAGGAAGTGGCGGCCGGGCGATTCCGTGAGGATCTGTACTATCAATTGAATGTGGTGCCGATCCGGTTGCCGCCCCTGCGCGACCATGTCGAGGACGTGCCGGAACTGCTGAATTACTATGTCGGCTATTTCGTCGATCAGGAAAATCTCACCTATCGCCATTTCACCCTGGCTGCTCAGAACCGGCTGCGCAATTACGCCTGGCCCGGCAACATCCGCGAACTCAAGAATCTGGTGCAGCGTCTTTTGATTTTGGGGGGCGAGGAGGAAATCGCGCTGGAAGAGGTGGACGCCGCGGTGCGCGGCGCTACCGCCACCAAGTCCCAGGACGCCGGCAACATTCCCCTGAATCTGACGTTGCGCGAGGCCCGCGAGCAGTTCGAGCGCACGTACCTGATGCAGCAGTTTCGCGAATGCGAGGGCAACGTGGCGCGGTTGGCCGAGCGGGTCGGCATGGAGCGCACCAACCTCTACCGCAAGTTGCGTGCCTTGGGCATCGATCCCAAGAAAGCCCTGGATGAGTGAGCGCGAGAGATGAAAATCATCATTCTGGGCGCCGGCCAGGTAGGGGGATCGGTGGCGCATATTTTGGCCAGCGAAGCCAACGATGTCACGGTGGTGGACGTCGACACCGAGCGCTTGCAAGCGCTGCAGGACCGGCTGGACCTGCGCACGATCCGTGGTCATGCGTCCTATCCAAGTGTGCTCGAACAGGCCGGCGTCGCCGACGCCGACATGTTGATCGCGTTGACCGACAACGACGAGGTGAACATGGTGGCCTGTCAGGTCGCCCATACCCTGTTCAACACGCCCACCAAGATCGCGCGGGTCCGCTCGAGTAGCTACATGGCTTATCAGGAGCAGCTTTTCAAGGACGAAGCGTTGCCCATCGACGTGTTGATCAGTCCCGAACAACTGGTAACCGACTATATCCAGCGCATCATCGAGCATCCTGGCGCTTTGCAGGTACTGGACTTCGCCGAGGGCCAGGTGCGGTTGGTGGGTGTCAAGGCCTATGAAGGTAGCACCTTGGTGAGTCAGGCGCTGCGCGCGCTGCCGGAGCGGATGCCGGGCATCGAAACCCGGGTGGCGGCCATCTTTCGCCAAGGCAGTCCGATCATCCCGGAGGGCAACACCATCATCGAGGCGGATGACGAGGTGTTCTTCATCGCCGCCCGCAAGAATACCCGCGCCATCGTCGGTGAACTGCGCAAGCTGGACAAGATGGTCAAGCGCATCATCATCGCTGGCGGCGGCCACATCGGCGCCCGGCTGGCGCAGGGCCTGGAGGATCGGTTTCAAGTCAAGGTGATCGAATGCAATCCCGTCACCGCTAGACGGTTGTCCGAGCAACTGGGCCGCGCCATTGTATTGCAGGGCGACGCCGCCGACGAAAACCTGTTGCGCCAGGAGAACATCGAACAGGTGGATGTGTACTGCGCCGTCACCAACGATGACGAGGCCAATATCCTGTCCGCCATGCAGGCCAAGCGGATGGGCGCGCGCAAGGTGATGGCGTTGATCAATCTGGTGTCCTATGTGGATCTGGTGGAATCGTCGGGCATCATCGATATCGCCATCTCGCCGCAGCAAGCCACCATCGGCAGCTTGTTGACGCATGTCCGCCGGGGCGATGTGGCGAAAGTGCATTCCCTGCGCCGTGGAGCCGCTGAAGCCATCGAAGCGGTCGCCCACGGCGACTACAAGACCTCGAAGGTGGTGGGCCGGCGGGTGGAGGAGATTCGCCTGCCGTCGGGCGCCACCATCGGCGCTATCGCCCGTGGCGACGAAGTGATCGTTTGCCATCACGATACGGTGATCGAGGCGGACGACCACGTTATTTTGTTTCTGATCGATAAGAAACGGGTGCCGGAAGTGGAGCGGCTGTTCGCGGTCGGGGCGACGTTTCTTTAGCCCCGCGCGGCGATCCTCCGCCTTATGCTAAAATCCGCGCGCTCCGGTTCCGAACCGGGGGCCCCCGCCAGAATTCCAACACCACCAAGCGTTGACAGGACCCCGACCATGACCGCATTCAATTTTGAACTGGCCCGCCACAACATGATCGAGCAACAGATCCGGCCCTGGGATGTGCTGGATCAGCGGGCGCTGGACACCCTGGCCCACGTGCCGCGCGAGGATTTCGTGCCGGAGCGTTATCGCAATCTGGCATTCAGCGATGTCGCCATCCCCCTCGGTCATGGCGAGGCCATGCTGAAACCCAACATCGAAGGCCGGATTTTGCAAGCGCTGGCGGTGCAACCGACCGATCATGTCCTGGAGGTCGGCACGGGCAGCGGCTACCTGACGGCTTGCCTGGCGCGGTTGGCCGCCAGCGTGGTCAGCGTGGATATCGTGCCCGAGTTCGTCGAGACCGCCCGCCAGAAGCTCAAGGTCCATGGCTTCCACAACGTGGCGCTGCATGCGGGCGACGCCAGCCAGGGCTGGGGCGAGCGCCGCTACAACGCCATCGCGGTCACCGGCTCGGTGGCAATGGTGGCCGAGGTCTGGCGACAAAGCCTGAGCCTGGGCGGTCGGCTGTTCATCGTGGCCGGCCAGCCACCGGTGATGGAAGCATTGTTGATCACCCGGCTCGGCGAGCAGGAATGGATCCGGGAGAGCCTGTTTGATACCGAATTACCGCCCCTGCGCGGCGCGGCCCCGATCAAGACCTTTACGTTCTGAGCGCCCGCGAATGGTGATCACGGCCCACGGATTCCCCAGGGGCCGTGGGTCTCTGGTATATTAGTGTTTGCTAATATCCAAGTGGGAGTTTCGATAGCCATGCCCAAAGCGTATTGTCTGGTGTTGGCGGGGATCGTCGCCACGGTGTGCGGCCCGCCAGCGGGAGCCGAAAACCTGCTGCAAGTCTACCAGCAGGCGCTGGACAGCGATCCGGTGCTCAAGGCCGCCGCCGCCAGCCGGGAAGCCACCCAGGAAACCAAGCCGCAGGCGCGGGCGCTGTTGTTGCCAAACGTGGGAGTCGCGGTCGATCAGGGCTACTCCTTCGGGGTCGCCGGGTCGCCGAACGGTCAGTCCTCTTTCGATAGCCACAACTACGCGATCAGCCTGACGCAGCCGATCTACAATCGCGGTAGCCAGGTGAAACAGCGGTTGGCGGACGCCCAGGTCAGCCAGTCCGACGTGGATTTCCAAAATGCCCAGAACGACCTGATCTTGCGGTTATCGCAGGGTTATTTTGGAGTGCTGGCGGCGCTGGACAACCTGACCTACGCCACGGCCGCCAAAAATGCCTTCGCCCGCCAGCTTGAACAGGCCAACCGGCGTTTCGAGGTGGGATTGGCGACCATCACCGATGTCTACGATGCCCAGGCGCGTTTTGACGCGGCCGTCTCGGCGGAGATCGATTACACCAACAAGCTGGCTGACGCCCGCGAATTCCTGCGCCAGTTGACCGGTCAAGACTATGTCCAGCTCAACCTGCTCAGCGAGCGGATGCCGCTGACGCTGCCCCAGCCGAACAATCCGGAAGAGTGGGTGCGCATGGCGCTGGAAAACAATCTGAAGCTGCGCAGCGCCGGCTACGGCGTCGATCAGGCGCGGGAGAACATCAACCTGCAAAAGGCTGGCCACTATCCGAAGCTGGATCTGGGGGTCAGCCGCGCCGACCTTGACAATAGCGTCACTGATACCACCAGCAGCCAGGTCAACCTGCAAATGACCATCCCGCTGTACAGCGGCGGCGCGGTGTCCTCGCAGTCCCGTCAGGCGGCGTACAGCTATGAGGCCGCCCGGCAGAATCTGGAAAATCTGCAACGCGATACCATCCGTACCGTTCGTAACGCCTATCGGGGTCAGGAAGCCGCCATCAGTCAGATCAAGGCGCTGGATCAGACCCGCGTGTCCACCCGCAGCGCGTTGGAGGCCAACCAGGCGGGCTACGAGGTTGGTACGCGCACCATCGTGGATGTGCTCAACGCCGAGCGCGATGTCTATCTGGCCGAAGCCAATTATGCTCAGGCTCGCTATTCCTATATCGCCAATTATCTGATCTTGCGGCAGGCCGCCGGCCAATTGTCGGAAGCGGATTTAGCCGAGATCAATGGCTGGTTGGGTGAACCACGACCGACTTCGGGCGCGACCCCTGTTTCCACCGCGCCCGCAAGCAGGGAGCCAGCCAAGGCCGGTTCTGGCAAAGGCAAAAACGGCAAGTCCGCTGCCGCCAAGTCCACCGACAAGCCGTCGACAACCCCCGCCATTCCCTCGGCGGCGAAATGACCGACGGTCGATCCGCGCTTGGCCATGAGCGATCCGGGCGGCGTTGATCCGTCGCCACCAACCACCGCTCACGTCGCGCTGGCAAGTTTGCCGCGCCGGCTGGCTGCCATCGTCTATGACGCCTTGCTGTTGCTCGGGGTGTTGATCGGCGCGACCGCGCTGGTGTTGGGGCTGACGGTGGCCGTTGTCGGCGGCGCGGCGGTCAAGGCCCACAACCCTCTGGCGGGCAATCCCTTTTTTCAAACTTATTTGTTTCTGGTCTGTTTTTTCTTTTATGGTGGATTCTGGACCCATGGTGGCCAGACCCTGGGAATGCGCGCCTGGCGGTTGCGGCTACAGTGCCGTGACGGTCTGGGTGTGAACTGGTGGCAGGCGCTGCTGCGGTTTTTGATCGGCGGCTTGTGGCTGGTGCCGGTGGCCTCCCTGCACCAAGGGTTGAAGCTCGGGGTCGTTCCCAGCCTGGGAGCGGGATTGGGTTGCGCGCTGCTGTTGTGGGCGTTGCGCCTGCCCGACCGCGTGTCGGAAACCGAGCTGGTGGTGTTACCTAAAAAGCCTCGATCTTCCTGACAGTGGCGGTTTGCGGGGCGCGGTTTCCGCGACACTGCGTCCTTGAGAAAGGAATCTTCATCGCCGGGTGTCCGAAATACGATTGCCGACGACCCTAGTTGGCGATATACACTCGGTCGCCAGTTCGCACCTGGTCGAACAGTTCCAGCAAATCCCGGTTACGCATCCGGATGCAACCGTGTGAAAGCGGTACTCCCATCGGTGTTTCGTCTGGACAACCGTGAATGTAGATGAACCGACGCAGGGTATCTCGGTCACCGCCCCGGTTGAATCCTGTCTCCAGGCCGGTCAGCCACAAAATCCGGGTCAGAATCCAATCCCGTTCTGGGTGACGGGCCGCTAACGCCAAATCATAAATTTCGCCGGTTGACCGCCGCCCGACAAATACCGTGTTGATCGGCAGACCCGCGCCGATCTTGATACGGATGCGATGCCAGCCGCGCGGCGTGCAGCCACTGCCGCGCTGTTCACCGAGACCATTGCGGGCGGTGGAAACAAGGTGGCTCGCCACCACGGCACCGCCTTCCAGCAACTCCAATCGTTGATCGGGAACGTGGATGCGAATCAGTCGCTCGTGCATGACCAGGTATTGTAGGGGTGCCGCGCCAATTGTGAGTTATAGTAGCGGATGTCGTGTGAGACGTCCTCATCGGCCCAGTCGGGCCGGGTGAACGGTTCGTCGGGATAATGCAATTCCACCTCCGCCACGATCAGCCCAGCGTTGGCGCCAGCGAATTCGTCAATTTCCCAAAGATGATCGCCGCAACGAACGAAATGGCGGGTTTTCTCCAGCAACGGTTGCTCGCACAGGGTATTGAGGATTTCCTCGGCCTCGGCCAGCGGGATGGCATATTCATATTCGCTGCGCTGGATGCCGAGCGTTCCGCTCTTGATGTTGAGGAAGCCCTGGGCGCCGGCCACCCGCACCCGCACCGAGCGCCGCGCATCGCTGATCAGATAGCCCTGCCGCATCAATACCGAGCGTTCGACCCGTTGGCGCCAGCGGTCGTCGCGGAGAAGGAATTTATGTTCAATTTCAATAGCCATGTCGCCATCTCGTTGCCTGACTGGAGTTAACCCGCATGGTGGGACAAACCATGCGGTTTGTGTATGCTTGCCGCGTTCGCGCCACCGGAGACCGATTTACATGAGCGATGCCGATCTTAACGCGTTGCCGCTGCTCGATGACGAGGTCATCACCGAGTTGCGCGACATCATGGAAGAGGATTTCGCTGAACTGCTGGGTGTTTTCCTGAGTGATTTGCCAGTCCAGATCGCACGCTTGCAAGATGCCGCCGTTCAGGGTAACGCCGACGAACTCTACCAGATCGCCCACAAGCTGAAATCGAGTTGCGGTAGTATCGGAGCAACGCGCTTGACTGAACTGGTCCGACGCCTGGAGCAGATAGGGCGGCTGAAGACTTTGGATGTCACCACCACCCTGCTGCGGCAGGTCGAAATGGTCACCAGCGAAACGATCGCCGCGCTGCAAGCTCATTTGGGTTGAACCGCCACCGTCCAGTATTCCATCCTCCCAAGCTAGCGTGGTGGATGCGCCGCCATCCGTCGGCGTTTGGTGGCCGTCAGATTCAACGCTTCGACACCGACCGAGAACGCGATGGCGAAGTACAGGTAGCCCTTGGGAATGTGGAAGCCCATGCCGTCGGCGACCAGCGTCACGCCGACCAGAATCAGGAAACTGAGCGCCAGCATTTTCACCGAAAGATTTTCGTGGATGAAGCGGCTGAGTGGGTCAGCGGCGAAGAGCATGATGATGACCGCGATGATGATGGCCGCCGCCATGACGCTCAACCGTTGGGCCATGCCCACGGCGGTGATGACACTGTCAAGCGAGAACACGATGTCTAGCACCATGATCTGGATGATCACGGCCATGAAGCTCGCGGCCCTGGTCTCGCGCATTTCTTCCTCCACCCCGTCCACGGTGGCGTGAATCTCGGTGGTGCCCTTGGCCAGCAGAAACAGGCCACCGCCAAGCAGGACCAGATCGCGCAACGAAACGGCGTGTTCGAAGATCGTGAACAGCGGCGCGGTCACGCCCGCCAGCCAGGCGATGCTGGCCAGCAACAGCAGGCGGGAGATGACCGCCAGCGCCAGGCCGATGCGGCGGGCCGAGGATTGCTGTTCGACCGGCAAGCGGTTGGACAGGATGGAAATGAACACCAGATTGTCGATGCCCAGCACGATTTCCAGCGCCGTGAGAGTCAACAGGCTGGCCAGGATTTCAAACGCAAAATCCATGCGGGGGTACTCCGGGTAGGATAAATCGGGACACTGCGGCGTCGGCAAAACCTAAGGATAACGCCAAGGCGGCCATGCCGGTTGGAGCCAGCATGGCGACGTGCGCCGACAGGCTCAGCGCGCGCCCTGAAAATCGCCTTGCCGCCACGCCTCGTAGACCACCACCGCGACGGCGTTGGCCAGGTTGAGGCTGCGTCCGGTGGTTTGCATCGGAATCCGCAACCGCTGTTCCAGTGGAATTTCGGCCAGCACCCGCGCTGGCAGGCCACGCGTTTCCGGGCCGAACAGCAGCGCGTCGTTGGGTTGATAAGCGACGGTATGATAGCAACGGACGCCTTTGGTGGTGAAGGCGAACAGCCGCGCCGGTTTGACCTCGGTGAGAAAGGCCGCCAGATCGCGGTGTGGTCGCACCGCCGCCCACTCATGATAGTCTAGCCCGGCTCGCCGTAACCGACGGTCGTCGAACTGGAATCCGAACGGTCGAATCAGATGCAACCGCGCGCCAGTGTTGGCGCACAGCCGGATGATGTTGCCGGTGTTGGGCGGAATCTCCGGCTCATAGAGAACGACATCGAACATGGTCCTTGCTCCGTCCACGGAACACACGGTCCACGGAATACAGGGAAGGCGCGAAGGGAAAACCCTATTCCATTCCCAATTCCTTGATCTTTCGAGTGAGAGTGTTGCGACCCCAGCCCAGGAGCCGGGCCGCGCCCTGGCGGTGGCCGCCGGTCTGTTCCAGTGCCGCTCGAATCAAGACCCGCTCGAAACTTGGCAGGGCGGTTTCCAGCAGATTATGTTCGCCGCGCGCCAGGCTTTGGCCGGCCCACGTGCGCAGCGCCGTCTCCCAGTCGAGGCCGTGGCTGGCCGTGGCCGGGTTCCGCTCGCGCAATTCGCCCGGCAAATCCTCGAGGTGAATTTCCCGTCCCGAAGCCATCACCGTCAGCCAGCGGCACAGGTTTTCCAATTGTCGGACGTTGCCGGGCCAGTCGAGACCACTGAGATAGCTCTCGGTTTCTGGGCGCAGAATCTTTGGTTCGATCCCCAGTTCCCGCGCCGCCTGACCCAGAAAATGCCGAGTCAACAGCGGGATATCCTCGGGGTGCTTGTTGAGCGATGGTAACTGGATGCGGATGACGTTCAGGCGATGAAACAGATCCTCCCGAAACAGTCCGTCGCGGACCCGTTGCTCCAAATTCCGATGAGTGGCGGCGATCACCCGCACGTCCACCCGGGTGGGCGTATGGCCACCCACCCGGTAAAACTCGCCCTCGGCCAGCACCCGTAGCAGTCTGGTCTGCAACTCCGCCGGCATGTCGCCAATCTCGTCCAGGAACAGCGTGCCGCCGTTGGCCTGTTCGAACCGCCCCTGCCGAGTGGCCTGAGCCCCGGTGAACGCGCCGCGCTCATGGCCGAACAACTCCGATTCGAGTAAATCGCGGGGAATGGCGGCGGTGTTGATGGCGATGAATGGCCGGTCGGCGCGCGGGCTGTGCCGGTGCAAGGCGCGGGCTACCAGTTCCTTGCCGGTGCCGGATTCACCAGTGATCAGCACGGTGATCGTGGAGCGCGACAGTCGGCCGATGGCGCGGAATACCTCCTGCATCGCCGGTCCCTCGCCGACGATCTCGGGCAAGTGCTCGGCGGACTCGCCCGATCCCATTTGCTGGCGCTGGGTTTGGCAGGCGCGGCGCACCA
Source organism: Candidatus Contendibacter sp. (assembly GCA_031732755.1). Lineage (GTDB taxonomy): Bacteria > Pseudomonadota > Gammaproteobacteria > Competibacterales > Competibacteraceae > Contendibacter. The sequence continues at coordinate 30,029 of JAVMKI010000013.1, forward strand.
ACGCTACCGCTTCGTCCACGTCAAACGGCTTGGGCAGATAGTCAAACGCGCCGCCCTGATAGGCCGACACCGCGCTGTCGAGATCGGAATGGGCGGTCATGATGATCACCGGTAGTTCCGGCGTCCGTTCGCGCAGTCGGGCCAGCAATTCCAAACCGCTCATGCCCGGCATTCGGATATCGGCGATTGCGGCGTCCGGCGCGCCCTGGCGCAGTGCATCGAGCACCCCCACCGCGTTGTGGAAAGTCGTGACCGCCATGCCGTCGCGTTGCAGAGCCTTTTCCAGCACCCAGCGGATCGCATGATCGTCGTCGATCACCCAAACCTGCTCTTTTCTGCTCATCCGGTTTTCCCCAAGGGCAGCAACAGCGTGAAAACGGTCTCACCGGGCCGACTGGCGCATTCGATCAGGCCCCCATGTTGGGCGATGATGCTCTGGGCGATGGACAAACCTAGCCCGGTGCCATCGGGCCGACCGCTGATCATCGGATAAAAAATCTGTTCCTGCTGGGCAGGTGGAATGCCGGGACCGTTATCCACGACATCCAGCCGGGCCACCAGCTTGTGGCGCTTGGCGCCGATGGTGTACTGGCGCTGCACCCGGGTACGCAACGTGATGACGCCGTGCCCACGTTCGCCGAGCGCCTGCGCGGCGTTGCGCACCACGTTGAGCACCGCCTGAATCAGCCGGTCGGCATCGCCCCACAGCGGCGGAATGCTGGGATCGTAGTCGCGTTCGATGCGGAGACTCGGGCAAGCCTCGGCCTCCACCAGGCTGCAAACCCGTTCCAACACTTCGTGAATGCTGACTTCATCGTGGGTCGGCAACTGGTTGGGACCCAGCATCCGGTCCACCAGATTGCGCAGTCGGTCGGCCTCGCCGATGATGATGCCGGTGTATTCGCGCAGCGCCGGGTTCGGCAACTCCCGCTCCAGAAGTTGCGCCGCCCCGCGCAGACCGCCCAGCGGGTTCTTGATTTCGTGGGCCAAATTGCGCACCAGGGCCCGGGTGGTGTGGTGCTGGGCCAGGATGTGCTCCTCGCGGCTGATTCGCAGGCGCCAATCCACCTGCCGCAGTTCCAGCAACAGTTCGATGGGCGGGTGCTCCAGTAAGGGCGCGGCGGTGCAGTCCACGGTCACGGTCCGCTCCAGGGGAAAGATCAATTGCAATTCCCGCTCGATATAGGGATGGCCGCTCTCCAGGCAATGCCGCAATCCGGCGATGAAGGGTTCAGCGCCGATGATCAATTCCGGCAACGCCAGTTTGTGGGCCTTGCGGAAACTGATCTCGAACAGCGCTTCCGCCGCCGGGTTCATGAATAGCAATCGTAAATGCGGATCCAGCACCAGTACGGCGATGCTCAGGCTTTCCACCACACGGCGTTGGTAATTTTTCAGCACGGTCGCCTCGTTCTCTGCTCGTGGTCGGCGATATGGCAAAAGCTTGTACTTAAGGGTTGGCAGGAAAACCGACCATGAATATGGGTACCGATGATAAAGTGCCCTTCATGCCGAAAAAGCTACGATATGTTCATTTAACTAATTGTTTCAAAATTGTTTTGTGTAGTCTCTATGGTCCGGCCCATGGTGTTCATCATGCCTACTGTTGACGCGGCGCACCGCACCAAACCGGCATGGTGATGACGGGCGAGACTGTTATCGCGAATGCACTATAATGGTGCAACGCTGTTAACGAAAACGCCCCCGAATGGAGGCGTCGTCGCAAATCCACTACGCGGCGTGCGGTTCCACAACGCCGCGCACGATCCTGAATTACAGGCTGTAGTACAAATCGAACTCGACCGGATGGGTGGTCATCCGCATCCGGGTGACGTCCTGCATCTTGAGCGCGATGTAGGCATCGATCAGGTCGTTAGTGAACACGCCGCCCTTGATCAGGAAATCGCGATTCTTGTCCAGCTCGTTGAGCGCCTGCTCCAGCGAGAAGCACACCTGCGGGATCAGCTTCTCTTCCTCCGGCGGCAGTTCGTAGATGTCCTTGTCCACCGGATCGCCGGGGTGGATCTTGTTCTGGATGCCGTCCAGACCGGCCATCATCATCGCCGCGAACGCCAGGTACGGATTGGCGGTCGAGTCGGGGAAGCGCACTTCAATGCGGCGACCCTTGGGGTTGCTGACGTAAGGGATACGGATAGAGGCGGAACGGTTACGCGCGGAGTACGCCAGATTGATCGGCGCTTCGAAGCCCGGCACCAGCCGCTTGTAGGAGTTGGTGGACGGATTGCAGAACGCATTCAGCACTCGGGCGTGCTTGATGATGCCGCCGATGTAATACAGCGCCGTTTCCGACAATCCTGCATATAGGTCGCCCGAGAACAGATTAACGCCATCCTTCCCCAGCGACTGGTGAACGTGCATGCCGCTGCCGTTGTCGCCGACCAGCGGCTTGGGCATGAAGGTGGCGGTTTTGCCGTAGCTGGCGGCCACATTCTGCACCACGTACTTCAGGCGCTGCACTTCGTCGGCTTTGCGCACCAAGGTGTTGAACTGGACGCCGATTTCAGCCTGGCCTGCGGTCGCCACTTCATGGTGATGGACTTCGGGCACCAACCCCATCGCTTCCAGGTTGAGGCACATGGCGGAGCGGATGTCCTGCTGCGAATCGACCGGAGGCACCGGGAAGTAGCCGCCCTTGACGCCGGGACGGTGACCGAAGTTGCCGCCTTCGTAAACGCGCTCGGAATTCCAGCCGGCTTCAGAGGAGTCTATCTTGCAGAAACAGCCGCTGATATCCGCGCCCCAGCGCACGTCGTCGAAAATGAAGAATTCGTTTTCCGGGCCGAAGAACGCGGTGTCGCCAATGCCCGTCGATTTAAGGTAAGCCTCGGCGCGCCGGGCCAGCGAACGCGGGTCGCGCTCGTATCCCTGCATGGTGTTGGGTTCGATGACGTCGCAGGTCAGGACCAAGGTCGGTTCTTCGAAGAAAGGATCCACGGTCGCGGTGACCGGATCGGGCATCAGGATCATGTCCGATTCCTGAATGCCTTTCCAACCGGCGATGGACGAGCCGTCGAACATCTTGCCGTCCTCGAATACGTCCTCGTCCACGGCGCTGATGGGCACGGTAACGTGTTGTTCCTTGCCACGGGTGTCCGTGAACCGGTAGTCCACGAACTTAATGCCCTTTTCCTCGATCAGCTTCATCACATCGGCAGCATTCATTGTCATTGATTCCTCGGGGTTGAAAAATCTCGGTCGTTGGTTGGGAACGTCAATGCTGGGATTGCCACATTCCATGCCCGCAACGCCTAGCAGGAATTGTGCCACGGGAATTTTTTCCAGCCATAACGGTCAACTGGATAAGCGTTGGGACTGGCGCGCAACCCTGATCGCCCCAGCATGGGGCAAGACAGCGGGTTATTGTGCCATTCTAGGGCGGAGTAGCGCTATCCAGCCGGGCGAACGGTTTCTACTCCCGTCGTCACTCAATCATCAGTGGAGAAACAGCATGAAATTCGAATTCACGGTTCAGAACGTCAAGTGCGGCGGCTGCGCCAGCGCGATTCAAACCGGTTTGCGCCAAGATGCCCGGGTTCGGGAAGTGACGGTGGATGTACCCACGGGTCGGGTGACGGTGGATGTCGAAGGGGGTTATCGCGCGGAGTTGAGCGCCGCGCTGCAAGCGCTGGGTTACCCTGAGAGGGTTTGAGAAAGCACAAAGAACCCTCGCCCGCGAGCGGGAGAGGGTTAGGGAGAGGTTTCCAACGGATTAGAAACGGGTGCCAACGGTCAGACCAACCACCCAGGGGTTGATGTCCACGGTGCCCAGGTCCACGGTGCCGGTCCCAGGAATACTGAGCGAGGCGTCGGTGCTGATGCCGATGTAGCGGATGTCGGCGTTCAAGAACCAGTTGGGCGCCACATCGATATCGATGCCGAACTGCCCGGCCACCCCCCAGGAATCATCCAGCGACAGGCTGGTTCCTTCCAGCGCACCATTGGTGCTGGTATTGAAGAACGTGGTGTAGTTCAGGCCGATCCCCACGTACGGGCGGACGCTGCTTTCCGGCATGAAGTGATACTGTATGCTCAGCGTTGGGGGCAGTTCATCGGTTTCGGCAACCTTGCCCGCGCCCGAAAGCTTGATGTCATGATTGATCGGCAGGGCAGCGAGCAGTTCGATGCCGATATTCGGGGTGATCATGTAGGTGAAGTTGAAGCCTAGGGTGTAGCCGTCATCCACATTGAGCGTGGCGCCGGTGCCCAGCACGTTTGTCAGGTTGTCGGATTCCGGGAACACGCCATAAGCGCCGATTCGGAACAGCCAATTACCAGCATCGTAAGCCTGGGCGGTTCCCGCTAGCAAACCAGCGGCCAGAGCAGCGGCTGCAACGCTTTTCGTAATTTTCATGGACATTGTCAGACTCCTAAGGTCATTGCTCATGGGTCAAGATAGGAAAGCGGTATTCACGCACAACTATTGTGTGCTATTCACAACAAAACAGTCAAAAATAATGTGGGGTATCAAGAAAACAACTGCGTGACATCAGTCCTCTTCCAGCGGCGGCAACACCTGAACGACTTCCTCGAACGTGGTCAAGCCGGCGGCGATCTGCAAGGCGGCGCTGACTCGCAGCGGGCGCATGCCTTGTTCGATGGCGCGGCGGCGCAATTCACCATCGTCGACGTTGGGGCGTAGCAGCCGACGCAGTTCCGGAGTCACGGTGAGTAGTTCGTAGAGGCCAACGCGGCCCAAATAGCCGGTGTTGCGGCACTCCGAGCAGCCGCGCGGCGCCCGGATGGCGGCCGGTTTCGGCAAGGTCCATGGCCGAACCATTGCGCTCCAGAGTGCATCGTCAACCTGGCCGGCCTCCTTGCAATGCGGGCACAAGGTCCGCACCAGTCGCTGCGCCATGACCCCGATCAGGATGTTCTGGATCAGGTAGTGAGGCACGCCCAGATCGAGCAGCCGGGTCACCGCCGAGGCGGCGTCGTTGGTGTGCAGGGTGGAAAGCACCAAATGGCCGGTCAGCGCCGCCTGCACGGCCATCTGCGCGGCTTCCAGATCGCGAATCTCGCCGACCATGATGATGTCGGGGTCCTGCCGGAGCAGGGTGCGAATCCCCTGCGCGAAGGTCAAGTCGATCACCGGCTGGACCTGCATCTGATTCAGCTCCGGCACGACCATCTCGATGGGGTCCTCAACCGTGCAGACGTTGACCTCGGGGTTGGCCAGATGCTTGAGGGTGGTGTACAGCGTGGTGGTCTTGCCGGAGCCGGTCGGGCCGGTGACCAGCACGATGCCGTGCGGCCGGGCGATCATCGCCTGCCAGGATGCTTCCTCGGCTGGCGCGAAGCCCAGTTGGCCGAAATTCTTCGCCACGGTGTCCGGATCAAAGATGCGCAACACGCATTTTTCGCCGAAGGCGGTGGGCATGGTGGACAACCGCAGTTCGATTTCCCGGCCCGCCGGGGTGCGGGTCTTGATCCGACCATCCTGGGGCCGGCGCTTCTCGGCCACGTCCATCCGACCCAGAATCTTGATGCGGCTGGTGACGGCGCCCATCACCGCCGGCGGCAACTGATAAATCGCGTGCAAGACCCCGTCGATGCGAAAGCGGATGTTGCCCTGCTCGCGGCGCGGTTCCAGATGGATGTCGCTGGCGCGCTGGGAAAACGCATATTGCAGCAGCCAGTCCACGATCTGCACGATGGGCCGTTCGTCGGCGCTTAGCTCGCCGCGCTGGCCCAGTTCCAGCAATTGTTCGAAGTTGAGAATGCCCGAGGTTGGTTCCAACACGCCGCGCAGCGCGCCGCGCACCGAACGCGACACGCCATAAAACTCCAGTTGATAACGGTTGATGTCCAGCGGACTGGCGATGACCCGTTCGATGTCCTTGCGCAGGGTTTGCCGTAACACCTCGCGCCATTCAGTCAGATAGGGTTCGGTCGTGGCGAACACGACGCGGTGCTCGTCCGTCGCGATCGGCAGGATATGGTAGCGAGCGGCGTAGTCGTAGGAGATGAACGGCAACAGCCGCTCGACCGCGGCGATGTCCAGTTTGAGCGGATCGATCCGCAGGTATGGCAATCCGACCTTACCGGCCAGCCATTCGGTCAGCAGTTCCAAGCTCAATATCGGATGAGGTGGTTGCGCCTGGCGCAACTGCTTGTTGGCGATCACCACCAGGGGGTGCAACGCGCCGCGTTCCGTCCGGGATTCCGCGATCACCCGTTCGCCGTCCGCCGTGCTCACCCAGCCATCGGTGATTAGCTCCGCCAGCACTTCCTTCAGACTCAAGCGATGCTCGGGTAGACGCGGCCGCCGCGACGGTTGGGATGGCGCGGAACGGGGTTCGCCGCCGAACGGGGTAGGGGGCGTCGCTGGCATGAGGGGCGAGGATTGATTCACAGAACCTCCAGTTTGGCGTAGGCCACCACCAGCCATTTGGGGCCACCAGCCTTGGGAAAATCCACCCGCGCCCGGGCGTGATAGCCGACGCCCTCGACCTCCAGCACCACGCCGTCGCCGAATTGGGGATGGCGCACACGTTGCCGGGGCCGCAGACCGGCGGGCACGGTGGGCGCGGCAACGGCTGGCGGAGTCGGGGGCGGACTTTTATCCCGGCGTTTCGTCCGGGCGCGCACGTCGTGGGTCAGTTCTTCGGGGATTTCGCGAACGAAGCGCGAGGGCGAGGGATAGTTTTCGTGGCCATACCAGCGACGCCGCTCGGCGTGGCAGAGAACCAACTGCCGCTGGGCACGGGTGACGCCGACATAAGCCAGCCGCCGTTCTTCCTCCAACTGGCGCGATTCCGCCACCGAGCGGCTGTGTGGAAACAGCCCTTCCTCCAAGGGTGTGATTCAAAGTGATGCATCGATGAAATGGCCGGTTCAAGCGGCTTCTTT
>JAVMKI010000014.1:0-35288 GCA_031732755.1 Candidatus Contendibacter sp.
TACCCGTGCAGAGTACTACCTTATTTACCTGTCCGAAATTTGGGGACCATTATACAAAATCAGTGTAATAGCTTGAAATAGGTCTTCCAGTATCAACAGAAGCCAGCTTTTGTATTTCAATTTTTGCGTATGCTACAATTAGGTCTATAGAGTCATTTAACGCATTTCTCGCCGCGTGATCTGCTCTACTTAGCAAAGCTATTGCCGCATCGTGATCTTGGGCATTTTCGCTAGACATATGGCACAGAAAATCCGTCAAGCCACGAGCGCAATATCTAAATTCGTTATGAATTTGTGCGTCAATCCTCAATACTATCTGCTGTACACCTTTATATACTTTTTCAGCTTCATTATACAAGGAAACAAAAGCTTTAATTCTTTCTTCTAAAGACGCACGGTTTCCGTCAGACACAAGATATCCTTAGTTAGTTGATGTTTTCAATTTTAATATTTTTCGCCTTTTCTACTAAAGCGACATGTGCCTTTTCAGATATGATTCCGCCGACCCTAGAAAAGACATTACCTCTAACCACATGGGTTAGTTCATAGTTGTTATTAGCAGCTTCAAGGGATTTTTCTTTTCTAGGGAAATCCTTAAATCCAAAAAACCATTTTTTGCACATTTCAGTAAGCACCGTATGAAGTTAGTTTTAGGATAAAATTTAACAGACTATTATATAATACTTTTGCATATAAAGTCAAGTAAGCTATTTTTGTGCCAATTTAAAATTTAATATCTTACAGAACGTTACATATCATGTTGCCGTATGTACTTATTGGTTTTTAACGGCCCTAACGTGGAGGTCACCGGCGCTGCGCGGTTTTATCGCGCAAGGTCGGTAGAATGATTTCGGCGCTACATCCTGTTTCACGGCAAGCGGCACCCTCAGGAGATGGGCAAACCGGAAGTCGAGCAGTTCCTGTCCCACTTGGCCGTGGAACGCAACGTGGCCGCTTCCACCCAGCATCAGGCGCTGAGCGCTATCCTGCTCTTGTACAAGGAGGTGCTGGAAAAGGGCATCGGCTGGCTGGTCAACATGGAGCGGGCCAAGCGTCCCACTCGTCTGCCAGTCGTCCTCACCGCCGCCGAGGTGCGCGCCGTGCTGGCCCACCTGGAAGGCCGCCCCCGCCTCATGGCCAACCTCCTCTCCGGCGCTGGCTTGCGGCTGATGGAGTGTGTCCGCCTCCGGGTGAAAGACCTTGGCGCGCAGTTCACCAGCCATGGCTTCATCACCGCCTTGAAGGCCCATCCGCCGCGGATCAGCATGGATGGTCGCGGGCGCGCGGCGGACAACACCTTCGTCGAGCGATTGTGGCGCGCGGTCAAGTATGAGGACATCTCTCTCAAGGAATATGAGACTTTGGCCCAAGTCCAAGTCAGTCTCAAAGTGTATTTCAATTTTTACAATGGCGAACGGGGCCATCAGTCCCTGGGGTATCAAACCCCCGATCGGGTGTATGCGACCGGTCAAGGCGGGGGAGCGAAAATCATCGATAAATTTGGTCGTCCTTCAGAGCCGGCATTGGCATCGCGACCCGACGGCGAATTCACCCACCAGGGTACCGAGTAGCAGGTCTTCTGCTGGACATGATGCCTTAACTTAAACTCTGATGGTTTTTGTCTTGACAATGGGGCCCACCTTACCGCCGGTCGGTCACAACGCCCGGTTTGGTGTGCCTCTTATTCAATCCGACATGCTTATCCAGTCCAGAGAGGACTTCATCCATCAGGTTGGAGTGAATCTTGGCGACCGGTAATATGCGTGAGAGTAGACGAATCCACACGCTTTCTATTTCAAGCAGTATTTCGTAGGTAACGCTGCATTGTCCGTTGATTTCGGATAGTGTCCATATCCCGGTGCCACTGTATATGCCGGAGTATTTCATTTGCAGTTCTGAGTTGTTCGAATAGCCGGTCACTTCGCATGTGAAGCGCTGTCCTCCATATGGCTTGACCTCAATTTGCGAATGAACGAGTTCTGGTTCTATACGGGTGACTTTTATCTTTATGGAAGAAGGCCACCATTTGGGATAGTTTGCGAAATCCGTAAGCACCCCCCAGATCTCCTCTGCGGGATATGGCAGTGTTTTTGAATTGGTAGTGTGTATCAATTCTATTCCTAGAGTATCGAGAATTGGAGGTCAGCGGCGGGCGGTTTTCCGCCCGTTCGCTGGAAAGATTTGTTATGCCTCTTTAAACTACTTCTTCTCAGGCATTGCCGAGGAATGGTGGCTTGTAATTAACCATTCTGAACCATTCCAATGATAGGTAAAACTGTAGCGGCCACTGACAGACGCACCTGTCTTTGCAAATGTGAATGTGTAAAGACCTGCGTCAACGGCAGAATTACAACCGAGTTCAAGAAATCGCAAGTCAATCTTTCCAGAAGGGCGGTTCTCCAGAAAGTGATGGAAGTAATCTTCCTTCTCCGCTGGTGTGAGTCGTGGCTTGTTTGAAACTGTGGGCAAAAGAATTGAGCGCTCCGCGTAGTTAGCGACAACCTTATGCGGATCACCCGTTAGCAAGGAGTTGTTCCAGCGATCAAACAGTGACTCAATTTCCGCCTCAGAAATTGCTTTGCAGCTCTCCACGCGAGAGCTTTGCGCGCTGTTCTGAGCGACTTGGTTTGATGCGCAGCCTGTAAGAGCCACAACGACAAAGAACAAACTAATACGTTTCAACATCGTAAAGCACTCCTCGTTTAGGTTGGTGGGGGTATAGGTATAACAATAGCGTATCTGGGCACTCGAAAGCGGGTGAAGTCCTGGACTTGCTGGAAAATTGAAGAGGTGGGATGCGTCCTTCGGGTCTGAACGTGGGCACGTTCGGATGCCAAATTCGCGGGTGACGATTACAGCCGCACGGTGGGCACGGTGACGGTGGGCGGGGCCAAAAGGTACCGACTTTCATCGTCGGGGGTGACGCCGCCGACATGACCGTTAGGCAGGTTACGCTACGCTGACCCGCCTAACGGCCCTCCGGTTTTTTATAAATTCCAGGAACGCCCAGTAAACGCTTCAAATATGGCAGATGCAGCAACTTCTGCTAGCCAACTGAGGTGGGCGTCATCATTTTTACCTTGCATGAACCCCAACTCTAATAAATGAGCGGCTGGTCGTGTTTGGCGAATCCAACCCAACCGGCCAAAGCGAGAGGCGGTATCAGGACGTGCCCACGATTGCGAGTGTGCCCCGTGCAACACGAGGGAGCGACGGACGAACTCGCCTACGTCTTTACTGCGTTCAGAGGTCCCGTAGTAGATACCACAACGCCGCGAAGCGTCATCGAGGTCGAGACCACCCGCTGAGTCGCGATGCAACTCTAATACCCATGCGTCACCAAAGCTAAAATTCTTATTCACCCACACAATTGACTTATCGGTATCCTCGTCATGCGGTGCGATTTCCACGTCAACGTCGCGCCCCCGTAGGAGTGCAGCGGCACGGTTGGTGATGGTAATTGCTTGATCGCGTTCATTGTGTGGGGGATTCCTGGCACCGGGATCACTGCCACCATGACCGGCGGCCAATACGACAACCATAGGATCTTGGAGAAGACTCAAAGATGATGTTCTCATAACCTCCCCTTTCAAGTTGGGCAGAATGGAGCACGCCTCGTAAGAAAATTATTCTGAGCATTTGAAGCCCAACGACCCACATTCACCGGACAAGCCGGTGAATGTGGTAGTTAGATTATCAGGCTTCTCACGAGTTTCAGCGCTCCAGTCAAGATGTGGGCACCCTCGGCGATACGGTTGAGGGTCGCGCCGAGCTGTTCCATGTCTTTGAGGAGTTTGTCGGCTGCGTCCGCCTTGCTCTTGAGGCCAGACTCTAGGTCATCGACTAGATCGTCTCTCAGTAGCGCCTTCTTCAATGCTTGGCGCAGGTCCTCCATGTCCTTTTTGGCTTGCTTCAGTATTGCCTCAAGCGTGGTCTCGTTTGCGGTGTCACCCATGATTTGAGCATTGAAGATCTGCATGCTCACCTCGCGAGTGTAGGCGTCGAACTTCTCTTGGGACTGACGTGTGATCTCGAGTTTCCGCTTAACGATGGATTGATTGTTCGCCATTGTCCGCTCCTCCTAATCAGCTTTTCTTCTTGGCTGTCTTGACCTTTTCGACCTTCTCGGCAAGGCTGTTGATTCGCTTGTTCGCTTCGGCCAGTTGTTTGGGATCTCCCGGGTTGTCGAAACTGTCGAGAATGGCCCTGTGGGTTCTCGCGATATCGAAGAACATTTTCCAGGTCGCGTTGGCTTCTCCTTCAACGACTGCGTCGTAGGCGCTGCGCGCGCGGGCGAGCTCTGCTATAGCCCGCGATGCGTTGCCAGCCCCCTCGGCTCGTGCCGCGTCGCCCAAGGCGTTTTTCAGGCTATCGTAGCGTGCTTGAAGATCGGCGATTTCGGGCTCTTCTGCCCAACTGGCAAGGGCGACCGCAGCGATCTCCACCGAACTGTCGGCGTCTTTGACGATGGACGAGAGCATCGCGTAGCGACGCGCCTCGAAAGCTTCCGTCAGGAGGCTGCCGAAGAGGTCGGTATTTGCGCTACGGATTGCTGTGGTGCGATCCGAAGGCGGGGGAGCACCTCGAAATTTGTCGGCTTCGTCGATCAAGCCAAATACGGCTGTGCTGGCGTTCGTGAAACTGCTGCCTAATTACATTGGGTAAACCCCCGGCTCTGCCGGGGGACCCGACAAGGTTTGACCTTTACGGGAGTCGAGTTTGCCGCGCAGCGCGGCGGATGTTGATGGGAGTCGCGGACCATGATTCATGTCACTGAATCTGAGTGATTTCCCGGTGGAGTAGATTTGGAGTCGCTGAAGAATTAGTTGCGGGACATGATTTTATCCACGCAGCCCTGCCGCCTTGGGCGGCTCACGGTTTTAAGGCGCCTTTGAGGCGCTCCCCAATTAAAGCCCCCGGCTCTGCCGGGGGATACTTACTTGGACGGGGTGTCCGATTGCGCCAAGGCGAGTAGAGACTTGGCATAGTTCTGCAACGCAAATGATAACCGGCGAGCGTTGTAGCCTTGAGCACCCGGGCCGTCTGAGGGCGGTCTGATGGGCGGATTCGGCGTGCTTCTATCGCGTCGCGCCTGCTGCAGCGCACAATGTTTGGAGAAGTCGTCGAATTTTTCCGACTCAATGCGTTGGTCGAATCGAAGAGGCTCGATGCAGCCGACTGGCATGAGTGTCACATTATTCGCGACCATGGCCGTGTTCAGTTCAGTGCGGTATTTCGCTTCGATCGCATCGCCGTCGTAACGCTTGAGTACCTGTCCCGTCGTGGATTCCACTGCGGTGGAGAATTTGGCGACATCGGGTGCTATATGTGCCGTGGAGCAGCCCGCTCCAAGTAGTGCGGAGACAATAGTTGAGCACAACAGCATTCTTGTTTTCATTTGATATCTTCCTGCTATTGGTCGGTTAGGGAACGCCCGTACGACAAGTGTTATCAGCGCGTGCCGGGGTAGGCGCGGCGGTATCCGGGTTATTTAACTGTCTAAAATTCGGGGACCACTATACTGAATCACCTCCTTATCATTCGCCAACAAGTGGTTATACAGTTTCCGCCTATCCACCACCATCCGCCGGGGTTGATAGGAACTTTTTGATTCTGCTCGCCTTTGTGAGTGGTATAACTTCATTCATCGCCAGTTTTCCAGCCCTGGAAATCCCGCCATCTTCGCCGTTCCCCCGAAGCCGACTCAGCGCCACGAGACATCTTCAGTACGTAAGCATCTTCCAGGCCACAGCCGCGACTGGTGCGGATAGCGTTATCCATGAAAGGGTTATCGGCGCAGGCGCGCTGTTTGACCGCTGAGGCGGTTTCAATTTGAAACAGGAAATTTCATGTTCCAGCGCGGCGCGGGCAGCCCACTCGGTTTTCAGCAGCGAGGTAGGGCGAGTTAGCAAAGCGTAACCTGCCTAGCAGTCATGTCGGCGACACCACCCTGGACGATGAAAGTCGGTGCTTTCATGGCAACCGGGCATCGCACTGAAGCGGATTACGTCCGCGCGGTGAATTTGCGTGTTGTTATGCACATCTTATGCACATCTGCTCCGTGCGCGCCACGCTTCACCCCAGCGGTTGATGAAGACATGGCGTTGAGTCGCGGGTGAACGGTGTTCAGCCAGGGCCATGGGTCAGTTTCAGGCCGATGATCCCGGCGATGATCAACCCCACCGAGACCAGTCGTCCGGCGCTGGCGGCATCGCCATAGAATAGGATGCCCACCGCGAAGGTGCCCACCGCGCCGATCCCGGTCCAGACCGCGTAAGCGGTGCCGATGGGAATATCGCGCTGGGCCAGCCCCAGGAACACCCCGCTGGCCGCGATGCCGACCACGGCGATGAACACGCCCAGCGCCAGCCGACCCGGCGTCTGCGACAGCTTCAGGCCGACCGGCCAGGCGATTTCAAACAGACCGGCCACGATCAAGTAAAGCCAGGCCATGCGGTGGTCTCCCCGGCGTTAGTGGTTGCACAGGCTGGCGCACGGGATCTCGTCGCCGTCTCGCGGTCCAGACTCTTGACGCCGCGCTGGCGTAAATGGAACGTCGCCTCCTTGCAGCTTATCATTGGGTCACCGGTGGTCTTGGCCCCATAAGCCCAGCCGGGTGAGCGGCGGGCGGCGCGGCGGCGGTGGAGCCAAGAAGCCGCAGGCAGCCATCCTGTGGAACAACGTGATTCGCGATTGACGTTGCGCGCCGGAAACCGTGACAATCCCCCCGGATTCAGGGCGGATTCAGGGTAGTTCGATGCGCGGCGCTTCCGGGTTGGGCCGAAATAGCGTGGCGATGTGGCCAACCCGTTGAACCAGCGCCGCTTCGGTCGTCGCGCGGATTTCCTGGATCATGGCCTCGCGCGCTTCCCGGTCCTCGGCGTTGACCCGAATTTTGATCAGCTCATGACGGTCCAGGGCCAGCAGGATTTCGTGCAGGACCGCCGACGTGATGCCGTTGTCGCCGATGATCACGACCGGTTTGCGGGCATGGGCCAGGGCTTTGAGATGACGCTTCTGCGGATTGGTGAGCGCAAACACAAGAGACACCGCGATGGTTGAGAATTCACGCAGTGTAACCGGCGGCAAGGGAATGACGGTAGCCCCAAGTCCCTTGAACGAGGTCAAGCTGGATTTGGCGATCATCCTGGTGATCGGTGGATTGTTGCTGCTGGCGCAGGGACGGCTGTTGAACGGCCTGCTGGCGCAACTGCTGGTGCTGGCGAGCTATGGCGTGCTGGGGATGCTTTGGATCGTGATTCGGACGCGCAAGGTCCTGCAACGCACCACTCAAGACCGAGAGCCACCGAATGGCCCGCAGTAAAAGCAGCGCCCGCTGGTTGCGGGAACATTTTACCGATGAGTACGTCAAGCGCGCCCAGGCGGAAGGCTACCGCTCCCGCGCCGCGTACAAGCTGTTGGAAATTGACGAAAAAGACCATCTGTTACGGCCTGGTCTGACCGTGGTGGACCTGGGGGCCGCGCCCGGCGGTTGGTCGCAACTGGCGGCGCGACTGGTGAACGGGCAAGGCGCGGTGATCGCCCTGGATATCCTGCCGATGGAACCGTTGCCCGGCGTGACGTTCATCGAGGGTGATTTCCGCGAGGCGGCGGTGCTGGAACAGTTACTGGTTGTGCTGAACGGTCGGTTCGTGGACCTTGTAATCTCCGATATGGCCCCCAATACCAGTGGCATCAAGGCGGTGGATCAGCCGCGCGGAATGTACCTGGCCGAACTGGCCCTGGATTTCGCGCGGCGGGCTCTACGACCTGGTGGGGATTTTCTGACCAAGGCGTTTCAGGGTGAGGGTTTCGATGTCTTTCTACGCGAACTACGCGGTGCGTTCGCCACGGTGGCGATTCGCAAACCCAGGGCGTCGCGCGCCCGCAGCGCCGAGCAGTATCTGCTGGCCAGAAACTATCGCGGGTCAGCCGGTCTAAAAATCCCGTGACTTTTATCATTTCCTTTTATCCCGGTTGTGCGGTGTTGAGGTGCATGCCTTGAATGACATAGTCAAGAATATCCTGTTGTGGGTGGTCATCGCGGTGGTGTTGATGTCGGTGTTCAACAGCTTCGGTCCCAAGGTGACGCCGACCGCCCAGATGTCCTACTCGCAATTCCTGCAAGACGCCAAGCAGGGGCGGATCAAGCAGGTCACCATTGATGGCCGCACCATCCAGGGTCGGACGGATAGCGGCGAGCGGTTCACCACCTACAGCCCGGAAACCGATAACAGTCCGATGATCGGCGAACTGCTCAACCACGGTGTGGATATCGAAGGCCAGCCGCCGGAGAAACAGGGCTTGCTGATGCAGATCTTCATCAGTTGGTTCCCAATGCTGCTCCTGATCGGTATCTGGGTGTTTTTCCTGCGGCAAATGCAGGGCGGCGGCGCGGGCCGGGGCGCAATGTCCTTCGGCAAGTCGCGCGCCCGAATGATGGGCGAGGATCAAATCAGGGTCACGTTCGCCGATGTCGCCGGGGTGGACGAGGCCAAGGAGGAAGTCGCCGAACTAGTGGAGTTCCTGCGCGATCCCGGCAAATTCCAGAAACTCGGTGGCAAGATCCCGCGCGGCGTGCTGATGGTCGGTTCGCCGGGCACTGGCAAGACCTTGCTGGCCAAGGCGATTGCCGGCGAAGCCAAGGTGCCGTTCTTCTCCATTTCCGGCTCCGACTTCGTGGAAATGTTCGTCGGCGTGGGCGCCTCGCGGGTACGTGACATGTTCGAGCAGGCCAAGAAGCACGCGCCCTGCATCATCTTCATCGACGAAATCGACGCAGTGGGCCGGCATCGCGGCGCGGGGCTGGGCGGCGGCCACGACGAACGCGAGCAGACGCTGAATCAGTTACTGGTCGAGATGGACGGTTTCGAGGGCAACGAGGGCATCATCGTCATCGCCGCGACCAACCGTCCCGACGTGCTCGATCCGGCGCTGTTACGGCCTGGCCGCTTCGACCGGCAGGTGGTGGTGCCCTTGCCTGACGTGCGTGGCCGCGAGCAGATCCTCAAGGTCCACATGCGCAAGGTACCCTTGTCCGATAACGTCAAGCCATCCGTGATCGCTCGCGGCACGCCAGGTTTCTCCGGTGCCGATTTGGCCAACTTGGTCAACGAGGCCGCGCTGTTCGCCGCGCGCGCCAACAAGCGCGATGTGGACATGGAGGATTTCGAGAAGGCCAAGGACAAGATCATGATGGGCGCCGAACGCAAGTCGATGGTGATGAGCGAGGACGAAAAGAAGCTCACCGCCTATCACGAGGCGGGCCATGCCATCGTCGGCCGACTGGTGCCAGCGCACGACCCCGTTTACAAAGTCAGCATCATCCCGCGTGGCCGGGCGTTGGGCGTGACCATGTTCCTGCCGGAAGGCGACCGCTACAGCTTCAGCAAGCAGCGCTTGGAGAGCCAGATTTCCAGCCTGTTCGGTGGCCGGATCGCCGAATCGCTGATTTTCGGGCCGGAGTTCGTCACCACTGGCGCGCAGAACGACATTGAGCGCGCCACCGACATCGCTCGCAACATGGTGACCAAGTGGGGTCTGTCCGAACGCTTGGGGCCGCTGACTTACAGCGAGGACGACGGCGAGGTGTTCCTGGGCCGCAGCGTGACTCGGCACAAAAATGTCTCGGACGAAACCGCTCACGTCATCGACGAGGAAATCCGCACGGTCATCAATCGCAACTACCAGCGTTCCGAGCAATTGTTGCAAGACAACCTGGACAAACTGCACACCATGGCCGATGCGTTGATCAAATACGAAACGATTGATTCGGAACAGATCGACGACATCATGGCTGGGCGGCCGCTGCGCGAGCCGACGAATACGAGCGCCGATTCGGAACCGCCATCCACGGGTTTGCCAGCCGGTCCAGACGGAGATCGGCCCGGCGAGAAGCCGATTGGCGGTCCGGCCCAACAGCACTGAGCGCTGCGCCAGCATGCAACTCGACTGCGCGGGCAAGGTTTTGGACTTGAGCCACCCCGCCGTCATGGGGGTGTTGAATGTCACCCCCGATTCGTTCTCCGACGGTGGACGTTACCTGCCGCTGGAGGCTGCCTTGCGCCACGCCGAAGCCATGGTGAACGCGGGCGCGGCGCTGATCGACGTTGGCGGGGAATCCACCCGACCAGAGGCGCCACCAGTATCGGTTCAGGAAGAGCTAGACCGGGTATTGCCCGTGGTGGAACGGTTGGCGCGGGAACTGCCGGTCCCGATCTCCGTGGATACCAGCAAGCCCGAAATCATCCGGGAAGCGGCGCGCGTCGGTGCTGGGCTGCTCAATGACGTGCGGGCGCTGCGCCTACCGGGCGCGCTAAAGGCCGCCGCCGCCAGCGGTCTGCCCGTGTGCCTGATGCACATGCGCGGCGAGCCGGCCACAATGCAGCACGAACCGGTTTATACCGATGTGGTGGCGGAAGTGCACGCCTTTCTGGCCGAACGGGTTCAAGCCTGCGAAAGGTTCGGGATTCCGCGCGACCGTATGCTGGTGGACCCCGGTTTCGGCTTCGGCAAGACCCTGAAGCACAATCTGCTGTTGCTGCGACATCTCGACCGCTTTACCGATCTGGCCGCCGGCGTTCTGGTCGGTGTTTCCCGCAAGAGCATGGTCGGCTTGTTGTTGAACGCGCCGGTCGGCGACCGCCTGGCTGGTAGTTTGGCGGCGGCGGTCGTCGCGTTCTGGCAAGGAGCCAATATCATCCGCGCCCACGATGTCCGCGAGACCGTACAGGCATTGTGCGTGTGCGCGGCGGCGCGGGCGGTTGATCCGGTCTGGCGATAGCTATTCCCAACCGTTTGAGTCGCTAAATCAGCGGCTGACAGCTAGATCAAACCCGTCAGTAGCGACCGGCGTCGATTCTCGGTCGCTGCCGAAACCTCGATGGTATCGCTGGGATAGTCAGTGCCCGCCCCGCCCCGCGCCAGCCGGTCCTTCGTCGCCGAGGCGAGTTCAACGCGCAAGAAATGCGCGGTACCGGTCCGTCCGTCATTTTTTCGGTCCAAGTCCTTCACTCCCGATCCTTTCGCGCATGGACACCATCAAGATACGCGGCGCCCGCACGCATAACCTCCAGAACATTGATCTCGATCTGCCCCGCAACCGGTTGATCGTGATCACTGGCCTGTCGGGTTCCGGCAAATCCTCGCTGGCGTTCGACACGCTTTACGCCGAAGGCCAGCGCCGCTACGTCGAATCGCTATCCGCTTACGCCCGACAATTTCTGTCGCTGATGGAAAAACCCGACGTGGAGCACATCGAAGGGCTGTCACCGGCGATTTCCATCGAGCAGAAATCCACTTCGCACAATCCGCGCTCCACGGTTGGCACCATCACCGAGATTTACGACTATCTGCGGCTGTTGTATGCGCGCGCCGGAATTCCGCGTTGTCCCGATCATGGCATCGATCTCGATGCCCAGACCGTCAGCCAGATGGTGGATCAGGTGCTGGCGCTGCCGGAGGATGAACGGTTGATGCTGCTGGCGCCGGTGGTCAGGGAACGCAAGGGCGAGCATGTCAAGCTGTTGCGGGAATTACAGGCGCAGGGTTTCGTGCGTGCTCGCATCGACGGTGAAGTAATAGAACTGGACAGCCCGCCGTCGCTGGATTTGCGTCGTAAACACACCATCGAGGTCGTGGTGGACCGCTTCAAGGTCCGTGCGGACCTCGGTTTGCGGCTAGCGGAATCGTTCGAGACCGCGCTGCGACTGGGGGAGGGGGTGGCGCGGGTCGCGTTTCTGGACACGCCGGAGCGGGCGGAACTGTTGTTTTCCGCCGGCTTCGCCTGCCCGGTGTGCGGCTACAGCCTGAGCGAGTTAGAGCCGCGCCTGTTCTCTTTCAACAACCCGGTCGGTGCTTGCCCGGAGTGCGACGGCTTGGGCGTCAAACAATTCTTCGACCCCGAACGGGTAGTGGCGCATCCGCATCTGAGCTTGGCGCGCGGTGCGGTGCGTGGCTGGGGTCGCGACAATTTCCATTACTTCCAACTCATCCAGTCCTTGGCCCGGCATTACGGGTTCGATCTGGATCAACCATTTCAGGATTTGCCGGAGCGGGTCCGCCAGCTCGTTTTGCACGGCAGTGGCAGCGAAACGGTCAATTTCGAATACACCAACAGTCGTGGCGAGGGCTACCATCGCCGGCATGCGTTCGAGGGCGTGATTCCTAACATGGAGCGTCGCTACCGGGAAACCGAATCGAATCTGGTACGTGACGAACTGGCGAAGTATCTTAGCAGTCAGCCGTGTCCATCCTGCCGGGGGGCGCGGCTAACCCGATCCGCCCGTCATGTGTTCGTCGCCGACCAGAGCGTGCCGGAGATTGTCGCGCGGCCCATCGGCGCGGCGCGGGAGTTTTTCGCCCAACTCAATTTATCCGGTCGGCGCGGCGAAATCGCCGCCAAAATCGTCAAGGAAATCGGCGAGCGGCTGAACTTCCTGGTCAATGTCGGACTGGATTACCTGACGCTGGAACGGAGTGCCGACACCTTGTCCGGCGGCGAGGCGCAACGCATCCGGCTGGCCTCGCAGATCGGCGCGGGGCTGGTCGGGGTCATGTACGTGCTGGACGAACCGTCCATTGGCTTGCACCAGCGCGACAACGCGCGGCTGTTGGCCAGTCTGTTGCGGCTACGCGATCTCGGCAACACGGTCATCGTGGTCGAGCACGACGAGGACGCGATTTGTACCGCCGATCATGTCGTGGACATGGGACCGGGCGCGGGCGTGCACGGCGGCCGGGTGGTGGCGCAGGGCACACCGGCTGATATCGTGGCCCATCCCGAGTCGCTGACCGGCGCTTATCTCGGTGGTCGGCGGCGGATCGAGTCGCCGCCCAAGCGCACCGCGCCCGACGCTAAGAAGCAATTGCGCATCGTCGGTGCCAGCGGCAACAACCTGAAAAACCTGACGGTGGAAATCCCGCTGGGGCTGCTGACTTGCATCACCGGCGTCTCCGGCTCGGGTAAATCCACCTTGATCAACGACACGCTGTACCGCTACGCCGCTCGCGATTTGAACAACGCCCACGAAGCGCCCGCGCCCTGCCGCGATCTGCTGGGGTTGGAACAGTTGGACAAGGTGGTGAATATCGACCAAAGCCCCATCGGCCGCACGCCGCGCTCCAATCCGGCCACCTACACTGGTCTGTTCACGCCGATCCGCGAACTGTTCGCCGGCGTGCCCGAATCCCGGTCGCGTGGCTATCAACCGGGCCGGTTCAGCTTCAACGTCAAGGGCGGGCGCTGTGAAGCCTGCCAGGGCGACGGAGTGATTCAGGTGGCGATGCATTTCCTGCCCGACATCTACGTGCCCTGCGATCAGTGCAAGGGCCAGCGTTACAACCGGGAAACGCTGGGCATCCGCTACAAGGACCGCAATATCCACGAAGTGCTGGAGATGACGGTCGAGGACGCACTGGCGTTCTATCAGGCAGTGCCAGCGGTGGCGCGCAAGCTGCAAACCCTAACCGATGTGGGACTGAGCTACATCAAGCTCGGCCAGAACGCCACCACGCTGTCGGGTGGCGAGGCGCAGCGGGTGAAATTGGCCCGCGAACTGTCCAAGCGGGATACCGGTCAGACCCTCTACATCCTCGACGAACCGACCACCGGCTTGCACTTCCACGACATCGAGCAGTTGCTGAAGGTGTTGCACGAGTTGCGGGATCGGGGTAACACGATTGTCGTCATCGAACATAATCTGGATGTGATCAAGACCGCTGACTGGATCGTGGACCTGGGACCGGAGGGCGGCGGCGGCGGCGGGGAAGTCGTGGCGGCGGGCACGCCGGAGCAGGTGGCGGCGCATCCCCACAGTCATACCGGACGGTTCCTGGCGCCGGTGCTGGGGCGGTAAATCAGCGATCACCGGTCGGATAAATTGGGGTGGTAGGACAATGAACGGATTTTTTGAGGGAGCACAGCCCATGAACAGAACACGAACCGCGAAATTTCGGATGTCAGACTGCGGAAACGAGGATTTCACGCCGGGGTCTCCAGCAGAACGGATCGGTCTGGTCTGGCCGTTGACCCGCGAACTTGCTTCCCTGAGCAAACGCTACAATGCTGAACGAAGACTACAAAGACATGTTACAAGCCTTCGTCGAAGAGAAGGCTAAGTTTCTGCTCGTTGGTGCTTATGCACTGGCAGCCCACGGTTATCTCCGCGCCACGATTGACATTGATATCTGGGTTATGCCGTCACCGCGCAATGCCGATGCCGTACTACGCGCATTGCAGCGTTTCGGCGCTCCGTTGCACGACCTCACCGCAGAGGATTTGCAAGCGGATGGAACCATTTTCCAGATCGGGGTTGCTCCAAGGCGCATTGATATTTTTTAATGACGGCATCTGGACTCCATTTCGAGGAGACGTTTGCACGCTCCTTGACCGTGGATATTGAGGGAATCGAAGTGCATATACTCTCGCTGACGATCTTATTCACAACAAGAGAACGACGGGCAGAACAAAGGATCTGGCCGATGCGGAAGCCTTGGAAGCCTTAAAAAGCGCGGAACTTGAGACTCGTTCCGACAGAGTAGGGGAATCCTGAACCCTGCAACTTGGTTTCGACCCAGGTGGACGGCTCGCCGAAACGCCGTCGCAGTAGGCGACGTAGCCTGCTGAAAAATATCAGACTTCCGGCGAGAGGGCGAGCTTTACGCACTTTCATCAACGACCCATCGTTAAGCGAGTACGCGCAAAAAGCGGAAAAATTATTGGAAGCGTTGCCCGCTGTATTTGTTCCGTGAGAAGGTTGATATGCCTGGTGGTGTTGAATGACTCCAGTAGAAAAACCGAACAGCGCCCGAGTGGCGCCGGTGCCGTGCGCCCCCTTTCGTCTTTAACCCTTGAACCACGTCCCTCACTGATTCTGCTCGGCGTCGGTGGGAGCGCGCATGTCCTGGCCGGTTTTGCCGTAGTCGTCAGCGGCCTTTCGTTGTGGCTTAAGGTGGGCTTCATCGTCGGCATTGCGTTGGCGCTGGGTCGGTTCGGGTGGCAATACGGCAATCGGCGGGGGCGCGGTTTTATCGCACGGGTCGAACTACTGGACGGCGCGTGGCGACTGGAAACCGGCGATGGGATGTCACATCGCGCCGGGTTAACCAGCGGTTACGCCCATCCCGGCATCGTGATCCTCAACTTTCGGCTGGCCGGCGGCGGGCGACGGTCGCTGGCATTGCCACCCGACACCGTGGAGTCCGAAGCCTTGCGGCGGTTGCGGGTTTGGCTGCGCACCCGGCGGAGCGGGGATGAAACGGACCCACCTTGATGTTACTCATTCCAGAACGGCGGCGTATTCACCCCGGCGAAATTTCCCGGCACCAGCACCGTATCCCGCACCGGCGTCGATTCGTTGGCTTGGGGATAATCTAGGGTGTAATGCAGGCCCCGGCTTTCCTTACGCGCCAGAGCACAGCGGATGATCAAGTCCGCCACCTGCGCCAGATTGCGCAGTTCGATCAGATTGCCGCTGATGCGGAAGTTGCCGTAATACTCGCTGATCTCCCGCAACAGCAATTCCACGCGATGTTGGGCGCGCTGCAGGCGCTTGTTGGTGCGGACGATGCCCACGTAGTCCCACATGAACTGGCGCAGCTCCGCCCAGTTGTGGCTGACCACCACTTCCTCGTCGGAGTCGGTGACCCGGCTCTCGTCCCAGGCCGGCAAGGGTGGCAAATCCGGGGCGCGCGCCAGTCGCGGGCGCAGATCGTCCGCCGCCGCCGCCGCGAACACCAAGCATTCCAACAGCGAGTTGCTGGCCATGCGGTTAGCCCCATGTAGGCCGGTAAAGGCAACTTCGCCAATGGCGTACAGGCCGGTCACGTCGGTCCGCGCCCGTAAGTCGGTCAACACCCCGCCGCAGGTATAGTGGGCCGCCGGCACCACTGGAATGGGCTGGCGCGTCAGATCGAAACCGTATTCCAGACACTTGGCGTAAATGTTCGGGAAATGTTCCTGGACGAACGCCGCCGGTTTGTGGCTGATGTCCAGATACACGCATTCCGCGCCCAGCCGCTTCATCTCGTGGTCGATGGCGCGGGCCACGATGTCGCGGGGGGCGAGTTCCATGCGCACGTCGAAATGGCGCATGAACCGCGTTCCGTCCGGCAGCAGCAGAATGCCGCCCTCGCCGCGCACCGCCTCGGAAATCAGGAAATTCTTGGCTTGTGGGTGATACAAACAGGTTGGGTGAAACTGCATGAATTCCAGGTTCGCCACCCGACAACCCGCCCGCCAGGCCATGGCGATGCCGTCGCCGGTGGAGCCATCCGGATTGCTGGAATACAGATAAACCCGACTGGCCCCACCGGTGGCCAGCGCCACGAAGCGGGCCGCCAGGGCTTCCACTTGTCCACTACGCCGGTCCAGCACATACGCGCCCAGACAACGGTTGCCGTCCAGGCCCAACTTGCGGCGGGTGATTAGGTCCACCGCGATGTATTGATCCAGCAGGGTAATATTCGGATGTTCGCGGGCGCGCGCTTCCAGCGTGGTTTGAATCGCGCGGCCGGTGGCGTCGGCGACATGCGCCACCCGCCGATGGCTGTGGCCGCCCTCGCGGGTCAGATGGTAGTCCACGTGGCCGTCGGTGGTGGGTTCCCTGGTGAAGGGGACGCCCCGCGCGCTGAGCCATTCGATCACCTCTCGGCCATGCTCCACTGTCAGACGCACCGCATCGGCGTGGCACAGACCGGCGCCAGCGATGAGAGTATCTTGCAGATGCGATTCGATGGAATCGCCGGCGTCCAGCACCGCCGATACGCCGCCTTGGGCGTAATACGTGCTACCTTCGGACAGCGGTCCCTTGGCCAGCACCACGACGCGGGCGACGTCGGCCAGGCGCAACGCCAGGCTCAGACCGGCGGCTCCGCTGCCAATGATCAGAATGTCCGTGAAAAGGGGAGATGTGGTCATGGCTTGTGAGCGATTCCGTGAATAGGGTATCGTTGTAAACAAAAGCACCGCGTGGCCGTTTACATCGGCGCCATGCGGTCATCCCGCCACTGCCAGTCCACACTATAACATCCCGGCAAGTACGCGAACTAACGAAACGGGCGTTGGTCTACCGTCATGATTGCAGGGAGATTGCCATTGAGTCGAAAGGGGTCTGCCCGGATGGGCGAGGGTCATCTGGACCGCGATCTGGTCCTCAGGGTGCAAAAAGGCGATAAGGGAGCATTCGATCTGCTGGTGCGCAAGTACCAATACAAGATCATCAAGCTGATTTCCCGCTATGTCCACGATCCCAGCGAAGCCATGGATGTCTCCCAGGAGGCCTTCCTCAAGGCTTATCGCGCGCTGCCCGGGTTTCGCGGCGACAGCGCGTTTTATACCTGGCTGTACCGGATCGCCATCAATACGGCCAAGAATTACCTGGTCGCCCAGGGTCGCCGACCGCCAGGTTCCGATATCGACGCGCATGACGCCGAGCAATACGAGGGCGAGTCCCTGCTGAAAGAGTACGAAACACCCGAGCGATTATTGCTCAAGGACGAAATCGCGGAAACCGTGTTTCGGGCGATTGAAGATCTGCCCGACGACTTGCGCACCGCGATCACTCTGCGGGAGATCGAGGGAATGAGCTACGAGGAAATCGCTCAAACCATGGGGTGTCCGATTGGCACGGTGCGCTCGCGGATTTTCCGAGCGCGCGAGTCCATCGACGCCAAACTGCATCCACTACTGCATTAGTTTCGGGATAAAGTCATGGCTGATAACACGGCTGAACTAGGGGCGCTACTCGTTGACGATGTCCCCGTTGTGGCAACCCAGCTTTCGGCGCTGGTCGATGACCAACTGGCGGACAGGGAGATCGATTTGGTTCTGCGTCGATTGAGTCGAGACGACGACGCACGCTCCCGCTGGGAGCGGTATCACTTGATCAGCGATGTGATCCAGGGCCATCTGCCGGCGGCGTTCGACACCGATTTCGCCGCGCGCGTCCGCCGGGCCATCGAAGCGGAACCCCTACCGCAACCCGTCGGTAGACCGTTGCCCGCCTGGTACAAGCCAGTCACCGGGTTCGGACTGGCCGCCTCGGTGGCGCTAGTGGCCCTGTTCGGACTTAAGCTGAACCAGACCGATATTCTCCAACCCGCCGCTCCATTCGCCATCACCCCCACCACCCTGTCTTCTCCCACCGCCGCGCTTCCCATCCAGACCGTCGCGACGACTCAGCCTCTCGTCACCCCGGCCCGCGAACCGGTCGAAACGCGGCTGACCAGCTATCTGGTCAATCATAACGGCTATGCCTCCATGAACAGTGTCAGTGGCATGTTGCCCTATGTGCGCATGGTCGGTTATCAGCCGCAGCCCGGTCGTTAAGATCCCCGCATGAAGCGCAGGCTCCTGTATTGCGCGGTTCTGGCGCTCACCGCCGGTTCGCTGCCGCCCATCAGTCGGGCGCAACCAGCCACCCCCGAGAATGCCAGGTATTGGCTGGAACGGATGCTGGATTCCGCCCAGACCTTAAACTACGAGGGCACCTTCATTTACGTACAGGGCCCCCACATGGAGGCCATGCGTGTCCTTCATGGTGGTGGAGAACCTGGGGGCGAACGGCAACGACTGGTCTCGTTGAGCGGCCCGCTGCGGGAAATCGTGGTCGCCAACAACCAGATGGTCTGTTTGCTATCGAAGCAACAGACCACCTTCGCGGGTGGCAACTACCGACGCTCGCCGTTTCCCCTGTCCATTCCTCGGGAACCGGGCCGGTTGGAGCGCCACTATGAATTGCAAATGCTGGGAGAAGACCGCGTTGCCGGACTGGACGCGCAAGTGATCGCCATCAAACCGCGCGACGCCTGGCGATTCGGTTACCGGCTGTGGCTGGATCGGCGCAACGGCTTGGCCTTGCGCTCGATGTTGCTGGACGAACGGGGCTACCCAGTCGAACAACTGATGTTCACCGATGTGCAGCTCAAGACCCACATCGATGACGCCGCTTTCGCCGCGCCGACCGTGGCCCCGGAAGCCGCCGCGCCGGCTGCGGGCGCGACGGCCAACGATGCCCGCATCCCCGCCGGGGAACCGGTGACGCGGTCGGCTTGGCGGGTGGAGCAACTGCCGGAGGGTTTCGCCGAAGTGTCTCATAATCGTTTTACCGAGGCGTCCGGTCACCACCCGACCGAACATATCGTCTTCGCGGATGGCCTGGCGACCATCTCGGTGTTTCTGGAACGGCTGGAGGGAGAGTCGCCACTGTTGCAGGGTAGCTCCCAGCTTGGCTCGATGAACGCCTTCGGCACGGTGATCGACGGTCATCAGGTGTTGGTGGTCGGCGAGGCGCCGGCCGCGACCGTGCAACGGATCGCCGCTTCGATTCATTATCTGCCCGAGGCCGACAAACCATGATTGAGGAATTGGCGGTCGTGGTGGATGCCGGCGACGGCTACGCTTGGGTGGAAACCCGACGCCGGTCGGCCTGCGGCGCCTGTTCCGCCAGCGCCGGTTGCGGCACGGCGACGCTGGCGAAGGTCTGGGGTGAGCGGCGGACGCGAGTACGGGCGATTTCCGCTTGGCCGCTGCGGCCTGGTGACACGGTGATCGTGGGTTTGGCCGAGGGCGCGCTGTTGCGCGGGTCGCTGCTGGTGTACTTGTTGCCATTGGCGCTGCTGTTGGCTGGCGCGCTGTTGGGACAGGCCGCCTTCGTCGGCGCGGGCGAGGAGCCAGTGATTCTGGCGGGCGCGGTGGGGCTGGGTTTGGGATTCCTGGCGGCGCGCGCCGTGTCGCGGCGCTTGCAGAGCGATATTCGGTTTCAGCCAGTGGTGGTGCGGCGACTGGATGCCGCGCCAGCGGACGCGCCTCTGCTTTCTTCACGTTGATAACGCTATAATTCCCCGTTTCGTGAAATTGACGAGCGCCCGCGAGCTTCCAAGCCCGAAAATCAGGTGGCGGAGGCTTCCTTAGTCCAGGCCGTGGCCGCTGACTGGCGGAGAACGCGCCCGACGGCTGACCTTTAGTGGTATTCATGGATCATATTCGCAATTTTTCGATCATCGCGCACATCGATCACGGTAAGTCCACGCTCGCCGACCGCTTCATTCAACTCTGCGGTGGTCTGAGCGAGCGGGAAATGGCCGAGCAGGTGCTCGATTCGATGGACCTGGAGCGGGAGCGCGGCATCACCATCAAGGCGCAAAGCGTGTCGCTGCACTATCCAGCCCGCGATGGCCGCACCTATCAACTCAACTTCATCGATACGCCAGGGCACGTGGATTTTTCCTACGAGGTGTCCCGCTCGCTGGCCGCCTGCGAGGGCGCGCTGCTGGTGGTAGACGCCGCGCAGGGCGTCGAGGCGCAAAGCGTCGCCAACTGCTACACCGCCATCGAGCAACATCTGGAGGTGTTGCCGGTGCTCAACAAGGTGGACCTGCCCTCGGCTGATCCAGAGCGAGTGGCGCATGAAATCGGCGACATCATCGGCCTCGACGCCAGCCACGCCCTGCGGGTCAGCGCCAAGAGCGGACTGGGAGTGACGGAGCTGCTGGAGGAAATCATCGCCCGCATTCCGGCCCCGAAGGGTGAGCCAGACGGACCACTCAAGGCCCTGATCATCGATTCCTGGTTCGACAACTTCGTTGGCGTCATCTCGCTGGTGCGGGTGGTGGACGGCCAGATCGTTCCCAAGCAGAAGCTTCAGGTGATGTCCACCGGGCGGGCCTTCCAGGTGGAATCGGTCGGCGTTTTCACGCCCAAGCGCAGCGAGCAGCCCAGCCTGAGCGCCGGTGAGGTGGGCTATGTCATCGCCGGCATTAAGGATATCGATGGGGCGCCGGTGGGCGATACTTTCACCGGGGCGGACCGGCCGGCGACCGAACCCTTGCCGGGGTTCCAGAAAATTCAGCCGCGCGTGTTCGCCGGGTTGTTCCCCACCGATTCGGACGACTTCGGCAACCTGCGCGAGGCTTTGCAGAAACTGCGCCTGAACGATGCCTCGCTGTATTTCGAGCCGGAAACCTCGCAGGCCATGGGATTCGGATTTCGCTGCGGCTTTCTGGGCCTGCTGCACATGGAGATCGTCCAGGAGCGGCTGGAGCGGGAATACCACCTCGATCTGGTGACGACCGCGCCGACCGTGGTCTACGAAGTGTTGACCACCCGCGACGAAATCCTGATGATCGATAATCCCGCCAAGCTACCGCCGGTCAACGAGATCGCCGAGATTCGCGAGCCGATCATCGTGGCGCACATCCTGACGCCACCGGATTATCTGGGCGCGATCATGACGTTGTGCATCGAAAAGCGCGGCGCGCAGCGGAGCCTGCATTACGCCGGCGGCCATGTGCAGCTTGGTTTTGAACTACCGTTGAGCGAGGTGGTGCTGGACTTTTTCGACCGGTTGAAATCAGTCAGTCGTGGGTTCGCTTCGTTCGAATACAACCTCGACCGCTTTCAGGCCGCGCCGCTGGTCAGACTGGACGTACTGATCAACGGCGAGCGGGTGGACGCGCTGTCGGTGATTGTCCACCGCGACCAGGCGCAGCGCCGGGGCCAGGAAGTGGCGGTCAAACTGAAGAAGCTGATTCACCCACAGATGTTCGAGGTCGCCATTCAGGCGGCCATCGGCAGTCAGATCATCGCGCGCACCACGGTCAAGGCGCTGCGCAAGAACGTGCTGGCCAAATGCTATGGCGGCGACGTGACCCGCAAGCGCAAGCTGCTGGAAAAGCAGAAGGCTGGCAAAAAGCGGATGAAACAGGTTGGCAAGGTGGAAATCCCGCAGCAAGCCTTTCTGGCGGTGTTGCAGGTAGACAAGAACTCATGAAAGGCGGGCGTGGTCTCGCCGTTGGATTGTGATCGCCATGAATATCGATTTTGCTGCTGTTCTCGTGGCGCTGACCGGGCTGACCGGCGGCATTTGGTTGTTGGACGCGCTGGTGCTGGCGCCGCGCCGCGCTCAGGGATCGGTCGCGGGCGCGGCGACGGGAGCGGCGCAACCGGTTATAGCCAAGCTGCCATGGTACGTGGATCTGTCGAAATCCTTCTTTCCAGTGATTCTGGCGGTGCTGGTGTTGCGTTCGTGCGTGGTCGAGCCGTTTCGGATTCCCTCGGAATCCATGGTGCCGACGCTGCTGAAAGGCGATTTCATCCTGGTCAATAAATTCACCTATGGCTTGCGGTTGCCGGTGCTCAACACCAAGATCGTCAGCAATGGCCAACCGCAACGGGGTGACGTGGTGGTGTTCCGCTATCCCCCCGAACCATCGGTGGCTTACATCAAGCGGGTGGTGGGACTACCCGGCGACCGGCTGGCCTATCGCGGTAAGCAGTTGTTCGTCAACGGGCAGCCGATGCCGCTGACGCCCCTGTCCAACAACCCCGCCGCGCCGGGCTACCAGCTATTGACCGAGCAGTTAGGCGAGATCCAACACCGAATTCAGACGCTGGTCGACAGCCGGTTGGGCCTGGTTGGCTTCTGGCCCGGTCTCCAGCCGCGCCGCGAGTCGGACGGGACAGTAGGTTGGGAATATCAGGTGCCGGCGGGGCATTACTTCATGATGGGCGACAACCGCGATAATAGCAGCGACAGTCGGGTCTGGGGCCCACTACCCGAGGAGAACCTGATCGGGCGGGCTTTTGTCATCTGGATGAATTGGGATTGCATTACCTTTAAGGGGCAATGTGGTCGGATCGGCGATAGCATCAATTAAGCGAAAGGGGGGGACATGAAGCGGACATCCATGCGGATCGCGCGGCAAACGAACGAGCGACAGCGCGGCCTGACCGTGCTCGGAATGTTGATATTACTCATTGCCATCGGGTTCGTGGCCCTGTTGGTGATGAAGGTCGTGCCGATGTATGTTCAATATTACACCATCAAATCCAGTATCGAGAGTGTTCGCAAGGAGTCGGTGGGACAAATGGCGGCCACGGATATCCAAAACCTCATTCAAAAGCGATTCGACACGGGTTACGTGGAAAACGTTAGGGCCAGGGATCTTAAGATTCGTAACGACCGGCAGGGGAAGGTGCTCGACCTGACTTATCAGGACGAACGGGAATTGTTTCAGGGGTTGTTCGTCGTGCTCAAGGTCAACGAACCGGTTCTTCTGTCACCGTGAATGCATCGGCCGCGCGGCTCCGCGTCAACTTGGGTTATGCGTTTCAGCAACCGGGGTTGCTAGAGGAGGCGTTGACCCATCGCAGCGCCGCGCCGCGTCATAACGAGCGCCTGGAGTTTCTGGGTGACGCCTTGTTGAACCTGGTCATGGCCGAATATTTGTTCCAGCGCTATCCCCAGGCCAGCGAGGGTGAATTGAGCCGGTTGCGGGCCAATCTGGTGAAGGGCGAAACGTTGGCGGAGGTGGCGCGCGGCTTGAAACTGGGTGAGGAATTGCGGTTGGGGCAGGGCGAGATCCGCAGCGGCGGCGCGCAGCGCGAATCCATTCTGGCGGATGCGCTGGAGGCGATTTTTGGAGCGGTCTACCTGGACGGTGGGCTGAACGCCTGCCGCGCGCTGATTCTGCATTTGTACCGAGACAACCTGGCGGGGTTGGCCAGCGCCGGCGAGTTGAAAGACCCCAAGACCCGCTTGCAGGAGTATTTGCAGGCTCGTCAGCAGCCCTTGCCGATTTATAGCGTGCTGGAGATCCGTGGCGAGCCGCACACCCAGCGCTTTACGGTGGAATGCGCGGTTGTCGACCGCCGCGCGGTCGCGGTGGGGAACAGCCGGCGCAAGGCCGAACAGGACGCCGCTCGGCAAATGTTGGGGTTGCTGCTTCCGTGACCGTTCTCACCCGTGCCGGTTACGCGGCCTTGCTGGGCCGACCCAACGTGGGCAAGTCTACCCTGCTGAATCGGTTGATCGGCCAGAAGATCAGTATTACCGCGCCCAAGCCGCAGACCACCCGCCATGTCATTCTCGGCATCCAGACCCTGCCGGAGGCTCAGATCGTGTACGTGGACACGCCTGGCCTGCATCGTCATCAGGATCGACGGGCGATGAATCGTTACCTCAATCGGGCGGCGACCAGCGTGCTGGGCTATGTGGACGTGGCGGTGTTGCTGATCGAAGCGCTGCGCTGGACCGACGAGGACCGCGATGTGTTGCAACGGTTGGCTGCCTTCCCGGGGCCGGTGGTGCTGGTGATCAACAAGGCGGATCGGATCGCCGACAAGGCGCGGTTGTTGCCGTTTCTGCAAGAAGTGGCGGGCCGGCGCGGGTTCACTGAGGTGGTGCCGTTGTCCGCGCTCAAGGGCGACAATGTGGCAACGCTGGAACAGGCGATTGCCCGCTTGTTGCCGGTCGGCGATTTCCTGTTTCCGGCGGACCAGATCACCACGGCCAGCGAACGCTTTCTGGCCGCCGAATTGCTGCGCGAAAAACTGACTCGGTTGCTGCGCGCGGAACTGCCGTATGCGCTGACCGTGGTGATCGAACACTTCGTCGAGGAGGAACGGTTGACGCGGATTCACGCCGTGATCTGGGTGGAACGCTCCAGCCAGAAGGGCATCGTCATCGGTGAAAAGGGCGCGACACTGCGCGAAGTCGGTCGCCAGGCCCGTCAGGATCTGGAGCGTTTGCTGGGGCGTCCAGTGTTTCTGGAAACCTGGGTCAAGGTCCGCGCGGGCTGGTCTGACGACGAACGCGCCCTGCGGAGCCTGGGCTACGCCGATTCGGATTCGACCTGATTTAGCGCGGCCCCATGCGCGTGCTGTTACAACCCGCGTTTATCCTGCATCGCCGTCCCTACCGCGATACCAGCCTGCTGCTGGAAATCCTGGGTCAGGAGCATGGCCGGCTGGGTCTGGTGGCGCGTGGCGCGGCGGCGCCCCGGTCACGGTGGAAGGGTCTGCTACAACCATTCGCGCCGCTGTTGCTGTCCTGGAACGGCGCGGGCGAACTGGCGACGCTGACCGCCGCCGAGGAAGCGAGCCGCCGCCTCCCCTTGCCGCCGAATCGCGTATTGGCTGGACTCTACGTCAACGAGTTGTTGCTGCGCTTGTTGCCGCGCTTGGACCCACACCCGGGCTTGTTCGCCGCCTACGCAAACTTGCTGGCGGAACTGACCATGGCCCCCAGCGAGGAGCCGCCACTGCGGCGGTTCGAAAAACGGTTGCTGGAGGAACTGGGCTATGGTCTGGCCCTGGATTGCGAAGCCGCCAGCGGCGCACCCATCGTCGCCGAGAATCAGTATTGCTATGTACTGGATCGTGGGCCGCTGGTCGCCGATTGCGTTCGAACCGGCGTGCCGATTTCGGGCCGGGGCCTGCTGGCCTTGCGCGATGGTATCCTGAACGATCCCATCGTGCTGCGCGAAGTCAAGCATCTGACCCGCGCCGCGCTGGCCGAGCAATTGCGTGGGCGGGTGTTGAAGACGCGAGAGCTGTACCAACGGCTCGGGCGGGAACCTCGACGAACTTGATTCCGGTCGCAAGCCCGCCCGGCGTGCATCCGGTTCGGCAATCCGCCGAATTCAACGATAGGATAATAGGTCGCCCAACCGCCAAGAAGCGACCATAAGACATAACTCATTGTCATGAAAGAATTGATCCTCGGTGGTGCCCGTTCCGGCAAAAGTGCTTTCGCCCAGCGTCTGGCGATGACCAGCGGTTTGAGGGTGGCCTATCTCGCCACCGCTCAGGCCGGCGACGCGGAAATGGCCGAACGCATCGCCCGCCACCGCGCCGAACGGCCCAGCGACTGGGGTCTGATCGAAGAACCGCTGGCGTTGGCCGCCGCCCTGCGCACCCATGCCGCTCCGAATCGTTGCTTGCTGGTGGACTGCCTGACGCTGTGGCTCAATAACCTATTGGCCGCCGGCGACGACGCGTTGGCCGCTGAAACCCAAGCCCTCCTGACCGCGTTGCCCACCCTGCCTGGACATCTGCTGCTGGTCAGCAACGAAGTTGGCCAGGGCATCGTTCCTTCCAACCCGCTGGCTCGCCGCTTCCGCGACGAAGCTGGCCATCTGCATCAGGCCGTCGCCGACCGCTGCGACCGGGTTCGCTTCGTGATCGCCGGTCTCCCTCTCACTCTCAAGGATTGCCCCGCATGAGCCATCACTGGTATGACGCTCCCATTGCCGCTCCCGACGCCACCGTACTGGCCGCCGCCCGTGATCGGCAAGCGCAACTGACCAAGCCTCCTGGCTCACTGGGCCGATTGGAGGAACTCGGCGTCATCCTGGCCGCCATGCAGGGCACGCAACAGCCGCATGTGGACAAGGTCTGGATCACGGTGTTCGCCAGTGATCACGGCGTGGTGGCCGAAGGCGTCTCTGCCTTCCCGCAAGTGGTAACCGCCGAGATGGTGCGCAACTTTGCCCGAGGTGGCGCGGCCATCAGCGTGCTGGCCCGAACCTGGGACGCCCGGCTGGAAGTGGTCAACGTCGGCACCGTGCAACCACTGGAGGAATTGCCGGGGGTGTTGGACGCCCGGATTGGCCCCGGCACCGCCAATTTCGTTCACGAACCGGCGATGACCGGCGATCAGTTGCAAGAGGCCCTGGACGTTGGTCACGATACCGCCGAGCGGGCGGTGATTAACGGCGCGCATCTGTTCGTTGGCGGCGAAATGGGCATCGGCAACACCACCAGCGCCGCCGCTCTCGCCTGCGCGCTGCTCGGTCTGCCCGCCGCCCAACTGGCCGGTCCTGGCACTGGCCTGGATGCCGTCGGCGTCAGCCACAAGGCGTTGGTCATCGAACGGGCGCTGGCCCATCACCGCAGCGCGCGACCGCTCGAAGTCTTGCAACGACTGGGCGGCTTCGAGATCGCCGCGCTGGTGGGCGCCTATCTGCGATGTGGCCAACTGGGTTTGCCGGCGCTGGTGGATGGTTTCATCACCACCGCCGCCGCATTGGTTGCCATCCGATTGCGACCGGATTTGGCGACCTGGCTGTTCTATTCGCACTGCTCCGCCGAACCTGGTCACCACCGGTTGTTGGACGCACTGGCGGCGAAACCGCTGCTGGAACTGGGCATGCGGCTGGGCGAGGGTAGCGGCGCGGCCGTGGCCGTGCCCATGTTCCGCGCCGCCGCCGCTCTGCACGCCGGCATGGCCACCTTTGGCGAAGCCGGAGTCTCGCGGGCATGAGCGATTTCACCATCGTGGACCTGCTGCGGCATGGCGAGCCGGAAGGTGGCCAGATGTTTCGGGGCGCGGTGGACGACCCACTCAGCCCGCTAGGTTGGGAACAGATGCGCGCGGCGGTCGGCGACCATCGGGAATGGGAAGCGATCATCAGTTCGCCGCTGATCCGTTGCGCCGCCTTCGCCCGCGAACTGGCCGAGCGGTTGGATCGACCGCTGGAAATCATCGACGACTTCAGCGAAATCAGCTTCGGCGTCTGGGAGGGACGGGCGGTTGCCGAAGTTCACGCCACTGATCCATTGGCGATTGCACAATTCTGGCGCGATCCAGTCGCGCATCCGATCCCCGGCGGCGAATCGGTCGTGGCCTTCGATCAGCGCATCCGTCAGGCTTGGGACGAGCTGATGCGGCGTTACTACCGTCGCCACGTTTTACTGGTGGCGCACGGCGGAACCATTCGCATGATTCTGCGGCAACTGCTGGACATGCCGGTGCACCGCATCTGGCGGATCGAAGTGCCCTTCGCCGCGCTCAGCCGCATCCGTCGGCACCACGATCCGGAAGCCGACCCGCATCTGGTATTCCACAACGGCCGGCTGGCATGATGCGCGCCTTCGCGCTGGCCCTGCAACTGTTGACCCGGTTGCCGGTCCCGGCGTCCAGTCGCCCGCCCCAGCCGGAGGAACTGGGATGGTCGGTGCTGTTCTTTCCACTGGTGGGACTGCTCATCGGCGCGTTGCTGGCCGGGTTGCACACCGCGCTGTGGCTGGTTGATCCCGGCGTGCTGGCGGTGCTGGTGCTGGCGACATGGGTGCTGTTGACCGGTGGGTTGCATCTGGACGGGCTGGCCGATATCGCCGACGCCTGGATCGGTGGTCAGGGCGACCGCGACCGTACTCTGGCGATCATGAAGGATTCACGCAGCGGCCCTATCGCCATCGTTGCCGTCGTCCTGGTGCTGCTGACCAAGTTTGCCGCCCTGCAAGCGCTGCTGGCCGGCGATGCCCGCGTCATCCTGCTGTTGGCGCCGGTACTGGGCCGCGCCGTCATCCTGTTGCTGCTGATCACCACGCCCTACGTGCGTCCTGGCGGTCTTGGCGCGCCCTACGCCCACCATCTGCCCCGGTTGACTTGTGGACTGCTGGTACTTCTCATCAGCGTGGTGACCGTTGCTTTTCTGGAATGGCAGGGCGGCGCGCTGCTGGCCGCCCTGGGCGTCGGATTCCTCGGCTGGCGCCATTGGTTGATGGCGCGACTGGGCGGTGTGACTGGCGATGCCCTCGGCGCGGCCTGCGAACTGACCGAAACCATCACGCTGCTGACGCCGATACTGCTGGCGGAGTAGGTGCTTTCCCTTCGGCAACTTCGCCAAGGTGTTCTGAACGCGAGGGGTTGACGACCCGCAACCGCGTCAAATCCCGCTCATGACTTCGCCCAGCCGGCTGACGCCGCGCACGTCCAGCCCTTCCACGCCACTACCGCGCCGGGGCAAGTTGGCGCGTGGCACGATGGCCTGCCGAAAGCCATGCTTGGCCGCTTCCCGCAACCGCTCCTCGCCGTTGGGCACCGGGCGAATTTCTCCCGCCAGTCCCACTTCACCGAACACCACCAGATCGGTTGGTAGCGGCCGGTCGCGGAAACTCGACAGCGCCGCCAGCAGCACCGCCAGATCCGCCGCCGTCTCGTTGATTCGCACGCCGCCGACCGCGTTGACGTAGACATCCTGATCGTACATCGCTACCCCGCCATGCCGGTGCAGCACCGCCAATAGCATCGCCAACCGGTTCTGCTCCAGGCCCAGCGTCACTCGGCGTGGATTTCCGCCGTGGCAATCGTCCACCAGGGCCTGAATTTCCACCAGCAGTGGCCGGGTGCCCTCGCGGGTGACCATGATCACGCTGCCGGCCACCGGCGTCTCGTGGCGAGACAGAAAAATTGCGGAAGGGTTGCTGACCTCCTTGAGCCCGTGCTCGGTCATCGCGAACACGCCCAACTCGTTGACCGGACCGTAGCGATTCTTCACCGCCCGCAGCACCCGCAACCGCCCGCTGGGATCACCCTCGAAATACAGCACGGTGTCCACCATGTGCTCTAGCACCCGTGGTCCGGCAATCGCACCCTCCTTGGTGACGTGCCCCACCAGAAACAGAGCGGTGCCGGTCGCCTTGGCGTAGCGCACCAGTTGCGCCGCGCCCTCGCGCACTTGCGCCACCGAACCGGGTGCCGATTGCAGTCGCTCGGTGTAGACAGTCTGGATCGAGTCGATCACCATCGCCCGAGGCTGTTCGAGCTCAGCGGTCGCCAGCACCCGCTCGACGTTGATTTCCGGCAACAGCCGCAAGCGGTCGCGGGAAAGGCGCAAACGTTGGGCGCGCAAGCTGATCTGCTGGGGGGATTCCTCGCCACTGACATACAGGGTCCGGTCGCGTTCCGCCAGCACCGCCAGCACCTGCAACAGCAGGGTGGATTTGCCGATGCCAGGATCGCCGCCGATCAGCGTCACCGAGCCGTGGACCAGCCCGCCGCCCAGCACTCGGTCCAGTTCGCCATTCCCACAGGACTGGCGGATTTCCACGCTGGCGTCCACTTCGGAGAGAAGACGCACCTCTCCCGTGGTCGCCGAACCGGTATAACCGGTGAACTTGGCGCCACTTTTGCCCACCAGCGGCGCGGCTGGCGCTTCCTGCAGGGTGTTCCAGGCCCCACAGTCGCCGCACTGGCCCGACCACTTGCTGGCCTGCGCTCCGCATTCGGTGCAAACATAGACGGTGCGGGCCTTACTCCCCATCGGTGAGGACCACGTCGCGCTGGATCCGCGCCGTCACGCCGCACAACAGGGTATAGGAAATCGTCCCGGCGGCTTGGGCAATGCGTTCCACCGGCAACCCCTCGCCCCACAACACCACCGGATCACCGATTCGCGCTTCGGGATGCTGGCGTAAATCCAGCGTGATCATATCCATGGAGACTCGGCCGATCAGCGCCGCCTCGCGGCCGTTGACCAATACCGGCGTCCCGGACGGCGCGTGACGCGGATAACCATCGCCGTAGCCGACCGCCGCCACGCCGACATCCATGTCTTCGGGGCAGGTCCAGGTTCCGCCATAACCGACTGGTTCGCCCCGGCGCAGCCGTTTGATCGCGATCAGCCGGGTGTGCAAGGTCATCACCGGGCGCAGACCCTCGTCGGGCGCCAGGCTGTCCACGAACGGTGAAGCGCCGTACAGCATGATGCCGGGTCGCACCCAGTCGAAATGGGTCTGCGGCCAGCCGAGGATGCCGGCGGAATTGGCCAACGAGCGTTCGCCGGGCAGGCCAGCGGTGGCCGCCGCGAAGGTTTGCTCTTGCCAGAGGGTGTAGTCGCAATCGCGCTCGTCGGCCCGCGCCAGATGGCTCATCAGGCCGATGTCCGGTCGGACGGAAGGGCAGGCGCGCAGGCGCTGAAAAGTGGTAGGTGTTGTCTCCGGTTCCAGGCCCAGCCGGTGCATGCCGGTATCGATCTTCAGCCAGGCCCGCACGGGTGGATTCAACCGGGTCATTTCCAACATCCGCACCTGTTCGGGATGGTGGACGGCGATTTCGAGGTTGTGGCGGGCGCACAGCGGCATTTCCGCCGCCTCGAACACGCCTTCCAGCAGCAGAATCGGTTGGGTGATGTCGGCCTCGCGCAGGGTTAGCGCCTCCTCGACGCAGGCGACCGCGAAGGCGTCGGCGTTCAGCGTCCGGGCAACCCGAACCAGGCCGTGACCGTAACCCTCGGCCTTAACAGCGGCGGCTACCCGCCGACCCGGCGCGGCTGACCTGACCCGCCGGAGATTGTGCGCCAGCGCCCCCAGATCAAGGTGCA
The DNA here is from genome assembly GCA_031732755.1 of Candidatus Contendibacter sp. Classification (GTDB taxonomy): domain Bacteria; phylum Pseudomonadota; class Gammaproteobacteria; order Competibacterales; family Competibacteraceae; genus Contendibacter. Next base: position 30,889 of record JAVMKI010000014.1, read on the forward strand.
CCGTTGTTGCTCGACTCATGGCTAATCTACCGAGTAGGCTTCAAAAATTTAGGTTTGACGGGCGCATCATCGCACGGCTGGCTTTACCAATCGTGGTTGCTGTTGGCCTGGTAAATACGTCTCTGAGATGTAACTCTCAAAGCGGGTGTATTGCCCCAGGAAGGTGAGTGGAATCGTTCCGATGGGACCATTGCGCTGCTTGCCGATGATGATTTCGGCCTTGCCCTTGTCCGAGCTGTCGGGATTGTAGACTTCGTCGCGGTAGATGAAGCAAATGAGGTCCGCATCCTGTTCGATCGCACCCGATTCGCGCAAATCCGACATGATCGGCCGCTTGTCGCCGCGCTGCTCCAGGGTACGGTTGAGCTGCGACAGCGCCAGCACCGGCACCGACAATTCCTTGGCCAGGGCCTTGAGCGAGCGGGAAATCTCCGACACCTCGGTGGCGCGGTTTTCGGTGGTGCCCGGCACCTGCATCAACTGGAGATAATCCACCACGATCAGCCCCAGTTGCCCCTCTTGCCGGTGCAAGCGCCGCGCCCGTGCCCGCAATTCGGTCGGGCTCAGGCTGGAACTGTCGTCGATGAACAAGCGCGCCTCGGACAGCATGGTGACCGCTGAGGTCAGGCGTGGCCAGTCTTCTTCCTCCAGCCGACCCGTGCGGACCTTGTGCTGATCGATTCGCCCCAGCGAGGAGACCAGCCGCATGATCAGGCTTTCGCCCGGCATTTCCATGCTGAACACCGCCACTGGACACTTGATCTGAATCGCCGCGTATTCGACGATGTTCATCGCCAGCGCGGTTTTGCCCATGGAAGGCCGGCCAGCGATCACGATCAGATCGCCGCGTTGCAGACCAGCGGTCTTCTCGTCGAAATCCGGCCAGCCGGTGGGAATGCCCGTGACGGGATTGTCGCGCTCGAACAGGATATCGATCCGCTCCACCGTGCGCGCCAGCAAATCCTTGATGCTGGCGAAGCCCTGCCGAACGCGGGAACCCCGCTCGGCGATGGCGAACACCCGCTTCTCGGCATCGTCCAGTAGCTCTCGGGTATCGCGGCCGCGAGGGTCGTAGGAGTTGTCGGCGATTTCGGTGCTGGCGCGGATCAGTTCGCGGCGAATCGCCCGCTCGCGGACGATGTCGGCGTAGGCGCGGACGTTGGCGGCGCTGGGCGTATCCCGCGCCAACACGCCCAGATAGGCGAAGCCGCCCGCCTCCTCCAATTGGTTGTTGTCCTCCAACCATTCCGCCAGCGTCAGCAGGTCGAAGGGCTGGCTGTTTTCCGCCAGGCGCCGGATGGCGCGGAACAACAGCCGATGATCGTTGCGGTAGAAATCAGCCTCGTCCAGGCGATCCGCCACCTGATCCCAGGTGGCGTTGTCCAGCATCAGGCCACCCAGTACGGACTGTTCGGCTTCGAGCGAATGCGGCGGTGTCCGCAGCGCTTCGGCGGCGGCGTCCCTGCGGTGGGGAAACGGGGAAACGGGCTGCATGACGGAACTCTCGGAACTGAACCGGCGATCCGCCGCCCACCAGAAAACCGGTGGCACGGCCACGAACCTCCCCCGAAGGGGTGAAGCGCCCGGCGGATGGCGACCCCTCGCTGGCGGACGGCAGCGTATCAGGAGTCAACTCAGTGTAGCTTACGCCGGGCCGGGCGCGGGGGGTAGTACTCAAACTTCGGCGATGATGTTGACCCGAATCTGGGTCTTGACTTCGCTATGTAGGTGCAGGTCCACATCGTATTCGCCGATTTGGCGGATCGATCCGGTCGGCAACCGCACTTCCTGCTTTTGCAATTCGATGCCGGCGGCGGATACCGCGTTGGCGATATCGGCGGGACCCACCGAACCAAACAACCGGCCCTCGCTGCCGGTTTTCACCGACAGGGTGACAATCAGCTCGGCCAGTTGCTCGGCGCGGACCTTGGCTTTGGCCAGCGCCTCGGCGGCGATCCGCTCCAGTTCGGCGCGGCGAGCCTCGAAGCGCGCCAGGTTGGCGGCGGTGGCCTCAGTCGCCTTACCTTTCGGAATCAAATAGTTGCGCGCATAGCCCGGCTTGACCTTGATACGGTCGCCCAGGGTGCCCAAATTGGCGATTTTTTCCAGCAGAATGATTTCCATCGTCGAGTGCTCCAAAATTCAATTGGATCGGTGAACGCGGTTCAGCGCTGGTCCACGCGCGGCCGGACGCGGTTGCGAAAATCGGCCCAGGCGTCGGCGACGCCCAGCGCCATCACCCCTTGCGACAGCGGGGGAACCAGCAGCAACAGATAAAACAGTGGTAGCCAGGCTGGCGACAGGCGCCGTTTGAACACCAGGGCATGGACCAGAGCGATACCCTGCACGGTATACAGCAGACCCAGCACCAGCGCCGCGTTGCTCAGCGGTGGCCAACCGGACAACATGGTCGCGCCGAATAGCGCCAGCGTGAGCGCCGCCAACGGCCGGCCCAGTCGCAGTTCGTGAAATTCGGGCCGGAAGCCGCCAGGGTTGAACAGCAGCGCCTGCTGCCAGCGGCCAAGCAACAAACCCGCCAGCGCGAACAACAGCGCCGCGCCGACCGCCTGACCCGGCAGATACGGCGCCCATTCCTTCAACAGCGCCAGCAGTTGATCCAGGGTATCCCGATCAGGGGATGCCAGCGGCGCCAGCGCTTGTTCCCACTGATCGAGCACGCCACCCCACCAGACCGCCGGATCGCCCAACGCCAGGTAGAAACCGACCATGCCCAGTAGGCCCAGCAGCGCCGCGACCTGAAAGGTTCGGGGCAGGGACACCGTGGCGCGCAGCACGAGGGCCAGCAGCCACACCGGCAACCAGCCGGTTGGCAGTACATCCAGCATTGGCCATGGGGTGCCCAACGCCAGCGCGGTCAAGGCCACCGCGCCCAGCCCGGCCAGCGCCATCAGCCACACGCCTTCGACCGCGCCCCGGCGCAGCGTCACCAGCGCCACCGCCGCGCCCGATACGATCAGGAACGGCGGGAACAGCCAGAACAGCACCGCCGCCGCCGCCGCGACCAAGGCGGCGGTCGAACGGCCACGCATGACGAAAGCAGCCAGCGCTTTCATAATCGGCGGGGACGGCGGGCGATGGATGCTTTCGTCCTGTTTAGTCTTAATGCCGGTCGCAGTACGGCAGCAACGCCAGGAACCGGGCGCGCTTGATCGCCACCGACAATTGCCGCTGATAACGGGCTTTGGTCCCGGTGATGCGGCACGGCACGATCTTGCCGGTTTCGGTGATGTAGTTTTTCAGGACGGCGATGTCCTTGTAGTCGATTTCCTTGACGCCTTCAGCGGTGAAACGGCAAAACTTCTTGCGACGGAAAAAACGCGACATGATGGTCAATCCTCGGATGATTCGGTGACAAGTAGGTCAATGTGGGCGGCGTGCAGCACCAGCCGGTATTCGCCCTCGCGGTGGTTGGCGCGGCTGACGAAACCCCGGACCCGAACGCGGGCGTTCGGCGCCAATCGGCTGGCGATGTTGGCGAGCGCATCGCCACAGGCCATGACGGGAATCCGGCAGCACGCTTCACGGGGCAGACCGGCCTCCTGTTGGCCGGAATGGTGTTCCAGCAGAAAACGGCTGATCGGTATGCCGGCCGGCGTGACGCGGGTTTCGCAAACTCCGGCCAACTGGCCGACGATGATCAAACAGTTGTCGGCGGACGGCGCGGGCGGCATGACGGTGCGCGGCTCGTGGCCTGGATCAGGCCGCCTCGTCGTCGGCTTCGACCTCGGCCTCGTCGTCGGCGTCTTCCCGTTCGGTGCGCCGACCGCGAGGCTCGCGGTCATCGCGGTCATCGCGGTCATCGCGGGATTCGCGCTCGTCGCGGGACCGGATCAGCGGTGACGGTTCGGTTTCGGGACCGTCCCTCTGGATGATGAGATTGCGGATGACGGCGTCGTTGAAGCGGAACGCGCTTTGCATTTCCTCCAGCACCGGCTGGCTGCACTCGACGTTCATCAGGACATAGTGGGCCTTGTGGACCTTGCTGATCGGATAGGCCAACTGGCGTCGTCCCCAGTCTTCGAGCCGGTGAATCTTGCCGCCATCCTCTTCGATCAGCGCGCGGTAGCGATCAATCATCGCCTGGACCTGGTCGCTCTGGTCGGGATGGACCATGAACACGATTTCATAATGACGCATGCGGGGCTCCCCACGGATTTGGAATAGCCTCCCGCGCGGGCGGTGAGGCAAGGAGTCGCGACCCGTCCGGGTCGCAAGGGGTAGGCATTCTAGGGGGAAAGGCCAGGGGGCGCAACGTGTGGGTATCGAACCGATCCCTCAATTGGGCCTTTGGGATTGTGCATCACTCCGTGATTCGTGGACCACTTCCTCCTCGCACTGCACGCGATTGCGTCCGGCGGCCTTGGCGGCATACAAGGCCT
>JAVMKI010000015.1:0-5099 GCA_031732755.1 Candidatus Contendibacter sp.
TTACCACCTGAGAATCACATCCTCGTCGTTAATAGATTATGAACAGGCTCTAAGGATGGCGTGGCGCCGATGTCAGCGGGATGGCCAAATAGAACACCGCCCAACGGCCAAGGTTCCCACCACCTAGCGGAATTCACGACTGGGCCGATGCCACACCGCGACCGAGGCTTCTACTCCCTGACAATTTCGAATGCCCCAAGGCCCGACCCATGCGGGCGCGGGAAACCACGCGCTGGATTACTCTCCGCCGAAAACCGTAATCCACCGTGCCTTGATCCAGCCGAGCGCGCGGGTAGCCTGGTTTTTGATCATCCGAACAGCGTTCGCGATGCCGGGATACCAGGAACGGCGGCGGAGAGTCTCCAGCCAGCGGTCACGCATTCCCCGGAGTAGCGCCAATTGCGCCCCGACCCAGCTATCCACCCGCGCCGCCCACGCATAAGTCGCGATGACCTTAGGGCGGGCCGCCCGCCAAGTGATGTGGGCGAAATAGCCCAAGCTGGCCTTGGCGCCGACGGTTACCACCACCGCCGCCAGCACGCCAACGTAACGCAGGCTGAGCAGGACCGCCACCTTGGCGACCTCCAGCAAGCCCAGGGACAACAACGACACCGCTAACCCGGCGGCGGGCGGCAATCCGCCCACCCAGCCCGCGTAACGTTGGATCAGGCGTCGCCGCTCCAGCCAAGCGGCCAGCGACCGAATCGGCCCGAACAGTAGCGTGACCAGCAGATAGAACACGCCGAGCGCGTGGCCGATCCCACGCAGGAATGGATGCCGGTGGCGGCGGGGTTCCTCCATCATGACGCGCTACCACCCGCCCCGCCGGTTCGCTCGCTTAACCTCGGGATGACCCGCGCGACATCGACCACCCGCCGCGTAGCCGTCGGTGAACCGCACCGCACCGGCAGTACAACAAGCATTGACGAATGTCGGGCAAGCACATCGTTCATCAAGGGGAATAAGAGAATCCTTTGGAATTTCGGACGACCGAACGCCGTGCTAATCGTCGTCCTCATCTTCGTCCAGCAGGGCGATTTTCCGCTGCGGCACGGTCTTGGGATCGACGGTGATCGGCCGATAAATCTCCACGCGGTCACCATCGGCAAGCGATGTGGTCAGTTTAGTGATCTTGCCAAAAATGCCAACCTTGTTCTTTTTCAAATCCAGACTCGGACAACGCGCCAGAATGCCAGAGCGTTCGATAGCCTGGAGTACCGTGCTGTCATCGGGCACGTCCAGGGAAAGCCAGATTTGTTGTGCCGGTTCGGTATAAGCAACGCTGACTTGCATCGTCTCCTCCTTAACGTCACGCGAGTAATCTTGGGTTGCTGATCGCATCAGGCGACGGAGGGCGACTGTTGCGCCCCCGTCTCGGTCTTGCTTCGAGTCGCTCGCTGCTCCAGACGCCGTTCCATCGCCCGTTTACCGGCCAGCAGGAATCCCAACACCAGAAAACCGCCGGGCGGCAACAGCATCAAGAGAAAACCTTTGTAATTTGGAATCAGGGTGGTTTCGAGAAAGGCGAAACCGCTGCCCAACAACAACGAGGCATGAGAAAACAAAGTGGCGCTGCCCAGAATTTCGCGACAACCGCCGATCAAGACCAGGGCCAAGGTGTAGCCCAACCCCATCGCCAAGCCATCCACCGCCGAGGTCAATACCGCCCGCTTGGAGGCGAAAACCTCGGCACGGCCTAGCACCGAACAATTGACCACGATCAAGGGGATGAACAGCCCCAGCACCTTGTACAACTCATGCAGCCAGGCATTGATCGCCATGTCGGCCAGTGACACCAGCGAGGCGATCAGCAGCACGAACACCGGAATCCGCACTTCCTGGCTGATCAAATCGCGGCAACCGGCGATGACCACGTTGGAAGCGAGCAATACACCGGTGGTCGCCACGCCCATGCCAAGCCCGTTGGTGGCGGTGGTGGTCACCGCCATCAGTGGGCACAGCGCCAGCATTTGCGCGAAAACGACGTTATTGCGCCAAAGGCCATCGGCGAAAACGCCGCGATAATCCTCTTTGCCGGAAGCTGGTTGGGGAACCGGTTCCACAGCCGGATCGGCGCCGCAATGCGGGGTCGTCGTCATGTTTTACTCCTTCGTCGTGCTAATCGCCGCGCGTTGAGCCGTTGGAGGCAGGCGATACTTCCGCCTGGGCCGTCTTGGTTGGCGCTTCATCCAGTAGTTCCGCCCGATGTTCAGCGAAGAAGGCCAAACCTTTCTTGACGGCCTTCACCACGGCGCGCGGCGTGATGGTGGCGCCCGTGAATTGATCGAACACACCGCCATCCTTCTTGACCGCCCATTTATCCGGCTGTGGATCGTTTAGCGAGCGCCCGGTGAAACTCAAAATCCAATTGGATTTGCTCAGTTCGATCTTATCGCCGAGACCCGGCGTCTCGTTATGGCTGACGACCCTGACCCCTAACAAAGTACCGGCGCGATCCACGCCGATGGCGATCACCATGGCGGTATTGCCATAACCCGGCGCCTTGACCCGATAACACACCGCTTGCACCTGGCCGCCCCGGCGCGCTCGATAGGCCACCACCGGTTCGTCGCCACCATTGTTGACGGTTACCGTATCGCGCACCAAGTCATTGTCGAAATATTGGGAGGGAACAACTTCTTGCAGGGTGACTTTCAAGTCTTCCAACTGACGTTGGGCGATGTCGGTACGGGTCAGATGATCAGCCACGCCGATAGCGGCGCTGGTCAACAGCGCCACGCCACCCAGCAACGCGACGTGATAGCTCAGCCGTTGCCGATACTCCGGCTTCAGGAACCACAGGTTCATTCGGCCTCTCCCGATCCGACCGGCGGACGTTTCTTGGCGCGTTCGGGCACCGGCCGCGATTGGCCACGCCAAGTGCGGCCGTAGATGCGCGGGCGGACGTAATAGTCGATCAATGGTGTCGCCGCGTTCATCAGCACCACGGCGAACGCCACGCCCTCGGGATAGCCGCCCCAGGTGCGGATGATGTACACCAATGCACCGCAACCGGCGCCGAAGATCAGTTGCCCTAACTTCGTGGTCGGCGAGGTCACCGGATCGGTGGCGATAAAGAACGCGCCCAACATCAGGCCGCCCGACAGCAGATGCACCGCCGGGCTGGCGAATCGCTCTGGGTTCAACCAATGCAGACCGCCGGCCAGTACCAGTATCGCTGCCAGCATGGCGACTGGCACATGCCAAGTGAATACCCGCCGCCATAGCAGCCATAATCCGCCGAGTAGAACCAGGAGATCGGAAGTTTCACCCAGACTGCCGCCGGTCCAACCCAGCGCGGCGGTTCCGACCCCGTAATGGCCGGGCAGGATTTGGCTGAGCACATGGGACATGCCCAGTTCGGTGCGGATGCGCCCCAGGATGGTGGCGCCGCTGACCGCGTCGATGTTGGGGATGCCGCCAAACGTGATCGCCAACCCTTCCAGAAAGCCGGGTGCGTGACTGGAGAACAGCGGGCGCGGTTCCACCCAGAGTGTCATTTCGACCGGAAACGACACCAGCAGGGCGACCCGCGCCAGCATCGCCGGATTGAAGATGTTCTGACCGATCCCGCCGAACACCTGCTTGCCGACCACGATGGCGAAGAAACCGCCGACCGCGCCGATCCACCACGGTGCCCACGGCGGCAACGACAAGGCCAGTAAAACCCCGGTTAATAAAGCGGAACCGTCCAGCAAAAACGAGCGCGCCGAATGCCCGGCCAGGCGTAGACAAACCGCCTCGCACAGCAAGCACGTCAGGATCGTGACCGCGAACAGGTTCAGCGCCGGCCAGCCGAACAAGACGATGCCGTATAGCGTTGCCGGCGCCGCCGCCAGCAACACCAAGCCCATGATGCGCGGCACGCTGTCCGGCGTATGCGCGTGGGGCGCGCTGAGCAAATGCGCGCTCATGCCGCTGCCCCGGCTTTGGCCTTGGCTTGGCGTTTTTCAGCTTGCCGGCGCGCCGCCGCTTCGGCCTTGGCCTGTTCCGCCCGCGCCAGCCGCGCTTGCCGCTGATCCAGCAAGCGCCGGGTTTCCTTGGCTTTCTGCTCCGCCCGTTGCTGGGCTTCGAGCGCACCGCGGGCATATTCGAAATATTGCACCAGCGGAATATGCGAGGGGCAGGCGAAGGCACAGGAACCGCAACTGATGCAGTCGACCAGCCCGAACGCCTCCGCGCCTTCCAGATCGTCGTGGCGGGCGCGCTTGGACATTTCCAGCGGCATCAGGCCCATTGGGCAGGCTTCGACGCAGCGTCCGCAGCGGATGCAAGGCGAAGGCGTCGCTTCCAACCGCGCCTCGGCGGCGGTCAACGCTAGAATCCCGTTGGTGCCCTTGACGATGGGCACCTGAGTGCTCGGCAGCGGTTGGCCCATCATTGGCCCACCCATCAGCAAGCGGGCGGGCGATTCAGCCACGCCACCGCAGAACGCCAGCAAATCCTCCACCAGCGTGCCGATGGGCGCTTCCAGATTTTGCGGTTGAGCCACCGCGCCGCCGGTGACCGTGACGATTCGCGAAATCAACGGATGCGCCTGCCGCAATGCCCGGTGCACGGCGTAGGCGGTGCCGACGTTGTGCACCAGCACGCCGGTGTCGGTACCGCGTCCCCCAGCGGGCGTTTCCAGACCGGTCAGAATTTGAATCAACTGCTTGGCTGAACCGGCGGGATAACGCGACGGCACCACCACTACCCGAATCTGGCGCTCGGATTGGCAGGCCGCTTTCATGCAAGCCGCCGCTTCCGGCTTGTTGTCCTCGATGGCGATCACGGCGTTGGACGCCTGCAAGGCGTGGAGCATCAGGCGAACGCCGTCCACGATGTGCTCGGCCCGCTCGCGCATCAGGCGGTCGTCGCAAGTCATGTAAGGCTCGCACTCGGCGCCGTTGACCGCCAGGGTATGCACTTTGGCCTGGCGCGCCTTGCTGAGTTTGACCGCCGCCGGGAAATTCGCCCCGCCCATGCCGACGATGCCGGCCTCGCCGATGCGAGCGGCAACCTCCTCGGGTTCCAACGTGAACGGGTCCGGCAACGGCTCCCGCTGGGTGTGATTCAAAGTGATGCATCGATGAAATGGCCGGTTCAAGCGGCTTCTT